>NVUX02000107.1 GCA_002402045.2 Paracoccaceae bacterium | reverse complement strand
CCGTTTTCGACACGCGGTTGATCGCTACCAAGCGATCGGCGAATTCCGGTGTTTCGTCGCGATCGCGACGCTTTCCCCGGCGATTATTATCTTCTCTTGCCATGATCGCTCTCCTAGAACTTCAGGCCGCCCTCACGGGCAGCGTCTGCGAGCGCTTTGACTTTCCCGTGAAACAGGAAGCCTCCGCGATCAAAATAAACAACCTCAACACCGGCTTTCTTGGCGCGTTCCGCAATTGCGACGCCAATCTTGGTCGATGCTTCGATATTGTTTGTTCCCACAACACCAAAATCTTTTTCCAGCGTGGAGGCCGAAGCCAAAGTAACGCCTGTTAGATCGTCGATGATCTGTGCGGACATGTTTTTGCCCGAACGGTGGATGCATAGACGCGGACGACCATCGGCCGTTCTGCGTAATTTGTTCCGAACGCGCATGCGGCGTTTTAGAAACAACTGTCGTTTTGTGTTTGCCATTATCGCGCTCCTTATTTCTTCTTGCCTTCCTTACGGAAGATAAATTCATCTTTATATTTGATGCCTTTACCTTTGTAAGGTTCGGGTTTGCGCCAAGCGCGAATGTTTGCAGCTACCTGACCCACAACTTGTGAGCTGATACCTTCAACGATGATATGTGTGTTTTTCGGCACGGTGATGGTTACATCATCCGGAATGTCGAAAAGCACGTCATGTGAGTAGCCCAAGCTTAGCTTAAGCACCTTGCTACCCTGCAGCGCGGCACGATAACCAATACCGTTGATCTCAAGTTCTTTCTTGAAGCCAACAGTTACGCCCTGCACCAAGTTAGAGATACAAGTACGGCTCATGCCCCACTGCTGACGAGCGCGCTTGGACATGCCGCGAGGCTTAATCCAAATCATGTTCTCTTCAATAGTGATGGTTACATCGTCAGTTGCCTTAAAGCTAAGCGCGCCTTTAGGCCCCTTAACTTCAATGCTTTGCCCTGACAAAGTCGCCGATACACCTGCAGGCATTTCAACAGGTTTTTTACCAATTCTTGACATGAAAACCTCCTAAAATACGGTGCAGAGGACTTCGCCACCGACATTGTCGGTACGAGCCTGTGCATCAGACATAACGCCCTTAGGCGTCGATACAATCGCGATCCCGAGGCCCTGACGGACTTTTGGAATACCACTTACGTTGGTGTAAACGCGACGGCCGGGAGTAGAAACACGTTTCAGCTCCTTGATAACTGGCTCGCCGTCGAAATACTTCAACGAAATTTCGATCTCTGGTTTACCTTCAGAGTCCATCCCGGCTTCGTAGCCGCGGATGTAGCCTTCGGATTCCAGCACATCGAGCACCCAACCGCGCAGCTTGGAAGCTGGGGTTTTGCAGGTGGATTTATTACGCATCTGAGCATTACGGATACGGGTGAGCATATCGCCCAACGGATCATTCAAATTCATTGTTCAGCCTCCCTTTACCAGCTAGATTTAACCATGCCCGGAATCTCGCCCTTTGAGGCCAGATCACGGAGTGCAATACGCGACATACGAAACTTGCGGTAGTAGGCCTTAGGCCGACCGCTGATCAAACAGCGACTGTGCAAGCGTGAAGCCGAGCTATCACGTGGTAGTTTAGCCAGCGCAAGAACCGCTTTAAAGCGCTCTTCCATTGGCAGCTCTTGGTTCCGTGACGTTTCCTTCAACGCAGCACGTTTCGTAGCATACTTTACTACAAGACGCTCGCGCTTTAGTTGACGCTGGACCATTGATGTTTTTGCCATTGTCTCTCCTCCCGCCTATTCGGTGAACGGCATGCTGAAATGCTTCAGCAATGCGCGTGCTTCACCGTCGGTCTTAGCGGTGGTGCAAATGATGATGTCCATGCCCCACATGACATCAACTTTATCGAAGTCGATCTCAGGGAAGACGATGTGCTCTTTCAAACCCATGGCGAAGTTGCCACGGCCGTCAAAGCTCTTGGGGTTGCTGCCGCGAAAGTCGCGGATACGTGGCATAGCCACGGTGGTGAGGCGGTCCATAAATTCGAACATCCGGTCGCCACGCAAGGTCACTTTACAGCCCAAAGGCATGTCTTCGCGAACCTTAAAGCCAGCAATAGAGTTGCGTGCTTTGTTGATAACCGGCTTCTGACCAGCAATCAAACCCATGTCGGTTACAGCCGAACGGATCTTTTTGCTATCAGCGACAGCTTCACCAACACCCATGTTCAGCACGATTTTCTCGAGCTTAGGGATCATCATGTCGTTTTTATATGCAAACTCTTCTCTCATCGCAGCACGAATGCTGTCGGCGTAAAGAGCTTTATAGCGAGGTGTATAATCAGCCATTGATAACTTCCCCCGATTTTTTAGCGAAACGAACTTTTTTGCCATCAACGTCTTTGAAGCCAACGCGGGTAGCGCCGCCATCTTTAGGGTCGATCAAAGCAATGTTAGAAAGCTGAATTGGAGCTTCCTGTGGCACGCGGCCACCTTGCGATGTCTGGGTTTGCTTGGTGTGGCGGATCACGGTGTTAATGCCCGAAACCAGCGCTTTGCCCTTGGCAACCAGCATTTGGGTGATCTCACCCTCTTTGCCTTTGTCTTTGCCAGTCAGCACGATGACCTTGTCACCTTTGCGGAGTTTAGCAGCCATTACAGCACCTCCGGCGCGAGTGAGATGATCTTCATGAAGTTCTTACCACGAAGTTCACGGCACACTGGGCCAAAAATACGGGTGCCCATAGGCTCGCCCGCAGTGTTCAGAATTACGGCAGCGTTGCCGTCAAACTGGATCGCAGTGCCATCAGCACGTTGGATCGCTTTTTTAGTACGTACAACAACCGCTTTACGTACATCACCTTTTTTCACGCGGCCGCGTGGGATGGCCTCTTTTACCGATACGACAATAATGTCGCCGACAGAAGCGTAACGACGCTTCGAGCCACCCAGAACCTTGATACACTGAACACGGCGTGCGCCGCTATTGTCAGCTACCTCAAGGTTTGTCTGCATCTGGATCATAATTTTACTCCCGACCTGTGGAACCTTGCAGTTTTGGCCCCACGGTTTCGATTAAACTGGTGTGCTAGTCAACTAGCACGGTCCAGCGTTTGGTCTTCGAAATTGGCGCACATTCGACGATGCGAATTTTGTCACCAACATTGAATTTCTCGGCCTCATCATGAGCCCGGTACTTTTTTGTAGAACGGATCGGCTTTTTGTACATAGGGTGCAAAAACCGGCGCTCAACAGAAACGGTTACCGTTTGAGTGTTAGCTGTGGAGGTCACAGTGCCCTGCAAAATACGCTTTGGCATGATATGCTCCTATTCAGCAGCCGCTTGCGCGGCCTTTTCGTTCAAAATGGTCTTTACCCGGGCAGCGCCGCGGCGAACCGTGCGCATACGCGAAGTGTTTTCCAGCTGGCCAGTGGCCCCCTGAAAACGCAGGTTGAAGGATTCTTTCTTCAACGTTTCAAGCTCAGATTTAAGCTCATCAGGCGTCTTAGCCCGTAAATCAGTGGCGTTCATTGCCTATTCCTTTTTTCAACATCACTGGCAGGCCCCATAAAGGTCACCCCGATTCCAGTGGAGTCAGACTTCGAAGTTGTTTCTATAGGCTCGATTCGGGGGGTTGGCAAGGGGGGATGTTGGCAGGGAACGTTTGGCTGATTTTCGTTATACTCTCAATCAATAGCGCTAGGCGTGGAAGCAGATATTCGGTCGCGCATCGCTGCCAAAATAATTTTAGTTCCTATCAATATGAGTTCTGCTTCGGGTAAAAGAATTGGGCCGGGCTTTGCATAACGGTTTCTGTAGGGCCTATGATAAACACTATCAAGAACACGCAGATGATCAAAATACACACGCCACCTGTGGCCAATGTCTTTCTCGCCCTCTTTCTCCAGCTTTTTTCTGACCTCATCGGGAACCACTAGATGATCAGAATTCGAAAAATATAGATTGAGAAACTTTACTTCATCGAAACAATGTCTTGCCTTGAAATATGCCGCGTAGGTGTTGTGGCTAAACGACTTAACCTCTTTTTGCGACATGCCATCGCCACTCAGAAGCGCCTTCAAAGCTAACTCCGTAGCCAAACCGACATTTTGCATTATTGGCCCACTATAAAATGCAAAATTGGATCTATAGAATTTCGGATTTGACCTATCAAAGTGCTCTAAATATAACCCTTCAGCAGCTCTAAAATATGCTTCTGCCCAAACCAAGAGACCTTCGCTACTCATTTCTTCACTACTAGAAACCTCGCGAGGCCAGTTCTTCTTCAAGCCAATCGCGTCCGCAAAGCTGCCATTATCTTCCATCTAGTCGACCACCTATATTTTCTAGTGCCTATAGACATAACTATAACAGTTCCTTTTAACTAGGGTGTGGACTCAATTGCACCACTGTCTAATCGCAAACAAATGCAGCATAGCGAGAAAATTCCGGCTGAGTTTCTCAAATCGGGTGGCGAGCCTACGCATGTCCTTCATCCTACAGAAAAAT
>NVUX02000014.1 GCA_002402045.2 Paracoccaceae bacterium | reverse complement strand
CTAGTACGATGCGGGCAGAGCGGGTGGTGTAATTAAGCTGCTCGGCGGCTTGGCGCACGGCTGCGGTGAGTGGCGTACGGCCTTGAGGGGTGAGGCTGTTTACGGCGGCTTTGAAGCCCGCAGGGTCAAGGTCTCCGACGGGCACAATGGTTTCAATATCGCCACAATCGGCCTTGGCACGGTGGCCATAGGCGATGAGGCCAAAGTCGATGTCTTCCTCAAGATCTGTGACCAAATCGCCGATCACTTCACGGGCGATCAGGATTTTTGCAATGCCGCCTATCTGGCCCCACATTGAGTTGGATACATCCAGTACGATGATGGTGTCGGGGTAGGGCATTTCTTGCGCGGCCGCGCCGGTAAAGCTGGCAGCCACAAGGCCGGCAATGGTTAATCTTTTCAACATGGTCCCGTTCTCCTGATGGATGTTTCTTATGGTTAAGGCGTAGCGCAGAATGCCGGATAGGTGAAATCACGCCCGTGAACGATTTGGTGAAGGGTTGAAACACTTGCCGCTGGCGGGGGCGTGGCCTACATAGGCAGGGCAACACAGGAGCCCCAAATGCCACTCTTTAGAATACTCGGCATCGCCACCCTCATATTTGCGCTCGATCGCGGGCTGAAATACTGGGTGGTGGAGGGGATGGACCTCGTTAATGTAGGCCGCATAGAGGTGTGGCCGCCTTACCTGAACCTGCATATGGCGTGGAATGAAGGTATTAATTTCGGCCTGTTTGGCTCTGGCAGTGATGTGACGCGCTGGGTGCTAATTAGCATCGGGCTGGCGATTTCGCTGGGGCTGCTGGTATGGTTTCGCAAGGCGAAGGGGGTTTGGCTGCAAGCCTCGGTGGGGCTCGTTGTGGGTGGGGCGCTCGGGAACATATATGATCGGCTGACCTATGGCGCGGTGGCGGATTTTTTGAATATGAGCTGTTGTGGGTTTGAGAACCCTTATGCGTTTAACGTAGCGGATGTGTCGATATTTATCGGGGCCGTTGGGCTGGTGTTTTTGGATGTGAAGCAGAGCAAGAAGAAAAAACGCTAGGCTGCGGTGTGCGCCTAACGCGCCGACGAGGTGGCCCGAAGGGTCGCCGAGGAGGGGCGATGCCGGAGCTGTCCGATAGCTCCGGAATTGCTTTGACCTCTGCGGGGGTAAACCCCCACTCGGCCAAAGCACATTTTTCAGTAAACTGAAAAACGCCTGCCGCTGGCCGTGGCCTCGCTACGCTCGGCGGGTTCTTGCGGAGGCCTCATTTGTTATGATCACGGTTACGTATCAGCGGTTGATGTTGGCGCGGGGGTGGTTATCTTGGCGATATATACATGCAGGGAGATGAGTATGCGCAGTATTTTCGGGTTGGCTTTGGCCGCCACCATTTGCGGGCCAATGGCCAGCGCGCAGCAGGTGCCGGTAACCAGCTACATGCTGGAGAACGGCATGGAAGTGGTGGTGATCGAAGACCACCGCGCGCCGATTGTGACCCATATGGTGTGGTATCGCGTGGGCGCGGCCGATGAGCCTGTTGGTAAATCCGGCATTGCGCATTTTCTGGAGCACCTGATGTTTAAGGGCACAGCGACGGTGCCTGACGGGCAGTTTTCCCCGATTGTGGAAGCCAATGGCGGCGATGATAACGCCTTTACCTCGCAAGATTACACTGCCTATTACCAGCAAGTCGCGGTGGACCGCTTGCCGCTGATGATGGAAATGGAAGCTGACCGGATGCGGGGGCTTATCCTTGATGATGCCGATATGCTGACCGAGCTTGATGTGGTGCTGGAAGAGCGCGCCCTGCGTACCGACAGCGACCCCGGCGCGCTTTTTGGCGAGCAGCGCGATGCGGCGCAATTCCTCAACCATCCCTACGGCACGCCGGTTATCGGCTGGCCTGACGAGGTAAACGCGCTCACCCTGCAAGACGCGCTTGATTTTTACGGCGTGTTTTACGCACCCAACAATGCGATTTTGGTGGTGGCGGGTGATGTGCAGCCCGAGGATGTGCTGGCTTTAGCCGAGCAACATTATGGGCCGCTGAAGCCGTCTGAGGGCATTAGCAAGCGGATGCGCCCACAGGAGCCGCCGCAGCGCGCGGCGCGGCGGCTGGTTTATAATGACCCTCGGGTGGCCTCGCCCTATGTTATACGCAGCTACCTTGCGCCTAATCGGCAGGCGGGCGACCAAACCCAAGCCGCCGCGCTGAGCCTGCTGGCCGATGTGCTTGGCGGCGGCGGGATCACCTCGTTGCTGGGCCAGCGGCTGCAAATAGAGGAAGACATCGCGCTGGCCTCGGGGGCGTTTTATAGCGGGCTTTCATATGACCCTGATACTTTTGGAATGTATGTGGTGCCCAAGCCCGGTATAAGCCTTGAGGCAGCTGAGGCCCGCATGGATGCCACGCTGGAATATTTCCTTAAAACGGGTGTGGACCCTGCGCGGTTGGCGCGTTCAAAGGCCTCGATTTTGGCCAGCGAGATTTATGCCATGGATAGCCAAAGTGGGCTGGCGCGGCGCTATGGTGCGGCGTTGACTTCGGGGCTAACGGTGGCCGATGTGGCGGCGTGGCCGGATATTTTGCAAGCCGTAACCGAGGCAGACATATTGGCGGCGGCGCAAGATGTGCTGGATATTCGCCGTTCCGTAACTGGCTATTTGATGGGCGAAAAGGAGACAGGCCAATGATCAGGATTTTCGCATTTGCATTTGTAATGCTGGCCGCTTTGCCAGTGCGTGCCGCCACCGATATTCAGGTGGTTACCTCACCCGGCGGCGTTACCGCGTGGCTAGTGCAGGAGCCGAGCATTCCGATGGTGGCCTTTCAGTTCAGCTTTCGCGGTGGAGCCTCGCAGGATGCGCCTGCAAAGCTGGGGGCGACCAACCTTATGGTCGGGCTGCTGGAAGAGGGCGCTGGCGATGTGAGTGCCACTGCATTTGCCGAGCGCGCTGACGAGCTGGGCGCGCGCTTCAGATTTAACACGGGGCGCGATAGCGTGAGCATTACCGCCTCTATGCTGACCAGCAATCTGGCGGAAAGCGTGGCTTTGCTGCGGTTGGCATTGGTGGAGCCCGCCTTTGATGACGTGGCTTTTGAGCGGGTGCGCGGGCAGGTGAACTCTGGCTTGCGTTCGGACGAAACTGACCCGCGGTCGATTGCCGGTAAGGCTGTTCAGGCGATGACCTTTCCTGATCATGCTTATGGAAGGCCTACTGATGGCACCTTGGAAACGGTCGCGGCGCTTACGCCGGATGATATGCGCATTGCGCACCGCGCAGCACTTGGGCGCAACAACGTAAAAATTGGCGTGGTGGGGGATATTACCCCCGAGGCGCTGGGCCTGTTGCTCGACGAATTGCTGAGCGAAATGCCGGATGATATTGTGGATATTGTGCCGGATGTAACGCCGGTGCTGGATGCGGGTATAACGGCGATTGATTTTGACACGCCGCAATCTGTTGTGATTTTTTCGCAGCCGGGGCTAAAGCGGGATGACCCAGATTACCTTGCGGCTTTTGTGCTGAACCACATCTTTGGCGGGCGGTCTTCGACCGCGCGGCTTAATGAGGAGGTGCGGGAAAAACGCGGGCTAACGTATGGAATTTCGAGCTTTTTGCTGCCCTACCAGCATGCGGCACTTTATATGGGCCAGTTTAACAGTGGCAATGACACCGTGGCTGAGGCCGTGGGCATAGTGCAGGCTGAATGGGCGAAAGTGGCGGAAACGGGCGTGACCGCGGAGGAACTGGATGTAGCCAAACGCTACCTCACGGGGGCTTATCCGCTGCGCTTTGATGGCAATGCCGAGATCGCGGGGATTTTGGCGGGGCTGCAAGTGGTGCAGTTGCCGATTAGCTATATTGTTGAGCGCAATGATTTGGTGAATGCGGTAACTTTGGAAGAGATTAACCGTGTGGCCGCAAGGCTTTATCAGCCGGAACACCTGCGGTTTGTTGTGGTTGGGCAGCCTGAGGGCTTGGTGGCAGAGTAGCCACACACAAGCGCCGCCGAGCGAAGCGAGGCCATGGCCCGTAAGGGCTTGCGCCCTCCCCTGAGCCAAAGCCGAGCTGGCTGGGTGTGCCGAGCAGTTCTGGCGGTGCGCTTCCTCGGCGACCCTTCGGGCCACTTCGTCAGCGCATGTCGGGCAAGCCCGACGGGCGCTTGTTGATGCTTTCAGAATCAGCTATGTATTGTGGTATGAGCGCACGAAACCCCCATATCCTGCAAGATAGGCAGCCTATTCGGCAGCTTGATGATGCCGCCGCCAACCGGATTGCGGCGGGCGAGGTGGTGGAGCGACCGGCCTCTGCGATCAAGGAACTGATCGAAAATTCGTTGGATGCACAGGCGCGGCGGGTCGAGATTTATTATGCTGATGGTGGTAAGACATTGCTGCGGGTTGTTGATGATGGCACCGGCATTCCGGAGGCGGAAATGCCTTTGGCTTTGTCGCGGCATGCAACTTCGAAAATTGATGGTAGCGACTTGCTGAACATTCATTCCTTTGGATTTCGGGGTGAGGCTTTGCCCTCGCTCGGGGCTGTGGGGCGGCTGAGTCTTACGTCGCGGTTTGTTGGGGCGGAAAGTGCGTTTCAGCTGGTGGTGGATGGCGGCAAGATGACCGAGCTGGCGCCGGTGGCGGGGCCGGAGGGCACTACGGTTGAGTTGCGAGACCTGTTTCATGCAACACCCGCGCGGCTGAAATTCCTGCGCTCGGCGGTGGCTGAGGCGCGGGCAATTGGCGATGTGGTTAAGCGGCTGGCCATGGCCGCACCTGATGTGGCTTTTGTGTTGCGGGATATTTCCGGCGGCAAAGAGCGCATAACCTTTCGGGCTGATGTGGAAGATAATGGCAGCTTACAAGCGCGCTTGCGGCGCATTATGGGGCGTGAATTTATTGAAAACGCGCTGGAGATTGATGCCGAGCGGGAGGGCATTCGGCTAACCGGATACGCGGCTTTGCCTACCTATTCTCGCGGTGCTGCGGTGGCGCAGTTTTTCTTCGTTAATGGCCGCCCTGTGCGGGATAAACAGTTGCACGGTGCGCTGCGGGCGGCTTACTCGGATTTCCTGAGCCGGGACCGCCATCCAGCTTCCGCCCTGTTTTTGGATTGTCACCCCGAGCTGGTGGATGTGAACGTCCACCCGGCTAAAGCCGAGGTGCGGTTTCGCGAGCCTGGCGTGGCGCGGGGGCTGATTGTATCGGCGCTAAAGCATGCGTTGGCCGAGGCGGGGCACAGGGCGTCAACCACCGTTGGCACGGCGACTTTAGGCGCCATGCAACCTGAGCCACGGCCCGAGATGAGCTACCAAATGCCACTGCACCGAGAACACGGAATGACGCATTTTTCAGGCTTTGCCGAGCGCGAAGGGTGGCAGGCAGGTCGGGTGGAAGAGGCGCCGCAAGCGCAGGTGGCAGACGACCTGCCACTGGGGGTCGCTCGGGCGCAGCTGCACGAGAACTATATCGTAGCGCAGACGGCAAGTGGCATGGTGATTGTGGACCAACATGCCGCCCACGAGCGGCTGGTTTATGAGCGTTTAAAACGGCAATCGGGGGCAAATGGTGTGCCTTCACAAGCGCTGCTGATTCCTGAAATTGTGGAGCTACCACTGGCGGATTGCGCCCGTTTGCTGGAGGCGGCTGAGGCGATGTTTGGGCTGGGGCTGGTATATGAAGCTTTTGGCGAAGGCACGATTTGCGTGCGGGAAACGCCGGCGATATTGGGCGAGATAAACGCCGCGAAATTGCTGCGGGATGTGGCCGACGAGCTCACAGATTTGGGCCAGACCCAGACTGTAAAAGACCGGATTGAAGCGGTGCTGAGCCGGATGTCTTGCCACGGGTCTATCCGCTCTGGCCGGCGGATGAGTGCTGATGAGATGAACGCATTGCTGCGGGAAATGGAGGCCACGCCGCATTCTGGCCAGTGTAACCATGGGCGGCCGACGTATGTGGAGCTGAAGCTGAGCGATATTGAACGGCTGTTTGGGCGGACTTAGGGCATAAAAGGACCGGAGCGCCGCCCGGCGGTTCTGGTGTCGCGCCTTCGCGGCGACCCTTCGGGCCACCTTGTCGGCGCGTGCGGCGCTTTGCTTGCAGGGGCGTGGCACTCAACCAAATGGAATGGCTTGCTTGGTCGCAAAAATGGTGGGAAAGAAGAACAAAGCGAGGATTTGTATGACTGAAAAACCCATTGCCGACCATCCGCTACGTTACCCGCTCAACATCGAGCTGCACGCGCGGCCTTTTCCTGAGCTTTCTGCGCCTTGCCGCGCGGCGCACCTTGTTATCAAGCAGCCTAGCGCTGCGGCTAAGCGGGATAGATTGCTAGATCGCGCGCATTTGATTGCGCTTTTGGACCGGTTTGGGGCGCCACATCCGCCCCCCCAAGCCACCCAGCATTCGGCGCGCCTGGGGCGAAGCCATTTAAAGTGGGAAATGCATTCGGAGTTTGTGAGCTACACGCTCTATGCGGATGGGGTCGAGGACCGGCCCTTTGATGGTAAAGCGTTTGAGTTGTTCCCGAAGGATTGGCTTTCCGAGGCGCCAGGGGTTGTGATTTCGTCCGTGCTTTTACGGATGGAAACCGCTGATTTTGCCACCGAATCCATGCCTGAACTGAGCAAAAAACTGGCCAAGTGGTTTGTGGCAGAAAGCTTGACGGCCTCATATGTTGTGGACCGTGAGGCGGTTGTGGCGACAGATTTCCGGATTGATGAAGCGGGGCATGTGCGCTTTGCGATTATCGCCAATAAGGGGGTGAGCCAGCGGCGGCTCGGGCGTATTGCCCAGCGGCTTCTGGAGACCGAAACCTATATGAATGCGTCCTTGCTTGGCTTTCCGGTGGCACGCCGGGTGGCCAGTGAGGTTGATGATATGGAGGTCGAGTTAACGGCGGTTTATGACCATATCGTTGCCGACAAAAGCAAGGATTCAGCCACCTTGGAGGCGCTGCTGGAGCTGGCGGGGCGGATTGAGAAGCTCGCCTCTCGCGCGGCGTTTCGATTTGGGGCTACCCAAGCTTATGCCAAGATCGTGGAGCAGCGTATTGTGCTGTTGCGCGAAGCTCGTTTTGAGGGGCGGCAGCTGATGTCTGAATTCATGATGCGGCGTTATGAGCCAGCTATGCGGACCGTGCTTTCAACCAAAGACCGGTTGCACGATCTTTCAGCCCGCACGGAACGCGCTGCAAACTTACTGCGCACACGGGTTGATGTGGAAAATGCCGCGCAAAATAAGCAGGTTATGGTGAGAATGGACCAGCGGGCCGGGCTGCAGCTTAGGTTGCAGGAAACAGTGGAAGGGCTTTCTGTGGTGGCAATTAGCTACTATGCAATTTCATTACTGAATTACCTATTGACCCCCGTCGCCCCGCTGCTCGGGCTTGAGAAATACCAACTTTTGGCCTTGCTGGTGTTGCCCGTTGTTGCACTGGTTTGGTGGATGGGGAAACGGTTGCGCTCAAGGTTGAAGTAGCGGGCACGGGGCGCTAAAGGCGTTGTGGCCTCATCAGGAGGCTTATTTGCAGCGCCCGTGCCACGGCTCAAAACGCAACACTTTGGCTTCATTCTTTCCTAAATACTCAAAGGCTACAAACGCTGTCCATCCAGTGCGGCGCGGGCGCAAACCCACAACAAAGTGCAGTGCCAGACGCGCCGCTACCGAGGCGAAGCCGAGGCCACGGCGCGGAAGCGCAATTTCCTGCGGTCCGCTTTACTGGCGTACGCGCAGCCCTTTCTCTTCAAGCGCTGCGGCTTGTGCGCCGTTTGCTGCGGGCGTGTTTCGTATGTAAATAGTTCGTAATTTTTCTAGCCCCATCAGCGCAGCCAAGTCCGATACCATGCTATCGGAGGCATCAAACCAACTAAGGGAAGGCGCGTTGGCGAGCACAGATATATCGCTGATTTGGGTGCCGGAAATGCCGATATTTGAGAGCAAAGTAGCGCCAGCAAGCGGGGAAAGATCGGTGACTTGGGTTTTTGCTATTTGCAGATCACTCAAGTTGGGCAGCACCGACACCACAAAAATGTCGCTCACTTGGGTTTCATCCAGTGACAGGCGTTCGAGCTTGTCGAGCGCAAAAATGGGAAACAGATCGGTGACCCCGGTTTCGTCGATGTTCAATCGGGACAAGCCAGCGAGATCGGCCAGCGGGGTGAGGTCTGAAATGTTGGTGCGTTGAAGCTTTAGATCTCGCAAGGCGTAGAGATGGGCCAAAGGGGCAAGGGTGGAAATTCCGGTATCGTCTAGGGTAAGATTACGCAGGATCACCATACCCTCAATCACCGAAAGATCAGAAATTGCGGTTTTGGCCAAATCAAGGTCAGTGACCGCATGCAGCGTGGCCAGCACCGAAAAATCTGTGGCAGGCACTTGCTCTAAGTCGAGATCTTTGAGGGCGGCGAAGTTGGAAAGCACCGAAAGGTCTGCCACATTGGTGCGCGAAAGGTTAAGCTTTGTTAGGCCGACCAAAGCCGCCAACGGCGAAAGATCTGAAACGGGCGTGCGCCGCAAGTTAAGGCTCGTGAGCGCGGTGAGGTTGGAAAGCATCGAAAGGTCGGTGATTTCCGTGGTTGCCAGATCTAGCCGACTGAGCGCGCGTAAGCTCGCGATGGGGGCGAGATCTGTGATCGGCGTGTTGGAGATATCAAGCACCCGAAGCCCCGGCAATTTGGCCAGCAGAGAGAGGTCTGTGATGCCCGATCCGCTCATCCGCAGCTCTGTAACAGAGGGCAGGCCGAGGATTTCAACCGGAATGCTGGTGAGTTCGTCTATGCCACTGAGATAGAGTGAATTGCAGTGTTTTTCACGGCACTCATCAATTTTGGCTTTCGCCTCTTCATTGGCTTGGGCGAAGCCTTGGCTGGCGGAAAAAAGAAGGGCGGCAACGGTGGCGCATTTAAACTTGTTAAGCATGAGGGCTTCTCCAATTATTTCGCATCAAAATACTAGGGTGTGAACCCAAATTAAGGTATTGATATATTGATGGAACACTGATTCAATCTTTCAAAAGGAGATTATTTCATGCGTTTTGACTTAACTGATGAAGAATGGGCCATCATCGAGCCGCTGTT
>NVUX02000106.1 GCA_002402045.2 Paracoccaceae bacterium | reverse complement strand
TGATTGCGAACGCTCCGCCTCAATACCTTGATTAAGGCTTTCAACGATCTGTCTTAGCCTTTCAATCTCGACTCGGCTTTGGGTAATCCAAGACATTTCCGGCGCGGCAGACGATGTTCTGTCCTGCACAATGGTCATATCCACACCCTGAGGTTCGCTCGAAAACGGCGTTGCTGTTGGGTTTTTTGGCCCCAAAACTCCAAATATCAAGCCGCCTAAACCCAAAATGGCGACAACACCTATTGCGAGCGCGATATATTGCTGCTTTTGTCTATTTATGTTGGCCATAGCTTAGTTCCCCTTCACCACAATCAACCAAGTGCGCTCATTGGGTCCGAGCTGGCTTTGCGCAATCCAAATGGCCAATACACCGGGCCTATAGAAATCTTGCTCACGCACGAGGCGGCCATCTGGGCCCGCGACAGCAATGCGAACCTCAGCTATCCAGCCATCGCCTTTTTTGTTGTGAATGCGGCGTCCATCACGCCCGCTTGGCACCGCGCGGCCCAAAACATGTTCAGCCGCAATAACGCGCACAATGTCTGCCATCGAGGCCGCGACATTGTCGCTGAACCCAACGCTGGCTCCAAAATCACCAGCATTGTCTTGAGGGTCGGGTTCTTCATCAACTCCATTGATCGTGATCAGAACTGGCGGAACCGCCTCTTCTTTTGGTAACAAAGTATAGCCAATGGTGATACCGCGTTCAGTAACAAAATATCCGGTTTCATTGCGGGGATCTACGCCAACAAAGCGCATAAACAAATCACCGGTGGCTTCATCATTGGTCATTTCAAAATCGGTTTCGCCGTGAACTACGCGGCGAATGCGATCATTGGTAAAGCTCACGCGGGTAATGCCAGTGATGGATACATCAAAGGTAATTTCTCCGTCCGGCATGACGGCATAGGTTTGGCCTGCACTGGCCATGGAACTGGTTAGGATTACAACAATCGCTATCAGGGTCTTCAAGCATTTATAGAAATTCATGGCTCTACCTCCAAACGGCTAATGCGGGAGAGGCGAACCGACCCAGCTTCCGTTACAAAATTCAAAAGAATGCGGCGTGGCTCGTCGCTGATCAGCACTGTGTTCAAATACGTTTGCAGATTTCCCGCGACGACAACGGTTTTGGCATCCAGATTGTGTTCAATCTGTTTTGGATAGAACACGGTTGAAATATCGCGTTCCCGAATGTCCGTTGCCACTTCATCGTAATGGCGCAGCAGCTCGCTTCGGTTGGCTACGGCTGCGAGCCGCTCAATCACCGTGCGACCATAGCGCAGGTTGGCGGGTGAGGCGTTGTAAAGGCCATAAACCGCGTCCAGCGCCAGCGCTTCCACATAGCGTTTATCAACAGCGCCGCGCGCCACCATGCCATCGCTCACGCTTGTTGGGATTAAAATGACTTGGTTGCTTTGGGAATATACCTTGTAAACCAAGGCTACGTTGAGAAACCCCAAAAGCACGACGAGGCCAAACCCGAGGTTACGCGCTGCGCGGGCGTGTCGAAGTTGTTTTTGGATAGCTTGAAAGTTCATTACGCCTCCCACCGCTCAACAGCGGAATCGGGAAGTGCTTTGAAAAACCCCATTGTTGAGGGGATATACCAGTAGGCCGCAGCGGCTACGCCTTCCAGCCCACCCTCGCCTTTGACACGACGCCAGATCGTCCAGGCGACAACGCCGATGATTACGCCTGTGAAAATGGTTCTACCAAGGAGCCCCATCATAATGGGTAGCCCCAAAAGCACCGCTTCATCAGCGGGAAGCACGAGAAACCGTGCCTGATCTTGTAATCGCTGTTCTATTTTTACGAGCATGTCCGCGTCCTCGCTGAAAGGGGGGCTCGCGCCCCCCAAGATTGAATTAAATGGCAGTAAGCACTTCCATATCGGCTGGGGCTTCCAGAACGAGTTCTGCGGAAAGCAGTTCGGTGGATGCAGTAACGCCGGCAATGCCAGTCAGGGCGGAAACACCGTACCCAAGGAACATCGCCACGGCGAACGAGCCAACGGCAGCGCCCCAGCCCCGCCCGATTGCCAGCATCAAAACGCCAAGCGCAATAGAAATGATGATGATGATGAAACCACCAGCGCCGCCAAGCAGGGTTTGAAGATCCGTACCGATATCGCTGAAGCCGGTTTCAATACCCGTGCCTGTACCCGCCGCCATAGCTGCGCCGCCGGTCATGGTCAGGCCTAGAGTGAGGCCAATCTTGAGATAGTTTTTCATGTTTCTGTCCTTATGTTGTGGTTGTTTGTTCGAACAATTACAGCATAGGGAAATAATAATGATTATCAATAAAAATAATAGTTAGCAAAGAAAAGAATATAATATCCAAACTAGAATGAAACACTCTGCCTGTACTAAATTAAACACAGATTGTGGTGTTCCAAATGAAAAAGGGCCAAGCGATCCTTAGATTGCTTGGCCCTTTTTCTTATAATAAGCTACGGTTTGTCAGTAATATTTGGGATACTTCACTTTATTTGGAAACTGAAAACCAGCCATATCTATGTCTCGTTTCCGTCCGAACGCCACCACTGCGTTGGCTGACTTTATTTCGTAGACGAAGGTTTCCTGACCTTGATTCTTAGTCAACATATACGCCTTATCATCTGCTCCAGTAACATATACGCGCCAAGCAAACCCAAGTTTGCCATCTGAGTCCTCGACTACAAATTTTACATCCGCACCACTTTTGACAAGATCCATAAATGCGGGCATTAATATCGTCGGATATACTTTGCTTTCTTCCATAAGCGTGGCTTTCTCCATACTTCCGCTGCTTCAATCTCTTTTGCTGTTTCTATATCTTTTTCCAGGTGTTTGGAAGAACTTTGCCGATAAATATACTTACGACGTTCTGGTAAAAAATTGCTTTCAAATAATAAAAACACAAACCTAGTATGATTTATGCTAGCTATAACGGGATTTATTGTTATAGTCCGGCCGTAGCCATTTTTTCTACATAGAGTATGACTAACGGAATTTATCACCACAGTTGCCGTTAAAGTCTATATTCAGTAGTGTGCGTGAAATAACAATAAGGAATCATAAACGAGAGCAGTTCTCACCCAAAAAAAGAAAACCCGCGAAGCGCGGAGGCATCACGGGGGTTCTAGATATAATTCTTTTGCAAGACTTTTCTAGCACTCACCGAATCAGGGATCAAGTAAAAAACGCATTTATGCGAATAATATTTTACGGCCTGTCGCCAAGCTTCGCCTACATGAGGAACAAGGCAGTGTTACAACTAAAGCAAAGTATCAACCCGAACCGGCAACCCGCTGATTCACCTAGCTATCCCGTTCTCCCCGAAAACATGTTCAGGGGGCAGCTCGAAGGGCTGCTGCTTGATGTTAGCCAGTTTATCGGAATGTCTGATAGTCTACTGAAATCCCTATTGGCGATGTTACGAGAAACCCGCCCATCCGACTGGACCGACCCAAACCGTGAACCTATGTGTTTCGCAATGCAGCAGAATATTGCTTTTGTGCTGGGGAAGGACGCCAGATCGGTGCGCCGCGACGAGGAAACCCTCGAAAAACGATTCGGCTTCATCTCTAAGAATGTTGCAGGAAATGGTAGCCGCTGCCGAATAAAATTCTCGGATGGTGTTGAATTTAGCCAAGGATTATCCTTCACCCCACTAATTGAGCTGGTTCCAAAGCTGATGGCTTTCCGCGATCAACTCCAATATGAGCGCCAGCATAGTAGCCGCTTAAAACGAAAATGTAGCGCTCTGCGCCGCAATGTTAAGATAACTCTTATGGAGTTTCAGGGCGAGCACCCGGACAATGGTGACCTTAAAGCACTAGCCGCACAGTTTGTTTCTTGGCCGACACGGTTTTCGGCCTTTAAAACGCTTGAAGCCTTAGAAGTTCATTACCAGGATACGCTCTCTGCATCACAATGTGCGGATGATTTACGTGTATTGTTCCAGAATATGTCCGGTCAAGCGGACTCTGGTGTCCTACCATATATACAAGATACAACTGAAAATCCTTATGTAAACTGTAACGCAAGCGTCAATATAAGGCCCGACATAAAGTCGGAAGCCAGTACTTATCCGAGATCATCCGCTAATGCGGAAGCCTCGGAAGGCTTAGAAAATAAGTGTGAAGGGGTCAGCAGAGAACACAACAGCAAATTTATAGAAAAACTCACACCACAGCGTCTATTCTGGTTGAGTTCAGAGGAAATGCGCTTCTATATCACCCACCACCAAGGCCAGAGAGCCACGCCAACAGCAATGGATTTCATTCAAGCCTCGATAGATCGCCTCGGAGAGCTTGGGATAAACCGATCTGCCTACAATGCTGCCCAGGAACAGATGGGTGATATGAGAACGGCGCTTTGCATTTTGATTATTGATAGAAATCGTTTCCACCCCGAAACGCCAATTCACAATCCCGGTGGAGTGTTGCGGGCAATGACTAAACGCGATGCCGCTGGTGTGCTTAACCTTATAGGTAGTCTCATCGGGCTTTCCGAAAGGAATAAGCATGATGGATAGTAGAACTGATCAGAACTTACTTACTCTGCTTTTGGCTCATTCACTGGGGCATATCGAGGCTGAAATAAGGTCTTTGAATCATGCGGTCTTGCTGCTTGAGAAAGCTTCCAGAGAACGTATCGTTGATCGACACGGTGAAGAGGAGGCATGGCGAGGGCTGGCTTCAGATAGTTTTATTGGCATGG
>NVUX02000105.1 GCA_002402045.2 Paracoccaceae bacterium | reverse complement strand
GCCGGGGGAATTGTCATCCCTCTCAGCAATGCAAGCATTGCCTGCCGGGCAGTGGATAATGCTGTCGCGGAAAGCTTCTTCAATCTACTCAAACGTGAACGCATTCGACGCAGAACCTACAAGACCAGAGATCAAGTAAGATCAGATGTGTTCGATTACATCGAGATGTTCTATAATCCAATACGTAAACACACGAACAACGGAATGATGTCACCTACAGACTTTGAACAGCACCAAAAATTAGAACCGCAAGGTGTCTAGGAAACTAGGGACAATTCACTATCTTAAAAAGCTTATGGCCGATGCATCATGAACCTGAATACTGCTAAACCTCTAAACTTAGAAAAATTTATTTCTAGCTTAGTTCAAAGTAATATTTTGAACGAACAAAAAGCTGCTCGACTAACAAATGTGTTAAAAACTACAGGTCAATCAATTGACCTTCTTGCTGTAGAACTTGGTTTTATTCAAGAAAAAGAATTAGCTATGGAGATGGCTAAATATTTTTCTGTTGATTTCATTGATGACGCTAAGAGCATTAAATTAAACATCGATTCTACAAACATATCAGGTGAATTTTTAGAATATAAAACGCTTTTACCAATGAGCAACGATGGCAAAACAATCAATATGTTGATCTCTGATCCTTTTGATGACGAAACATTGGAAATGTGCCGTTACTTTTACGATTTGCCTATTTCAATTAGCATTTCAACACGCAGAACCATTGCGGATGCACATCAAGCGATAAAGTTAAAAACTGAAAACAAAGATGAACCAAACCATGAGAACGGCGGTTTTGGTACACTAGAAATAGATACAGAACGATTAAAAAATATTGCTAGCGATGCACCAATCGTTAAATTAGTAAATGAAATAATCCAGCAAGCAAGCGATGTTGGTGCGACCGACATTCACATCGAGCCGGCAGAAGATGTTGTTAGAGTTAGACGCAGGCAAGACGGCATTCTGATTGAGGCACAATCGGTACAAAAGTCATTGCAAGCTGGCTTAATCAGCCGAATTAAAATCCTTGCAGGTTTGAATATTTCTGAGCGCCGCCTTCCTCAAGATGGCCGATTGAGAATGCCAATAAGGGGTATTGATGTAGATTTTCGCGTTTCTGTAGTACCCTCAATTCATGGCGAAACAATCGTTTTAAGACTCTTGGAACGATCATCTGAATTACTGAGCTTAGAAAATTTAGGATTTGCAAGAGCCGCACAAGAAAAATTTGAAAAAATATTAAAAGTTCAAAACGGTATATTTCTTGTAACAGGGCCAACGGGTAGCGGAAAAACAACAACGCTTTATGCGCTACTAAAGAAATTAAGAACTGGAAAAAGCAAGATTTTTACTATTGAAGATCCTGTAGAATATCGAATGGATGGAATAACACAGCTACAAATTAATACAGATATTGGGCTCGATTTTCCTAAAGTTTTGAAGTCAGTATTACGCCAAGATCCTGATATCATTTTGATCGGTGAAATCAGAGATGCAGAGACGGCCAAAATTGCGACACAAGCAGCACTGACAGGCCATCTGGTTCTTTCTACTTTACATACAAATAGCGCTATTGGCGCGGTTACGCGACTTAGAGATATGGGTATTGATAACTTCTTAATAAGCGCAACTCTTCGAGGTGTAGTCGGACAACGATTGGTCAGAAAACTTTGCACTAAATGCTCTAGGATAGGGACAGAATGTGATGTTTGCAATGAACAAAAATATCTAGGACGAACAGCCATTTATGAAATTACAGATATTAATGAAGCGATGGTCACAGCTATTAATGAAGGAAAATCTAATAACGATTTGGAAAAATTAGATTCGAGGAACGGTAAAATTCCAATTAGTGAGTTTGCAAAGACCTTAGTGGATGAAGGAATAACATCACAAGACGAAGTAGCAAGAGTAACTCATTTCGACGTTGGGTGATTAATATGTCAGAAAATTTTCACTATAAAGCCTATCTTTTAGATGACACTATTGAAGGTGGTGTAGTTGAAGCTTCTAACTTAAAAGATGCGGAGAACATTCTTGTAAAAAGTAACAAGCGATTGATATCGCTTAATCCGGAAAAAGGGAACAAGTCCACATTTTCATCAAAGAGGTTTGGGAACCCAAAGCCAAATTTACATCTATTTTTTCAAAATATATCTATGCTCGTTGGAGCTGGTTTAAATGTAGATAAAGCTATTAGTACACTGGCCAAAGATGAGAAAAATCACACACAAAATACCTTCTACAATAATATTTCAAAAGAGCTGGCTAGCGGCTCAAGTTTTGCACAAGCATGTGAAGGCACCGGCACTATATCGGGAGAGATTATAGCATTGTTGAATGCAGGCGAGCATAGTGGGAACCTGCGTGCATCTCTTTCGATCATTACTGAAGATATTACAATCCAAAAAGAGCGTAATAAGAAACTATTTGAAGCAATATTATATCCTATTTTTTTAGTGGTAATGATGCTTGTTGCCTTGGTCATTATTACCTTTGTTCTCGTGCCAGCGTTAGAGCCGTTGTTTTCAACTTCAGGTAAAACTCCTCCATTTCTAATAGGTCTATTGGCGTCGCTAAAAACCGGTCTAGAAAATAATAGTGCATATTTAATGTTGGTTGTGTGCATTATCTTTATTACTTGCTTCCTTTCAAGGGGACGGAACTTTTTTAAAAATGTATTTAGTAAGGTGGTAGAGAAGACGCCTTTCATAGGGAAAGCTCTGAAAGATGCTGCGCTTGCTCGCTATTTAAAAACGCTTTCATTGCTACAAAGCAATGGTGTTGCGACAACCAAAGCGCTTCAAATATCAGCACAAAGTGGTAAATCTGAAAACATCAAGAAGCGTATGACAACCGTCCCTGATGATGTAGCAGCAGGAATTGCAATAAGCCAAGCACTAGAAAATACTGAACTGTTTGAAAACTCAGTTATATCCATCATCAAAGCAGGTGATGAAATAAACAAAGTGGATGTAACATTAAACAGCGCGGCAGAATTGCTCGCAAACAGAAGTCATCAAAGTTTAGAGCGGCTCATGACGTTCTTAACGCCTGCAATTACAATAATTCTCGGGTTATTAATTGGCGCCTTGGCACTATCAGTTATGTCGGCGATGTTGAGTATAAATGAATTGGCTTCATAAATGTCCATAATAGATAAACAACAATCAAAAAATCTAGAGAATAGTGCCGGCTTTACGCTAATCGAAATGCTTGTTGTATTATTCATAATTGCACTTTCCGGATTTATTTTTGCTGGACAATTTTCAGGCAAAAACAGCCGGCCAAATACAGAAGAAATATTACAACAAATCTCTAATTTGATCCTTGAGCAAAGATTACTTTCGATCACCACAGGCAAACCTGAATACATTACGATTGACTTCTCAACACCTATTAAAACCATATCAACAGTCGACACTATTCTAGAGATCCCTAATGGAACGATAATTGAATTGCTAACCACGGATAAGCACTTGATAAACAGTAAAACAGCAGTAGTACAATTCAACCCTGATGGTTCCTCATCTGGAGGAGCAATTTTACTCATTAATGAGAATAGTAAAAAAAGCAGCGTCGAAATTAATTGGCTTACAGGAATACCAACTTTAAAATATGAGCTGGTAGACTAATGACTCATAAAAATGGTTGGCAAAATGAAGGAAATTTTGTCGGACTGGATGTCGACAAGTTTAAATTTTACGTATTTATCAGCAAAACTAGTTCCAACTTTTCGGTTCTCGATACACTTTATGGTCATGCCAAATTGCAAAACGTCGGATCGGGATCTCGATAACAAAACTTGGACACGTAATGGGTTATTCAAACTGATATTTATCATTACCAACCGGTTGCTGGTTAACTGACCAATAGCGAATTTCTACAACGTATTTCTTAAAGCAGAACGGCAGCAATGCGGACTTAGTTGCCATTTTGGTTTTGGTAAGCTATTGCGCAGTGTGGTATTAAGCGGAGTGAGGTGTGAATGAAAATTAGGCAAGCAGTCATGAGTGACGCCCCGGAAATAAGCGTATTTCTCGGACAGCTGGTGTCTCTTGGGAAAAGAACCCGCCCAAGCGATCCAGATTTTGTGCGCACCCACTACATTGAGCACTCTGACAACATTCAATGTTCAGTCGCTGAGGATGC
>NVUX02000104.1 GCA_002402045.2 Paracoccaceae bacterium | reverse complement strand
CGAAGCGCCGCACGCGCTGACGAGGTGGCCCGAAGGGTCGCCGAGGAAGCGCGACGCCGGAGCTTCCGACAGCTCCGCGCTTGCTTTGGCCTCTGCGGGGGTAAACCCCCACTCGGCCAAAGCACGTTTTTTGCAAGCAAAAAACCGGCCTGCCGGCGGCGGTGGCCTCGCTACGCTCGGCGGGCATTTAGCCCAAAATCAGCGCCTTACAGAACCTGATCGAGCGCCACTTCCAGCCGCTTAACCGTGCCGTCAATATCCGCCAGCTTATCCAGCCCAAACAAGCCCAGCCGGAAGGTGCTAAAACCCTCGGGCTCATCACATTGCAGCGGCACACCCGCTGCGATCTGCATACCGAGGGCTGCAAATTTCTTGCCTGACTTAACATCTGCATCATCCGTGTAGCTCACCACCACGCCCGGGGCTTCAAAGCCAGCCGCCGCGACAGAGGCAATGCCCCGCGCCTTAAGCATAGCCCGCACTTTGTCACCCAGCTCTTGCTGTGCTGCCGCTATATTATCCCAGCCCAGCGCCTCAGTTTCCTGCATCGCATCGCGAAAGGCCTTCAGCGCGTCCGTCGGCAGGGTGGCATGATAAGCATGCCCACCGCCCTCATACGCCTGCATAATGGCATGCCATGTGTTCAGGTTCAGCGCAAAGCTGCTGGAGGTCGTTTCTGCCATCCGCGCAAGCGCAGCCTCAGATAGCATTACCAGCGCCGCCGCAGGCGAACTGCTCCAGCCTTTTTGCGGGGCCGAAATCAGAATATCGACACCCGTAGCGGCCATATCCACCCAGATCGTGCCCGAAGCAATACAATCCAAAACCATCAATCCGCCAACTTCATACGCCGCATCTGCCAGCGCCTTAATGTAGTTATCCGGCAAAATTATCCCGCTTGAAGTCTCCACATGCGGGGCAAATACCAGCGCGGGCCGCTCGTCAAGAATGCGCGCAACGGCCTCCTCAATCGCCACTGGCGCAAAGGGGGCGCTGGCCGCATTGCCCGTTTGCCGCGCCTTCAGCACCGTGTGCTCAGAAGGTATATTCCCCGCCTCGAAAATCTGCGTCCACCGGTAGGAAAACCAACCGTTACGAACAACCAAAGCCTTGGCATCATTGGCAAATTGCCGAACCACGGCTTCCATGCCATACGTGCCGCCGCCCGGCACAACCACCACTGCCTCGGCCTTGTAAACGCCCTTAAGCGTTTCCGAAATATCGCGCATCACCTGTTGAAAACTGGCCGACATATGGTTGAGCGAGCGGTCGGTAAACACCACTGAAAATTCCTGAAGGCCGTCTGGGTCTACATTGGGTAAAAGTCCGGGCATATTAGGCTCCTGAAAAGTTGAAACAATTCCTCACCGGAATGTTGTTTGCATGTGACTGGCCAAACCAGCATGTTGCCGCCATATCAGCTTTTTAAGGAAATGAGAATGAAAATCCTGACCGTTTTAATGGCCCTCATGGCGGGCGCTACCGTTGCCAAAGCCGAAACCCTGCAAACAGCGATCTTCGCTGGCGGCTGCTTTTGGTGTGTTGAGAGTGACTTTGATAAAGTGGAAGGCGTGGTCGAAACCGTATCCGGCTATACCGGCGGCACCCTGCAAAACGCCACCTACCGCAACCACGGCCAGCACCGCGAGGCGGTAAAAATCACCTTTGATGCCGATGTGGTTTCCTATGAGCAGTTGCTCTACGTGTTTTGGCGCACAGTAGACGCCACCGATGCCGGCGGCCAATTTTGTGACCGTGGGCACAGCTATCTCACCGGCATTTTTGCGCTGAATGATACGCAAGCCGCCGCCGCCCGCGCCTCCAAAGCCGCCCTGCGAGGCCGCCTTGGTGCGCCGATCGTAACCGAAGTATTTGCCGCCGGAGATTTCTGGGATGCAGAAAACTACCACCAGAATTACTACCAAAAAAATGCGAATCGCTACGATTATTACCGTTCAGGTTGTGGCAGGGATGCCCGCGTAGCAGCGCTGTGGGGCGATGAAGCTCCCTTTGCTAACAGCCACTAAGCTAGTTGGTGGGGGAAGCCCCCACTACACCTCTATCGCCAGCGCTATTCCTTGACCTCCACCAATACACATGGTGATCAGCCCTTTGCCGCCGCCAATCCGCTCCAGCTCATAAATCGCCTTCAGCATCACAATCGCGCCTGTAGCCCCCACAGGGTGGCCCAGCGCAATCGCCCCGCCATTTGGGTTCACCCGCGCCGGGTCTAGCCCCAGCTCTTGGCTCACCGCACAGGCCTGCGCGGCAAAAGCCTCGTTGCTCTCGATCACCGCAAAATCATCCACCTTCAACCCCGTGCGCTTAAGCAACGCCCGCACCGCCGGAATAGGCCCGATGCCCATCAAAGCCGGGTCCACCCCCGCATGGGCATAGCCCAGTATCCGCGCCTTAGGCGTTAGCCCCGCCTTGGCCGCCGCCGCCTCGGTGGCCAGCACCAGCGCCGCCGCGCCGTCATTAATGCCAGAAGCATTGCCCGCCGTCACCGTGCCATCTTTCTGAAACGCGGCCCGCAGCCCACCAAGGGCATCCACTGAGGTCGCCTTTGGGTGCTCATCGGTATCATACACCACGGTTTTGCGACCCTGCCGCACTTGGATCGGCACAATCTGGCTGGCAAAATACCCCGCCTCAATCGCAGCTGCCGCCCGCCGCTGGCTTTCCAGCGCAAAGGCATCCTGTGCTTCACGACTAATGCCGTATTTAGCCGCCACATTCTCGGCCGTAATCCCCATATGCCCCGAGCCAAACGGGCAATGCAGCGTCGCCAACATCATGTCCACCGCCTGCATATCGCCCATTTTCTTGCCAAAGCGTGCATCCTGCAAAATATAAGGCGCACGGCTCATCGCCTCGGCCCCGCCCGCCAGCGCAAACTCGGCATCCCCCAGCATGAGCGATTGCGCCGCCGAAATAATCGCCTGCGCACCCGAGCCACAAAGCCGGTTCACATTCATCGCGGGCACGCCCTCAGGCACGCCCGCCTCTATCGCCGCCACGCGGGAAAGATACATATCCTTGGGTTCAGTATTAATCACATGCCCAAACACCACTTGGCCAATTTGCCCCGGTTCCACGCCAGCACGCGCCATGGCGGCACGGCTCACATGCGCCGCCGTTTCCGTTGGCGGCACCCCCGCCAAACTACCACCAAAACCACCGATGGCGGTGCGCGCGCCATCAAGAATTACAATATTCGTCATGTATCTGCCTTTCGAAAATCTCGTACTACTGTGGCCCATTCAGCCCACTTTGCATACGCCTATTTGGCAAGCAAAACCCACCCGCGCCGAGCCCTCAGCCCCGCGCCGCCCAATCGGCACTTGCCATTTCATGCAGCCTAGAAGCAGTGCGCGCAAATTCAAACGCGCCGTCGCCGGCTTCAAAAAGCTGCTCTGGCACAGCGTCTGCCGAGCATATCAACCGCGTTTTGGCCTCATAAAGCGCATCAATCAGCGTTACAAACCGTTTGGCTGGCCCCGCCTGTTCGCGGCTCAACAATGGTATATTATCCAGCAGCAAAATCGAAATTTCATCGGCAATCGCCAAGTAATCCGCCGCACCCAAAGGCGCCTCGCACAGGTCCGCAAAACTAGCCCGCGCGACGCCCTTGCAGTGTAGCGGCAAACGCACCTCGCGCCCATGCACCTCTAGCAAAAGTGGCTTGTCTTTGCCCACCGCAAGCGCCTCCCAAGCCGCATCCATCCCGTGGCGCGCCCGCGCATTCAGCGGGGTAAAATACACCTCGCCACCCGCCAATTTATTTTGCCGGTAATCCGTAACACTCACCAGATGGAACACTTCCATCCGGTCTTTAATCTGCTCAATAAACGGCACAAAAAGCTGGCGGTTCAACCCGTCTTTATACAAATCATCGGGGTGACGATTAGACGTCGCCACAATCACCACGCCGCGCTTAAACAGCTTTTCAAACAAGCGTCCAACGATCATCGCATCCGTAATATCGCCAATTTGCAGCTCATCAAAACACAAAAGCGCCGCACCCTCGGCAATGCTCGCCGCCACTGGCTCAATCGGGTCTTTTTCATAATTCTTCCGCGCTTTCGTGATGCCCTTATGCACCTCCTGCATAAATGCATGGAAATGCACACGCCGCTTTTTGGCCACAGGCGCTGTATCAAAAAACAGGTCCATAAGCATAGATTTGCCGCGCCCAACGCCGCCATAAAGATAAAGCCCCTGAATATCGACCTCTTCAATATGCTCACGCCCCCAGCCAAAAATTCCGCGGCCAAAGCGGCTGGGCTTGGCAGGGTTATACCCCTCCAAACGCCGGTGCAGCAGTTGCAGCTTTTCAATCGCTAACCGCTGGGCGGCGTCATCGCGCAGCTCACCATCTGCGATCAATGCGCGGTATTTAAAAAGAGGGCCTTGGGGCATAAAAACCTTTTTCGTGCAAGATAAGGGCGCGGGCCGTCAAGCGTCAAGCATCTCCAGCAATTTGCGCACCGTATTCATGTTGCGGGCTGTGCACGGCACCCCCGCGAGCCGCTCAATCTTCGCCGCCAGCTTTGAGCGACCAATACCCTTGGGAGCATGCAGGTAAACTGCCCGCGCGCCAATATGCAACGCCTCGCTTTCCTCCCGTATGCTATCCGCTTTTCCTTGATCAAAGGTAAAAGCGGTTGATGCAAACCAGATGTGCAAAAGCTTGCCCTCAGGCTCTGCGAAAGGGTTTTTCGCGACAATTTCTAAAAACACATCAGCCGGAATAACCATCACCCGCGGCCTAAACCCCTTATCCGCCTCGATCGCCGTTTCCATTGCCTCAGCGCTCACAGCCCCACCAACCACAACATTCCCGCTTTGAATATAACTCTGCGGGTTAACCGCCCCCAGCATCTCCAGCATCCCGCAAAGCTCTTTCATCGGCAGCCTTCCATGCCCACCCACATTGATTCCGCGCAATAATATAACCGATTTCATCGCTTTCCCCTTTGCCCCAGCATAGCGCACCGAGCGTAGCGAGGCCACGGCCAGCGGCAGGCGTTTTTCAGTTTATTAAAAATGTGCTTTGGCTGAGGGGTGGGCGATTATTTTGCACGATTTTGCATACAAATCGCTGAAGGAGCCCGCCCCGAAGTCAAAGCAAGCTCGGCGCTGCCGGACAGTCCCGAGCGTGCGCTTCCTCGGCGACCCTTCGGGCCACCTCGTCAGCGCATGTCGGGGCAAGCCCGACCGGACACAAAAACAGCCCGCGCATGATGCACGGGCTGCTAATCGATTGCTAAAAATCCTAGCCTTTAAGGCGAGTCATCGAAAGCGTCTTCATCACGGTCTTCTCAAAGAACGGCTCGCTTTGGCCCTTGCGGATCTTACGCATGAAATACTTCTCAAAGCCTATTTTCGCCCAGTGCACCCACTTGCCTTCCGCTGCCCAGTTCATATTGCGCGGCGGATTTTGCGGCTGCGCCATGAAGGCCACGCCCTTGTCGCCAAAATCAGCGAGGCAGAACGCGTTCCATGTTGGTTCATGCGTTGGCTCTTGCCCGCGCAACTCTTGGCCAATGTTACCTGCCGCAGCCGCCACCATCGACTCAATCATCAAGCCGGTTTTTGGCACGCCGACCGCCACAGCCGAAACCTCAAGCGGGGCAATCGCGATACACACGCCCACAGCATAAACATTCGGGAATTTTGGGTTTTTCTGGTGTTTGTCCACCACAATAAACCCACGCGGATTAGCAAGCCCCTCCGGCGCATTTGCCGGCATAAACGGGGGCAAGCCACGGAACGCTGGCAGCATCATTGAATAGCTAAATTCCAGCTCATGGGTCTCAATAACTTCGCCACCCTTTTTCATCTGGCTCACAAACATCTTGCCGTCTTCCACCTTGTCAGTGCGGGCGTCTGTGATCCACTTAATATGCCGGTGGCGCATTTCGCTCTCAAGCATGCCTTTGGTATCGCCCACACCACCAAGGCCAAGATGGCCAATAAACGGCTCTGCGGTCACAAAGGTCATCGGCACTTTGTCCCGAATTTTGCGTTTCCTCAGATCAGTATCCATAATCATGGCAAATTCATATGCGGGGCCATAGCAAGACGCCCCCTGAACTGCGCCAACCACAATCGGGCCGGGGTTTTTGCAGAACTCTTCCCACGCCGCACTTGCGGTTATGGCGTGGTTTACATCACACACCGATTGAGTAAATCCGCCATGCGGGCCAAGGCCTTCAACCTCGTCAAACGCCAGATCAGGGCCCGTAGCGATGATCACATAATCATACTTCACTTCACGCCCGCTTTGCAGCGTAATCACGCTATTTTCCGGGTCAAACCCCACCATCGGGTCAGCATAAAATTTGATACCCTGCTTTTTCAGCACCGGCTCAAGGTCAATCGTAATATCTTCCTTCTTGCGCCAGCCAACGGCGGCCCACGGGTTAGACGGTGTAAATTGGAAATACGGATTATTGGAGATAACCGTAATGTTATCCTCGCTCCTGCATTCCTTTTTCAAGTCATAAGCAGCGGGCAAACCGCCGATACCAGCCCCGATTACTACGATTTCAGCCATATTCATGCCTCCCAGCAAGTGTAGAATTCCAGATACATACTATATATTGCATAAATAAAATATAATTGCACGAATATTGGAAAAATTTTTACATTGTTCAAATGTGGATTGCAAAATTAAGGCCCTCTGTGCCGCATTTCACCTTATTTTTAGGCGAAATTACGGCGCGTGTTTATTCCCCATTGACATTTACCTGTGATAGCAACCATGTTCCGCGCCCAACGAGGTGTTGAAATTCCGGAGAATCCCTTATGGCTGTAGTTGTTGTCGAATCCCCTGCCAAAGCTAAAACTATTGAGAAATACCTAGGGCCGGGCTTTACCGTACTCGCCTCTTTTGGCCACGTGCGGGACCTGCCGCCAAAAGATGGCTCGGTCGACACCGAGAATAATTTCGAGATGAAGTGGCAAATTGGCACCCATTCGCAAAAGCATGTGCGCGCCATTGTCGAGGCCATGAAGACCGACCCTGAAAACAAGCTCATACTCGCGACCGACCCGGACCGCGAAGGCGAGGCCATTAGCTGGCACCTTGAGGAAACGCTGCGAAAGCGCAAGGTGATCAAGAAATCCACCCATGTAGAGCGTGTGGTTTTTAACGCGATTACCAAATCGGCCGTAACCGAGGCCATGAAAAACCCGCGCCAAGTGGATATGCCACTGGTTGAGGCCTATCTTGCCCGCCGCGCGCTAGACTACCTTGTGGGCTTTAACCTGTCGCCCGTGCTGTGGCGCAAACTGCCCGGTGCTAAATCGGCTGGCCGTGTGCAATCGGTTTGCCTGCGGTTGATCGTTGAGCGCGAGATGGAAATTGAAGCGTTTAACAACAAAGAATACTGGAGCGTAAAAGCCCTACTGGAAACCCCGCGCGGGCAAAGCTTTGAGGCCCGCCTTACGGTGCTTGGCAACAAGAAGCTTGAGAAGTTTGACCTGAATACAGCCGCCTCTGCAGAGCTGGCCGTGCAGGCTATTACCTCCCGCACGCTCACCATCCAAAAGGTTGAGGCCAAGCCCGGCACGCGCAACCCGTCTGCCCCGTTTATGACGTCAACGCTTCAGCAAGAAGCCAGCCGCAAGTTCGGCTTTGGCGCGCGGCAAACCATGTCCACCGCCCAGCGGCTTTACGAGGCCGGCTACATTACCTATATGCGGACAGACGGCATTGATATGGCCCCCGAGGCCGTGGTCGAAGCCCGCGCGTTTATTAAAAATAAATATGGCGCCGAATACATTCCGGCCTCGCCCCGCGTTTACAAGAACAAAGCCAAAAACGCGCAAGAAGCTCACGAGTGTATTCGCCCCACAGAGATGGACCGCGAGCCAGCAAAGCTGGACCGCTTGGAAACTGACCAGCGCAAGCTTTATGACCTGATCTGGAAGCGCACCATTGCCTGCCAAATGTCTGGCGCGAAACTTGAGCGCACAACGGTTGATGTTGGCTCGGCTGATGGCGAGATTATCCTGCGCGCCAATGGCCAAGTTGTGACCTTTGATGGCTTCCTCAAGGTCTATGAAGAAGGCAAGGACGACGTTGAAAACAAGGGTGATGACGCTCGCTTGCCCGTGATCCACGAGGGCGACCCCGCCAAGCCAAAAGTCGGCGGTTTTGCCGCTGATTACACCAAGTTCACCGAAGACGAACAGGTGATTGATGAGGGCATGCTCCGCCACGAAAAGGCCGTACTTTCGGAAGATAGTAGCACCTTTGCGCAGCAGCATTTCACCCAGCCTCCGCCCCGCTACACCGAGGCCACCTTGGTAAAACGCATGGAAGAACTCGGCATTGGCCGCCCCTCCACCTATGCCTCGGTGATCACCACAATTCAGGACCGCGACTACGTTCGTAAAGAGAAAAACCGTCTGCATCCAGAGGATAAAGGCCGCCTCGTAACGGCGTTTTTGGAAAGCTATTTCCGCAAATATGTAGATTACAATTTCACCGCCGCGCTGGAAGATGACCTTGATAAGGTGAGCGCCGGCAAGGCCGATTACAAAGAGCTTCTTGCCCGTTTCTGGGGTGATTTTTCGGCAGCAATTGCCGAAACATCCGAGCTGCGCATCACCGAAGTTCTCGAAAAAATCAACGAGTTCTTAGAGCCGCACCTATTCCCGGTAACCGCTGAAGACCCCACCCCGCGCCTTTGTAAAAACTGCGGCATTGGCAAGCTGAGCCTGCGCACCGCGCGCTCTGGCGGCGCCTTTATTGGCTGCTCAAACTACCCCGAATGCCGCTACACCCGCCCCATCGGCGGCGAAAACCCCGGTGGCGATATGGCAGGCTTAGACGGCAAAGTGCTGGGTGTAAATGACGAAGGCACGCCCGTAAGCCTGCGCGCTGGCCGCTTTGGCCCCTATATGCAGCTCGGCGAAGCCACGGAAGAAGAGCCAAAACCCAAGCGCGCCTCGGTGCCCAAGGGCAGTGACCCCGCCGACATGACGCTAGAGCTGGCGCTGAAATTGCTAAGCCTGCCTCGGACCATTGGCGACCACCCCGAGGGCGGCGTAATAACCGCAGCCATCGGCCCCTTTGGCCCTTATATTTTGCTCACAAAACCGTCGGAAGAAAAGGGCAAAAAGTTCAGCAAAACCTATGTGAACCTCCCCGAAGGTGACGAGATTTTCTCCATCGGCATGAACCACGCAGTGGAAATGATCGCTTCCAAGCCGCCGGGCCGTGGCCGTGGCCAAGCCGCCGAGCCGATCAAGAGCTTGGGCGACCACCCCGATGGCGGCGAAATGAACATTATGAAGGGCCGCTATGGGCCATATATTAAATGGGAAAAGATCAACGCCACCATCCCCAAAGGTACCGAGCCAGAGGATGTCAGCGTTGAAATGGCGGTGGAATTGGTAAACGCCAAAGCCGCCACTAAACCCAAGCGCAAAGCCCCCGCGAAGAAAAAGCCGGCGGCCAAAAAGAAACCCGCCGCCAAGAAAAAACCAGCGGCGAAGAAAAAGCCCGCTGCCAAGAAACCGGCAGCCAAAAACACTTAGGCCACGGGCAGGCCGTTGCTGTCTGTCGTTACCGCGCGTAGCGCCGCACCGGACACCTCGCGTAAGCGATTGGCAAAAGCCAGCCGCCAGTCATGGTCTTCCGGCGCCAGCACCTCGGCAAATGCCAGCTCGGGCGTCCAGGCGTCGCAAGAGGTTAAGTAAACGGTGGCATCGTTTGCGGTGGCCGTAATAATCGCTGGTTGGGTCATAAAAATTCCTTTCGGGATATTTAGTTGCTTTCCTTTCATATTAGGATATTGTTCCGTTCAATTGCTATACTTGGTAAAAAGTAAGGAAATTCTCATGGCTTCGACACAATTTCAGAACATTCGTTCCAAGCTCAGGAGCTAAATCAGAATGACGTATCAACTCGACCTTTTAGACAAGAACATCCTTGAGGCCCTACAAGAGGACGCCTCGCAATCGCTTGACGAAATTGCCCGCAAAACCGGCTCCTCCAAGACCCCTGTATGGAACCGGATTCGCAAGCTTCGCGCGGCAGGCGTGATCGAAAAGCAAACCGTAATTCTATCGCCGGAAGCGCTTGGGCTTGAGGCCTGCTTTTTTGTGTTGGTGCGCACCTCTGAGCATGAGGCTGAGTGGCAAGCGCAGTTCCTGAAGGCCCTGCACGCCCGCCCCGAGGTGCTGGAAGCCCACCGTCTGGCGGGGGATATTGACTATATTTTGAAGGTGCGGGTGAAAAACGCCAAGGCCTATGACACATTTTATCAAGCGCTCATCAAGCAGGTTAAAGTGTTTAACGTAACCGCGCTTTTGTCGATGGAAGAGATTAAATCCACCACGGCGCTGCCGCTATAACCCGATATTCCAGCCAGCCTCGGCCAGCATTTCCCGAATTTTGGCAGGGGCATCCGCGCGCCGAATATCGGCAGCATTCATCCTGAGATACCAATAAAGGTATTTCATAAACAGCATGTCTTTGGCCTTCACGCGGGCAAAAGCCTCTGGCGCATCTGTCGCTGATTTTACGGTTGGAAAGATATGATGAAAATCCGATTTAGCAAATAAAATCGCTGGCTTACGGTGCAATATCCCCTCAAAAACGGCCGTTGAGTTCTGGGTAACAATATAGGCGCATTTCGCGATAAGCGCCTCAATAGGTAACTCAAGCACCTCAACATTCGGCAGCAATAGTAGCTTCGCAATCACCGCGTGGTCCTCGGCGCTATAGGCTTCTTTTGGATGCGGCTTCAAGATGATTTTCCGCCGCGGGTCTTGGGCGCAAATGGTTTCAACCATGCTCTGCACAGATGCATATTGCCAATGGCGCTGCTTGCTGAGCTGGCCTTGCAGCGGCACCAGCACATAGCCCTTCATACCCACATCGGGCATATTCGGGCTAATATATAGCTTTTGCATCTCCTCAAAAAACGGCGTGACCAAGCCACCACCAACGGTAGATGGGTCAAACACCTTATGCGCCATACGCCCGTTATATCGGCTATCGGGGCGCTCAAGCGTCCAAAATGGCTGCAAAACGGATGGCCGCATATTGAGCGCGCGACGGCCCGAGGCGCCATCCATATCAAAAATATGGTAATTTCTATCCAGCTTCGCGCGCCAAATATCAGCACGCCCAATACCAGCCACGCGCACAGCGTAGCCCTCCGCTTCAAAAATCCGCGATAACATATTGGCAAAGCCGTGCAAACCACGCTCAATATGCGACCGCATCTCGGCGGCCGCATGGAAAATCAGGTGTTTTTGCATCCGCTCGCTTGGGTTATTTTAGGTCACGAGGTGCGGTGTAGGCAACAAATTTTCCCATACCCATCTGCACATCCACCCAGTTATCGGCCTTAAAATCAAGCACGGTAACAGCCCCGCTGGGATATTTCCGAAAAGCGTCATGCGCGGGCGGAGGGTCTCGCCGCAAACCTCGGGCAAATTCGCCAATACCGGGCATATGGCCGAGCATCATCACGGTGTTTCCCGTTGCGGCTTGCAGCGCCGAAAGCATAGCTTCTGGGCCAGCAAGATAAAGCGCCTCCTGAAAGTTCGCCTCCAGGCTGACGTCCAGTGCGGGCGCAATGCCCTCCCATGTTTGCGCACAACGGGTGGCGTTGGAAGAGATCACTTGATCAGGGACATAGCCCTCGCCCTTTAGCCAGTTGCCAACCTTCAGCGCCGCCGCATGGCCACGGTCATTGAGCGGGCGAGACTGATCATCTGCCGCCCCGCTGGACCAGCTGGATTTGGCGTGGCGGATCAGGATCAGTCGTTTCATTGCAGGCTCCTCGTTGTTGCCCTGCAAGCTTGCCCCCAATAGCCGGGTTTGTCTACAATTTATCTGCGGGGAGCTTTAATATCCAAGCCAGCTTTTCGGTTTCATCATCCTGCCAGCGCAGCCCCACCGTCATGCCCTCATGCCCACCTTTTGGCTCGGCGGTAAACGTCCGGAACAGGTGGTCCCAAATCGAAACAGAAAAGCCATAGTTACTATCGTGCTCAGCGCGAATATTGGAGTGATGAATACGGTGCATATCAGGGGTGACGATAACCGTGCGGATGATCTTGTCTAGCCCAACAGGCAGCTTAATATTGGCGTGGTTAAACATCGCAGCGCCATTAAGGATAACCTCAAAGATGATCACAGCAATTACCGGCGCGCCCAGCAGGTAAACCAACGCCACCTTGTAGAGCATCGAAAGGGCAATTTCGACGGGGTGAAAGCGGATGGCGGAAGAGACGTCAAGGTCTCTGTCTGAGTGGTGCACACGGTGAAAGCGCCAGAGAAACGGGATTTTGTGGGTGACAAGGTGTTGAAACCATACCGCCCAATCAAGCAGGATGACTACAAGCTCGAGTGTCTGTCGCCAGGTTTTTTTTGTTCCATGTGCAGCGTAATCTAAGGGAGTCTCTGGCTCATCTGGTTGGTTTCATTATGCAGCGAACTTGCGGTGTTGCAAGCGTCGGGTTTCGAGTGTTTTGCGTT
>NVUX02000103.1 GCA_002402045.2 Paracoccaceae bacterium | reverse complement strand
TCTTCTCGCCGGGGCTCTTTCGAGTTCTCGTTGTCTGTCTCATATCCCACTCCTAAGTGGTGACGATGAACCAGAAACACTCCCTTATCAAATGCTGCTATTTGGACCCATAGGCGCTGACGTCAGACACATTTTGTTTAACCTGATCACTGTCGTGGTTGTGAGCAAGGCCTTTTTGCTGGCAGAGGTGCGGCTGGCGCTAAAGGGCCAACCTACGGAGTGGGGCAAGCGGGCTTTTGGGATATCTGAGCGAGCTCGCGGTGTGGTTTACAAATAGCTGGAGCCAACATTGCTCGGTTTGATTTGATATCTTGAATTTGGGAAAAGACTGAAGGGGAGATAGAGATGAAAAAGTTCATTTGGTTTGCAATTGTTTTGTTGGCCGTGCCATTTCAGACCGCGAGCCAGGATGTAACACGCGTAGAACGCGCGGACGCTGCTTTTCGGGATTGGGCGCAGGCCGCTGGGGTTAAGCACGCTGCGATCGCCGTGGGGTATGAAGGCGCCGTGGTTTATACCGCCGGAATCGGGCAAAGGGCGGATGAACCGGCGGATATTGCCAGCCTGAGCAAGGCCATAACTGCGATGTGTTTGGCGGATGTTCTGGCGGAAAACGGGCTCACATTTAAAACGCGTTTGAGTGATGTTTTTGACAATGTGGCCAATGCGCAAAGCGCCGATTTAACCCTTGGCCAATTGGTGAGCCAAGCCAGTGGATTGGATGAAGATGAAACGCAGGACCACATGTGGCGTTGGGTTAATGAAGCTAAGGATAGGCACCAAGATGCTGCTGAACTGGCGTTAGCGCGCGGGCCAAACATGGCTCAGCTGGGCCAGTTTAACTATAACAATGAAAACTATGCGGTGCTGGGCTGGCTGATTAGCGCGCTGACGGGTGCGCCATATATCGAGGCCTGCAAGGCCAGAATTTTTGGCGAGGGCAGTATTGGTGCATCTGACCGCTGGGGGGCTTTTGCGGCATGGGGCGGCTGGAAAGTATCGGCCGAGGATTACCTGAGCTTTGTGCATCGTTATTTTGGCAGCGGCTCGGCTATGGCGCAAAACCCTGAGGGCTTGCCCAATGTTTATTTGGGCCAGAGCCGATATTACGGCATGGGGAGCTTTTGGCGGCAGTCCCACGGGGGCGGCTATAACTTTTGGCACTTCGGGCTGCTGTGTTTTAGCGGTGACGGTAACAGCGCGGGCGCATATTTTGCGAGCTATGGCGGCAAATGGTCTGTTTCCGTTAACTTTAGCGGCTGCATTACGGGTGACCAACAGCGCGCGCTGGACACCCTTCTTTGGCGTGCATTTAACGAATAAAGCGGCGCAACGCTGCGCCGGATATCCGCTATTGAATGTATTGGGTCGGGTTAACGCTTTCGGTCCCAACGCGAACTTCAAAATGCATGATCGGGGAGTCAGCTGGGGCGACTTTGCCGATGGTTTGCCCTCGGGATACGGTGTCGCCCTTGGCAACGGTCACGTCTGTGACGCGGCCATACACTGTCATCAAATCATTTGAGTGGCGGATGAGGACGATGGTGCCGAGGCCGCCCAAGCTATCAGACACAAGCGCCACGGTGCCTTCGCCCGCTGCGCGCACGGTGGCGTTGGCGGCGGTTGCATAATCCAAGCCTTCGTTTTTATTGCGGCCTGTGGGCTGGTAGCCGCGAGCGATGCGGCCGCTTACGGGGGCCACAAACGGAGCGTTTGCGTTTATCGCTGGAGCAGGGGCCGGAGTGGGCGCGGGTGCCGGGGCTGGCGCTGTAACTACGGGCGCGGGGGCTACGGGGGTGGGTGCTGGCGTTGGGGCGGCGATGTTATTGGTATCGGCCACGGGGATGATGAGCTGCTGTCCGGCGCGGATGCCTAGGTTTGGGCCGAGGCCGTTCCATGAGGCTAGTGCTGTGACGGAAACATTGTATTGGCGGGCAATCTCAAAGGCGGTTTCGCCGGATTCTACGCGGTGGCGTAGAGGCTCGGTGGGAGAGCCGACTTCGGCAGGCTGGCTGCTCGGGGTGGCATTTTCAATCGCGGTTTCGGCAATATCGGCCGACCAGCCGGAGGGCGAGCTGACAAGCGAGCCGCCGACATTTTGCGGCAACACAAGGACTTCGCCAGTGCGGGGGCTGTAGCTTTCGGGCAGGCCGTTGGTGTTGGCGAGCTCGGAGACCGAGAGGCCAACGCGGCGGGCCATGCTGGCAATACTGTCGCCCTCGGTGGCCACAATCACTTGGTAGGACTCGTAAGTGATGACGCCTCGGCGGTCTGCCGCTGGTCTGTCAATTGACGGAATGGCATCACTATTACGCTGGAATGGCGTGGTGAGACGGCCTAGATCAATGCCGTTTTCACAGGCAGCGCTGAAGGAAAGCACAGAAATTGCTGTGCCAATTTTAAGGAAACTGGTAATGCCCATATCATTAAGCCCTTGTTTAAGCTTGATTTTTACACCGGTTCTCCGGTTTTATGCTCGGCGAGGCTATGCGATATCTTCCGCAATTCCCTCAAGAAGAGGCACAAAACGCACATCCCCCAATTCTGTATACTCCAAACCACTATCTGATTTTACGATTTTAATCAATGTTTGAAGCGCATCGGACTGGCCAACAGGCAGAACCATGATGCCACCGACGCGGAGTTGCTGGAGCAGTAGCGCTGGCGGGTCTTCCGAGGCGGCCGTCAGCAGTATGCGGTCAAACGGAGATTGCTCGGGCAGGCCAAGCGAGCCGTCGCCGGTGATAACGGTGACATTGCCAAGATCAAGCGCTTTGAGGCGCTTGGCGGCAAGGCGAGCCAGCGGGCGGTGGCGCTCTATGGTGTAAACGCGGCGGGTGAGCTTGGCGAGAATAGCGGCTTGGTAGCCGCTGCCCGTACCGATTTCGAGCACTTTACAGCGCGGCGTGATTTCGAGCGCTTGGGTCATTTTCGCCACAACCGAGGGCTGGCTGATGGTTTGGCCGCAGTCAATCGGCAGCGGGGTATCTGCATAGGCGCGGGGCTGGAAGGTGCCTTCCAGAAAGGCCTCGCGGGGGATGGCCTCCATCGCTTTGAGCACGCGCGCATCGGTAATGCCCTTGCTGCGCAGGCTCAGGATGAATTGCATTTGATCTTGGGCGGTCAAAAGTCAGTGTCCAGATTGGCGATGGCTTTCAGGGCGGTCTCTTGGGTGAGATCCGCGTGCAGCGCGGTGATGGTGGCGTAGCCTTGGGCGGCCTCGTAAGCATCAGAGCCCGTGGCGGCGGATTGGTTATCAGCCTTGTGGGAAAGCCAGAGATAGCGGCGGCCGTTATGGGCGACCTGTGGCTCAACGCTAAAAGCAGCAGAGCCCCGCGCACCTTGGCGGGTAGTGCGAACGCCTTTGACTTTATCTGCCGCAATGGGCGGAAAATTGATGTTGTAGAAGGTGGCGTAGGCGTTGTCGTGCCACGGGGCGGAGTTGAGAAGCTGGCGCACGAGGGGGGCGGCGTGGTGGCGGGCGGCGTCAAAAGGGTCGTCTAGGTCGTGGTTGTATTTGCCGTAATACTGCGACATGGCAATGGCCTTATGGCCGTTCATGGCGGCCTCCATAGCGGCGCCAATGGTGCCGGAATAAAGCGTGTCTTCGGCTACGTTATGGCCACGGTTCACACCAGAAAGCACCAGATCTGGCGGGGTGTCTTTTAGAACATCATGTAGGCCCGCGAGCACGCAATCTGCCGGAGAGCCTTCAACCGCAAAGCGGCGCTCGGCGAGCTGCTCGATCCGCATCGGGCGGATGTAGGAAATGCAGTGCGACACGCCGGATTGCTCGGAGGCGGGCGCAACGGTCCAGACTTCGCCTTCAGGGCCGGCGATTTCATGGGCGATGGCTTCCATGACCTTGAGGCCAGGGGCGGTGATGCCGTCGTCATTGGTAATTAGGATGCGCATGGAAAGCCCTCGTGAATGATTTGGTTCTTTCTAGGCTTGCTGTAGGGGGAGGTCTAGAGACTGGCGTGGGAAAATTTGCGGGTGAGTCATAAATGCCACGTTTTGTGCGTGGGCCGGGCGGCAGTTCCTCCCGAGATGAACTTCGAGGAACTCCCCCTCGATGGGGGGCTGGCGAGACGCTGGCTGGGTGGGAGACTGGGACATGCACAAGAGTGAATTGGATCGAGTTGATGTAGATGATAAACTCCCTGAGGGGTTTCTAATTTAAGCGAGTCGTCGCTGGATGAATAGTAAATTCATTAACTTTCAACGGTAGTTCGCCCACAAATGTAAAAACCTCAAGAAACTGAAAATTCGTAAAAGCATCGACAAATAAAACCGCTTGCGCACCATGTTCCACTTCTGGAAGCTCGATACGCCCTGAAGTGTAGATTTCGCCGGGTGCCTTACGTGTGTGGTTGATGTCTTCGTCGGACATGAAATTGACAAAGCAGCCAACGACTGTGTGGTCCCGTGAGAGGACCTCTAAGGCGTCTGTTTTTGGCATCAAGTCGGGTGCGGACTCTGCTAGAATTCGCACTATGAGTGATTTCTCAAAATGGGTAAGTTTTGTGATGAGCCTCTCCAGATTTACGCCAATGTTCCGTCGGCTGTGATGGTGGACTTTCCGCCAATATAGGCCCGCAGCACTTCGGGGATGGTGATGCTGCCATCCTCTTGCTGGTTGTTTTCAATAACCGCAATCAGCGTGCGGCCCACGGCGAGGCCGGAGCCATTTAGCGTGTGCACAAAGTCGGGCTTGCCGCCATCGGGGCGGTAGCGGGTGTTCATGCGGCGGGCTTGGAAGCTGTCTGCCACCGAGCAGCTGGAGATTTCGCGGTAGGTGTTTTGGCCGGGGAGCCATGCCTCAATGTCGTAGGTTTTGCGCATGCCAAAGCCGACATCTCCGGTGCAGAGGATGACGGTGCGGAAGGGGATTTCGAGGGCGCTCAGGATGCCCTCGGCGCAACTTGTCATGCGCTCCAGCTCGGCAGCGCTGTCTTCGGGCTTGGTAAAAGCGACCATCTCGACCTTTTCAAACTGGTGCTGGCGCAGCATGCCGGCGGTATCGCGGCCAGCAGATCCGGCCTCGGAACGGAAGCACTGGGAGTGGGCGGTGAGGCGGATGGGGAGGTCGGCCTCGGCAATGATATTGCCGGCCTCGGAGTTTACGAGGGTCACTTCGGCGGTGGGAATAAGCCACCAGCCGTTTTCGGTTTTGTAGCTGTCTTCGGCGAATTTTGGCAGCTGGCCGGAGCCATACATGGCCTCGTCACGCACCAAAACCGGGGTCCAGATTTCGGTAAAACCGTTTTCGTCTACATGCGTGTTGAGCATAAATTGGCCAAGGGCGCGGTGCAGGCGGTTCATCGTGCCGCGCAGCACAACGAAGCGGGCGCCGGAAAGCTTGGCGGCGGTCTCAAAATCGAGGCCATCGGCGGCGGCAGGAACCTCGTAGTGCTCCTTGGGGGTGAAGGCGAAATTGCGCGGGCTGCCAACGCGGCGAACCTCGACATTGTCGCTTTCATCGGCCCCATCGGGGATATCATCGGCGGGAATATTTGGCAGGGACATAAGTATGTCATTCAGCCGCGCGGTTTCGGCTTTGCTCTGCTCCTCCAGCTCGGCAATCTCGGCCTTTTTGGCACCTACGAGGGCGCGGAGGCGCTCAAACTCGGCCTCGTCGCCTTTGGCCTTGGCGGCACCCACCTGCTTGGAGGCGGCGTTGCGCTCGGCGAGGGCGGTTTCAGCGGCATGAATGGCGGCGCGGCGGGTGTCGTCAATTCGGAGAATATCGGCCGATTGCGCGGGGAGGCCACGGCGGCCGAGGCCAGCGTCAAAGGCTTCAGGGTTTTGGCGGATGGCTTTGATATCATGCATTTTGAGCGGCCCTATGGCTGGAATCGGAGTTTGGGAGGGTTATGCAATATGTGAGGCGGGAGGGGAAGGGGGTGGTTGAATTGCGTGCGCAGATAGGGCAGGGTTGGCGCTATGGTTGAGATTGAAAATATTGTTGATCGGGAGAGCTTGCAGGCGTGGCTGAAAACGCGGCCACAGCGGGACTCGGTGATTATTGCGCACCGCGCAGCGATGCGGATGCTGCCGATTTATTGGGATTGGGTGCAAAATTCGAAGAACGCGCGCAAACGTGATTTGACAGCGCTGTCGGTTTTGAGGTCTAGCTTGATTTCGGGGGTTGTTGCAAATTGTCCAACCCCCGAAATCAGTAAGGATTTACGTCGCGCCGCCTCCGCCGCCTCCGCCGCCGCCGCCTCCGACGCCGCCG
>NVUX02000102.1 GCA_002402045.2 Paracoccaceae bacterium | reverse complement strand
CGCGCATTGTGGGGATCTGCCCATGTTTGCGCCTATGGCGGGCGTATGGATCTGGCATATCCCCAAGCATTAAGAGCTGCGGAAATAGCGCAAGAGCTTGGCGACGTTTGGACCGAAGCACGGGCATATGACGTCATCGGCTTTGGACAATCTGCTTCGCAGCCGGAATTGGCAAAAGAAACGCTAGAGAAATGCGTCGCGCTTGGAAAATCAATCAACGACGATTGGGCGATGTCGCACGGCAAGAAGATGACGACGGCTATGTATATGTTCTCGCACGATCACAAAGGGGCGGCGCAGCCGATTTCAGACCTTGTGGCGTGTAGCAAGCAGTTCGACAGTCGCTACTTGCTTGCTTGGGCCAAAGCCCTGACAGGATATTTCGCACGCGACTGCGGTGAGTTTGAAGCGGCAGAAAAAGCATTGCAGCTATCGATTGAGAGCAGCAACCTTGTCGGCGATCCAGCAACCGGTGGCTTTGCGATGGCTTGGTCGGCAGGGCTGAAAGCAGACATGGGACAGGTTGATGTCGCGCGTAAAGAATTACAGAATCTCATGGCGTCAGCCTCAATTACGGGGACTTTTCTAGCTGTGCCCGAGGCTATGTTTATCCTAGGGTCAATTGAGGTTGCCGAGGGAAATCATGAACAAGCCTTACAATTAGTTGGGCCTCAGATCACGGGTTTACGAAATGCCGGCATCCCGTCTTGGTCAGAGCAGTTGGGCTTGGTCGCAGCGGCGGCCCATATTGCGCTTGGGAATTTCGCTGAGGCTGACGTGCTGCTGAATGAAGCAGAGCAACGAACAGCGCCGTTGAACAATCCTCTGATTAACGGCCTATTACATTTCACACGCGGGCAACATGCTTTGGCGCGAAACGATACCGGCGAAGCTGAGATGCACCTTTACAAGGCGGTTGCTGTCCAGCTCACAGGTGGGTTGAAACCTGGACTAATTCGCACTGCGGAATCCATCGCAGGAATTTTAGTCAGAAAGGCAAAATTCAGCGACGCCGCAAGGGTGCTGGCGGTTGTTGATCGCGAACGTGCTGACATGCCGTTGAAACGTGGGAAAATGGAACTGTCAGAACATAGTGCCTTGACTGAAAAAGTTGAACAAGCATTGGATCCTGATACTTTGGCAGACATCAGGGCCAGCACAGCACGCACCAGTCTGGACGAAATTGTCGAGTCAATCTCGCGAATGCGTGGCCAGCGCGCCAGACCATTAACCGGCTGGACAAGCCTGACACCGACAGAAAATCGCGTCGTGACTTTAGTGACAGAAGGGCTCTCAAACCCTCAAATCGCCGCGCGAATGTTTATAGCACGCGGGACCGTCAAAATTCATATTTCTCATATATTTGATAAATTGGACGTGAAATCGCGAACCCAGCTTGCAACAAAGGCAATAACAGACGGGTTTGGGGATTTGGATCCGTAAGTATAGCCGATGATGAAGCGACTATCGGCTCAAATTTTCTGCCCGACGCAATTCTGAGAAAAAGCTAACTTAACCGGGCATTGCTGCTTTTCAAAAATTTCCGCAGCTGCCATTGAAATCGTTTTGCCTTGCCCTTTGGACCGCGCATTCAACACGAGTTTTCGCATGATTTGACTTGATTTGGTGGTTACTGTTCTTTGCCAAACACCGGTAAGGCTAGCGAATGTCGGACTTTTGAAAATTTGGCTTGTGTTTCATATTTGCAGCAAATGTCCGCTTTCCGCCCTTTGTGTAGATCGACACGAACGGCCCATAGCCGACATTGACCACCTCATCGCCTGTAGGGACGCAACCTCACTAAGCCGACTTTCATACTTAGCTGCACGCTCCATAAACGAAGGGGTGTTACCGAGTTTTACTCGGCCGTCAGAAAAGCATTACTTAACGCGAACGGTTTTTGAATAGCGGGCTCACTGAGTTTACGTGGCCCTCAATCCAATCGTCATCAATCGGAAAGCCTGCGAGCAGAAAGCGATAATAGACTGGGGCGATGATGAGGATCAGGAAGTTTTCAGGTGTAATGTCTGAATTGTATTCTCCTCGCCTACGAGCGGCTAAGATAATCTGTTCAGCTACCTCTAATCGTTCTTGCACGAACTCATGCAGAAGATCGGCAGACCCTTTGTTAACGGCTGCGGCTGCGATCAGTTGTGGGACTATTTTGCCCCACTCGGTATTCTGAATGGCCGATACCAACCCAGAGAGCAGATGATACAAATCAGCTTTCAGCGAGCCTTGGGAAACAAACTCTGAGATAGGCGGCTTGGACACCAATACAAATGCATCGTTCAGCAGGTCCGAAACCTCGGGCCAGTGCCGGTAGAGCGTGCTGCGCGAAATGCCTGATTTGGCCGAAACGGACTGATGCGTAACTTGGCCGATCCCACAATCCCGGATGAGCATTAGAGCTGCCTCCAGCGCTTTGGCACGGGTTTGCGTGATGCGCGGGTCAATTTCTTGAATGGTCATAACTTATAGAACAATCTGTTGCATAGTGATACATCTTGTTTTATACGCGTTATACGCCACTTGTGTCCATGATATTTAGGTAAGGAACTCTAATGCCCCATAAAACCGTTTTACTACTCGGGCGAACTGGGATCGTTGTTGATGACGTCCGCGCGCATATTACCGTCAGTGATGTCAATTTGCTGGCTGGCACGAGCCTAGAGGACGTTCAGGCCGCGTTTGACAGCAACCAAATTGACATAGTCATTATGGGGGCCGGAATTAACATCGAAACACGCCTTTCCATCATCAAGCATATCTTCGATGCGAGCACCAACACCACGGTTCACATGAAAGATTGGGATTCTGGGCCAGCTGGAATGTTGCCGTTTGTAGACGGCGTTTTGAACGGTCTTGTCGGAGCCGCTTAATCGATCCAGTGCAATCTACACCACCATCTTAGCCATTTGATATTAGCCAAAGGAAACCCAATGGGAACCAATACCAAAATTACACTGCGCGAAGACGGGCCTCTGGTTGTCAGTGCGCCGCCAATGTTGCGTGATCCAGTAGGAGCAGAAATTGAAACGGGCCCAGTCGCCGCGCTTTGCCGTTGTGGCAAGTCGCAGAAAAAGCCGTTCTGCGATGGGTCACATGCGGCCGCAGGTTTCACCAGTGCGCCGGATCACAGCAACATTCGAAATACCAAGATTGAATACAAAGGCGTTGTTGAAGGTCACGACGTTACGATCGCTTACACGCCAGTTTTGTGTTCGCATGCGGGTGAATGTTCGCGCCTCGCAAGGAACATTTTTAACCCTTCGGAAAAACCGTGGATCAAACCAGAGAATGGGTCTTTGGAAGACGTGACTGCTGTGCTTGGAGCCTGCCCATCTGGTGCGCTTCGTGTAAGTATTGGCGCGCAATCCCCTCACCACCTGACATCAGCCGACGTTGAAATCGAGGTTGAAGAACACGGGCCTTATTGGGTGAAAAACGTACCCTTGGAGGCGGAGTTCAACGGTGTTGGCGCCAGCCATGCCAAATACGTTTTGTGTCGCTGCGGGCATTCTAAAAACAAGCCGTTCTGCGACGGCACACATTACGATGTGAAATGGCGAGATGACGAGTGATGCAGCTTAACCGCTAAATTTTCTGCACAAATTCCAACCGTGAGAGATAAAATATGGCCCTGAAGAGTACATCAAAAAAGTTCGGTAACGTCCCAGTGCTGATCCATTGGGTAACCGCATTCCTGATCATCGGGCTTCTCCTATCCGGGACGCGGATTGCAGGACTGACAGACCCTGACGCCAAGACGGCTCTTTTGAAAATTCACGCGCCGGTGGGGTCACTTATCGGCCTTTTGACATTGTTCCGCATCGTCTGGTGGCTGTTTTTAGACAAAAAGCCAGAGCATCCAGAAGGCTCACCACGCTGGCAAAACCTCTCGGCCCAAGCCGTACACTTTGGTTTGTATCTCGCTCTGATCTTGATGGCGGCAAGTGGCATTGGCATGTTCATTCTCTCCGGTGCGGGGCCAATTATTTCGGGTTGGGTCGATGCCCCTCTGCCAGATTTTAATGACTACCCGCCTCGCCAGGCTCACGGTCTGGGTGTTTGGTTGCTCGGCGGTCTCCTGGCTGCACATGTCGGGGCAGCACTTTATCACACCTTTGTTTTGAAGGATGGATTGCTACGCCGAATGTGGTTTTCGCGTGATTGAGTTCGCTTGAATGGCTAGACGCGTGCCTGCCTTTTCAGGGGGAGGTTACAAATCACATGAGTTTGTGAAAGCCACATGCGAGACAGCGTCCCATAGCAGTCATCCAGGAGGAATGCAGCGACGGTCCGCATCCCGCCCATATGAGCCTTGTCAGCAGTCAAATATCCCCCACACTGTGAGTAGGTTCATGGGACGTAATAGTCCCTGATCAGGTTCAGCTTTGACAAGCTAGCGGCATCCAAACCGCGCAGGGTTGGTCTGGGGTCTTGGGGGCAGGAACGCCGCCCAAGTCGATGGGAAGGCTCCAAGGAAGGGTAGCGTGAAAGCTCCCTTCATTTGTCTCCATGAAATGGGCGATGGGTGCAGGGAGAGCGAAGTCTCCCTTGCGAGGGATCAAACACCGATATGTTTGTATGATGACGGAAAAGGCTCAATGCCTGTCCGTCATCATTGGCTTTGGGGGATACAACGGGGGAGCGCAGCAACCCCCTTGTCATGATTGTGTGGTACTACCACACACATCTTGCGGAACACCTTAACTCCAAAAAATGGTAGTACCAACTGTGACATGATGCTTAACCTCAACGAAGTCGAGTATGAACCGGCAATGCATCCGTTTTGGTGAGGAGAACGAAACGTGAATTATAGATGCTATCTTCTATGAAAACTGAACATAAAAACGTGCACAAATCTTGGTGACATGTTAGGTTAACTGTATTGCGGTAAGATTTTTTAAAACTCAGGCGCAAGGATATCCAACGTAAATCAGGAGGTCGCAATGTCGATATTAGAAATACAAAAAGACGATCTTATTGGTTTATCAGACGAACAACTTGAAGAGCTGGTTGCGCGACTTTCTCAATCTGAGATAAGCTTACAAGGTGGACAGACCCGCGATGTGAGGTGGAGCGGATCATTGAATGCACCAGACGGTGGTGTGGATATCAGAATAGAACTTCATACAGACAACTTTCAGGGGAACTACGTTCCGAGATCAAATACAGTCTTTCAGGTCAAACGGCCCAAGATGCCTAAGTCGTCAATCGAAAGTGAAATGAAGCCAAATGGTTCGATATCGCCAATTTTGCACGAACTTGCCAAATCCAAAGGAGCGTATGTCATTGTCAGTCTATTAGATGACAATGCAGACCCAATTTACCAACGCCGCATCAAAACTATGCGATCAGTGGCAAAAGGGTTGAAGGGGCTACACCTAGATTTTTACGACCGATCACGCTTGCATGCATGGCTGCGCGAACACCCTTCAGTTCAAATCTGGGTCCGTGGCGTGCTTGGAAAACCTTTATCTGGGTGGAAACCACATGGACGTTGGAGTCCAACTCCGCTTGAAGAGGATGACACCCTAATCTGTGAAGACGGTGTCAAAGTGCTTGTGCCTGGAGTTGGCAATGATCCTCTATCTCTAGTACAGGCAATCCCCGAGGTTCGTCGACTAATTCGTGATGGAGGAAAGGCTGTTCGAATTACTGGGCTTTCAGGCGTCGGGAAAACAAGGTTCGTTCAAGCATTGTTTGAAGAAGAAGTTGGTGATGTTCAACTTGATTCAACGCAGGCAATCTATGCCGACGTTGGTGACGATCTTAGCCCTCTGGCTGGGGAAATGTTCGATATATTAGTTGCGCTGAAACATTCTGCTATATTGATCTTAGATAACTGTCCGGCAGAGCTTCATAATCGCCTTGCGACCCGACTATCAAAAATTGATGCACCGGTGAAGTTGGTAACGATTGAATATGATATCAGGGATGATAAAACACAAACAACTGACGTTGTTAGCATGGAAGCGATTGGCACTGAAATTGCGGAAAAGCTTGTCGGGCGTCGGCATCCGAGCCTTGGACAACTAAACGTACAAAAAATAGCGGAATTTTCCCAAGGAAACGCACGATTGGCTCTTGCATTGGCTGACGCTGTTCCCGCTGGCGAAAGCCTTACGCAACTAACAGACACTGAATTGTTTGATCGCCTGTTTAGGCAAAGAAATGAAAGTTCAACTGATTTACGTGAGGCCGCAGAAGCTCTCTCGCTAGTTTATTCATTTTCAGTCGAGTCAGATGAAGCTGGGGCAGATGAGCTAAACCTACTTGGCCTTCTATGTGATCAAAGCCGATTGAGAATGCATAGAGCCGCTGAAACTTTGTTGGAAAGGCAAATCGCGCAGAAACGTGGGCGTTGGCGAGCCGTCTTGCCCCATGCCATTGCTAATCGGCTTGCAGCGGACGCACTAAATAGAATTCCAACCGATATGCTGCGTGAACTATTCGAAAATAAAGGCAGCATGCGCCTATTAAAGTCTTTTGGAAGACGTATTGGATACTTGCACGACCATCCCGTTGCCCAAAGTATTGTGGAGCGATGGCTGGCACCAAATGGCTTACTATCAGATTTATCAGGGCTAAACGAAGATGCCGTAGATATGTTTATGCGAGTGGCTCCGGTCGCTCCGGAAGCAGTTCTTGCACTTATAGAAAGGCAGGTAGGCGAAAAAGGCCTAGACGCCCTATTTGATAAATACAATTCAAGAAGGTTGTCAATGAGCGTTTAAAACTGACCCGGTTTTGGCATTTAAAACTGACCCACCTTTGAGGAGCAAAGCCGATAGGCGAGATGCTCTCATATAGCGAGCTCGTCTATTGGCTTTGCTTGCGTTGGGGTT
>NVUX02000101.1 GCA_002402045.2 Paracoccaceae bacterium | reverse complement strand
TCGGGTTTTACATCGCGGGCGCGGCTTACGCGCTGGTGACGATATGAAGAATAAAATGAAAGATCTGACCAACCACCTATTTGCTCAGCTCGAACGCCTGGGCGAAGAAGATCTTACGCCTGAGCAAATTGCGACCGAGTGCGACCGTTCTAAAGCCATAGTTTCGGTCGCAGGCCAACTCGTAGCCAACGGCGATTTGCAACTGAAGGCCGCCAAGCTTTATGCCGAACACGGCGACAAGTTGCTGCCCATGCTGCCCCAAATCGGAGGTAAAGCAGAATGAAAGGTCGAGCACTATCATATTCAACTAACGAACTAGCGTGGATCGAGGCCCACAAAACCCAGCTGCGCCGCACGGCCCATGCCGAGTTTTGCCAGGCGTTTAAGCGCAGCGATATCTCGTTTTCAAACTACACGTCCCTCTGCAAGCGCAAAGGCTGGAAGACTGGCCGCACGGGTTGCTACGCCCCTGGCAGCGTGCCGGAGAATAAAGGCAAGAAAATGCCTTTCAATGCCAACAGCGCCCGCACCCAGTTCAAAAAAGGCCAGCGCCCCCACAACACCAAGCATCTAGGGCATGAGCATATCACCACGGACGGATACGTGGAAATCAGCGTGGCGGAAAAGAACCCGCACACAGGTTATGAGCGTAGGCACGTTCATAAGCATCGCTGGCTATGGGAAAAGGCCAATGGCCCAGTGCCGGAAGGCATGGTCCTCAAGTGCCTCGATGGTGACAAAACCAACACCGCCCTCGCAAATTGGGAAGCCATTCCGCGCGCCATGCTCCCCCGCCTGAATGGCAGGTGGAGCCTGAGCTACGACGCAGCTGATGACGAAGTGAAGCCGGTGATAATGGCCGTAGCAAAGCTGGAACAAAAGGCGAGAGAAATGAAGGGTGGCTTGTGATGGCTATTTACCTGTGGGGGTTGGCCTGCTCATTTGAAGTGGTGCACGGAAATACTTATAATCTAGGAACTAGCTCCTAGCCATGATCACCCGTGCCGCCATAGAAGCCTCACGCGCCAAGCTGGCGCAGATCATGGTCACTCATGATTTGCCGCAGCTCGGCCCGATTCTTGAGCGGCTCAACCGTGAGTTGGAGGCGCGTACGGCGCAAGATGCGGCCATGGCTATGGCGCGAAAAATGGTTGAAGCCAATCAGTCAGCCGCGCCTAGATAGAAATTTTAGCGATCCACTCCGCCGCCGTTTCCAGCCACACCCCTTCGCCATAGCTCGTACCTTCAGGGGCATGCCCCATCAATTCCCGCCGTATTGAATCAGGGCATCCCGCATTTTGCAGCCGGTCGTTGAAGCTGTGCCGCAAACTGTATGGAACATGCTCGGATGTGGGGAATAACGCACGGTCTCTGCAATATTTGCGCACGGTAGCACTCCACCCATTTGCGCTGGAATATCGGGAAAAACCCTGCGGGTGCCGCTGAAAGGCTGCAAGTGATGCCCCCGCCAGCGGAATTTTGCGTTCAGCGTTCACGGATTTAAGCTGCCGCGCCCCAGCCTCGATTGAAATATGTGGTGTTTCATCTTCGAGGTGGATGGTTTCGGCGGTCAGACTTAGCAACTCTGAAGGCCGTGCGCCGGTATTGACCATGGCGATCCAGCAATCACGCGCGTCAGTATTCAGCTCGGCCAACGAATCAGGCGCAGTGATATTCTCACCTATCCATGCGGTAGAAAAACTCACCTGCCTGTTGCGTCGCTTGGTCTTTTTCTCGGGGAAGAGCATGGCTTTAAAGATTTCCGTCTCACGCCCCAACTTGAGGCGCAACACGGCCTTGCACATGGCCCCGAGTGTGTAAATCTCGCGGTTGGCCGAGTACGGCCCAATCTCGCCCGCCTCGATCCGGGCTGACAGCCACAACCGAAAGCGCATCACATCGCTCCGGGTCATACTCGCGATGTCAATATCACCAACAGCGGTCATAAAACTGGCAATGGCACGCTGACGGTCATTTTTCCACTTGCGGCGCTGGTCGCTAGATTTCCCGATATGCTCGGCGCGCGTGAGGTCAGCATACGTGGAAAACAGAGTCGAGGCGGTAATGGCAGGCGCATCAGAGCCGCCAAGTAGCGCCATGGCGGTTTCTGGGCTGTTAGATTCCACCACATCTATCCGCGCAAGAATATCGCGAAGCGGGGCATCAAGAGCCAGCTCGGCCGCAGGCTTATATTCAAAACCAGACGATTCGCATATCCGCACCAGTTGGGCGTGCAATTCCGCCGCATCGCCATCACGGCCGGCCTTCAAGGCATCCCAGCGCGCAAGATATAGCTCCCAAGCCGCTGCACCCTTTCTTTCGGCCACGCCCCGCGATTCTGTCCGCAATGATTGCTGAATTCTTGCGCGCGGCTCCACCGAGCCATATCGCGCCGGAACCCGCTTTATCAGCCAGAATATTCCAGTTTTACCCCGACGATAAACCGCCATTTCGACCCCGTTATGCAATTTGTTATGCAAATAGTTATGCAAAACAACCACAACACAAGTCAAACACAATTTTATATATCTATTTTGTGTTGTTTGTCAGTGAGTTAGGTGATGTATGCGGGGGTTTTCTGGCTCCGGCGGTAGGGATCGAACCTACGACAAATTGATTAACAGTCAACTGCTCTACCACTGAGCTACGCCGGAACAGGCCACGCTTTAAGCGTTGGTGAGGGCGATATAGCAAAGCCGATTTGAGGTCACAAGAGGATAATTGCCAAAGTTCGAAAAATTGTTGCTGATGGCGCTCAGAGAGCGGGCGTGCGATTACGTCGCCATAAGCAACCTCAGCAGTTTACGGCCCGTTAAAAAAGGCGAAATTGCAAAATTAGGCAGCAAAATGGTGGGTTAGCCCGCCAATTCAAAATGCCCATCAAAGCGGAGCGGGCCATGGCAGTGCACTTTCCCCCGATGGCATAGATCAACCAAATGCGAAAACACATTGCGCGCGGCCATCGGCAATAACCGGCTATCCAGATTTTTATAAATGGCTGCCGTGAGGGCCGGTATCTTCCCCGGCAGGGCAGACAGTATCTGCGCCTCGCGGTCTAGGCGATGCGATATCTGATACGCCAGCATTGCCTGCGGATCTTCCAGCACCGGTCCGTGGCCGGGGAAATAGCGCGCATCATCGCGGGCTTGTAGCTTGCGTAGTGACGCCATAAATTGCGTCAGGTCCCCATCTGGCGGAGACACCAGCGTGGTGGACCATGCCATCACATGGTCACCACTCAGCAACCCGCCCTCAAAAGCAAAGCACAGGTGGTTAGACATATGGCCGGGCGTATGCACTGCCTCTAGCGACCAGCCGTCCCCCTTAACAATATCGCCATCAGCCAACATCTGGTCTGGCGCAAAATCCGTGTCTATCCCCTCACCGCCCTCATGGTCCTTAAGGGCCAGCATCACATCGCTCATCCCGGCACCGCTCGGCCCAAACGCCAGCACAGGCGCTTCAAAATCCTTGGCGAGCGGCGAGTGGTCCACATGTGAATGGGTCACAAAAACATGACTTATCCGCCGCCCGGCTACGGCCTTTTTAAGCGCCGCAAAATGCGCAGGGTCATTTGGCCCCGGGTCAATTATCGCCACCTCGCTATCTCCCAAGATATAGCTTTGGGTGCCGGTAAATGTCATCGGGCTGGCATTGGGCGCGGTGACCACGCTTAGCCCCTCGGCCAAATCCTCAGCCACGCCTATTTCCGGATTATGCTCTTTGTTAAACATTCTGCGCCCCCTTGCGCTATTGCCCCTCGCCGCTTAACCCTTAGCCATGAATTTTGGCTGGCTCAAGCGATACATGCCGCGTTCGCTCTTTGGGCGGGCGGTGCTCATTCTGTTGCTTCCGATGATCGGGCTGCAACTGGTGGTCGGTCAAGTGTTTATCCAGCGCCATTTTCAAAGCGTAACCGAGCAAATGGCGGCTTCGGTCATCCTTGAGCTCAAATTCGCTATTGAGCAGGTGGCCCGCTCAGAAGACCCACAGGCGGCGCTTGACGAAATTTCGGTAAATCTGGAAATGTTGCTGTTGCTTACCCCGGATTCTCGGCCCTTACCGCCAGACCGTGTCGTGTTTTATGACCTGTCGGGCAAAACCCTCATCAACACGCTGCACCGCGATATCGAGCAGCCCCTTTCGGTGGACCTTTTGAGCGTTGCGGGCCGGGTGGCGCTTAAAATTCAGCTCAAAAAAGGCCAGCTAGAGGCAGTGATTTCGCGGGGGCGTGTGACCGCGATCAACCCTCACCAGCTTTTAGTGCTTATGCTTTTCACCTCCATCATCCTGACCGTCATTTCCATTATGTTTCTGCGCAACCAAACCCGCCCTATTAACCGGCTGGCCGAAGCCGCCGAGGCTTACGGCAAGGGCCGCGATGCACCTATCCACCCTGCTGGCTCCACCGAGGTGCGCCGCGCCGCGCTGGCCTTCCTGAGCATGCGCAACAAGTTGGAGCGGCAGGTGGAGCAACGCACGCAAATGCTCTCAGGTGTTAGCCACGATCTGCGCACGCCCCTTACCCGCATGAAGCTGGCCCTAGAGTTTATGGACGACACCGAAGAGCTAAAAGCCGACATTACCGAAATGGAACAGATGCTTGACGGATTTTTGGCCTTTGCTCGGGATAACCAAACCGAGGCGGGCCAGCCGGTAGACCCAATAGCGCTCGCCCATGAAATTGCCCACAAGTATGGCGATATTTCGGTAGTTGTCCGCCAGTCAACCGCCGATATTAGCAACGTGGTACTGCGCAAAGACGCCATCTCCCGCGCTCTGCAAAACCTTATTGGCAACGCGCAACAATACGGCAACACGGTTAGATTATCAGTGACACTTAGCCAGCGGTTTTTAGAATACCGTGTGGAAGATGACGGGCCGGGCATCGCGCCCGAGGACTTTGAGCGCGCCTTGCAACCCTTTGCGCGGCTAGATGAAGCACGGGGCCACCACGCCGGTGTGGGGCTTGGGCTGAGCATCACGCTTGATATTGCGCGCGCCCATGGCGGCACTTTTGAACTGGGTAAAAGCGATGATTTGGGCGGGTTAAGCGCCAAAATCGTTATTCCGCGCTAAGCTTTAGCCCGCGCCAGTCCGGCCTCGGCAAAAAGCCCCACATACGCGCCCAACTCCAGCGCCTTTTGCGGGTTAGAGGCATTGCCGTCCAAGGCCCGCCGTTTCACGCCTTGCAGAATTGCGGCCATTCTAAAAAAGCTGAAGGCCACGTAAAACCGCATATCCGGCACCGGTATATTCATGCGCGTCGCATATGCCGCCACATAGGCCTCATCACTCGGAATACCCAACGCCGCACGGTCCACCCCCGCCAAGCCCCGCCCCTCGGCGCCCACAGGCATTTGCCACTGCATAAGCTGCGCGCCAAGGTCGGCTAGCGGATGGCCAAGGGTTGAAAGCTCCCAATCAAGAATAGCCGTTAAGGCGTTGGTTTTTTTATCAAACAGCAGATTATCAATGCGCCAATCCCCATGCACCAAAGTCACGGTGCCATCGTCAGGCGGCATGTGGCTGCCAAGCCAGCTTATTAGTGCACCCATGGCCGGAATGGCCTCGGTTGCACTGGCCTCATATTGCTTGCTCCAACGGCTAAGTTGACGCTCAAAATAGCTCCCGGGCGGGCCATAATCCAGCAGCCCAGCTTTGGCGAGGTCCACCGAATGCACCGCCGCCAGCCCCTTGTTCATCTGGTCATAAACTGCGCGGCGGCCCTCAGGCATGCTGTCCGGCAGCCTCGGGTCGCCATAGTTTTCCCCCTCAGAAAAGGCCATGAGGTAAAACATGGTTTCAGAGACCGCGCGGTCATCGCACAGCACAAAAACCTCCGGAACCGGAAGCCCCTCGGCATGCAGCGCCCGCAAAACCCTGAACTCACGATCCACAGCGTGGGCCGATTTCAGCAACTTGCCCGCTGGCTTGCTCCGCAGCACATATTTACCACTTGGCGTGGTAAGAATGTACGTCGGATTGCTCTGCCCACTCGGGGTTTTAGCGGCCTCAACCGACCCTTCAAAACCCTCGACTTCCGCTTCAAGATATTCGGTTATCCGTTTGAAATCCATTAAATTTTCTCGTTGGTATATTGCCGAAGCTCCGCGCGCGCCACCTGTCGACGATGCACTGCATCCGGCCCATCTGCCAGCCGCAGCGTGCGCACATGTGTCCAGCTTGCCGCCAGTGGCGTATCTTGTGAAATCCCCTGAGCGCCATACATTTGCACCGCTTCATCCACAACTTTAAGCGCCATTTTCGGGGCCACCACCTTGATCATGCTAATCCACGGCGCGGCCGCTTTGGCATCCCCTTGGTCCATCATCCACGCCGCTTTCAGGCACAGTAACCGCGCCTGCTCAATATCCATCCGGCACTCGGCGATAATATCGTAATTGGCCCCCAAATGCGCGATTTTCTTGCCAAAAGCCTCCCGCGCCAACCCGCGCTTGCACATCAGTTCCAGCGCATTTTCAGCATGGCCAATGGCCCGCATGCAGTGATGAATCCGCCCCGGCCCAAGCCGCCCCTGCGAAACTTCAAAGCCCCGCCCTTCCCCGAGCAGCAGGCTCTCAACTGGCACCCGCACATCGGTAAATTTGATATGCATATGCCCATGCGGCGCATCATCATGCCCGTAAACTTGCATCGGGCGCAGCACCTCAACACCCGCAGCATCCGCTGGCACCAAAACCATTGAGTGCTGCCGATATTTCTGCGCGCCTTCCCCGCCGGTTTTCACCATAACGATGTAAATCGCACAGCGCGGGTCCCCTGCCCCGCTAGCCCACCATTTTTCGCCATTCAGCACATATTCATCGCCCTCACGCACACAAGACATCGAGATATTGGTCGCATCAGAGCTGGCCATATCCGGTTCTGTCATCAAATACGCAGAGCGAATTTCTCCGTTCAGCAAGGGCGTTAGCCACTTTTCTTTATGATCCGCTGTGCCGTAGCGCTCCAACACTTCCATATTGCCGGTATCAGGCGCCGAGCAGTTAAACACCTCGGCCCCGAGCGGGGTTTTTCCCATTTCTTCGGCCAAGAAAGCATATTCAACCGTGCTCAGCCCGTAGCCCTTATCGCTATTCGTCAGCCAAAAATTCCATAGCCCGCGCGCCCGCGCCTCTGCCTTTAACCCCTCCAGAATCTCGGTCATCCGAGTGGTATATACAAAACGGTCTCCGCCCTTGCCAACCTCGCGGCCGTACTCCTCTTCCAACGGCACAATTTCGGCCGTCACCATCTCCCGCACAGCCTCAATCAGCGGGGCCACTTTTTTGGTAATACCTAAATCCATTTTCATCTCCTGAACGCTTGTTCACATAATGGCCGGATTTTCCCACATGGCAACCACAATCGCATTGACGCCGCGCCAGCACCGCGCTAAATCTTCCTTATTGCGGGTGTAGCTCAGTTGGTAGAGCATCAGCTTCCCAAGCTGAATGTCGAGGGTTCGAGCCCCTTCGCCCGCTCCATTTTTCTTATTTTCAATGCTTTCGGGGATAAAGTTGTTCGCTTGCGGACACAAAAATACAGAAATTCGGCATCGGCACCCACTCTGGACCCACTACGTTTTCAAGTCGATTTCCACTTGGGTTGGCCAAATGGTTTTTTGCCAAAACTTCGCTTTGAAAGCTTGGCAGGTTTTAGTTAGCGGCGAATGATTTAAACTTGGGCTGAAGGCAATTTCGGCCCAAGTATTCTATCTATGACAACGCTAAACCTGCGCCTGAATTTCCTTAACCGTTAGCCCATAGCCACCCGCCGCCACGTAGTCCTTTTCGGCTTGAGTGGACATCCGCCCCATCGCCTTGTTGCGATACGGAAACCGCCCAAACTTGCGGATAACTTCACGATGGGCGCGCGGGTGCAAAAAGCGGCCCTCACCAGACATATTCTGTTTAAACATCCGCATGTTGGTATCTTGGTCAGCCAGCACTTCGGAATGCATAAGTGGCAGGTAGAAAAACTGCCGCATTGGCTCTTCAACCGTCAGGTCTTGCCCTGAAAATATCGCGCGTTTCGCGATGCAGCGCGCCTTGCTATCGGTCGCAAAGCTATCCCCAGAGCCGCGAAACATGTTGCGCGGGAATTGGTCAATCGCGATCAACATGGCCAGCGCGCCTTTGGCATTACATGTCCATTTATCATACTCGCCCGCGCGAATATCATGCCAAAAGTCGAGGTAGCGGTCGCGGATTTTTTGATCAACCGCGGCATCAACGATATACCAGCCTTTTTGCCCCACGTCTTTTTGCCAAAAATCAATAATTTCGTCAGGTGTTATGGTCATCAGCTTGTTCCCCAAGATTGTGCCTATATCTAGCTAAACGGCTAAATATTGATTCGGGCAAGGGTAAACTTACGTCGCGTGCTCGTCCTCCTCGGCTTCCGCTGCCTCAATGGCAACTTCTTGCGCAACTTCGGCAGCAATCGGGGTAGATTGCGGCATAACAGGCGTATAGCTCATGGTGTCTTCTACCGGAATAGCCTCGCGGCGGGTCATCCGGAAAGCGCCGTAAAGCGCAATGCTGCCCATCAGCAATATCAGCGCATAGTAATAGCTGTTGGGGCCGTAACGGCTCATCGCGAGGCCCACCAGAACAGGCGTGCCAGCCGCGCCGACACCATTCAAAAACACCAAGGCACCTGAGGCATTTGCCATGTCCTCTGGCTCCAAGTAATCGTTTGTGTGCGCAATCAGCAGCGAGTAAAGCGGGGTGGCCGTAGCGCCTATCAAGAACCCCAGCGCCAGAAGCATATAAAAAGACCCTGTAAAAGGCAGAGCCAGGGCGATGCTGACAGCCGAAAATCCGGTTACAATTACGATCAGCAAGCGCCGGTCCATCCGGTCAGACATCCAGCCGATCGGGTATTGCATAACCACGGCACCAAGGTAGGTTACGCCAACCAAAAGCGATATTTCAGAGGTCGCAAGGTTGTTTTCAGTGGCAAAAACCGCTGTCATGCCGAAGAGCACCGAGAGCACACCGCCCAAAATAAACGCCCCCACCGTGCCCAATGGGGAAGTTTTAAACAAGCGTTTCATGGTCATTGGTGGCGAGGCATGAAAGGCGGGTGCAGGAGAAACCGAAAGCAATATTGGCGCAAAAGACACCGAAACCAGTATCGAAATGACGGCAAACAGCACAAAGCCCGAAGGGTCGGCCATGAGAATAAGGAACTGCGCCAGCACAAAGCCCAGCATCTGGATGATCATATACGCCGAGAGCGCCTGCCCCCGCGTTTCATTGGTGGCCGCATCGTTCAGCCAGCTTTCGGCCACCACATAAACGCCCGAAAACCCAAAACCAACGATCAGCCGAAGGAGCGCCCAAACGTATGGGTCTGGTGCCATCGCGAAGGCAATAAAGGCGGCAGAAACCAGCGACGCCAGCGCCGCAAACACCCGCACATGCCCAACGCGGCGAATAAGCTGCGGGGCCAGTTTTGAGCCCAGCAAAAAGCCGACGTAATATGCCGCCATCACATAAGACATGGTGGTGGGGCCAAAGCCCTCAAGCGCGCCGCGCACCGAAAGCAGCGTGCCTTGGGTGCCGTTGCCCAGCATTAAAAGGAACATGCCCAGCAGCAATGCCCATGAGTTTTTGAGAATATATCCCATTTTGCGACCCTTTTTGCCGAGCTTTATAGCATGGAATGGTCACGTCTTACACAAGCGCGACCTAAACAGGTCGCTTTTGTCACCTGCTGGCGCGCTGACTTCTCTTAAAAGTGTAGAAAATCACCACCAGACTGATGAGCAGCCATAGCCCGCCCCAAAACACCGTTGGCAAGTAGGTTTGGGTTGAAAGATTATAGGCATCAGAGCGCAGGTTTGAGCGCAAAATCGTATCGCTCAAAATATCAAACGGAACATAGCCCATGCTGACCAGCCCAAATACCCGCAGCGCTGCATCGTTGATGTTTTCGGGCAGGTATTTGGCGCTCAAAAGCATCGCCGCCCCCGCCGCAATGGTAAACCCGAGTGCAAACAGCTCGCGCATATAAAGCGCAGCCACCAGCAGCATCGTGGCCCCCAGCGCCCCCATGATCAGCTTGTCGGCCTTTGTGTTGAGCGCCGCCAAATACAGCAAAACTCCGATAAGCAACGAGCCAAGATAGCCCGCCGAGGTGATGAAAAACAGCCACCCGCCCCGCGTTACCGTCAGCCCGCCCTGCTGTGGCGAAACAGATATGCTCTCAATACTTCCCCCCGTAAGCAGCGCCGCCAGCCCGTGCGAAAGCTCATGAAAAAACACGATCAGAATTTTGAGCGGGATCATAAGCGGGGTGTTCCAAAGCAGGAAGATAGCCGCCACGATGAGAAGGGTTTGCCAGTGTTGTTTCATAGGTTGCAGCACTAGCGGTTTCAGCTGAAACTGAAAAGGGTATTTCAATCGATTAACCCTTTAAGTTGACTTTTGTTTTAGTTTGCGCCTAATAGGTTGAGGAGATGTGTTATGCGGAGCAACTCAAGAAGAAAACTGAGGGCAGGAAATCCAAAGGTGCGTGGAAATTACTTCAAAAAAACATCTTCAGTTTGGGACAAAATTCCTACTATTATTTCCATGGTAACTGTGGCGGCCGCACTCACAAGCGCAGGATTTTCAATATCTGCCAATAAAACGGCTTCAATTTTGGAAGCAAAGCAATTTGACCTATCGCTCTTTGAACTCTCGCTTCCCTACTTTGAAAACTACTACAAAAGCCCACAAAACGCAGAGTCGTCGTGCCAGATTATTTCTCGACTTGCAGAACGGCAATCACAAAATGGCAACACTGACGAAAGCATCCTAGATATGCTTGACCATATGATTAGCTCAGATCGAAGAAACCCTGAGACTGGGCCGCGGCCAGCAGATATGTGCCGCGTTCTCTTACAAAGAGAGAGTTCCATCGAAAATCCATCGTTTTTTGAGGAAAGGTTTGTCGTTATTTGGAGCGACAAAACTCTTGATAATTATATTAGTACGGCGCGCAACAATAGGGATAGACGACTTAAATTAGCCTTGGCAGATGCGCTAGAGAGGCTTGAGATAATTGAACCCATTAGGACGATCCCTTACTATGGAGATCTGCGGCTACTATTTACAGGTAAGAGGTTTATTATCGCGATCGCCGTAAAAAAAGACGCCGTTCAAGACTCGCGTATAAGAATTCTGGATGAAGCGCCTGAAATACTCAGCGAAAGAATACACAGTTCTTACATTTGGAATGCAGGTGAAGTCGAATATTGTAGATATTCCTTTGAGCGAGGAACCGATCAAAAACTGAAAGCTAAATTGCAGGATTCTGACTGTAGTGCCGAACCATAAACCTACTCGCAATGATCTTACGCTTCATAGCGGCCAAAACCACGGAATTAGCACGCTGGCCAGCATACCGATGGCGATATTGAGCGGAATGCCTATCTTCATGAAATCGGTAAAGCTATAGCCGCCGGGGCCATAAACCAGCGTGTTGGTCTGGTAGCCAATGGGTGTAGCAAAGCTGGCCGAAGCGGCCACCATAACCGCGATCACCAGCGGGCGCGGGTCTATCCCGAGGCTATGTGCCAGCCCGATGGCCACGGGGGTGACCACGACAGCCACCGCATTATTGCTCACCAGTTCTGTCAGCACGGATGTCATCAAATATATCGCCCAAATAAGCAACGGCGCGGGCAGCACCCGCAGCCACGGGGCCAGCCCGTCAGCAATGAGCACCACCGCGCCAGAGCGCTCAAGCCCGGCCCCGATGGCCAACATTGAGAATATAAGCACCAACAAGCGGCCATCAACAAAGCCAAAGGCCTCGTCGGCATCTATTGCCCGCACCAGCAGCACAAAGGCCACGGCCACCAGCGCCGCCGCAAATATCGGGGCAATATTAAAGGCCGCCAAGCCCACCACAGCCACCAGCGCGCCAATAACAATCGGCGCATGGCCGCGCCTATAGGGCCGCGCCTCGGGGTGGGCCACATCAACCAACTCCATATCCTCCGCCAGCCGCCGAATATCTTCCGCCGCGCCCTCCAGCAATAGCGTGTCGCCTACCCGCACGACTATTTCGTCAAGCGCCGAGCCCAGGTTTTGGTTGCGCCGATGCACCGCCAGCAGATAAACCCCATAGCGCCGCCGCAGCCGCAGGCTCCCCAGCCGCTTGCCGATCATCCGGCAGCCCGGCGATATCAGCGCCTCAACGGTCGTAGTTTTCTCCTGCCGAATCTGGTCAACCATCTCCAGCGCACTGCTTTCTCGCAGGCCGAGCAGCTCGTCCATGCCGGTTTTCAGCACCACGCGGTCTCCCGCCGCCAGCACCACCGCCTTTAGCTCCCGCCGCAGGCTTTCATCACCGCGCAGCACATCTACCACCCGCATGCCGGGGCGGTTAAACAGATCAAGCTCCAGCGCTTTAGCCCCGATCACTTTGGATCCTTCAGGCACCGCGACCTCGGTAAAAAAGTTGGTTTTCTGCCGGCTCACCAGCATATCAGACATCGAAAACCGCTCAGGTAACAGGCGTGGCCCCAGCAGCCAAAGGTATCCCATGCCGAAGATCGCCAAAATAACCGCCAGTGGCGTAACCTCAAAAAGCCCAAAGGGCTCTAGCCCATGCCCCTGCGCCACGCCGTCCACCAAAAGGTTGGTCGAGGTGCCGATCAGCGTGAGCATACCGCCAAATATCGCGGTATAGGAAAGCGGAATCAGCAGCTTAGACGGCATAACCCCAAGGCTGCGCGCCAGCTGCACCGTGATCGGAATGAGCACCACCACCACTGGCGTGTTATTCATAAAAGCCGACGCCAGCAGCGTAAACCCAGCCAGCCCCGCCAGCACCGTTTTGGGCCGTGTGCCTGCATAAGCCGTCACCAGCCCGCTCAGCGCATTCAGCGCCCCCGTGCGCACCAGCGCGCCTGAAAGAATAAACATTGCCCCCACTGTCCACGGTGCGGGATTGGAAAACACGGCAAGCAAATCGTCGATAGGCAACACGCCCGAAACCAGCATAAAGGCGGCCCCCGCCAGCGCCACAACTTCGGTCGGGTAGCTCTCTCGGATAAACAGCACAAACATCACCACCACGGTGAGTAGCGAAAGTATTGCAGGCATAGGCGCTGTTGTCAGAAAATCAGGCATTGGGGCCTCCGTTAAGGGCAAGTATACCGGATTGCAGTACTTTGCCAACAGCGTTGCGGATGGAAACCTTTACAGCAGTTTTCGGAAAGGAATTTGACATGCCGAAGTTTAGTTCTATAGGGTCAAATTAACGGCTATAGTGATGCTAGAGGGAAAGAATGCATGGGATCGTGGATATTCAGAAACACAATAGTTTGCGGGTTCTTTTTTATTTTTTCCACGTTGTGTTACGCTCAACCCGGAGAGGATACCTGCTTTGATCACGCAACACTCATTGAAGTTGCCCCCAGCAATTTGACCTTTGATATGGCGTGTGATGATATTGGAATTGCATATGTAAGCGGGATTACGGGAAGCATTCATGAGACCGCCTATGAAGGAGATTCAATCTATAACGAGTTCTATTACTACAAATTATTTAGGCAGTTCCTAAACGGTGTCGATCGAAGAGAGGCCGGCGAAGACATGATTTCGTCTATGGCTCCTCTATTCGTTGCTCAATCTAGCTTTATAGGAGGTGATTTGGCACTTTCTGGTACTGCCAGACAGGAAATTGATAATGAACGGAAAAAACTATACGTAGCCTTCGTCTTGTACAAGTACGCCCAAAACTCCCCCCTACAAAAGTATAACTTGGATATAATTCAACTTAAACTGGCAGCACTAACACGAGCCTATCCACTCACAGGAAATCAACTCGATTGTTTTATCTTGGCCGATATTCCCACGCTTCCTATTGAAACCGTGTTCAATTCTCTAAGCTACTTATCCTGTTTGTCATCAAATTCATGATTAGCCTATCACATTTTTTTTGTGGAAATGGCTGGGTAGACAAGACTAAGCTCCCAACCTAAGGTTAGGAGCTTAAAACGAGAGTAGGAAGTCAAGAGGCTCACGGAATCACCACATCCGCCAAGATCTTCTTCACATACTCCTGCGTCTCCGCATATGGCGGAATCCCGTCATAACGCGAAACCGCCCCCGGCCCCGCATTATACGCCGCCAGCGCCAGCTCCCATGTTCCAAAGCGCCGATATTGCTGGCTTAGGTAGCGCGCACCACCCTCTAGGTTCTCCAGCGCATCCCAAGGGTCCACCCCCAGTTCCTCAGCCGTTCCCGGCATGAGCTGCGCCAGCCCGATGGCCCCGCGCGGCGATACAATCACCGGGTCCCAGTTGGACTCCGCCGTGACCAGGTTAAAGAAAAGCTGCTTCGGAATGCCATATTCCTCCGCCATCCTAATCGCCATTTGGTAATAGCTACCCTCATTTACCGCCTCCGGAATAGGAAACGGATCGGCCAAAACGCGGTGCCGCAGCTCGGCTAGGTTGGCTTGCATGCTGCCCGGCTCGGCTTGGCGAGCCTGATAATTGTCAATAATACTGTTGCTGCCTTGAAACACCAATGTGTTAATATCAATCTCTTGCGCCGCCAAAGGCGCGGCAAGTGCCAGCCAGATTATACCTGTTTTCATTCTGCTTTACCCTGCTAATTCGCTTTTCCGCCGTTATACCGCTAAATTTAATCAAATGTTAGGTTTATATCTGTGTGGTCAGTCGGTGCGTTGTTGGTTAATACTGGCGCAACAGATTCGTAACAGGAGAACATCGTGGCTGGCAGCTTGAACAAAGTAACCCTTATTGGCAACCTAGGCGCAGACCCGGAGGTTCGCACCTTTAACAATGGCGGCAAGGTCTGCAATCTGCGGATTGCGACCTCGGAGCGCTGGCGCGATAAAAACACTGGTGAAAACCGTGAAAAGACTGAATGGCATACGGTTGCCATTTTTTCCGAAGGGCTAGTGCGTGTGTGCGAACAATACCTTCGGAAAGGCTCTTCAATTTATATCGAAGGCAAGCTGCAAACCCGTAAATGGCAAGACCAAAGCGGCAATGATCGGTATTCAACCGAAATCGTGCTTCAAGGGTTTGATAGCAAACTCGTAATGCTCGACGGCCGCAATAGCGGTGGTGGAGAAGGCGGCAGTCAAGGCGGTGGTGCCCAAGGTGGCGGCGGCTATGGTGGTGGCAATCAGGGCGGCGGCTATGGTGGCGGAAGCCAAGGCGGCGGCAATCAGGGCGGCCCACAAGGTGGCCCGCCTGCAGCTGGCGGCCTCGACGACGAAATCCCGTTCTAGCGGCTTACCCCAGTTTTGAAATTTTCCGTGAGGCCAGCAATATGCTGGTCTCACTGCTTTGTACCCCTTCAAATCGTCGAATAACGGCCAAAACCCTGTCCAGTTCCACCAAGGCATCGGTGCCTATTTCCACCACCAAATCCCATTTTCCGTTGGTTGTATGCACGGCCTGCACCTCCGGAATACCGCTGATCCGCGCCACAATCCGCTCGGTCCCGCGCCCCTCAATCCCGATCATCATTAAAGCCCGCACCGGCAGCCCCGCAACATCCCCCTTGGTCACAACCGTGTAACCCAATACATCCCCCCGCTTTTCCATCTTTTGCAACCGCGTACGCACCGTGGCGCGGGTCACCCCCACCTCCCCCGCAAGGGTGGAAAGGGATGCGCGCGCATTGTGCCGGAGCGCCGCAATTAATTTCACATCAACATCGTCCATTTTTGCTTTCCTATTATCCATTTTGCACAAATTACCAAGTTATTACTCAATTTGGCGGCTAATATCTATCCAAATTACACAGCATATTGGGTAAAACAAGGGATTATTCATGCAAAACACCCATTTCACATTGATCGGTGCACCCGTCGATTCCGGCATGAAGCAACCCGGGTGTCTGATGGGGCCAGATGCTTATCGCGTGGCTGGATTGGCTGATATGCTACGCAATCTTGGCCACGAGGTGGCCGATATTGGCAATGTCAGCCCGCGCGCTCAGGCGGCCTTGCCACATAGCAACCCCGCAGTGCACCATCTGGCAGAAACCGTGGCATGGACAAACGCGCTAAGCGCCGCCACGCCCGCGGATGGTTTTCCTATTTTTATGGGCGGAGACCATAGCTTGTCGCTCGGCTCCATCCACGGGGTCGCGCGCCACGCCAGCCGCCCGCTCTTTGTGCTTTGGCTCGATGCCCACCCAGATTTCCACACGCCAGACACCACCGGCTCCGGCAATCTCCACGGCACGCCCTTGGCATATCTTACGGGCCAACCGGGCTTCGAAGCCTTCCCGCCCTCCCCCATGCTAAGTTCCGGCAATATCTGCGTCATCGGTGCCCGCTCGATTGACCCCGCCGAGCAAGCCGCCCTGCAAGCGACCAGCGTAAATGTGGTAGATATGCGCGCCATAGACGAGCACGGAATCGCCGCCCCGCTGCGTGTGTTTCTAGCGAAAGTTGGGGCCGCCGGTGGCCAGCTCCATGTGAGCCTCGATGTGGACTTTCTGGAGCCAAACATCGCCCCCGCCGTAGGCACAACCGTTCCTGGTGGTGCCACCTTCCGCGAAGCCCATCTGGTTATGGAAATCCTGCACGATAGCGGGCTTGTCTCCTCGCTTGATCTCGTCGAACTCAACCCTTTTCTTGACCATAAAGGCCGCACCGCGCGCCTGATGGTAGACCTCACGGCCTCCCTCATGGGTCGCCGAATTTTTGACCGCCCAACCCGGAGCTACTAAATGAAAAACCTGAATATCGTCCCGTTTGTGTCTGTCGACCAAATGATGAAAATCGTGCTGAATGTAGGGGTGGAAACCCTGCTAAAAGATATGGCTGACTATATAGAATCCGACTTCAAACGCTGGGAAATCTTTGATAAATCCCCCCGCGTGGCCGCCCACTCGCCTGAAGGCGTGATAGAGCTCATGCCGACCTCCGACGGAGAGGCTTACGGTTTCAAATATGTTAATGGCCATCCAAACAACACACAGGCAGGCCTGCAAACCGTAACCGCCTTTGGGGTGCTAGCCGATGTGGCCACCGGATACCCGATGCTGCTCTCGGAAATGACGCTGCTCACGGCACTTCGCACAGCGGCCACCTCGGCTATGGCCGCCAAGCACCTTGCCCCCAAAGGCGCACATATTATGGCGATGATAGGCAACGGTGCGCAAAGCGAATTCCAGGCGCTGGCGTTTAAGGCCATCTGTGGTGTGGATACCCTGCGGCTATATGATATTGACAGCGAGGCCACCAAAAAATGTGCCAAAAACCTGGCCGGATTTGGCTTTAAAATCATTATCTGCGCTACCGCCCAAGAGGCTGTTGAGGGCGCAGATATTATCACTACGGTGACCGCAGACAAGCAATACGCCACAATTTTAACCGACAATATGGTCGGCGCCGGCGTGCACATAAATGCCATCGGCGGAGATTGCCCGGGGAAAACCGAGCTGCACCGCGATATCCTCCTCCGCGCCGATATTTTTGTGGAATTCCCAGAGCAAACCCGCATTGAAGGCGAGATTCAGCAGCTGGATGCGGATCACCCCATAACCGAACTTTGGCAAGTGATCACGGGCCAAGCCAAGGGCCGAACTGACCCCCGCCAAATCACCCTGTTTGACAGTGTCGGCTTCGCGATCGAGGATTTCTCAGCCCTGCGCTATATCCGAGACCAGCTAAAGCCCGGCAATCATACAGAGCTAGACATGCTGGCAGACCCTGACACACCAAAAGATCTGTTTGGGATGCTGCTCCGCGCTGAAACGTAGCCCTCCACGCAGGCGGCTTGTCGGCAAAAATGTATGTGCAATACCGTAGCAGCGCGTCTACCACCGCGCTTCTTTAAAGTGTTGTCTTCGCGCTGCGCCACAACCATCCGTGCCAAAAGCGCCAGGTTAATGGCGCGGCGCGGGAGCAATGCATCAAAGTAAATCAACCGTGGAGCGCCGCTTCCGGTGGTTATGGCCTATCCAGCACATCCCTAAAAATGCAATTTTGGTTCCTCGGGTGCATCCAGCAATTTCCTATAAAGATGCCACGTTGCGTGGCCCAGCACAGGCATTGCAATAAACAGCCCAAGCAATAGCGGCATCATAGACACAAACATTATGGTCGCGATGATAAAAGCCCAGATCATCAAAACCTTGAAATTCAGCATCACAGCCTGCACGCTGGTTAGTATTCCCGTTACAAAATCTATTTCGCGTTCAAGTAAAAGCGGTAGGCTGACCAAGGTGATTGAGAACAGCGCAAAAGCAAATCCTGCGCCAATACCAATTTCTGCGACGATCATCACAATGCCTTCAGGGGTGAAAAACAGGCTGAACGAATTTGTAATATTTGTCAGCGCCGTTAGCCCCATGGTTATTGCAAATAGCGCGTGGCTGATCAGCATATAAAGCAAAAACCAAATCACAATTATCGCCCCAACCCATGGAATCTGGCGTTTTCGTTCCGATATCGCGCAGGTTAGTACACGCTTCCAAGTCACCTCTTCTTTGTGCTCGATCAAGCACGACGTAGCGTAAAAACCAACGCCAGCAAATGGAGCAAGCAGCGGAAACCCGACCGTAAGTGGCATAATCCACCAGATTTCTCCGGCAAAAAACAGGACTGAAAGGATGACATATCCGCCAAGCACGTAAATAGCTGAAAAGAAGATCCCTACAGTGGGGGCTCTTTTATAGTCGTTCCAGCCGTTTTTTAAGCATTCAAACAGGTCTGCCGTGGTAATCGTGTTGATTTCCGGCAATACACTTGCATGTTCTTCTCTAGTAACTTCCATCTGTCCCCCATTTTTGGGAATTAGAAGGGATTTTATTGAATGCGTCTAGGTTAAACTTGAAAAATCACAAATTAACTGCCAGCCTGCGCATCGGCACGGCTTTTTCCGGTAACTTCGAGCGCCAAAGCGGCGGCCATAAATTTATCAAGGTCGCCGTCCAGCACCCCTTGGCTGTCGGAGGTTTCCACATTTGTGCGCAGGTCTTTCACCATTTGGTAGGGTTGCAGCACGTAGGAGCGAATTTGGTTGCCCCAGCCCGCGTCGCCCTTGGCGTCATGTGCGTCCTGAATGCTGGCCGTGCGCTTACGCATTTCAATCTCGTAAAGCCGCGATTTTAGCGCCGCCATACAGGTGGCCCGATTTTGGTGCTGTGATTTGGCGGAAGCCGTCACCACAATATTGGTTGGCAAGTGGGTCATCCGCACAGCCGAGTCCGTTTTGTTAACGTGCTGGCCACCCGCCCCGCTGGAGCGATAGGTATCAACCCGCAAATCTGACGGATTGATATCGATCTCGATCGTATCATCAATGACCGGATAAACCCAGACAGAGCTAAACGACGTGTGTCGCCGTGCAGCGCTATCAAACGGTGAAATCCTTACCAAACGATGAACGCCGCTCTCACTTTTTAACCATCCGTAAGCATTTAGCCCCTTAACTTGGTAGGTAACAGACTTGATTCCGGCCTCGTCTCCGCCGTTATATGACGTCGTTTCGACCTTATAACCATGCTTTTCGGCCCATCTCACATACATCCGCGCCAGCATAGAGGCCCAGTCACAACTCTCGGTGCCGCCAGCCCCCGCATTAATCTCTATGAAGCAGTCATTACCGTCCACTTCGCCGTCAAGCAGCGCTTCCAGCTCCTTTTTGGCGGCTTCATCCACCAAAGCGGCGATGGCTGATTCGGCGTCTTGCACCACCTCGGAATCATCTTCCATTTCGCCAAGCTCAATCATGTCGATATTATCTTGCAACTCCGAGGACAGGTTTTTGTAGTTGTCCATCGCGTCGGCCAGCATCTGCCGCTCACGCATCAGCTTTTGCGCCTTTGTGGGGTTATTCCACAGGTCCGGGTCTTCGGACATAGCGTTGAACTCTTCCATCCGGTGCTCGGCGGTTTCCAAATTTAGCCGCTGGGCTAGCAGGTCAATGGTTTTGCGAATCTGGGCAATTTGGTTCTCGGTTTCTGCGCGCATGGTTTGGTTCTTTTCTTAATATTCATCGCCAGCGGATAGCCCGCCGAAAGTAGCTTTAGCCGGCAATATAACCGTCTGGCCGCCAACCTCAACCGTTTGACTGTCGGCCTCGCCACGGCCAAAGAATAGCAAATCGCGGCCCATGGTAAAACCGCCATCCACAAATTCGCCATAAGCGCCATAAGCGGGCTCTTCGCCCGCACGGAAAAGCTCGGTCACAACATTTTCGCCTGTTGAATCATCAGGCAGGCGCTCGCCAGTATACCTGTCGATTTTCACAAAAACCGTACCGCCGGGCTGGGGGTATTCAAACGAGCCGTGGCGCGGCAAATAGGCCTTCATAAATTCTACGAATACCGGCCCGCACATAGAGCCGCCGTAAGCCCCGCGCCCCATCGGCGTGGGCTGGTCATAGCCAATATAGCAGCCCGCTGCAATTTGCGGGGTAAAGCCGATAAACCACGCGTCTTTGGCGCTGTTCGTTGTGCCGGTTTTGCCCGAAATCGGCAAGCCCATGCGGCCAACAGTTGCCGCCGCCGTGCCGCGCGCCACCACGCCGCGCATCATGCTGGCGAGCTGGTATGCGGTAACTGGGTCCATTATTTGCGGGGCATAATCGCGCACCCAAGGCTCCATATCCGTTACGAGATTTGGGCCTGAGCAATCAACGCAAGTGCGCGGATCGTGGCGCAAAATTGTGTTGCCGTTGCGGTCTTGCACACGGTCTACCAGCGTTGGCTCTACCCGCCGCCCACCATTGGCAAACTCGGAATAAGCGCTCACCATTTTGTAGAGCGTGGTTTCACCCGCGCCCAATGAATAGGCCAGATGCTCCGGCATATTGTCATAAATACCAAAGCGCTCGGCATAGGCCGCGATCACGTCCATGCCGACATCTTGGGCAATCCGAACCGTCATAAGGTTCCGCGAATTTACGATGCCGGTGCGCATCGGCGCGGGGCCATAAAACTTGCGAGACGAGTTTTGCGGCCGCCAAATGCCGTCACCTGTATCAACTTCAATCGGGGCATCCACCACGATGGAAGCAGGCGTATAGCCATTATCCAGCGCGGCAGCATATACAAACGGCTTAAAGGCCGAGCCGGGCTGACGCCGAGCTTGGGTGGCGCGGTTAAAGCTGCTGTGTTGGTAGGAAAACCCGCCCTGCATGGCCAGAACGCGGCCTGTTTGCGGGTCCATCGCTACAAAAGCGCCCTGCACACCGGGAATTTGCCGAAGCGACCAGAAATCGCGGGTGCCGTCGTCTTTCAGGATTTCTTTAACAAAAACCACATCGCCCACGGCCCAGATATCAGCGGCCACCTGCGGGCGGCTGCCGGTTGAGCCATCTTCCAACTGTGGCCGCGCCCATTTAGCCTCATTCACCGTCAGGAAGTGGCCATCTTCATCATCCTCAACGCCTTCAATGCCAACGCGGGCCGCATTTTCACCCACCTCAAGCACCACGGCCAGCTTCCAAGCAGGAATATCGCGTGGCAAGGCGCGGCTACGCAGCGCCGCCCGCCAGTCTTCGCCCTCAAGCTCTTCCGCCGGAATTTCAGCATAGGCACCCCAGTAAACTTCGAGCTTACGGTCATATTCTTCTAGCCGGTTCCGAAGCGCCCGTGCGGCCACCTCCTGCAACTCGGGGTCTTGGGTGGCCCGAATGGCCAGTCCGCCGCCAAACACCAGATCAGTCCCAATTTCGCTCACTAGTTCGCGGCGAATTTCATCGGTGAAATAACTGCGCGGCGGTAGCTGTGCCCGCCCAGATATAAAATCACCGGATTGCACGGTTAAAAGTGGGTCGGCCTGCCCCACCAGCATCTCTTCCTCAGAAATATAGCCGTTCTCAAACATCTCTTTGAGCACAAAATTTCGGCGGGTCACGGCGCGGTCATGGTCACGCACGGGGTGGTAATCATTTGGGTCTTTCAGGTGGATCGCCAAAAACGCCGCTTGGGGGATGGTGAGCTCCTCAAGGCTTTTGCCAAAGTAATTGGCCGCTGCCGCCGTGACCCCATAAGAGCTTTGGCCCAGAAACACATCATTCATATAGAGCGCCAAAATATCGTCTTTGCTCAAAACCTGCTCAACCCGCGTGGCCAAAATAATCTCTTTGATTTTCCGGTCCACTTCCCGCGAGCCATCCAGCAGGAAGTTTTTCATTACCTGTTGGGTAATGGTAGACGCCCCGCGAACATTTTGCCCACGTGAGCGAATGGCCGTAAGCAGGGCCGAGGCCATACCGCGGGCATCATAGCCACGATGCAGATAAAAGTTTTTATCCTCGGCGCTGATAAACGCGTGCTTTACCACATCCGGAATTTCATCTGTCGGGGTATAAATACGCCGCTCGCGCACGAATTCATCAAGCACATAGCCATCAGCCGAATACACCCTTGAGAGCACATCAGGGGAATAATTGCGCAGCTGTTCAAGGTCTGGCAGGTCGCGGGAATACATCCACAGCACCCCCATAAGGCCGATGCCAGACATGATAAGCCCTAGCGAGAGCCACGCAAAAATAAAGCCAAAAAATCGCCCGATCGCCAATAACAAAGCCGTCTCCTCAAAGATACCTCCCCCGTATAGGCGCACGGGGCCAAATGGTCAAAACAACATCGCGCCTAATTGCGCAATAATCCGCGCATTTCGTCTTCTACCTGTAGCCACGTGGCCAATCCGTTGCGCAAGTTATGCGCCATGTTGAGCTGCCATTCACTATCTTGCAGTCTTTCGAGGTCGGTTTCATCAGAAATAAAACCAAGCTCAATCAATACCGATGGAATATCCGGCGCGCGCAAAACCCTAAATCCACCGGCCATGCGCCGGGATTTTATATCAAGCTCGTTATGAAACCACAGCGCCTCGGCCATGGTATCTGCAAACCGGTTTGAAAGGGCGTCGGTTTCCCGGTGCGCAAGCTGCAAAAGCACCTGCGTTAGCTGGTCGTCCTCGCCCTCCACCGATATACCCGCCACAAGATCAGAGCGGTTTTCCAGCGTGGCAATGGTCACGGCTTGCTGGCTTTCTCCGGCCTCAGAAAGGCTAAAAACGGTGGTGCCGCGCGCCCGCCCGAGCGTTACAAAATCAGCGTGCAATGAGATAAACGCTCGCGCACCCGCGCGCCGCGCTATTTCCACGCGCTCGCCCAAAGGGATATAGACATCGCTATCTCGGGTGAGGATTACACGAAAATGGCCGTCTTCCAACAGAACATCACGCAACAATTTCGCAATTTTCAGCACAATGTTCTTTTCAAAAACATCATCTTGCTGCGCGCCATTATCCAGCCCGCCATGGCCGGCATCAATTGCAATCAAGGGTAAGCCGCTCCCCCCTTCAATCACTGAATGCAGCTGCTCTGTGCGCCACAAAGAGGCCGGATTGGCAATGGATGCCGCTGCAAATTCTTCGGTGCTGACGGGGGCGAGCTGAATGGTGATCCGCGTAGCGCCACCGCCAATTTCGGCGGTAAAAGCCGCATTCACAATAAGGGGAGCGGCGAGATCCAGCACAATGCGGGATTGGCCAAGCTGGAACACCCCATACCGCAGCGCGGATATTTCAGGAATGCCCGCGGCTAGCCCGCGCGGCATATTTTCCAGTGATGTTTTTCCAAGATCAACCAATAAGCGCCGTGGGTTATCAAGTGTATAAACCCGAAAAGGCGTTTTTTTAGAAAGCGTAATCGTGAAGTTCAGGCTTTCACTGTCCCGCACAATGGCCGTTCCCTGCGGCAATACCTCGGCGGCCATCAAGGGCTGTGGCGGGCCAAATGTCAGGTAAAATATCGCGGTGAGGCAGAATAAGATGTGTCGGTTTATCATTAGAATTGTACTTTGCCTTGGGTGGATTGCCACAGAATTATATTGTATTTTTATATAGAACAGGTTTATGGTCAAATAACGGCAGAGAAAAATGCCGTTTTAACAGTTTCGCCATTTGCATGGGTTTCTGCGGACGATACCGCAGCCGTGTAAAATGGCCGGTGCGTAGCACCAATATCGGATTCCCCGATTTTAGTTTTATCGGGGCGTATTATTTTAGCAAGCTATTGGCTTTGCTGGAGAACAAACCGCGATGAAGCGTGTGGAATGGATGATCGAGCAGGATAGGCGGCGCAAAGCGCGGCCCGTTTTGCTTGCCCACCCCCGCCAAATTGCCCAAACTTTACAAGCTTTTACCAGGGGTTCTGCACGTAGCGCAGCGCCTCCCGGAGGCTTGAGCGAGAAAACATGTCGAAAAAAATGCTTATCGATGCCACCCACGCGGAAGAGACCCGCGTTGTTGTGGTTGATGGAAACCGGGTTGACGAATTTGATTTCGAGGCCCTTAACAAACGCCAGCTAGCTGGCAATATTTATCTGGCAAAGGTGACGCGGGTTGAGCCTTCGTTGCAAGCGGCTTTCGTTGATTACGGCGGGAATCGCCATGGCTTTTTGGCCTTTTCAGAAATTCACCCTGACTATTACCAAATTCCGCAAGCTGACCGTGAGGCCATTCTAAAAGAAGAAGAAGAATACGCCAAGGCTGTGGCCGAGGAAGAAGAGCGTGATAAAGAGCGGGCAGAAAAATCTGCTGACAAGCCAAAATCCCGTTCCCGCCGCCGTCGCCGCAAAGCAGAGCCTGCCGCTGAAGGCGCGGGCAATGCCGAAGATGCAGTGATTGTAGAAGAAGCCCCGACCGACGAGCCAGAGGCACCCGCAGAAGAAGCGGCAGCCGTTGAAGAACCGCAAGAGGAAGACGCCCTTTCTTTGCTGGTTGAAACACCTGAAACCAGCTCCAATGGCCCAGATGATGCCGAAGTTGTTTCGGAATCTGACGACGTTGAAATCGCCGAAGTGCGGGCGCCTCGCGTGCGCAAACCACGGATGCGGCGCTACAAAATTCAAGAAGTTATCAAGGTTCGGCAAATTTTGCTGATCCAGGTGGTTAAGGAAGAGCGCGGCAATAAAGGCGCGGCGGTTTCAACCTATCTTTCCCTCGCGGGCCGCTATTGCGTACTGATGCCAAATACAGCTCGTGGCGGCGGGATTTCTCGAAAAATCGCCAATGTTGCCGACCGTAAAAAGCTGAAAGAGATCTCCAATTCCATGCCTGTGCCCGAGGGCGCGGGGCTGATCATTCGGACAGCCGGCGCACAGCGCACCAAGGCCGAGATTAAGCGGGACTATGAATATCTGCGTCGCCAGTGGGAAAATATTCGCACACTGACGCTTAAGTCCATCGCCCCTGCCCCGATTTATGAAGAAGGCAGCCTGATCAAACGCTCGATCCGTGATCTTTATAATAATGAGATCGACGAAGTGATTGTGGACGGCGAGCGCGGCTACCGTGAGGCCAAGGATTACATGAAAATGCTCATGCCATCCCACGCCAAAAACGTGAAGCGCTATACCGATGTGCTACCGCTGTTTTCGCGCCATAACGTTGAGAATTACCTCGCGGGGATGTTTAATCCAACCGTGCAGCTGAAATCTGGCGGCTATATCGTAATCGGAATCACCGAAGCGCTGGTAGCGATTGACGTGAACTCGGGCCGGGCGACCAAAGAGAAATCCATTGAGGATACCGCGACAAAAACCAACCTTGAGGCGGCGTCTGAAGTGGCGCGGCAGCTTAAGCTGCGTGACCTTGCGGGCCTGATCGTGATCGATTTTATCGACATGGAAGACCGTCGTAATAACATCGCAGTTGAAAAACGCATGAAGGACGGGCTGAAAAATGACCGTGCGCGGATCCAAGTCGGGCGGATTTCAAGCTTTGGCTTGATGGAAATGTCACGCCAGCGGCTGCGGCCAGGCATGCTTGAGGCGTCTACCCAGCCTTGCCCGCATTGCCACGGCACCGGCATTACCCGCTCAAATGACAGCATGAGCCTTGCGATTTTGCGCGAGCTTGAGGATGAAGGCGCGAAGAACCGCAGCAAAGAGGTGCTGGTGAGTGCGCCGGTTAATGTGGCCAATTACCTTCTTAATGCCAAGCGTGAGCATATTGGCCTGATCGAAAGCCGGTTTGGCCTTTCGATTCGGATTGAGAGCGACCCCACGTTGATTTCGCCAGAATACCGAGTTGAGCGTTTTAAAACCGCGACCCGCGTTGTGCCTATTCCTGAGGCTCTGCCGGTGGTGGATATGACGGATATGCCGGACTTTGAGGACGAACCAGAGGTGGAAGAGGTTGCCGAGGTTGCAGAACCAACTGCGGAAGCGACGACTGATGAGCAGCCTAAAAAGCGCCGCCGTCGCCGTCGCCGTGGCGGACGGAACCGCTCGGAAAATGGTGGCGAAAATGGGGAGAATGCGGCGTCTGAAAATGCCGAAGCCCCCGCTGAGCCAAAGCCGGAAGCCGCAGCAGAGGATGGCGAAGCGCCTAAGCGCTCACGCTCACGCACACGCCGTCGGCCTAAGAAGGACGAAGGCGAAGCCGTAACGGAAGCGCCGGAAGACACCACGGAGACCGAGGAGAAGCCTAAGCGCAAGCGGCGGTCTAGGGCCAAGGCCCCTGCTCCCGAGGTCGAAGCGGAGGCTCAAAAGGTTGTGGAAGCGCCGGTTGAGGTGGTTCAGGTTGCTGAGGTGAAGGCCGAAGAAGCTGCACCGAAGAAGCGAAAGCGCGTTATGGCAAAAGCCCCAACGGCCGAGCCAGAAGAGGTGACTCCGGTTAAAGCCCCAACAGATACAGTCGTATTTGAACCTGACGTGGCCAAAGAGCCTGAAGTGGCGCCGGAGCCAGCTGTGGAAGAAAAACCAAAACGGCGCGGCTGGTGGTCGCGCAAACCCAAGTAAGCATATTAAACGCCGCTTCCACACCGGAAGCGGCGTTTTACTTAGCGCCGGGATTTAAACCATTTTTGCAAGCGGGCCACGCCCTCAATCATATCGCTTGTTGAACGGGCATATGAAAACCGCAAGGTTTTGTGTCCGCGCTCAGGGTCAAAATCCAGCCCCGGCGTTACGGCAACGCCGGCATCCTGCAAAATTTCGGCCGCCAGTGCCCGGCTGTCATTGGTGAGATCACTTACATCTGCATAGATATAAAATCCGCCATCCGGTGACGCAAAATTGCCAAAGCCGGCCTTGGGCAAGCCCTCAATAAGCACCTCGCGATTGCGGGTATAAGTTTTAAGGTGGGCTTGCAGCTCATCGTCACATTCCATCGCGGCAAGTGCTGCCACCTGCGCGGCATGGGGCGCGCAAATAAACAGGTTTTGGCTTAGCCGCTCAATGCGCCGCACATGGTTTTGAGGCACCACCATCCAGCCGACCCGCCATCCGGTCATCGAGTAATACTTCGAAAACGAATTGATAACGTAGACATCATCGCTCACCTCCAGCGCCGAAACCGCGCGGGTGTTATATTCAATCCCGTGGTATATTTCGTCTGAGATAAAGGCGATATCATTCTTTTTGCAAGCCGCTGCCAATGCCGCCAGCTCGGCCTTGCCCAGCATGGTGCCGGTTGGGTTTGAGGGCGAAGCGACAAGCAATCCCGCCAGATCTTCATCCAGCTGCTCTGGCATCGGTTGAAAATTGCTTGCGGTGTTGGTTTCAATTCGAACCGTCTCCAACCCTTGGGATTTAAGAATATTGCGGTAGCTCGGGTAGGCCGGATCGCCAATAGCAACGCGCGCCCCCACATCAAACAAGCTAATAAAGCTCAGCAAAAAACCCGCCGAAGACCCAGCCGTAACCACAACCCGTTCGGGTGCAATTTGCACACCATAGCGCGCCAAATACATCTCGGCGATTCGCGCCCGCAGCGCCGGCAGGCCAAGCGCCACGGTATAGCCAAGCGGCCCCGCATCCATTGCCGATTTAAGCGCTTCAATCGCGCCTTTAGGCGCCCCCGTTGCCGGCTGCCCCACCTCCATATGGATAATATGGCGGCCCTTAGCCTCCTCAAGACGCGCGGCCTCCATTACATCCATCACGATAAAGGGAGCAACATCTCCACGGCTTGAAATTCTCATAAAAATACTCCTTACTGCCGCAACTGTAATGACGCCATTACGCTGCATCCGTCAAGATGCGCACGGCAAACCCGGAAAGCCCAATATGCGATCTTTTATTCTTTCTCTCTTTTTAGTGCTATTTGCAAGCCTTGCCTCAGCGCAAAACTTTGCAGATATGAGCGACGCGGAAAGCGACGCGTTTGGTGCGGCTGTGCGCGCTTATCTGCTGGATAACCCCGAGGTTATTATGGAAGCCGTAGCTATTTTGGAGCAGCGCGAGCAGCAAGAAGCCGCAGGCGACGATGTTGATATGGTTGTGCGCTATTACGACCAAATATTCCATGACGGCTACTCCCATGTTTCTGGCGACCCAGAGGGCCGCATAGAAATTGTCGAGTTTTCAGACTATAAATGTGGCTATTGCAAGCGCGCCTACCCCGAGCTTTTGCAACTGATTGCAAACAACCCCGATATCCGCTTTGTGCTTAAGGAATACCCCATTTTGGGGGCTGAAAGTGTGTTGGCCTCTCGTGCGGCCATTGCGGTGCAAATCGTTGATGGCGACGAGGCTTACGGGCGCTTCCATGACGCATTGATGCGTGAAAATGGCCCGCTGACCGAGCTTTCCCTGCCGCTGATCGCTGAAAGCCTTGGCCTTGATTCGGCCAAGATGGTAGAAACCATGAATTCACCTTTGGTAACTCAGATTATCCAGTCCAATAGATCACTTGGCCAACGGATGCAGATATCCGGCACCCCGTCTTATGTGATCGGAACCCAAATGCTGCGCGGCTATGTGCCATTGGCAGGCATGCAGCAAATAGTAGATGAGGCCCGCGCCGCCCTTAACTAAATTGCCCGACCCGTAATAATAAAGCGCCGAGCATAAACTCGGCGCTTTTCGTTTTTGCTGAAAAGGCGTATACTTAGTAGAATTTTTACATCCGGCTTAACCGGAAGACTAACCCGAGGGAAAAAATGGGCACTAAAAAACTGGATTCCGACGTCGAATTTATCAAAGCGCTTTCTGAGATATTGCGAGATAATGACCTAACTGAGATCGAAGTAAGCCGTGATTATGGCGAGGGCGATTCAATAGATGTGCGGGTCGCGCGCGAAATTCCGGTGGCAGCTGTTGTGGCGGCCCCCATGGCTGTAGCCGCTGCGCCCGTTGCCGCAGCTGCTGTTGCCGCAGCCCCCGCCGCGGCCCAGCCAGAAGACCCAGCCCAGCACGCGGGCGCTGTCACTTCTCCCATGGTTGGCACAGTTTATTTAGCCACCGAACCGGGCGCCGCGCCGTTTGTTTCAGTTGGTGACAAAGTGACCGAAGGGCAAACCCTTTTGATCATCGAAGCCATGAAAACCATGAACCAAATCCCTTCGACCCATGCAGGCACAGTGAAGCGGATATTGGTGGATGATTCCGCCACCGCTGAGTTTGGCACGCCTTTGATGATTATCGAGTAGGCACCCAATGTTTAAAAAAATCCTGATTGCCAACCGTGGTGAGATTGCCCTGAGGGTCGTCCGCGCCTGCCGTGAAATGGGCATAAAATCCGTGGCCGTTCACTCCACCGCTGATGCCGACGCTATGCATGTGCGCATGGCCGACGAGAGCGTTTGCATTGGCCCGCCTGCTGGCGCCGATAGCTACCTCAACGTGCCAAACCTTATATCGGCCTGCGAAATTACAGGGGCCGAAGCCATCCACCCCGGCTACGGGTTTCTTTCCGAAAATGCCAATTTTGTGCAGGTGATTGAAGACCACGGGCTGAAATTTATTGGCCCGACGGCCGCGCATATCCGCATTATGGGTGATAAAATCACCGCCAAAGAAACCATGCGCAAGCTTGGCGTGCCCTGTGTGCCCGGTTCGGTTGGCGGTGTGGATACCATCGAAGAAGCGCGTGAGATCGCGGCCGAAATGGGCTATCCGATTATTATCAAAGCCACCGCTGGTGGCGGCGGGCGTGGGATGAAAGTGGCAACTTCGGTGGACGATATCGACGTGGCCTTTAGCACTGCCCGCTCTGAGGGGAAGTCTGTTTTTGGCAATCCCGAGGTCTATATCGAGAAATATCTGACCCTGCCGCGGCATATTGAAGTTCAGGTTTTTGGTGATGGCAAAGGCAAGGCCGTGCATTTAGGCGAGCGGGATTGCTCATTGCAGCGCCGCCACCAAAAGGTGTTTGAAGAAGCGCCTTCGCCGGTGATCACCGAAGAGCAACGGAATCGGATTGGTAAATTATGCGCCGATGCAGTGGCGGGCATTGGCTATGCCGGGGCCGGCACCATTGAGTTCCTGTTTGAAAACGACGAGTTCTATTTCATCGAAATGAACACCCGCTTACAAGTGGAGCATCCGGTGACGGAAGCCATTTATGGCGTTGATCTCGTGCGCGAGCAAATTCGCGTGGCCGAAGGGCTGCCGATGAGCTTTGAGCAAAAAGATCTTGTGATCAATGGCCATGCTATTGAATGCCGAATCAACGCCGAAAAAGTGCCCGAATTCAGGCCCTCTCCGGGCACGATTGCGCAATACCATGCCCCTGGTGGGCTGGGTGTGCGCATGGATAGCGCCATTTATGACGGCTACAAAGTACCACCGCATTATGACAGCCTGATCGGCAAGCTTATTGTGCATGCCCCCGATCGCCCGACCGCTTTAGCCCGCCTTGAGCGCGCGCTTTCCGAGCTGGTGGTCGACGGTATAGACACCACCCTGCCCTTATTTGATGCGCTTCTGCGCGAGGAGGCCGTGCAAACTGGCGATTATACCATCCACTGGCTGGAGCAATGGCTGGAGACAAATCCGGAAATTTAAATGGCTGAGTTGACGCCCGAGCTCGTACTTTCCGCCTATGCCTCGGGCGTATTTCCGATGGCGGAAAGTGCCGACTCTAGCGAGATATTCTGGTTTAACCCCGAGCAGCGCGGCGTGATGCCGCTTGACAGATTGCACATTTCCCGCAGTCTACGCAAAACCATGCGAGCGCGGCGCTTTAAGGTGACGGCAAACCAGTGTTTTTCGGAGGTCATGTCCGCCTGTGCTGACCGCGAAGAAACATGGATAAACCCGGAAATTACAGCGCTTTATACGGAATTACATACGCGTGGCCACGCGCACTCAATTGAGGTTTGGCAGGGCAGCACGCTGGCAGGCGGGCTGTATGGCGTATCGCTCGGCGCGGCCTTTTTTGGGGAAAGTATGTTTTCGCGCCAAAGTAACTGCTCAAAAATTGCCCTTGTTGGCCTGACAGCGCGACTGAATCTGGGAGGCTTTAAGCTGCTGGATATGCAGTTTTTAACCCCTCATTTAGCCAGCCTTGGGGGCGTGGAAATTCCGCAAAAGGCGTATCATGCGCAGCTTGAAGAGGCTTTAAAACAAAAGGCTGATTTTTATCGGCTGAAAGCGACAGACACCTATTCGCTGCTGGCGCTCTCGGATTCGCAGGTCAGCACCCACACGTCATAGCGCGGATGGTCCAGCGCCGAAAGCGCGGGGCTGGAGGCAAACATCCAACCATAAAATGAGGGCTCCTCATTGCGGATATCCCGAATTTTTAGCAGGGCAAAAGCATCGGCGTTAATGTCTCCCACGGGATAACGGCAGGCTTCCAGCGTTATTTCCAACCGCTCAAATTCTAGCGTTTCACCGACAAACATGCCGAAATTATTTACAGCACCCGTAATGCGGTCCAACCCGCGCAATATTGCGCCGGTGCCAAGGTCTGAATGGGCGCTGCGTTCAGTGTCAAAATCAAAGGTTGGCACTTCGAGGGCGGAGCCAAGTGTGGTCTCCTCGATGCTTGGCAAAGTTTCCACGGTTATCTGGGCACTCGCCAATGCCGGTAGGAGTAAAAGTGGCAGCAGCTTATTCATCGCGGCCAGACCCCGAGGCGAATTTCATCAACAAGTTCAACAAACTCACCGAGCCTTGCGTGAACTCCACTTCCGCACCAGGCTCCAACATATAGTCAGATCCCCCCGGCGTTAGCTCCAGAAAATTTCCGCCCAATAGCCCTTCGGAGGCAACCTTGGCTTCGCTGTCTTCCGGAATTTCTATGTCTGAGCGCACGGTAAAGGTGGTCACGGCCTGATAGGTGATTGTGTCCAGCTCGAGCTTGGTTATGGTGCCCACGCGTACGCCAGCAAGCTGCACTTCGCCGCCAATATTCAGCCCCTGCACCGATGTAAATTTGGCTTGTAGCTCATAGCTATCGCCACCAGCGGACACACCAGCCACTTGCCCTGCATAGACCAAAAAGCCAACAGCGGTGGCCACGACCACCGCTCCGATTAGGGTTTCTGTAAGATTGCTTGCCATATCTGCGCCCTATTCCGGCTGCCACGCCTCATAATCCGAGCGCGCATTGCCGCCCGCAGCGAGGCTGCCTTTGGGGTGGTAGGCTTCCGCCGTGCCGGTAGGATTTGGCTTAGATGGTTTTTGCCAGCTATGTTCCGGCAGAGGGTTATTTCCCGGGCGGTTATCAAAAGTATGGTGCAGCCAGCCATGCCATGCGGCAGGCACGCGCGAGCCCTCAATCGGGCCATTATAAATCACCCAGCGGCGGGCGCCATTTTCGTAATATTTATTGCCGAGGTCATCCTCGCCCAAAAAATTACCATGCCGCCACGTAAAAATTCGCGTGCCAAGGGTTTGGCCATTCCACCACGTCAATAAGGAAAGAATAAATTTCATGTTCTGCTCCGCTTAAGAGGCCGAGGCCTGCTCTTTGCTATCTGAATATATCATCAGAGGCTCGACGTCACCCAAAATTGCTTCCTCATTCACCACAACTTCCACTACGTTATCCATTCCTGGCAGCTCAAACATAGTATTAAGCAGCACTTCTTCAAGGATAGAGCGCAAGCCACGCGCACCCGTTTTGCGCTTAATGGCGCGGTTGGCGATGGCAATAAGCGCCTCCGGCGTGAAGGTAAGTTCCACATTCTCCAGCTCAAACAACCGTTGATATTGCTTAATCAGCGCATTTTTTGGCTCCGAAAGGATGGTGACAAGCGCATCTGCATCCAAATCTGTCAATGTTGCGATAACTGGCAACCGGCCAACAAATTCTGGGATAAGCCCGAATTTCAACAGGTCTTCTGGCTCAAGATCTTTAAACACGTCGCCCACGCTTCGGGTATCGTTGTCACGCACATCAGCGCCGAAGCCCACAGCCGAGCCTTTGCCCCGCTGCGAGATGATTTTTTCCAAGCCGGAAAACGCGCCACCACAAACAAACAGAATGTTGGTAGTATCTACCTGCAAAAACTCTTGCTGTGGATGCTTGCGCCCACCTTGCGGCGGCACAGAGGCAACCGTGCCTTCCATGATTTTCAGCAAGGCTTGCTGCACGCCCTCACCCGAAACATCACGGGTAATAGACGGGTTTTCCGCCTTGCGCGAAATTTTATCAACCTCGTCAATATAGACGATGCCGCGCTCGGCGCGCTCAACGTTATATTCAGCGGCCTGCAAAAGCTTAAGGATGATGTTCTCCACATCCTCGCCCACATAACCGGCTTCCGTAAGCGTGGTAGCATCAGCCATGGTAAACGGCACATCCAGCGTGCGCGCCAGCGTTTGCGCGAGCAAGGTTTTGCCACACCCTGTAGGGCCAATCAGCATAATGTTGGATTTCGCCAACTCAACGCCGTCATCTTTTCCTGCGTGCTCCAAGCGTTTGTAGTGGTTATGCACCGCCACAGAGAGCACCTTTTTGGCAACTTCCTGCCCGATGACATAATCATCCAGCACAGCGCAAATATCTTTTGGCGAAGGCACAGCATCCGAGCTTTTTATCTGGCTGGATTTACTCTCTTCGCGGATAATATCCATACAAAGCTCAACACATTCATCGCAGATGAACACAGTTGGCCCCGCAATAAGCTTGCGGACCTCATGCTGACTCTTGCCGCAAAACGAGCAATATAGGGTGTTTTTACTATCCGACCCTGCTGATTTGGTCATGGCATTCTCCTGCCCAATAATCTCTTGCGTCTATCCTAACAGAACATCACAAATCAAAGAAATACAAGCGCTAAGCGCTTAGTCGTCCGCTTCATCGCCCCGTTTTTGCACGATCTCATCGACCATGCCAAAAGCGAGCGCTTGTTCGGCATTCATAAAATTGTCTCGGTCAAGGGCCGCTTCAACATCAGCGAGCGCCTGACCAGTGTGCTTAACATAAATATCATTCAGCCGGGCTTTAACCAGCTGAATCTCTTTTGCATGAAGCGCAATATCAGAAGCCTGCCCCTGAAAGCCGCCACTAGGCTGGTGAGACATGATCCGGGAATTAGGTAATGTGAACCGCATTCCCGGCTCTCCGGCAATAAGCAGCAATGCCCCCATTGAGGCCGCTTGCCCAATGCAAACCGTTGAAATTTTTGGTTTAATAAACTGCATGGTATCATAGATCGACAGACCAGAGCTTACAACGCCACCCGGCGAATTGATATACATCGCAATTTCTTTATTCGGGTTTTCAGCTTCAAGGTATAGCAGCTGGGCCACAATAATCGTCGCCATCTGGTCTTCCACTGGCCCCGAAACGAAAATAATCCGCTCCTTGAGCATACGCGAGAAAATATCATAGCGCACAGAGCCACGCGCGGTGGTCTCTTCAACGCTCGGAATTACAAATCCGGTTTCGTTCATCATCGGGTTAAACATTCGGCCCAGCCTTTCAATCACACAGAATTCTTCTAATGCGAATTCGTTTCATAAAGGTTTAAGCCTTGCGAGGGAGAGCTTCAAGAGCCGACACATCAAGTTTATGCACAAGGGTGTTTATTATGTGACAATCCTCAGCTAGGATTTGGCATAAATTAATATTTTTACATCGGTAATATATATGTTTGATATTTCAAGCCAGAAAGACACAATTACTTTCAAGCGCAGGCTTACCCTTAAAAAAGACGGGATATTGCCCGGCGGGGTGCTTGATTGTGAAGCAAGTATTGACCTCGGAGTGGTGCTAAATAGCGCTGAAGGCAAAGGCATTGTCAGCAAATTTGAATCTCTTTTTAATGGAAAAATAAGCAGCAAGGCGAAAAAGCAAGATGAGCGCATAGATAAAGCACGGCAACAGCTGGCCAAATGGGTGCATTTGGGCGAATCAGAAAACAAGATCCGCTCCTATGCCGATACCCAACAAGAAGACATCATCCGCGACTGGAACCAGTTTATGCGGGTTGATATTAAGCGCGCGGCCAATGATGCGCTAGAAGATGCCTTGAAGAAAACCAGCATTATATTTGATGACCTTAAATTGAAATTTTCCAATGTAGACCTGCAAGATAATAAAATGGAATTTTTGACGGGTGTGCTTGATATTGCGGGGCGAGGCGGCAAAGGTCGCGTAGCACAGGCCGGTATGGCGTCATTGGTCAGTGGCATGCAAGGCTTGGCCAAACCCATTACCGCCATAAATGCTGGTTGGGAGCGAAACACCAAATTGCTCAAACAAGGCGCAGAGGACGCGAATTCTGTTTACAAAAACATCGCATCCATACGTAAGGCAACTACTATAATGGTGGCACGCCTGAACCGGATGAAGAAAATTTCGGAAAGCAGTAAAAAGGTTTCGGTGCAAAGCGCGAAAGGGGTGGATGCCCTGCTTGGCGCTATGACAAAGTATCAAAAATCGGCCAAATTGAATGACCAAGATAAAGTTGTGATCATCGCCAACAAGGCACTTTCTTCCTTTAATAACGCGCAAAAAGATAGTAAATCGGCTGTCGTTAAGAGTGATACAGCTCGCCTTGAGGTTGTCCTCAAAGATATTTCAAAGCTTTTGGCGGAGGCGGAGCAACTGAGCAAAGCCAATACTGGTGGTTTTTTGAAGGCGGCTAAGGCCAGTAATGATGCACACAAAGAAGTGAAAACCGGGGGCGACGCGGTAACTGCGGCGCTCATTGAGCTGCGCCTGCAGTTTAAAATGAGCTAGTCGTTGCGCTTGCGCAACATGCGCTGACGAGGTGGCCCGAAGGGTCGCCGAGGAAGCGCACGCCCGGAGCTGTCCGGTAGCTCCGGAATTGCCTTTGGCTCACGGAGGCTACAAGAGACGTCTATATGCAAAATTTGCAGATAAAAACCGCCCCCGTCGCCAAAGGCACGGTTTACAGCAAGCTGAAGAGACGGAATTTTCCAGACAAGTTTAAAGCAGCAGTGGCGCTTGAGGCGCTGCGCGGGGATAAGACGGTTCAGGAGATTGCGGCCGAGCGGCAACGTCCCCCAACACAAGTGAGCACATGGAAACG
>NVUX02000100.1 GCA_002402045.2 Paracoccaceae bacterium | reverse complement strand
TGGGGCTAAATCTTATCCGGCCGGCGCTGATAGCGCTCGCGGTGATTGCTACATTTTACGGCGGTTTTCACCTCGGCGGCAAGCTTGAGCGCGCCGAGCTTGAGGGCAGGGCGGCCGCGCTGGTGGCCACCCTTACCGCCAAGCTTGCTAACCTTTCAAAAGAGAGCGTGGCCGCCGAGGCCGTCCTTAAAGCCGCCCGCATGGCGCGGGCTCAAATGGGGGAGATCCTAACAAATGAAGCTTTCCAAGATCCTGACGCCGCTCGCCTTGCTTTGGGTGTTGACGGCGTGCGCCGGCTCAATCGGGCTCGATGATCTCGCGGCCCTCGATATTCCGCCGGCACCACCGGCCGCCTTTGAAGCGTGCGCGGATCCGGTCAAGCTTCCCGATCGAGCGCTTTCGCAATCCGAGGTCGAGGCTGCCTGGTTAACCGATCGCCTTGCGCTTTTGACATGTGGTGATTTGCTCGGAGTCGTTTCAGAGTATGCCGTCGGTTTTCCGGCCGCTCTAATTCAGGCTTTTAACAATGAATAGGGGGCTGAAACTTTTGATCATCGGCCACGGTGGCCACGGCAAGGATGTCGTCGCCGATATTTTGCGTCGGGTGCATGGGTTTAAATCAATCTCGAGCTCGGAATTTGCCGCGCAAAAGGCGGTGTTTCCGTTGGTATCAGATTTGTGGCCGGATTGGCTTGCTTGCTTTGAGGATCGGCGCGCGCACCGTGCTTTATGGTTTCATGCGATTGCGGCTTATAACTTGCGGCCGGGGCCCGGCTTGGCCGAGCAAATTTTGATCGATCACGATATTTACACCGGGATGCGCAGCCGCCGCGAGTTTGAGCTTTCGCGCGGATTGTTTGATCGTGTGATTTGGGTGGATAGGTCCGAAATATTGCCGCCGGAACCTTTGGGGTCGATGGAGCTCACCGCCGCTGATGCTGACTTTGTGCTTGATAATAATTCGGATATTTACGCGCTTGCTGATCGGGTGGCGTGGATGATCTGCCAATTTGCGACCGAATAAAAAAAGGCCGAGCTAAGCTCGGCCCAAGTCCAACAGGGAAGTAGTGGATTCGGCATATCACAATAAAAGAGCACGTAAACAAAATAATGTGCTAACCGAGGGGAACAAACGCGAACGAGTTTGCACGCATTTTGCACGCTTTTGTGGTGCAAAGTAGGTAAATCAGGGCAAAACAGGGTAAACGCCGTTAAAAACAAGGGTTTAAAAAGAAATCAAAGTAATGAACGAAAGCCCTTGTAATACATAAGATTTATTGGCTAAAAGACGCGCAGTGCTGCCGTAGCTCAGCGGTAGAGCACTCCCTTGGTAAGGGAGAGGTCGGGAGTTCGATTCTCCCCGGCAGCACCAGTCATATTCCTCAAATTCCCTGCATAGACCATGAAATAAGGACATGTATGGCATTTTGGCGGGGTGTGTGGCCACGCCTGCCAGCTAAAGCCCCCGCAATTTGAAAATGCACTACGATGAAATTACGATCGCGTAACTTCGCGGGGTATGCGGTGGCAACTTTTAAAAAGCTAGATTCGGGTGGATGGCAAGCGCAGGACGAAGGCATTCAAAACAAAGGCTATGGCTCGGGATTGGGCAAATCAACAAGAATACCGCATTGTCGAGGGGACCAGTCGACCTCTAAAATGACGCTTGGGCGGTTGTTCCAGCGTTATGCCCGCGAAGTGTCACCAACAAAACGTGGGGCGCGATGGGAGTATGTAAGGCTCGATGCGCTGTGCCGTGATACAATTGCTGATATTCCTTTACGCCAGATCGCACCAGCTGATTTTGCTGATTGGCGTGACCGGCGTTTGAGACAGGTCCGCCTTCCAGTGTAAACCGTGAGATGGTTCTGATGTCCGCTGTGCTTACCAATGCGCGGCGTGAGTGGGGGTTAATTGCGACCAACCCGCTGAGCGACGTTCGCAAGCCACCGAAAGCTCCGCCGCGTGATAGGCGAGTGCATACAGATGAGATTGAGAAGCTGCTTGAAAGTGCTGGCCCTGACCTCTGCAAACTGCCTGCACGAGCTGTCCAATCATTCCTATTTGCTATTGAAACCGCGATGCGCGCCGGTGAAATTGTTGGGCTTGTTTGGGATCGAGTGGACGTAAAAAAACGGGTGGCAACTTTGGAGATGACCAAAAATGGCACCTCGCGACAGGTGCCGTTGTCGTCACGGGCTGTCGAGATATTGGAGGGAATGCCTACGGGTGGGGAATCCTGTTTCGGGATTAGCAGTGCGCAATTGGATGTTCACTTTCGCAAGGTCAGAGATAAAGCCAAAATCAAAAACCTCAAGTTTCACGATAGTAGACATGAGGCGATCACTAGGCTCTCCAAAAAACTAGGTATATTGGCGCTCGCGCGGATGGTAGGCCATCGGGACATTGAGATGCTGCAAATATATTACAATGAAACTGCGGAAAAAATCGCGCAAATGCTAGACTGATATTATGGCGGCGCGCGGGATTAAGATTTTACTGCATACACGTTTGATTTCAAACTGACCTGCGCAGAATTTTCTGCGCACCGTCTTTTCTGAACAGCGCAACAGCTCAGCGGCTTCCGTGCTGGTCCGGAAGGGGGATTCATTCCCCTTGATGCTTGCCCGCACCAATGCCGCCAACTCGGCAACTTGCGCGCGCAGTGGCTCTGTGGCGTGGTTCATAGCCGTTTGGATTTATTCTGCAAGAGTGCTCATGCCTCCGCCCTCCCAATATTCCGATGCATCACCTCAAACGAGTAGGCGACAACCCACGGGTTTTCTGCCTATGTGTCGGGGCCGTTGATGTTGTTGATTAGATCAATGAGGCAAGGAGGGGATCATGGGCAAAGCAAGATTTAGTGACGATTTTAAGCGCGATGCGGTCGCACAGGTGGTTGATCGGGGATATCCGGTTGCGGAGCTTTCGAAGCGATTGGGTGTCAGCACCCATTCATTGTATGCGTGGCTGAAGACCCCTCTGAGCAAAAGGACCGTCGAGGACCAGCGTCAGACAAAGTTGATCAAAGATGCGTGGGAAGACAGTGGCAAGATTTATGGTTATCCACGGCCTGACAGGTGATGTTTACATCGCCGAAGGCGCAAACTGCATGATGAACTCTTGGATCGAGGCGAGACCTACAGCCCGAACTGTGTAGCGCGTTTGGCAAGGCTGGCGGACATATCAAGGCCCAGATCGGCTATAAACGTCGCCCTAGCAAGTATGGCGGCAAGCCATCGATTGTCGTGGATAATACATTGAACCGCCAATTCGATGTCGATGCACCAGATCGATTCTGGGTAACAGACATCACCTACATCAAAACCTATGAAGGGTTCCTGTATCTTACGGTTGTGATCGACTTGTATTCCCGCCGCGTTGTTGCCCTCTCATGGTTTGTAAGGGCAAGCCACTGCCGGGCAATGGATGGCTGTCTGGCGTAGAGAACCTGCCGACAATGGTAGAGTTCGAAAGGCAGCAGAAAATGAAAAAACAAAGCGTCTAGAAAACTAGGGGATATTCAAAGAGATGAAATCAGTACTATGATGAATACTTGAGAGCCGTGCATCGGCGGGGCTGCCTTCAATCACCTCTGTTATGCCCTCCGCAATCACATCCACCTTGCTAATGTCCTGCAACCGCTGTACGCGCACATCGGTGATCATTAGAGTGGTGCGGCTATCGGCATTGGGGTGAAATAGACAGCTTCGCTTATACCAGCCGAAGGTTCCGTTGAGCACGGGGCTTAAAACTTTATCAGGTGCGTCGAAGCGCACAGGCTCGTCTAGGTTCGGCACAAACGCCAGCTTTGGCTTGCCTGTCATGGTAAGCTCTCCTGTTTTCCGCCAGTGGCCGAGCGCCAGTGCTGCCCTTTCACCCAAAGCCGGTCGCCAACTTTGATCTTTGGCGGCACAAATTCTTGGCCCGGGAAGGGGTGGTCAACGGTTGGGTGATCAAAAAACCAATGGCCTTCAGATCCCTCAAAACAGCTATGAAAATTCTGAGGTGGTTGCTGCCTCGGCAAGCGCCGCGTCTGGAATTTCCGGCGCGCGTTCAAGGCCTCAACCATGTTGGGCTGAAATAGGATTGATCGGTCAGTCATATCATCCCCCTTTTTTCAAGGTTTTGGCGAGTTGGGCGCGGTGGTGGAGGTTAGCGGCTGCTTTTGGGCATGCTACAATAGTTCCTCCTACAGCGTTTAGTGGGCGAAAATATCCGGCCCAAACCCTATGCTGATCAAATCGAGTGTTTGACATCTCGTATATTGATCCATCAGGCGTCCACACCAACTCAGGCATACCCGCCACAACGGCTTTGATTAGCTCACCTTGGGGGGCGCGTTTGATGTATTCAACAACTGGCTCCCCATCGCTCACATGATCTTCACCAGAGATGTTCAGGTACTTGCTAAGGCTCTCAAATGCCTCTGGTGGCAAAAATAGGTGGTCGGGGTAAGTTGGCTGATCTGTCATAACCGCATCTCCATTTGTTCAATTTTTGCGACCTCAACTGGCGGCATCCACATCCATGCGCCAGCGACCGTGGGCATCGAGTAGAGTGCGGATGGCATATCCAGCTTCCAGTGGTGGAACTCCGTTTCCGAGCAGCTTGAGAGCGCGTGACCGCTGGGCCAGCCCATCAACCATTCGACGAATTGCGGATTCAGCCGCGCCGTTTCAGCCAGTGCTCCAGCCGCCGCTTGACCCTATATGCCTGCGCCAGTGGAGTGGGCATTGAGCGGCGCGTGGGCGGTGAATAGGCGTGAAGCAATTTATTGGGATCCTAGAACAATCCCAGATCGGCTAAGGTCCCATCTCAATGCTGCGCCACCGAGCCAATCATAGATGAGAAAATCTGCAATTTGATCATTGGTATATATTGGAAGTTGCGCGGCCAATACTGCTGACCCCGCCAATGAGTCTGGCGCTTCTGGGCTTAATGCATATGCAAATTTGCCAGAACTCATAGCAATTCAAAAGTCTACGTACTACGTTGATCAGTATTGCGGTGGGTACAATCTATGAGCGAAGCAGCCAAGTACGACCCAACACCATATCTCACCACACATCACAGGCTCTCAGCTGGCCAAGCCCTTATAACCTCACCAGAGACTGTCCCAGAGCCTCCGCTGTCTGAGCAAGAGTAGCAGTCTCCATACCACTTACATACTGTCGCCATTTGACTATGAATCAGGGCAGCGTAAATTGAACAAAGTAGGTGCGGCTGATTATTTGCGCGCTTGGGCTGCCCTGTTTGGCTAAATGGCTGGCAGGGGTATCCGGCCAAGATTGTATCAATAGCGTTTTTGTAGGGCGTGCCGTTAAAGTTGGTAACATCATCCCAGATCGGGGCTGGCTTAAAACATCCCGCATCCATTCCGGCGATAATGGTTGATCGTGAGTGTCTTCCCATTCAACTTAGCCGCGCGTGTGGAAATCTGGTTGGGCAAGCATGATGCCCAGATCCGAACCTCCGCCTCCCGCGCTGAGGCAGAGGCCGTTGCGGGGGGGTAGCACCATGTCATTTCGCCCCCGCCGCCTGTTTCGCTGCGTTGAGCTCATAAAGCTGGCGCTCAGTGGCCGTTCTTACTCGCGCCTTTACGCGGCCTTTCAAATAGCTTGTGGGGCATTGGGCGCAACGCCCAGCACCTCCCACCATTGCGTCTGCATCGCTGGCGGCGTGGTCATTGTATCAGGTGGTGGCAGGGCGGTGAAATCTTGAAGCCTCTGGTCCAGAACTTCAAGCGCGCCCCAGCGGGATATGCCACGCATTGCCTCAATCGTTTTGCCGCGCGCATGTTTTCCCATACTTCGAGGTGCTGGTCACAAGTAAAGTTCCGGGCCCGTTTTTGAAGGTGGAGTAAACCGCAACCCCTGTATCTTCTGAGGCGGCGGCTGGAATAAGGCAACCGGTCGAGCCGAAGTGGAATATTCGTGCTTAAAACGATGTTTAGGCCGCCTAGCTTCGAGATCTCGTCAATCAAATGTCGCGGGGCAACCGATTGGCTAACATCAAAGCTGGAATATCCGATCTCCCAAGACGGTGGCGGATGACGCAAATGCGGTGGACGGGGCGCTTACAAAAATGAAGACTCAGGTTGATAAATCCGGGTTAAACAAAAGCGCACCTTTGGTGACTGATATTCGTGGGAAATTTGACAGGGTATACCCGCAATTTCAAAAGTTTGCTCGAGATGCGGCCCGCAGCCCTATGATTTTGGTTGAGGAAGATGTTTATAAGAAGGCCCGCAAAATTATGACGGGCATGATTAAGGTCACGCAAAAGGTTGGGCGCTTGGTGGCCAAAGAGGCGGCGGATGTGAAAAACGAGATCACGCTCGAAGTGGTTGGCCCAGCCGAGGGTGAAATTGTGGTGCAAGACAAGAAGCTTATTCAGGCGCTCAAAATGGTGGCGCGGGGCGATAAGGGGCGCTCAGGCCCCGTCGAAAGAGGCGTTCCTGAAAATTGCCATATCCATGTGGGCGGAAACGCGAAGTATAATTTGCTGTTTCAGCCGGGGAAAAAGCTCATTTTGGGAACGATCAATTTTCATATCGAAAGCTCCAATAGTGACTCGCAAAAAAAGAAGGTGATTAAAGTGGCGAAGCGCAGCGGTGGCAAGTTTACCATTGCGATACGGGGTGACGAGATTCTTAAAAAGTAGCGCTTCGTCAGCTATTTTGGCGCAACGGTGGCACGCAGGTGGTCGGCTACGGCCATGACCGGCGCGCTGACGCCCTTTGCAATGATCATGCCGATGGCATAATCGGGCAAGGCGGGCAGGCCGTAGGATTTGTCAATTTCCACGACATCTCCGCCGAGCGTGGAGGATGGAAGCGGGGCTATGGCGAGGTCGGCCCTGATGCCTGCCTTTTGGGCCGAAATATGAGAGCTTTTGAAGGTAACATGATAGTCGCGCTGTTGCGTTTCCAGTGCATCCACAGCCGTTTTTCGCCAAATGCAGCCCTCTTCCCACACCGAAATTGGCAGCGGGGTTTTCTCCACGGCAATGCCGCCTTTCATACCCGCCCAAACCAAATTTTCGCGGCGTAGAATTTCGGCATTGTGGGTATCATTTGTTTGGCAAGTCACCAGCGCGATATCCATAGCGCCGCGTTTTACACTGGCGCGAAGCTCTGACGAATGATCAACTGTAACGTCCACACTCACACAGGGGTGGGTTTGAGAAAACCGGCGCAGGGCCTCCGAAAGGAAGGCCTCGGCGGCGTGATCAGTTGCGCCGAGGCGCACAGTGCCCGCCATATCTGGGCGGATGAATTGGGAAATGATTTGGGTGTTGAGCGCCAGCACGCGGCGGGCGTGGAGAAGCAGGGTTTCGCCATCTGGTGTGAGGGTCACGGAGCGAGAATCGCGGATAAATACCGCCCGCCCGAGCATATCTTCCATTTTTTTGATTTGCATAGATACCGCAGAAGGGGAGCGAAAAACCACTTTGGCAGCCGCCGAAAAATTTCCGGTTTCGGCAATGGCCACAAGGGTTTTGAGCAAATCAAGGTCCAGCAACGGCACTTGGGGGGTGGTGTTTACATTCATATTTGGCACTCCGATGTGTCAGGAAAACTCACAGGTAAGTTCAAATCTATTCGTTTGATTAAATCATGGTCGGCGCGCATTGTCGAGTTATCAAATAATGGAGAGTGAAAATGACAGATTGCATGACACAAAATTGCGGCAGCCTTGTAGCGCAAAAACCGAACCTGTTGAGCCGGATAGCAACTCGCTTCAAAACGCGGATGCAGCAGCGGCAAGACCGCGCCGCATTTCAGCACCTTCTAGCGTTGGATCCTGATATTCTTAAAGATATCGGGGTGAGCCGGGGTGATGTTGTTTGGGCTAACAATTTGCCCATTGAAGTAAATGCCGCCTGTGCGTTGGAAAAAGAAGTAAGACACCGCAAGCCGCATGTATAAAGGGTTTGACATAAGCTGACCTATGGCTGATAAAGCGCACTTGTCACGCGGGAGAGATTCTGCGTGGCTTGTTGTTGTATTTGCCCTGAGGGCACGCTGTTTGAGGCGCGGGAAACTGCTGAACACCGGAGACGGGGCCACATAACGCGAGAATTGAAAAGGAACGTGCGCATGTTCGCCGTATTAAAAACTGGGGGCAAACAGTATAAAGTTGCCGAGGGTGATGTATTCACCGTTGAGAAATTAATTGCCGAAGCCGGCGAGACAGTTCAGTTCAACGAAGTGTTGATGCTGGGTGGTGATAAAATCATCGTTGGCGCGCCAATGATTGATGGCGCCGCTGTGCAAGCCGAAGTTCTGGAGCAGACTCGCGCCGCTAAAACGATTTCTTTTAAGAAACGTCGTCGTAAGCACTCAAGCCAGCGCAAGCGCGGCCACCGTCAGCCACTGACTTTGGTGAAGATTACGGGTATCCTTGAAACAGGTGCTGGTAAATCTGGTGTTAAAGCGGCTTTGGGTACGGTTTCTGCTGCGGCAGTTGCTGCGGCAACCAAGCCTGTTAAGGCAACCAAAAAAGCAGCGGCCAAAGCGGCACCGGCTGCTGAAGGTAAAGTAGGCGCAGCGCCAGCTAACCTTTTGAAGGCTGCCAAGGGCGATGCGGATGATCTCAAGAAGATCTCTGGCGTTGGCCCGAAGCTCGAAGGCGTTTTGAACGAAATTGGTGTTTTTCACTTCTGGCAAGTTGCCGAGTGGGGCCCTGCCGAGATCGAATATATGGATGATCGTCTGTCCTTTAAGGGCCGCATTGAGCGTGACGACTGGATCAAGCAAGCCGGCGAATTTGCCGAAGCTGCGAAATAAGGAGAGCGACAAATGGCACATAAAAAAGCAGGTGGTTCATCCCGTAACGGCCGCGACTCAGCTGGTCGCCGCCTTGGCGTGAAAAAATATGGTGGCGAGCTCGTTATCGGTGGCAATATCATCGTGCGTCAGCGCGGGACCAAATTTTGGCCTGGCGATAATGTAGGCATGGGCAAAGACCATACTATTTTTGCAACATCCGTAGGCAATGTGAAGTTTCACAAAGGCCTGAAGGGTCGCACGTTTATTTCGGTTCTCCCGTTGGCGGAGGCCGCTGAATAGCCGGACCTTTATACACTCATTTTGAGAGGGCTCGGTGGCAACACCGGGCCCTTTTCTTTTTCGGGAGCGCCGCAATGGGCATTGAATTTGTCAGTTTTATTTTATTTGCTAGCGCCATGGTGGGCACACCCGGCCCAGCCAATATGGTAATTCTGGCCGCTTCTGCGCAGTTTGGCTTTAAACGGGCGTTGCCGTTTATAGCGGGCGTTGTGGTGGGGATGCAATTTGTGATCTGGCCAATGGGGCTGGGGCTGATGGCGCTCTATACTAAACTTCCGCTTTTGTTTGAGGGGCTGAAATGGGCCTCTGTCGTTTATATTTTCTGGCTGGCCTACAAAATATTGGGGGCCAAGCTGAAGGCAAGTGAGGTGTCCGCGCCGCCTCGCTTTATCTCGGGGCTGGTGGTGCATCCGCTTAACCCGAAAGCGTGGGCGATGACAATTGCGGGCTTCACCAATTTTGTGAAGCCAGATACGTCGGCCCTGATGGCGACCATTGCTATTGCGGCGTGTTTTTTTGCCATTCAGTCGGTTTTGCAGCCGCTTTGGGGCTTGGCGGGGCAAGTGATTGCGGCGCGCTTGGCGGGCAAGCCGGGTGAGAAATACTTGATGTGGGTGCTGGCAGGGCTCACCGTTGCATCGGTGGTATTTGTTTTGGCAAAGGGAGATTGATATGAAACAAACCATTAAAACCAGCCGCTTAACCCTGCGCTCTTTGCTTGATAGTGACGCCGCCAATATTGCGCTTTTTGTGGGAGACAAGCGCGTGGCGATGCATTTGGCCGTGGTGCCGCACCCTTATCCGGAGGGCGCAGCAGAGAGCTATATTGCTTATTCCCGTGCCTCGGAAACTTCCGAAACCATCTGGGGGATCGATTTGGATGGCGGCCTGATCGGGATCATTTCCTTGAGCCGGAAGGACGAAGGAATGGGCAATATTGGCTATTGGCTCGCCCCGCAGCTTTGGGGGGGCGGGCTGATGAGCGAGGCTTTGAGTGCGGTGGTAGAACCGGCGCGAATGGCTGGGTTTAAGCGGCTGTTTGCCTCGGTTCATCAGGGCAATGAAGGCTCTGCCAAGGTTCTGATGAAATGCGGATTTTCGTATTTGGGCGAGTCCGAGACCCCCTCCATTTCGCGCGGCGGGATGGTTCCATCTTGGGAATATGAACTGGTGCTGGCCCATGCATAACTGCAAACTCCGGCTTTTTCGGCAAGATGATTTTGAGGACTTTCACGCGTCCATGAGCGAATATGACGTGGTGAAAATGACCGGCCACTGGCCTTGGCCGCCAGACCCTGCCTTTACCCGCAGCCGTATGGAAACACCACATGTGAATGACGGGCGGGTAAGCGTGATTGCGCGTGCGGGCCGTTATATCGGGCAGGTTTCGGTAGTTGACGGGGTGCTTGGCTATATGCTTGGCAAGCCGCATTGGGGGCGGGGCATTGCCAGCTGGGCGGTGGGTGAAAAGCTAAAAGCTGCGTTTTCTGCGGTGGATGCTGCGGATATTACGGCCTGTGTTTGGCACGGAAACCCCGCGTCTGAGGCCATATTGTTTAAGCACGGATTCGTTGAAACCGGATCATGCGAAGAATTTTGCATTCCGCGCGGTGTGACACTGAAAAACAATACTTTTAGCCTGTCACGGGCGGCGTGGGGTGCCCAAAATGGATAGCTTTAAGCTGCGGCCTTTTCTGGCTGATGATTTTGAGGCGCTGCACGAAATTGTATCGGATTTTGAGGTTGTCAAAAGGCTGTGGCGCTGGCCGTATCCGGCAGAGGCTGATTTTACGCGCATGCGGATGAATACGCCTGAGGCCAAGGCTGGGCAGGTGTTGGTGATAGAGGTTGAGGGCGCTGTCGCGGGCATGATTGGCGGGGTGAACGGCAGCATTGGCTATTTGCTGGGGCGGGCCTTTTGGGGCCGGGGCATTGCCACTTGGGCAGTGCGCGAGATGGTGCTGCGGATGTTTGAAGGCTCGGATATAGCGGAGGTTTCGGCCAATGTTTGGCTTGATAATGCGGCCTCGGCAAAGGTGCTGGCCAAAAACGGGTTCACGGCTTGCTGCGAAAGTGAGGAGTTTTGTAAGGCGCGCGGTGAAAACCTGAAATATAATAAATTTTGCCTGAAACGCACTGATTGGGCGCGGGCGCAGCCTTTGGCATTGCAAACAGATCGGCTTGTTATCGAGCCATTTACGGGCGATGAGGCGGCGGCACTTTCTGCCCTAATGAACGACCCCGATATTGCGAAGATGATGGCGACCATTCCGCATCCATTCACTAAGGCGGAGGCGCAAAAGTGGCTGGATGAGCGGGTATTTTCCCATGTAATCGGGGATGAGGCGGGTTTTGGGGCCAAGGTGTGCCTGCGGGATGGCACGCTGATTGGCCTTGTTGCCATTGGCGGCGCACCTGCAAACACGGCTTATGCTTTTGGTCGCGCCTATTGGGGGCAAGGCTTTGCCACCGAGGCGATGCGGGAATTTATCGCTCATTGTGAACGCATTTTCGCGCTTAAAGAGATCACGGCGGGGGCGATGTTTGATAACCCCGCTTCGCAATCTGTTTTGCTAAAGCTCGGGTTTGAAAAGGTCGGCGAAAAGATGCATTGCCCTTTGGGGCGAAGCGCGGCAGAACCACTATGGCTTTATCGGCTTACAAGATAAGCTTATCCAAATGCCTTTCCGGCTTCATTTCCAGTGTGAGTAATTCACCTTTATAAAACACCGAATTAATGATCCACGGGATCGGCATGGCGCGGGCTTGCGCACGGGTTTTTAGCTGGTGGATGGCTACGGGCACGCCGCGGGCTTTGGCATAGGCCCGCAGGCTATGGTTGATGTAGAATTCGGTGAACGGGCAGCTGTTGGAATAATAGGCGGTGATGCCAGTATTATCGGGGCAGCGGCCAATTTTTGCGCTGGGAAGAATGGCCGGATACGTGGCTTTTGGGTTGGTTTTTAGCCCCCAGAGCTTAAAATAGGGTGGGGCCTCGTCGATGATCTCAAATCCGTGATGCTTCAGGAATTTCGGGTCTGACATGAAGGGGCGCTTTTTGTCACTGGAAATGGCGACAACGCCGTCCATGCCCTCGGCATCGGCAAGGCATTGGTCAAGCAAGCGTTTGCCATGGCCTTGGGCTTTATACTTTCCAGCCACCCAAAAGCAGTTAATAACCATAAAGTTAGCACCGGAAAGTGGCAGCCAGGAAGCCTCAATCGGAACGTATTCGATAAAGACCTTGCCGCGCACATCCATTTTCTGAAAACGATAGCCATTGGCATATTCGCGCCGCAGCCACGCTTTTTTAAGCTGGGTGCCCTCGGTGCTTTTTTTGTCACTGAAGGCGCAGCAAATGTGCTCGTCTTGGATATTTCGGGGGGTGAGTGGTAATATGTCCATGGGGCAACTATATCCAAGCTTCTCGCAAATGCGTTGATCTGTCTCAAGCGAGGGTGGCTGCGGGCTTGAGCCTTGGCGCGGCATGCTGTATCGCAAGTTAAACCATTAGGACCGTATCATGAAATTCCTCGACCTCACCAAAGTTTACATTCGCTCAGGGCAGGGCGGCAAGGGCTGCACCAGCTTTCGGCGCGAGGCCTACGTGGAGTTTGGCGGGCCGGATGGCGGTGATGGCGGCGGCGGTGGCTCTGTTTGGGTTGAGGCCGTGGACGGCCTGAATACGCTGATCGATTTTCGCTATCAGCAGCACTTTTTTGCGCAAAACGGACAGGCGGGCATGGGCCGGCAGATGTCTGGCCGAAATGGCGACGATATTGTGCTGAAGGTGCCGGTGGGTACTGAAATACTTGATGAAGATGAAGAGACGGTTTTGGTGGACCTTACAAAGCTCGGCCAGCGGGTGCAGCTAGCGAAGGGCGGCAATGGCGGCTGGGGGAACTTGCGGTTCAAGTCCTCTATCAACCAAGCGCCGCGCCGCTCAAACCCTGGACAAGAGGGCGTGGAGCGCACGATTTGGCTGCGCTTGAAGCTGATCGCCGATGTGGGCCTTTTGGGCATGCCAAACGCGGGTAAAAGCACGTTTTTGGCAGCTACGTCGAATGCACGGCCCAAAATAGCGGATTATCCGTTTACCACACTGCACCCCAATCTTGGTGTGGTTGGCGTGGATAACACCGAGATCGTGATCGCGGATATTCCGGGGCTGATCGAGGGCGCGTCTGAAGGCATCGGCCTTGGCCACCGCTTTTTGGGCCACGTTGAGCGCTGCTCGGTGCTGCTGCACTTGGTGGACGGTACGGGCGAAGATGTGGCCGACGATTACCGGATTATCTCGGGTGAGCTGGAAAAATATGCTGAAGACCTTGCGAAACGCCCGCGTATCGTGGCGCTGAACAAGGTGGATGCGTTGCAGCCCGAGGCGCGCGCTGAAAAGCTGGCGGCGCTTGAGGCGGCCGTGGGTGGCAAAGTGTATGCCATGTCAGCTGTTAGCCGTGAAGGCGTTATTGATGTTTTGCGGGCGCTCAAAAAGGTGATTGATGGTGCTAAAACGGCGGAGGTCGTCGCCAATGAGGAGCCTCAGCCGTGGAAGCCTTAAGCACTGAAATTTTAGGCACGGCCAAGGTGGTCGTGCTGAAAATCGGCTCGGCACTTCTGGTGCAAAACGGAGCTTTGCGTGGCGCGTGGCTCATGAGCATTGCCGAAGATGTGGCCATGCTAAAGGCGCAAGGCAAGGCGGTTTTGGTCGTGTCTTCCGGCTCTATTGCGCTGGGGCGCGGGGTGCTTGGCTTACCTTCAGGAGATTTGCCGCTGGAGATGGCGCAGGCCGCCGCCGCCGTTGGGCAAATAAAGCTGGCACATGCATATCAGGAAGCACTGAAACCGCACGGGATCGAAACCGCGCAGGTATTGCTGACGTTGGAAGATAGCCAGAACCGGCGGCGATATTTGAACACGCGAGCCACGCTAAATACGCTTCTGGGCCTCGGCGTTGTCCCCATTGTGAATGAAAACGACACGGTGGCGACTGATGAAATCCGGTATGGAGATAATGACCGGCTGGGAGCACAGGTGGCCACTTTAATCGGGGCTGAGGCGCTGGTGTTGCTCTCGGATGTCGACGGGCTTTATAGCGCCGACCCCAGAGTTGACCCGAAGGCAAAGCACTTTAATGAGGTGAGCGAGATCACCCATAAAATTGAAGATATGGCGGGAGATCCCGGCTCGGCGGGCGCGTCTGGCGGAATGCGCACCAAGCTGATGGCCGCGCGCATAGCCATGGACGCGGGCTGCGCGATGGCCATCGCAAAGGGCGAAAAGATGCGGCCCATTCAAGCATTGCTTAAGGGCGACCGTTGCACATGGTTTAAGGCCAAGCACGATCCCGCTTCGGCCCGAAAACGCTGGATTTCTGCGATGAAAATGTTGGGCACCGTGTCTATTGATGCGGGTGCGGCGCGCGCACTGCGCAGTGGTAAGTCTCTCCTCCCCGCTGGCGTGCGCGCCACCGAGGGTGACTTTGAGCGCGGCGACCCGGTTGAGGTGCGCAGCCTTGAAGGCGAGTTGATTGCCAAGGGGTTGATTGCGTATTCGGCCGAGGAGGTCCGCAAAATTATGGGTGCAAAGAGCGCGGAAATAAAAGCCCTTTTAGGGTATAAGGGGCGCACGGCGCTTATCCATCGCGATGATATGGCGATTTGAGGGAGATGAACATGGATGTGAAAGCGGTGATGCAAGAGATTGGCCAAAAGGCTAAAGCGGCGAGTGCTGAGCTGGCATTTGCCAGCCCAGAAGCCAAGCAAAAGGCGCTGGAAGTGGCGGCTGATTGCATTGAGGCACGGGTTTCCGACATCCTCAAAGCTAATGAATTGGACATGAAATATGGCCAAGACAAAGGCCTGACCGATGCGATGATGGACCGCTTGATGCTGGACGAACCCCGGGTGCAAGCCATTGCCGCGAGCCTCCGCGCTGTTGCGGCGCAAGAAGACCCTGTGGGCAAAATGCTCGCTGAGTGGGACATGCCTTCGGGCCTGCATATCCAGCGTGTATCCACCCCGCTGGGTGTTATCGGTGTGATTTATGAAAGCCGCCCAAATGTAACGGCTGATGCTGGTGGGCTGTGCTTAAAGGCGGGAAATGCCGTGATTTTGCGCGGCGGGTCTGAGAGCTTTCATAGCTCTGGCGCCATTCATGCTTGCCTTGTTGAAGGGCTAAAAGCCGCTGGTTTGCCGATAGCTAGCATTCAGCTTGTGCCTACACGAGATCGAGCGGCTGTGAGCGAAATGCTGACGATGACCGAAAGCATAGATGTGATTGTGCCGCGTGGTGGCAAGGGGCTGGTTGGCCTTGTTCAGCGCGAGGCCCGTGTGCCGGTTTTTGCGCATCTTGAAGGTATTTGCCACGTTTATGTGGACGCCGCGGCGGACCCGGAAAAGGCGCGTGCCATTGTGGTGAACGCCAAATGTCGCCGCACCGGCATTTGTGGCTCAGCCGAAACCGTGCTGATAGATAAAGCCTTTTTTGCTAAACACGCCGCACCGTTTATCGACGATATGGTGGCGGCGGGGGTTGAGGTGCGGGCTGACGGTATTTTGGCTGAACTCAGCGGCACGATTAAGGCGAAAGCCGAGGATTTTGGGGTGGAATATCTTGATATGATCATTGCCGCCAAGCTGGTGGACGGGGTGGATGATGCCATCAGGCATATTGGAATTTTTGGCTCTAACCACACCGATGCGATTGTGACGGAAGATGATGCCACCGCCGAGCGGTTTTTCCAGCGGGTTGATAGCGCGATATTGATGCGAAATGCCTCTACGCAATTTGCTGATGGTGGTGAGTTTGGCATGGGGGCCGAAATTGGCATCGCCACCGGAAAGATGCATGCGCGCGGGCCTGTGGGCGCGGCGCAGTTGACCAGTTTTAAGTATTTGGTGACGGGAAACGGCACAATTCGCCCATAAAAAAGGGCCCGAAGGCCCAATAAGGTGAGGATTTACCTCACCGTTATGCTGTTTTTTTACCGCCGCCAAGTGCGGATTGGCCCGCAATCCATATGCACAAAGTTTGAGCGGCCATATCTGCCAACGCCACCAGCGTTACAGGCAATTGCAGCCGCCGCCATTTGGGTGGTGCTGCGCGTAGAAAGCCGAAGATCAGCCGCCATGCCTTTGATATGGTATGAGCCAGTTGCAACGCCACGGTTGCGCGCGGCGAGCATGGCATTGGTGGCCGGTGAGCGATAACCAGAGAGCATCAGATATGGTTCGTTGGTTTCCATAAGGCGGTGGGTGGCCGCGATAATGTCTACATTGCGACGATCATAATTGATGATCTCGTTATGCCGCCAATCACGCATAAAGCCGTTAATTTCGGTCAGGGCTTCCTGTATATACTGGCCTTCGATCCAATAAATCATATCAATGGATTCAGAGGTCCGCTGATTGCGCATGGTGATGCGACGCACATCGCCTGCACCCCGAAGGATGCCCGCGGCTTTGCCATAAACCGGAGCTGCTGTGAGCGCGGTTACGGCGAACGCGCGCAAAAGCCCGCGACGAGAGAAACTAATATTTTTCATGTAAGACCTGCCTGTCCAACTCGAATTCATCTTATGACGCTGGTTTTTTATGCGCCTATTTGCGTAAATTTTATGTCATATTATGAATCGCAGGCCAAGACATACTTTACCATGATGGGCGATTATCCGCGCATTTGGGCGCAATTTGTAACGGAAATGTGAGGCTCACGGAAATGTTTCCGCAATGTTCTCAAATTGTGTTACATTATTCACACAAAAATACCAGATTGAGATATATAGGTTTAAAGGCGGTGGATGGCCCATCGTCTTTGCTGTAGAGCGTAAAAATTATCTATTTTCGGGAGAACAATTATGTCCGCACGTTTTAATGCCAAGTTTTTTAGAACCACCGCATTTGCCGCCTTCGCTTCTATAGCTCCATTGAGCGCACATGCGCAGGCAACAGCACTTACTTTGCCACCGGAGTCCGGCGCGTTGATGACGGCCCTTTCTGCGGGGAGCGACCCTTCGCTTTATGCGTATTATGAGGGTACCGATTTTGAGCCGGTATTTGCCGGACGCCCTGCCAAGCTAGCTGCCCTGATGGCCGCGCTTGAAGGTGCTGGCGCCCATGGTTTGCCGGTCAACGACACTCTGATCAGTGATCTGCGCGTTGCCATGATTAATGCCGGAACTCCCGATAGCAAAGCCGCGCTCGAAATGATGGCGGCGCAAGCCTATATTGATTTCGCAACAGACCTTACATCGGGCCTGCTGAACCCCGACGACATTTCCAGCCTTATCAATATTAATGCCGTTCGCCCCGCAACCGACACCCTTTTAGCCAAGGCTGTTGCGAGCAATGGCAGCGGTGCGCTTTTTGATGGCCTTGAGCCGCAAGATCCAAGCTATAATGCTCTGCAAGAAGAGCTGGCCCGCCTTGAAGCGCTGGTTGAAGCTGGTGGCTGGGGGCCAAAAATATCAGTTGGTCGCGCCATTCGGCCCGGGCAATCCAATGACCGTGTTTTGGCTATGCGTGTGCGGTTAACCGCGCTCGGCTATGCGGATATCGAAGGCGATTCTCCGCGTTATGATGAAGCGTTAGTGGAGGCGGTTAAGGCGTTTCAGGCCGAAAATACCCTGACAGCAGACGGCATTGTTGGCCCGCAAACCCTGACGGCGCTTAACTCCGATCCATCCATTCAAATGCAGCAAGTGATCGTAAACCTTGAACGCCGCCGGTGGCTGAATTATGATCTTGGTGCGCGGCATATTTTTGTTAACCAAGCCAATTTTACCGCCTATGTTATTGATTATGGCTTGCCAACACTGGTGACCCGTGTGGTGGTGGGCAAGGCCAGCGCCAAGTTCCAAACTCCTGAATTCATTGATGAAATGACTCATATGGTTGTGAATCCAGCTTGGAATGTGCCGCAAAGCATTGCTTCACAGGAGTATTTGCCGCAGCTCTTGCGAGACCCGAGTGTTTTGACGCGTCAAAATATCACCATGCGGGTGCGTGGCTCTGGCGAACGGGTAGATGCCCGCTTGATTGATATGTCGCAGTATACCGTAAATAACTTCCCGTTTGTGCTTCAGCAACGCCCGGGCAGCCGAAATGCGCTTGGTAGAGTTAAGTTCATGTTCCCGAATAAATACAATATTTATTTGCATGATACGCCATCACGCTCGCTGTTTAACCGCGATAGCCGTGCTTTTAGCCACGGCTGCGTGCGGGTTCATCGCCCGTTGGATTTGGCATACACCCTGCTCGCGCCACAATCTAATGACCCTGAGGGCGATTTTCAGGCGGCCCGAAATACGGGGCGTGAAACAACGATTAGCCTTGAAACCCCCGTGCCAATCTACCTGACATATCAATCCGTATTCCTCAATGAGGCCGGAGAATTGGCTTATCGTGTTGATGTTTATGGTCGTGATCAGCTGGTTTTTGACGCCTTGGCCGAAAATGGCGTGGCTTTACCCGAGATCGCGAGCTAAAACGCCCATAGGCGGTTTGCATTCGGGCCGCGCATAATCGGGGGTCATATGGCTTTTACGGTACACCAAATTGCTGAATCGCTTGCGGCCACAGCCGTAGGCGATTTATCTATTGAGCTGCGCGGGCCCGCGCAGCCGGAAACAGCGGAGGCTGATAACCTCGCGCTGGCAATGGACCCAAAGTTTTTGGACGATCTTGCCAAGGGCGCTGCGCGCGTGGCGATATTGCCTGAGGGGGCAGACTGGCAGGCGCTGGGGCTTGAGGCCGCCATATTTGCACCGCATCCGCGCTATGTGTTGAGCGGCGTTAACAAGATTTTTGAAATTGCGGTGCATGCGCCGGTGGGTATTCATCCAAGTGCTGTCATTGATGCCAGCGCCGTAATTGGGGCCGGGGCGTCTATTGGGCCGTTTGTGATCATTGGTGCTGGCGCGAAAATTGGCGAAAATGCTCGTATACTTTCACATGTTTCGGTGGCTGAAAATGCCACGATTGGGTCTGACTGCCTGCTCTTTAATGGCGTGCGCATTGGGGCGCGTGTGGTTATTGGAAAGCGGTTTATTGCCCAACCCAATGCGGTGGTCGGCGGCGACGGGTTCTCCTTTGTTAGCCCCGAGGCCGGTGCGGTAGAGGCCGCGCGTGCGGGCAAGCAGCCTGCAGCAGATTCCGTGCAAAAACATGGCTTTGCGCGGACAAACTCGCTTGGCTCTGTCATCATCGGTGATGATGTGGAGCTTGGTGCGGGCAGCACGATTGACCGTGGAACCATTGTAAATACCACGGTTGGAAACGGCACCAAGATTGATAATCTGGTGATGCTTGGCCACAATGTGCAGGTGGGCGCCCATTGCTTGCTATGCGCCCAAGTGGGTGTGGGTGGCAGCTCTGTGGTGGCCGATCGGGTGATCCTTGGCGGGCAGGTTGGGGTGGCGGACCATGTAAAAATTGGCACCAATGTGGTGGCGGCTGGCAAGGCTGGTATTTCATCAAATGTGCCGCCAAATCGGTTTATCATGGGTAACCCTGCCATCAAGGCCGAGGCCAATGTGGAAAGCTATAAAGCCTATCGCCGCTTGCCTAGGCTTGTGGCTAAGGTGGATGTGCTACAAAAACAGGTTTCAAAATTGCTCGGGAAAGACTAAATCTTTCACCAAGCGAAATGAGGAATACAATGGCAGAGAATGTGGCGACAAAAGTAAGGGAAATCATTGCGGAACAGGCGATGGTTGAGCCGTGTGAAGTTGCCCTTGATGCCACGCTCGAAAGCCTCGGGGTGGATAGCCTTGGGCTTGTCGAAACGGTGTTTGCCATTGAAGAGGCCTTTGATGTGCATGTGCCGTTTAATGCCAACGATCCTGAGAGCAAATCTTTTGATATCAGCTCTGTAGCGAGCATTGTTAAAGCTGTTGAAGCCCTAATAGCTGAGGCTAAATAAGTGGCACGACGGGTTGTTATTACTGGTATGGGGGCGGTTTCGTCGCTCGGGATGAGCGCGCGCGCGACAATGGACGGCATGGCGGCTGGGCGCTCGGGCATTTCGGCCCTTAAGTTTCAAGACGTTGAGCGCCTGCAAATACGGATTGGCGGGCAGATCCACGGCTATAACGAGGCCGCGCATTTTTCCCGGCAAGAGCTTTCGTTCTATGACCGCTTTACGCAATTTGCCGTGCTGGCCGCGCGGGAAGCGGTGGCGCAGGCCGGGGCTGGCCTTGCTGGCCCCAAAAGCGGCGTGGTGCTGGGCACCTCTGGTGGGGGGCTGCAAACGCAGGACGAAAACTTTCGTAAGGTTTATGAGGACGGCAAAAACCGTGTGCATCCGTTTGTGGTGCCGCGCTTGATGAACAATGCGGCGGCCAGCCACCTTTCAATGCTGCACGGCATTACCGGCCCGAGCTATACGGTTTCGACCGCTTGCGCCTCCAGTAATCATGCCATGGGGCAGGCCTTTCATATGATCCGTGCGGGCATGGCTGATACCATGCTGACAGGTGGATCTGAGTCTATGCTGTGTTTTGGCGGGATCAAGGCATGGGAAGGCTTGCGGGTGATGTCAAAAACCGGCTGCCGGCCTTTTTCGGCCAACCGTGATGGTATGGTGCAAGGCGAAGGGGCTGCTGTATTTGTATTTGAAGCGTTGGACGTGGCGCAGGCGCGCGGGGCAGAAATTTTGGCCGAAGTGGCTGGCTTTGCCATGACGTCGGATGCCTCAGATATTGTGATGCCCAACCAAAGCGGGGCGGAGCGGGCCATGCAGGGCGCGCTAAATGATGCGGGGCTTGGGCCGGAAGATATTGGCTATATCAACGCCCATGGCACCGGAACCGCGGGAAATGACAGCACTGAATGTGCCGCTATTATGGAGGTTTTCAGTGGGAACCCTCCGCCTATTTCCTCCACCAAATCTATGCATGGGCATCTGATTGGTGGCACGGGCGCGGTGGAGCTTTTGGCCTGTATCATGGCGTTGCGCGAGGGCATTCTTGCCCCGACGATCAACCATGATCAGCCAGACCCGGCCTGTAGCTTAAATGTGGTGGCTAATGTGGCGCAAGAAGCACAGCCGAGGGCGACCCTCAGCAATGCTTTTGCTTTTGGTGGCTTAAATGCCGTGCTGGCGCTGCGTTTAGCGCCCTGAGAGATCAGCCACGGCATCTGTAAAGCCGGAAAGTGACAGTGTGGCTTGCACCGGATTTTCAGCATCTGTGACCGCAAATATATTGATATTCGCGGACGCGCCAGCCTTAAATGCCTCTACCTGTGCCGTGGTTAGGCCAAAGCGGGCATAGCAGCCTTGGCTATCACACCAGCTGAAAGGATAAGCCGCTGGCACGCCGTCTCCGACAGCGACCGAAATGCCGCGCGGCAGCAGGGTGAGCAGCGGGGAGACCATAACCACGCCAAGCTGGGCCGAGCTGCCTTCCGGAAGCGCTTGCATGGTAACGCTCACAACGCTGTTGCCGTCTGCATCAAGCGCAAGCTGCACCATCCGGCAATTTGCACCATCTTCACCGCAGCGGATTTCCCATTCACCATGGCGCGCAACGGTGCCATTATTTTGGTCTGCCAGCTCTTGCAGCGTTGGGAATTCGCTATCTTGTGCGAGGGCGATGGTGCCCATCAGGCTGGTTGCGGTCAAAACAGTGGCGAGTATACGGCGCATATCAAGCAATCCTTTGTGATATTTTGTTTAATCGTTGGTGTCAGGAAGCAGCGGCTGTGTCAACGGGTCTGTTAATTTTCGGCAAAATATCGCCCGCAAACGGGGGTGTTTTTTTGCAGAAAATACCTATAGAATTTGCGAAACATGTTTGAGGGGCCAATATGGAACAAGACCGGATATTTATTGGTGGGGCAGGCGAGGGCTATACCACCGCCGAGGAAATGCTGCTGAAATATGCAAACCGGCACGGGCTTATTGCCGGGGCCACCGGCACGGGCAAAACCGTGACGCTGCAAATCCTGGCCGAGAGCTTTTCCAAGGCGGGTGTGCCGGTATTTATGGCCGATGTTAAGGGCGACCTTTCGGGCATGGCGGCGGCGGGTTCACCCACGCATAAGTTGCATGAAAAGCTGGTTTCGCGGGCCGAAACTATTGGATTTACGGATTTTGGCTATGAGGCTTTTCCGGTAACATTTTGGGATTTGTTTGGCGAAAAAGGCCACCCCGTGCGCACCACGATCTCTGAAATGGGGCCGCTTTTGCTGTCGCGCTTGCTAGAGCTTTCGGAAGCGCAAGAAGGCGTGCTGAACATCGCCTTTCGGATGGCCGACGAGCAATCCATGCTGCTGCTGGATCTGAAAGATTTACAGTCTTTGCTGGTGTGGCTCGGGGAAAATGCGAGCAAGGTTGGCCTGCGCTATGGCAATATTTCAAAGGCCTCTATCGGGGCCATTCAGCGCCGCTTGCTGGTGTTGGAAAACCAAGGCGCGGCGCAGTTTTTTGGCGAGCCTGCTTTGAAGCTTGAGGACATGATCGCGACCACGCCCTCTGGGCAGGGGCGCGTAAATATCCTTGCTGCCGACCGCCTGATGAGTGCACCGCGGCTTTATGCCACTTTTCTGCTTTGGCTGCTATCCGAGCTTTTTGAAAACCTGCCCGAGGTTGGCGACCTTGATAAACCTAAATTTGTGTTTTTCTTTGACGAGGCGCATCTGTTGTTTGATGATGCGCCCAAGGCGCTGGTTAACAAGGTGGAGCAAGTTGTGCGGCTGATCCGCTCCAAAGGTGTTGGGGTGTTTTTTGTTACCCAGCAGCCGGATGATGTGCCTTCGGATATTTTGGGCCAGCTTGGGAACCGTGTGCAGCACGCCTTGCGGGCCTATACGCCACGAGACCAAAAGGCGCTGCGGGCCGCCGCTGAGACCTTCCGGCCAAACCCGCGCTTTGATACCGAAGACGCGATTAGAGATGTGGGGGTGGGTGAGGCTGTGGTCTCTTTATTGCAGCGCAAGGGCGTGCCATCAATGGTGGAGCGCACGCTCATTCGCCCACCATCCTCGCGGCTGGGGCCTTTGGATATGAGTGAGCGCAAAGCCATAATGGAAAGTTCTCCGCTGGGGGCAATATATGACAAGCCGGTGGACCGTGTGAGCGCGTTTGAAATGCTTGCAGCGCGCGCTAAAGCCGCCGAGGAGCAGGCTGAGGAAGATGTGCAGGAGGCGCCAGAAGCCCCTCGTGAGTTTAGCTCGGCACGGCGATATTCGGCGGGAAATTCTTATAATGCAAAGAAACGAGTGAAGCGGCGAAGCGATAGTGCAGGGGAGGCTTTTGCCAAGTCGTTTTCGCGGTCATTTGGCAACAAAATGGGGAACTCGATTGCACGGGGCATTTTGGGGTCGTTCTTTAAATCGCGCTGAACCGGAGAATTTTTGCAAGGGGCATCGAGCCCCTTGTAAAAATCACGCGCAAGCGCGTGGGGCGCTTGCCTTAGATCTTGCGCAGTTTTAGTTTTGTCAGGCGGTTTATTTCGCGGGTTTGCACTTCAAAGCGCACACCCTGGAACGAAAACACTTGCCCTTCAACGGGGATCATCTGCGCCTGATGAATAACCAACCCGGCCACGGTGTTGGCATCTTCGTCGTTCAGCGACCAGCCGCACGCACGATTAAAGTCGCGGATGGTCATGGAGCCATCAACCACCACCGAGCCATCGGTTTCTCGGGTTAGGTCGTTTTCGTCATCATCATGTTCGTCGATGATTTCACCAACGATTTCTTCCAGAATATCCTCAAGTGTGATCAGCCCTTGCAAGGAACCATATTCATCAACCACCAGACCAAAATGCACTTTTCGGCGCAGAAACTCGTGCATTTGGTCATCTAGCGAGGTGGTTTCCGGCACAAAATATGGTGGCATCGCGATCGTCATGATGTCAAAATCAGTGAATGTTTCCAGTCCCTTGCTAGTAAAGCGTTGATGCACTTCGCGCAGGAGGTCTTTGGCGTGAATGACGCCGATGATGTTTTCCGGTTCGTCGCGGTAAAGCGGGATGCGGGTGTGGCTGGATTGAAGGCATTGCGCAAGGATTTTGTCGGACGGAGTGTCGGCGTCTATCATCTCTATATCGGAGCGGTGCAGCATAATTTCGACCACCTCGCGTTCCTTTAGGTCCAGCGCGCCAAGCAGGCGGTCGCGGTCGTCTTTGCCAACCATGCCTTCGGAGTGATGTAGTGAAATGGCGTCGGCGATTTCCTGATGGGCGGCCATAACGCTGGCCTCCGGGTCTGTTTTCACGCCGACCAGCCGCAAAATACCGCGCACAATAAAGCGGATGACCCCTACGATAGGAGAAAGCAAAAACACAATCGGCACCAGCACGCGTGATACCCGGGCGGCGGCGGTTTCTGGGTTGGTAATGGCATAGGTTTTGGGCAGGACTTCGGCAAAGATCAGCACAAGCAGGGTCATCACCAGGGTGGCTACGGCAATCCCATTGGCGCCAATAAGCAGGGTAAACAGGCTGGTGGCCAGTGCCGCAGAGAGGATATTAACGAGGTTATTGCCCAAAAGCACCGCGCCGATCAGTTTTTCGCTATCTTCCGTAAGGGTCAGCGCGCGCTTGGCGCCCGCATCCCCCTTTTCGGCCATGCGATGCAGCTTGGCGCGGTTGGCGGCCGTTAGCGCGGTTTCAGAGCCGGAAAAGAAGGCCGAGATGACGAGCAGAAGCAAAATTGCCCCCCCGATCCACCAGATTTCTGGCGGGTATCCTGCATTTATTTCGTTTATTTCCGGCGGCATGGCCTGCTGTCCTCTCAAATTTTCGCCATTATGCGGGGGTAGGGGCCGAAGCGCAAGCGAGGCCATATAGGGATTATGAATTTTGGTAAAACCGGCGAGCCAGCGCGGCGTTTAGGCAAGCGGGTGTTTTTCTAACACCAGCGCTTTTAGGCGTTCGTCCAGCACATGGGTGTAAATTTCGGTGGTGGCAATATCGGCATGGCCAAGTAGCATTTGGATGGCGCGAAGATCTGCGCCATTGGCCAGCAGGTGCGTGGCGAAAGCATGGCGCATAGTGTGAGGCGAAATGGCACTTGGGTCTAGCCCGGCCTTGAGGGCGACCTGTGTCACCAGCCGAAAAAACTGCACCCGAGAGAGGTGTTTTTTGGGGTCGCGGCTGGGAAAAAGAAACCGTGAGGATTGGGCCTTTTCCTTTTGCGCCGCCGCGCGCAAAGGCAGCCATGCGGCCAGCGCCACTTTGGATGGCGGGCTGAGCGGCACCATGCGCTCCACCCCGCCTTTGCCTTTTACCAAAATCATTCGGGGGTCGCCCTGCACGGCAGCCAGCGGCAGGCTCACAAGCTCTGTTACCCGAAGGCCCGTGGCGTAAAGCAGCTGGAAAAGGCAGGCATTGCGAATATGGGATCGGCCGGTAATGGCGGCGGCCTCAAGCAGGGCCGTCACATCGTCCTCACTCAGGGTTTTTGGTAGTGATTTCTGCTTTTTTGGCCCTTTTATCCGCGCTGCCGGATTATCTGTCCGCCAGCCCTCCTGAAAGGCAAAGGTATAGAGCTGCTTGAGAGAAGATAGCCGCCGCGCCCGCGTAGCCGGGGCCAAACCCTGTGCATCTAGCCCGGCCAGATAGTGGATAATATCATCCGGCCCGGCTGTTTCAATATTGTACTGGCCGGCAAAATCCATCAGGTCGTGGTGGTAGCTTATAAGCGTGTTATCTGCCGCGCCGCGCTCGGCTTGCAAGGCCTCCAGAAATGGCTCTATCCAGCGGGTCATGCCGGTTCTGGCTCGATCAAAAGGAGCTGAATTGCGACGCGCCGTGCGGAGTCTTCCAAGCCCAGCTTGCGCAGCAGAAATAACCCCTCATGCAGGGCTTGCGGAGCGGCGTCGCGGCCATCTGCCAGCAGAGACAGCGCGTGCAGCAAAACTTCGGCAAAATGACCGGTGTCGATTTTGGCCATCAGCTCAGGTATTTCCCGTTGCGTTGGCGTGAGGTTGGCAAAGGCAAGGTGAATGGCTTCGGGCAGGGCATGGCTATAGGGGCTTACCCCCTGCACGGGCGCGCGGCTTGCCAGCCGCGTTGCAAACTGCACACGCGGAGGGTCTGCCCTGCCAAGGGTTGCCCATTGCGCCATCGGGCGGTCTGCAATCAGCAATAAGCGCCGTATGCGCGGGGCAATTTGGCCGGTGTCCTCGTCTGGCGGGAAATGGGCCAAGGTGTCGGCATATTCAAAAGCAAAAGCATAAAGCAGCCCCGCATCGGAAAACGCGATCATGGTGGTGGATATGGCTTCTGCCAGCCGTTGGCCATCCTCACTGACCAAGGCCGTGTCAAGTTCCTGCACATGCTCGGCGCGCCCCCATGCGCCGCCAGAGGACGCCGCCCGCGAGCCTCGGTAAATTGAAAAGAGCAAACCGGGTGGAATAGCGGAGGCACGGACCAATCTTTCAGCGGCCACAATGCGTTGGCGTGCGGGGGTGCGCAGGCCCAAATCTGCGTTTAGGTATGGCAATGGCAGCGGGGTTTCGGGGCGTGGCAAAGCCAGCGACTCCCGTAGGGTGAAGGTGATCGGGTCTAGCGGGTCTGGGTTGCCCGCATCCGGCAGGTCGGCAAACATTTCGGGGTCCAGAAACCGCACCAGCAAATCCGCGTCATCCACAGCGATTTGCCCGAGGCTTTCGGCCAATGAAACGGTGATGGCGGCGGCATTCCAATCTCCTGCGCGGGCAAGGCAAATAACCCGCGTGGCGATATCGTCTGACAGAGATGGCTGCACGCTCAGGGCTTTGCAGGGGGCGTTTGTGCGCTGGCCTATCAACGTGGTCTCAAACCACCGGCGAAAAATTTCAGGCTCAGAGATGCCCGCCAGCAAAATCAGGGTTTCGGCCTCGTCGAGCGCGCCCATGGCCACCAAAAGGTCAATGCGCGTAAGCAAAAGCGTGCCCATCGGTCCGGCATCCAGCGGCGGGTCGCTTTGGGCCAACAGCACCTGCTTATAAAGCGCCATAACTTCTGGCACATTGCTATGCTTAACCAAACGTAGCTGTTGTTCGGCAACTTCAGTGAGGGTTCTGCCCCAAATCGCGCGTGGAAATCCGGTAACTTCGGGCGGCAAAAGCCCCGCGGCGTCTCGGCTGATCATTTCTAGTGGCATGGCCAAAATATTGGAGGTTGCCAGCAGATTGCCCGTGCGCCCCGGTGGGGAGATTACAAAGTTTGGCGGCTGCAACAGGCTTTCGGATAGCCAGTCAATGGCTGAGTGCGGGGTCTGGGCCACCAGTTGTTGTGCGCACAAAGCCGCTATGGCAAGCCCGCGCCACATGCTATTGCCCGAGCGGGGTCACGGGGATAACGATCTCTGATTTTTCAACCGGCAGATCAAACATCAGCGCATACCCCGCCACACCCGCCACCGCCAGCAACGCCATAACACTTAAAAACTTGATCAACTTGCCGATCATCTCAGCCCTTTCTGCCCCAATTGGGGGTTTGCCTTCATCTGCCACAATGCTAAACTGATATTATTCCGGCCTTAGCGCCACAATAGCGTGGTTTTTGCTCTGCATCAATCACGCAAAGCTTGAAAGTTTTTATATGAGCAGCGTGGCGCCTGAAATCACAAAACCTCTGGTGCTGGTAGGCCTGATGGGCTGCGGAAAATCAAGTGTTGGGCGTCGGCTGGCGGCGCGCCTTGGCCTCGCATTTGTTGATACAGATGACGAAATCATCAAGGCCGCGGGCATGAGTATCCCCGAGATTTTCTCAGAGCTCGGAGAAGACGCTTTTCGCGATGGTGAAATCAAGGTGATTTCAAGGTTGCTATCTGGCGCGCCCAAAGTCGTGGCCACGGGCGGCGGCGCTTTTATTTCGCCTATGGTGAGGCGTGAAATTGAGCGGGTCGGCACATCAGTCTGGCTGCGCGGTGATCTGGAAACCTTGTGGAGCAGGGTGGAGGGGAAATCTGGCCGCCCGCTTTTGAACACGGAAAACCCGAAGCAGGTTTTGGCAGATTTGATGGCTGTGCGCTATCCGGACTATGCGCTGGCAAACATAACCGTTGAAACCCACGCCGAAAACACCCACGATGTTGTGGTGGATGACATAATCAAAGCGCTTGCGAGCGCGAGTGAGGCCCCATGACCGAGACTTTAAACGTTGCCCTTGGCGCGCGCAGCTACGACATAAATATCGGCCCCGGATTGCTGGCGCAAGCGGGGGCATTGGCGCTGCCATTTTTGCAGCAAAAACGGGTGTTTGTGCTGACCGACGAAAATGTGGCGGCGCTGCATTTGGAAACCCTGCGGGCAGGATTCGCGACCGCGGGCATTACAGTGCAAGCGCTTGCGCTGCCCGCTGGTGAAAAAACCAAAGGCTGGCCGGGGCTGGAGCGCGCTGTTGAATGGCTGATCGAGCAGCGGGTTGAGCGCACAGATATTGTGGTGGCTTTTGGTGGTGGTGTTGTCGGAGATCTGGCGGGCTTTGCGGCAGCCGTGCTGCGGCGCGGGGTGGATTTCATCCAAATTCCGACGTCCCTTTTGGCGCAGGTTGATAGCTCTGTTGGTGGTAAAACCGGCATAAACTCGGTGATGGGCAAAAACCTGATCGGAGCGTTTCACCAGCCCAAGCTGGTGCTGGCCGATACCGATGTGCTTGGCACCTTACCCCCCCGCGAGTTTATCTCGGGCTACGGCGAGGTGGTTAAATATGGCCTGCTTGGCGACGCTGGGTTTTTTAAGTGGCTAGAGGCCAACGGCCCCGATATGGCCGCCGGAAACGAGGCCAGCCGCATTCACGCCATTCGCCGCTCGTGTGAAATGAAGGCCGATATTGTGGCGCGGGATGAAAAAGAGCACGGCGATCGTGCGCTGCTCAACCTCGGCCACACTTTTGGCCATGCGCTAGAGGCCGCTACTGGCTACTCGGCGCGGTTGCTGCACGGCGAAGGTGTCGCCATCGGCTGCGCGTTGGCGTTTGAGCTTTCAATGCGCCTTGGCCTTTGCCCGCAGGAAGACCCTTCACGGGTGCGGGAGCACCTCGCCAAGATGGGCATGAAGAAAGACATTTCGGATATCGAGGGCACGCTGCCCGATGCTGACGGCCTTATCGCCCTAATGGGGCAGGATAAAAAGGTGACCGACGGTAAAATTGCATTCATTCTTGCGCGGGGCATTGGCGAGGCTTTTGTGGAAAAACAGGTCGATATGAGCGTGGTGAAAGCGGTGCTGGAGGATGCACTGAAGGAGCGCTGACCAATGCTCGAGGCTCATATATTTAACATTGATTTCAATGAAATGGTCGCCGCTGATGTTGTTCTGTTTTCTCAAAACGACGCCCGGGCGGATATCCAAGGCAATTTTGTTGCTCTTTTTGAGGGACTTAACGTGTCCCTTACAGAGGATGATTGCGATGAGAATGGCGAGCCTGACGCCTTGGTTGCAACAGGTCTAGTGGAGCTGAATACCTTCGAGGGGTGGGGCGCACATGTGAAATGGTGTTGTCGGATCGATTCAACCGGAATTGCCCACCAAAGTGACTTGGCATAGGCTTGCTCGATTTGTTAAGCGCTACAACTCGCGCCGCCCAGCACGCAGAACTTGGCGCAATGGCGGTGGTTAAGTTTTACGTCAGCCTCGGCCTCGCGCAGGGTTTCCCCCATTTCAAAGGCTTTGTCATAGGCGAGCAAGGTGCAAGCCAGCACCACAGGGCGTTTGGCCCCTTTGCGCTTCACCACCATACGCGAGCTGGCGCACATAATATCATCGGGGCGTTTATTAAGAATGTCCCAGCAGGCTGTGGTGATTTCCGGCACTTCAACGCGCTCGTCCATTTCAGGAAAAAGCACGGTAATAGCAAGGTTTTGCGCGTCGATCTTAAAGTTATGTTTGATGTAAAGCGCAGCATAGCCAGCGCGGCTTTCGGCTTCGGTATCCCCCCAAACCGTGCGGCCTGCCAGCGCCATTTTAAAGCCGTTATCTCGCAGCCATTGCATACCATTTATCGTTATATCATAAGCCCCTGCGCCGCGCTCCTTATCATGAAATGCTGGATTGAAGTGGTCGAGCGATATCCGCAGGGTGAGCTTATCTCCGTAGGTTTTTTGCAGTCGCAGTAACCCGTCTTGCACCCGTTTGCGCATCATTGGTTTCATCGCGTTGGTTAAAACGAGCACCTCGTAACCCCGCCCGAGCCCGGCTTCGATCATCGCTATAATCTCGGGGTTCATAAATGGCTCGCCGCCGGTAAAGGCGATCTCTTCCACGGGCCAGCTCAGGGCTTCGATCTCGTCGAGATACGGCTCCATTTCAGTCGCCGTAAGGTAAACCAAACGGTCATTTTCCGGCGAGCTTTCGATATAGCAATTCACGCAGGTGATATTGCACAACGTGCCCGTATTGAACCACAGGGTTTTGGCCCCGGTCAGGGCCACCGAGGCGCGCTTTTCGCCTTTGGCCGTTAGATCCGGATGTGAAAACATCTCCAACACAGGCGTTTGATCGTTCATACGTATCCCCTCTTTGCGCGGCAGACTCCCCCGCCACGCGGCCTTCGTCAAGCCAATTTATCAAACATTCCCGTGAGGGGCGGCTTCCTTGGTCACGATCTCGATTTCACTTTCCAGTGTCCGGTGCACAGGGCATTTATCCGCAATCTCCATCAAGCGCTTGCGCTGGTCGGCATCTAGGTCACCGTCCAGCGTGATCACGCGTTTAAACTGGTCAATTTTGCCTGTCGTCGTGTGGCAATGGTCGCAATCCGTGGCATGAATTTTATTGTGCATAATATCAACGCTCACATGGGTGAGCGGCCAGTTTTTGCGCCGCGCATACATGCGAATGGTCATGCTGGTGCAGGCCCCGAGGCCGGACGACACCAGCTGGTAGGGCGAAAACCCGTCATCGGTGCCGCCATAAGCGATTGGCTCATCAGCGGTTACGTGGTGCTTTGGCCCAGCGGAAATATCCTGGCGAAAACCCTTCGGGTCGGCCTCGTCTACCCGCACAATCCCTTCGGGCGCGCCAATCGGGGCGGCTGGCTTGGGCAGGTCCAAATAGCGCGCGGCCCATGTGGCGATCACATCGGCTGCGTATTGCGCATCGGCGGCGCGGGTCAGCAGGTGGTCGGCATTATCAAGCGTGATGAAGCTTTTGGGGTGTTTGGCCGCCACAAATATCTCGGCGGCATTATCAATAGAAACCGTTTCGTCCATTGGGCTGTGCAACACCAGAAGCGCTTTTTTCATTTTGGCAACGGCGGGCAGAAGCTCTGCAGACGCAATGTCATCCAGAAATTCTTTGGTGATGGTAAACTCCCGGCCAGCAAGGGAAACCTCCGCCGCGCCATTTTCGTGAATTTCATCAATATGGCAGCCAAAGTTTGCTGCCACATGGGTGGGGTCACTCGGCGCGCCAATGGTGACAACCGCTTTAACGCTGGCAATTTGCCCCGCGGCTTTTAGCACCGCTGCGCCGCCAAGAGAATGCCCCACCAGCAAGCTGACAGGCTGGTTGATCCCTTCCATATGCGCGGCTGCCAGCACAAGATCACCGACATTCGAGGTGAAATCTGTATTGGAAAATTCACCATCTGAGTGGCCTAAGCCTGTGAAATCAAACCTCAAAACGGCAATGCCTGCCGAGGCTAGCCGTTGCGAAATGCGCTTGGCTGCCATAATGTCTTTTGAGCAGGTAAAGCAGTGGGCAAAAATGGCGGTGGCTAGTATTGGCCCGCTTGGCTTATCAAATAGCGCCGCAAGATCTGCGCCGGTATGGCCGGTAAACGTAAGTTTTTCGCTTGGCATCGTTAAATCTCCGTGGTTTCATCTTATCTAGGCCTATCGGGGCCTGACGCAAGGTGCTGAAACAAAAGACAACGGAAAAGTGACGAGATGGAAATTTGCCAGCGGGAATTGCCGATTAAGCCATGGATGCAGGCTAAGACCCGCCGCTTACCGGGAATTCAGCCCGTTAAGGCCGGAGAATGGCTGCTGCGGGATGATGCATTTGCGGCGCAAATGGCGTATCGTGACACGCTGATTTCCACACAGAAAGACGCTGTTTTTCGAGCCACCCCCGAAAGCCTGCCAATGCAGGACGAGCTGCTAGCGCTTGTGCTTTCGGAGCTGGATGGTGGCTACAAAAAGGGCAGGGCGGTGACGCGCCCTGACGGCGTACATGTGCCGCTCGAAGGCTCGCCGCTGCTCACCGCCGCGCGGCTTGTGCAGGAAGACCTGCTGATCATGGATATGACTTCTGAGCCGCGCCTCACGGCTGCGGTGCTTTGTTTTCCGGCCAGCTGGTCGCTTGAGGAGAAATTTGGCGCGGGGCTGGTGGCTATCCACGGATATGTTGACGAATATACCGATGAAATGGCAACGCGCGTGCGCCGGATGTTTGATGCCATTCGCCCGGAGCAGCCCCTTTGGCGGGCAAATTTTCTGCGCTATGTTGAGGCCGAGCTTCACCAACCTCGCCGTGTGGGTGAAGAGAAACCCGTGCGTGAAGCTGGCGCTTTTGTACGGGTAGAGCGCCAAACCCTGCGCAAGCTGCCGCGCACGGGCGCCGTGGTTTTTGGCATACACACTTACGTTATCCACTGGGATCAGCTAAACAGCGCCGAGCAATCAGCATTTATTGAGGCCAGCGCATGATAAAATATGCCAAAACCCTGACCATCCTCGCCTTTTCCGGTGGAATTTTGGGGCTAATCGGCGGTTTTTTCGGGGCCTATCACCCTGTGGGGGATAGCTTGGCTGTGTTTCGCCTTTATGCATTGGCGGCGCTCTTTTTTGCCATGTTTGGCTTTGCCGTATGGCGGCAAAGCCTGCTAACATATTTCAGCTTGGGCTTGCTGTGTTTTGGCATTTATAGCCTGCGCGCGCAGCTTGTTAACCCCACCCCCGTGGCTGGTTTTACGCTCTTGCAACACAATAACCTGTTCAAAAATGACACCCGTGATTTGGTGGATTACGCCCGCGCCACCGCGCCCGATATCATCACCCTGCAAGAAATCACAACCAATTCCATCCCGCAGCTTGCGGCGATGCGGGAGGATTACCCCTACCAAGTGATTTGCCCGTTTGCGGCCGTGGGTGGCGTTGCCATTCTTTCGAAGTTTCGCATTATCGGTGAGCAGGGTGAGGGCTGTATTGAGGGGCTGGGCATGGTTTCGGCGCGGGTCGAGGTTCCGGGTGGTGAAATAACCGTGGTTTCGCTGCACTTGCATTGGCCTTGGCCCTATCAGCAGCCGACGCAAATTCCTGACATATTGTCTGCATTGGAAAGTTTGAAAGGCCCGGTTTTTATCGGCGGAGATTTTAACACGGTGGCGTGGAGCCATGTAGCGGCCCAAATTGAAACGGCCAGCAATACCAAGGTGATCGGTGGCATACGCTTTACCAAAACCCTGTTTTCGGGCATTATGCAGCTGCCCATTGACCAAGTGCTCGCCCCCGCGAATTGGCCCGCATCAGCCAGCCGCGGCCCGCACCTTGGCTCAGACCATAATAGTGTAATTGCGCAATTTGCGCTAAACTAGCACCGCTTATGATGGGCTGATATTCTTTCGCAATTTTGGAATTTTTAATTTGGAGGCGAGTATGAGACTCTCCACCATAATTATAAATCATTGAATAAGCTGGACAATCAAGGACGAGGTTGGGTCGTATGCCTCACTTAGTGTCGGACAGCGTGTATTTTAGACAACTCCATGCCAATGATAATGAGTAAAGAAGTCGATAGTTTATTGTGCAGGTTCAGCACGTCAATAGATTGCTCTGCGATTTGGTTTCAAAAGAGAGGGGGTATGCGCTGCACGGCAGGCTAAGCGTGAGCATGACCGAGAGTGGAACCGTCTGATGCGGTACAGCTGCGAATGGGCGGCTAAAGACGTTATTAGCGGAACAGATGCTCCCCTCTCGGGTATGTTTCACATACGCTGCCGGGCAATGGATAACGCCATGCTACGGGATGCAAATTCAAAAAAATGGCAACGCCTGTTACCCTCTCGGTGATTGGAGCAATCACCGAGAGGGCATAAGAAGCTCAGGCGCATTTATGTTGTCCGCAGGCACGGTGCAGACATCACCTTCAATTTGATCAAGGCTGAAAAAACGGATCGGTTTTGAGTGCAAGCCCAACAAGATCAACAAGCGCAAAGCCAAGTGGGTAATCGTTCCATCTGAAAGGCTGTCATAAAACGCGGGGACTTCCTGCCAAACAAGGCTCGAAATATGACTGACAGTATGGCGAGACTTGCCTAGAAGCGCCTTGGCCTTGTCGGTGACCTGCATGTTCACATCAAGCCCCATAGCCGCCGCGTGGCGCATAACGATGGCCAAGCGGTTGATGGCCTTTCTCGCCGTGTCTGCCTTTGTATGCCAGCTAAGGGCGAGGGTGTTCTTTATGTGTTGCTGATCAATTTCTGTGACAGGAATTTTACCGATCTTGGGACGCATATGCAATTCAAGCGGTGAAAACCAGCGCCCGGCTTTACCATCGCCCTTGAGGTCTGCTTTTCTAGCCTCAAAGGCTTCAACTGCAACAGCTGCGAGGCTGTAGTCACTCTTGGCTGCTTCACGTTTTAGCCGCACCGGCTCTCTAATCGGGTCTTTGCCTTGCCGAACAACAGCCCGCCAATTCTCGGTAGTCTCCCGCGCTTCTTTTAAGCTTACGGCCTCAAGACTTCCCAAACCCATTTCGCGGCGTCGCCTATGAATGGTAACACGCAATACCCATTGCCAACCGCCATCGGTTTTTTTGACAAGCTACAATCCACCACCATCAGAGTATTTCCCTGGTGAAGCATTATTAATCTTAACGGCGGTGAGTTTCTGTAGCGCCATATTCCAATCCCCTTATCACCCCCCAATATGTAGGGTTTTTTATACGAATTGAAACCATGTGGATCGGTATATGCCTTACTATGTTGAATATTATGGAATTTAAGTACCGTTTGCGTTTGCATGATATTGATATTCAATGCATCTCTTGGCAGCACCATTCATATTTCCCAAATGCCCAGCGGTGACTAATTGGTAAGGTGAAATATGATATATTGCGGCAACGTTTGGCCAGTTACTCCCCTACAAATTAAATGTATTGGCGTGGATATTACGATCTGGTAATTTCACGAGGAAGGCAGTGAATAGCCCCTAGTTTCCTAGACGCCTTGTTGCTTCCACTTTTGCTGCCTTTCGAACTCTACAGGTGACAGCATCCCGTTTCTAGCGTGTTTGCGTTTTGGATTATAGAACATCTCGATGTAATCCG
>NVUX02000099.1 GCA_002402045.2 Paracoccaceae bacterium | reverse complement strand
TTTACGTATCCTCCTCTGCCTGCAAAATGCCAATTACTTGTCCGTCGGAAATCTTGATCGGTTCACTGTCTGTCCTTTGGATAGGTCAGACGCTAGCTCAAACTCAAGGGAATTCTTGGTGGAAGGTCACAAGCTCGGCTTGATCCGTGAAGTCACGGGGCAGGGACGGTATAAAGTGTGGGCGGTGGTGGGCTCGGGGAGTGGACCAGTGCACGGTAGGCCCGGATAATTTCATCACGGGACCGGTCGCCGCTGCTCACCTTGGTTGGGCTCAGGTGACCTTGCTGTAACGCTTAGCCGAAATTTATTCGAAATCATGATACGAATACCGCATATGGACTGTCTAACGCTACCAAATAGCGCCGTTTACAAGAGTGTTTCTGGCTACCAAGGAGTGGGACATGAGACAGACAACTAGCCCCTGAAAGAGCCCTGGCGAGAAGATCCGTATCGTTTGGACGGTTTGCGCGGCGAAGACAGCATCGCGGAGCTGTGCCGCCCGCTGCTCGGCAGGGTATGTGCCGCATGCCCGAGCGGGGAACATGCGAACTGAAGACGTGACGGATGCGCTGGATCTTGCCCTGCAGGTGTCCGGTTGCGATCAGGTGCATGTCGTTCATAAGCCAAGATTGAGCGCTGGCATCAAACCCTAAAGAACCGCAGTCTGCTGGAAAACCACTTCCTGCCCGGTGATCTTGAAGCCCACATCGAAGCCTTCGTGGATCACTACAATCACCAGCGCTATCACGAGAGCATTAATAATGTCACGCCAGCCGACGCTTACTTCGGGCGTGCACAAGCCATTCTAAACAAAAGAACCGCTCGGCGATTGTTCCAACCACTTGCCGGTCAATGGAACGGATCAAACCCAAAACACTCGAGACCCGCCGCAACTTCGCCGCATAATATAACCAACCAGATGAGCCAGATACGCGCTTAAATTACGCGGCACATGGAGCAAAAAAACCTGACGACAGACAGTAAGGACTTAGGATGGTTCTGTGCCAAACTTAACGCTATGTCGAATTTAGGCACCTGAATGGGCACAGTTATCCAGCAAGGTTTGCAAATTGTTGAAAACCGGGTGCCTTCGAGACGAATTGTTTCGTAAGCGATCAAACGGTTATATTTCAGAGAGGTGTTGCGAGGGCTTGGCCAGCAGGTACTCGCACGATCTCTTGTTGAATCCGGAAATACCATAACCTTGGGCAAACGCTTCAGTTAGCGCTTCACGCACGCGTATGCGCTCCTTAATTGCGCCTTCTAGGTCTTCTGATAAAAGCGCATCCAAATCGCGAGGAATTGCGATTGTTAAGCTATCGGACGGGAGCGGCGGTGGGTCACCAGCTGCGTGTTTTTTAACTTTTGGGGTATTCAGATGCCATTCGGCCAGTATACGGTCCGAGGGGACACCGGCATTGATACCCTTCATCACCCCATAATAATCTTTGTAATATGTGTTGGCTGTTGCGCCGAGCCGCGCGATATTTAAGCCCGCATTTACAGCCCGAAGCGGATCATATGTCCAGCGCACCGACTCAATGCCTCGCGCCAGACACCAGTCGCGTTGAAACCATTTCAATTTAACGCCAAGCCCCATGCCTTGGCTGTCGGGGTGCACGCCCAAACGGTGCGAGTGTTGGACATCTGGCAGGCTGGTCGGGAAGCCAAACAGAAAGCCCAACATGCGGTCCTCTTTAAATGCGCCGGCGAGCAACCCGCCTTCGTGCTGAATTGCCAGCATAAGGTCGGAATTGTCGGCGGGGTCGTCTACGCCCCAAACCTCTCGTTGAAAGTGCTCCGCGTGTTTAAGTTCTGCGACCGATTCAAGCTCACGTATCACGATATCAGATGATATTAAGGTCATCGGCTGAATGCCTCAAAATGATCTGTCACAGTTGTCAAATAATCATAGTTAAGCGAAACACCGATACCAGCACCGTTGGATGGCACGGGCATTTCGCCATGAACGGCCTCAAGCGGCTCATTAATAATATCGTGCTTAAAATATCGGCTGGCGCTGGAGGTGTCGCCGGGTTTGGTGAAATTGGCGAGCGTCGCGAGGTGAATGTTGTGCGCGCGGCCAATACCGGCCTCTAGCATGCCGCCGCACCACACCGGAGCCCCGAAGGCGGCGCTAACGTCGTGGATGGCACGCGCCTCGGCAAAGCCGCCAACACGGCCAACCTTTATGTTAATCACCCGACCAGCGCGCATCTCAAGCGCTTTGCGAGTATCGCTGGCGCTCCGAATGCTTTCGTCTAGGCAAATCGCGGTTTTCAAAGCGGCCTGCACCTGCGCATGGTCGTGGATGTCATCGAACGCCAATGGCTGTTCGATGTAATCCAAATTGAATTCGTCTAACGCTTGCAGGGTCGGTAAATCCACCAAGCCATAGTCAGTATTGGCATCTACCGTCAGTTTAATGTCAGGATACCGTGCACGCACGGCGGCAACGAGTTTCACATCATGGCCCTGTGCAATTTTCAGTTTGGTGCGCTTGTACCCATCAGCAACGGCCTCGTCCACGCGGTCCAGCGTTTCGTTGATAGAGGCAATGCCCAAGCTAACGCCAACATCGACACGCTCCCTAACGCCCCCAAGAACCGCCTTGAGCGGTACGTTCAGGCTCTTGGACCACATATCCCAGAAGGCCATTTCGACTACGGCCTTAGACATTCTATGCCCGCGCCAAGGCGCCAAATAGGGCTCCAGCTCGTAGGGCGATGAGAACCGTTTGCCAATAATCGAGGGCAGCAATACATCGCGCAAAAAACCCATGGCACCCGGAATCGTTTCTTCCAGATAGTCAGGCGTCGGGTCCATGACCGCCTCCGCAATCCCCTCTAGCCCTTCGCCCTTGAGCACGAGCAACAGGAAAGTTTTGCTGGTCATCGTGCCGGTCGATATCACAAAAGGCGTTAGCAGCGGCAAGCTCACGACCCGCAGTTCGGCGGCTTCAATGAGGATGCCGCTTCGCATCGTGTTGGTTTGTGTATTCTGGGAAGTTTCGGTCATTTTTTAGTCTCGGTTCGGATTATGGGGCGCGGAAAAAAGTTAGCGTACTTTGGCGATGAAACGTTCAAAGACGTCCGTTTTGGGGTGGGTAAACATCTCGTCGGGCGCGCCTTGCTCGGCGATGCGGCCTTCGTGCAGGAATACAACTTCGGACGATACTTCGCGCGCAAATGCCATTTCATGGGTCACAACGATCATTGTTGTTCCCTCAGCCGCCAGCGATTTAATAACCTTCAGCACTTCGCCCACCAATTCGGGGTCGAGCGCTGATGTGGGCTCATCAAATAAAATCGCGTCTGGTTCCATGGCCAATGCGCGGGCAATAGCAACGCGCTGTTGCTGGCCGCCTGACAATTGCGAGGAGTACATATGCATGCGATCCTCAAGGCCAACGCGCACTAAAAGGGCTTCGGCCTTTTCACGGGCCTCGGGTTTTGGCACGCGTTTAACTTGAATCGGCCCTTCCATCACGTTTTCCAATACCGTGCGGTGGCTCCACAAATTGAACTGCTGGAAGACCATGCCAAGGCGGCTGCGAATAACCTCGATTTGGCGAATATCCTGAGGTTTATTATTGCGCACAAGAACCTTTTCGCCAAGCACTGTAACGGTGCCAGAGCTTGGTATTTCAAGAAAATTCATGCACCGCAAAAACGTTGATTTCCCTGATCCAGACGAGCCAAGAATCGAGATTACGTCATGCTTTCTAGCTTCTAGAGAGATGCCCTTCAACACTTCAACAGATCCAAAAGACTTATGGATATCTTCGGCTTTGATGATGATTTCCGGTTGGGTCATACGCTAGTCTCCTTTGGCGAGTGTGCTGAGCTTTTGGGGGCTATGTGGCGGCTTAGTCTTTGCTCTACCAGCCGCCAAAGCAGTACAAAGATTGCGGTGATACACAGATAAATCAAGGCCGCCCATAGGTAGACCGAAAAATCAAACGTCCGCGAAAACACCTGCCGAGAGCGGCCCATGATGTCAAAAACCGTAACAACACTGGCCAAGGCGCTCGCCTTCATCATCAAGATAACCTCATTGCCAAGTGCAGGCCATGCAATACGGTAAGCATGCGGAAATACGATACGCCGAAGGGTGGTTATCCGGTTCATACCCACGGCTTTAGCCGCTTCGATTTCGCCTTGGTTTACCCCCATGATACCGCCGCGCAAAATTTCGGTCTGATAGGCGGTGGAATTCAGCGCAAAGGTCAGCAGCGCGCAATTAAACGGGTCGCGGAAAAACCCCCAGAGGCCCCACTCTTGCAGGAACGGGCGGAACTGCCCCGAGCCATAGTAGACCAGAAAAAGCTGGGCCAAAATCGGCGTGCCACGCATAAAGGATATATAAAGCCGCAGCGGCGCTTGCGCCACAGGGGAGGCTTGGGTGCGCACCAGCGCAAAAAACGGAGATACGATCGCCGCGATCATCGCGCCGAGCAATGTAAGCTTGATGGTCATCAACGTGCCATCAAGTAAGCGGGGCCAGTATTCCAGCAGGATATCGGTCGGGTTCATATCAAGCTCTCCGAATGCCGCGATTTGCGCGGCGTTCCATCCATGCCAGCACAAATTCTGAGGCCAGACACATTGCCCAATAAATCAGGCAAACCGTTAGGTAGAAGGTAAAAGGTTGTTTGGTGACGCCCACGGCCACCTTGGTCATGCGCATCAGGTCATTCAGGGCAATCACAGATACCAGAGCCGTGTCCTTTAGCATATTTATCCAAAGATTACCCAACCCCGGCAGCGCAAAGCGCCAAAGCTGCGGCAACTGGATGCGCCTAAAAATCTGTATTTTGGTCATACCAATAGCGCGGCCTGCTTCGGCCTGGCCTAGGTCTAGCGAATTGAAGGCACCGCGTATAACCTCTCCGGCAAAGGCACCAAACACCATGCCCAGTGCTATCACACCGGCAGCAAAGGGGCTAAAGTCTATCCCACGGCTTTCAGGGTTCCACCAAAGCGCCAACGCGTTTAGCAACAGCCCAACCCCGTAATAGACAACAAACAATGTCAGGATTTCGGGTAGGCCCCGCATAATTGTTGTGTAGCTATACCCGATAAATCGCAACGGGCGCGCGTGCGACAAGGAGGCATAGGCCGCCAAAAACCCGAGTATTAGCCCCACGGGCAGGGTGACAGCCGCCAATTGAACGGTGATCGCCAGCCCGCGAAGCATTTCATCACCCCATCCAGCATCCCCAAATGATAACAATTCAAACATGGTTTAGCCTTTCGGATGGGGTGAGGTTAGCACTATTTCATCGTATATACGTTGACGTCGAAATACTTGTTGTTGATGGCCAAATAAGTGCCATCTGCAAGTATTTCTGCCAAAGCAGCGTTTAGGTTTTCGCGCAGCTCGTTATCTGCTTGACGAACGGCAATGCCAACACCATCTCCAACGAACGCTGGGTCAGTAATAGGTTCGCCAGCCAGCTCACAGCAAGAGCCGTCCTCTGATTTTGTCACCCAATCCAACATCGGCAGCAAGTCTCCAACCTGAAGGTCAATACGACCACTGGCCAAGTCCAGGTTCACGTCGTCCTGTGTTGGGTACAAACGAACTTCGGCATCCGGATAGGTTGCTTCGGCGAAATCGGCTTGTGTTGTGCCAGACTGTGCGCCGATGATTTTACCGGCAAGCGCCTCATTGGTGAACTCGGTGATGTCAGACCCCATCGGCACAACATGCGTCATTGCGGCAAGATAATACGGATCAGTGAACGATACGATTTTTTTACGATCTTCAGTGATAAACATCGAGGCGATGATAAAGTCATATTTGTTTGCCAAAAGACCGGGGATGATACCGTCCCAATCCTGAGCGATCACTTCGCATTCAACGGCCATGCGTTTGCACAGCTCTAGCCCGATTTCGACATCAAAACCGGCAATGTTTCCGTCAGATTCAATGTAATTGAACGGAGGGTAAGCGCCCTCGGTGCCGAGGCGCAAGGTCTGGGACCATACCGAGGTCGCCAATGTGGCCGTGACAGCCGCCGTCGCCACCAGCGTTAGTAGTTTGGATCTAAGTTTCATTTAGTTTTCTCCCTTTGGATTCTAGTTTACGTTATTTCTTCACTCTTACAGTCGGATCACCCACGTGGCCCGAAATGCCCCCGAATAATTCGGCTATCCTATTCATTCGCTCTCCCGTTTCAACCCCAAGCTCCATCACCACACTGTTTATCAACAGGTTGCCAAAACTTGCCATCAAAGCAGTTGAATCCCAGAATTGATTCACTTGTGTCGGCACGGCGAACACCTCGTCCGCAACATCGGCCCCCCAATCACAGTACACATCGGTGATCAGCGTGACAGGAATGTCCGCCGCTTGGGCTTCTTGCGCCAAAACTTTGGCCTGACGCGCGTAGCGGCGGGCCTCAAAAATGACCAAACAAGCATTGCTGTCTGACGCAAGCAGCTCCGAAAAATTCCCGCTCCCGAGGTCCATTAAGGTCACCCCGTCGCGGATATATTGCATTTGGTTGGCGAAATACTGCGCCATGCCGCGTTCCGTCTGAAAGCCGACCACATAAACCCGATCAGTATTGGCAAGGCGCTTGGCCAACCGGTGCCAGTTCTTTGTTGTCGCCATTTCGTAGACAGATACCAGCGCCGCGATCTCCATCTCCATCCCACGGGAAAGATGGGCGTCATCGTCGTTAGAATTGTTTCGCAGCTCGTTCAGCCGGTCGCTCATAAGCCATGGATGCTCTCCGACATGGCCCTTCAAATGCTCTTTTAGATCCCTGAAACTCTCATATCCAATCGTGCGGCAAAAACGACCTACAGTCGCCTCGCTAACCTTAACCTTTGCGGCAATGCTGGCCGCTGTCTCAAAGGGCAGCTCCGTCAGCGAATGAATCATATAATTGGCAATCGTCTTGTCCGCATTGCTGCCATTCTTCATTCTGTCGGTTAGCAGAGATTCGATTGATACCGACATTGGTGGAATTCCATACCTTTGATAAGCTCACATGCAATCATCAAAGTAATATTTCATTTTGTCAAGTGTTGAATATTTCTGTCATTTCTGACTTTTCGTCACCGAAGAATACATGAGACAAAATGCGCCACGAAAACTGGGGCCTGTTGTTACGGCGAACCGCTCAAAAGAAATGGACGGTCAGAAATGGCAAAACCTATAGGTCATTGCGATATGGGACAGAGCGGTTGGCTGTGCGCGCAGTCCAGCGCGGATTAGAGGTCTGTTGCAAACTTACCACCCGGTCGAATTCCGGCACCTGATTGGGCGCGCTTATCCAGCGAGGTTTGCAAATTGTTGAAAACCCGCATTTGCCGCGCTCGTCTTTTAATAAAACGGTGGACCCAATGACCGGCAGGTGAATGGTTGCAATCACCGAGAGGGATGCCCGATGATGATGTTGAGGTATTTGGAAGGAATGGTCCCGATTGGAACCTGACACCCAAAGCGTTTGGGGATTTTGTTATTCCCTCTGATGCCGGTCGTATCGGCTCCGCGTTTGTCGATTACTATCTTTTCTAGAATACCATTTGATGATAATGTCTTGGTAAATAAAAGCGTCGTAGTCGGCTCATGCCTACGTTTTGAGAGCATAAAATAAAGGGTTTCACCTCCCCTGGTGACCGCGCAATACACGTAGTGCCTTTTCCTTGTTTGTGCGTTGACGGCGACCAGAGGCGCGTATTTGGCCACCCATCGATTGAACGGTCCACGATCAACCACGACACGCGTTCTGCAAGAAATCCGAGCGTTTCAATCGCTGATTTCGAGAGATCGCGCAACCTTCACAAAAACTTTGTGACAGAGCCCGTCAGTAGACATGAAACACCATGTTCCATGGGGGCCCACCATTCGTGATCCACACAACTGCCCAGAGGGGGCTGTTTTGGCCCACAGATCGCCCAGTATTCTTGGATTTTCGGCTCCGCGGCCATTTTTGCGCTGTCTGCAATAAAATCCTCGCGTGATATTCTCAATACCCAAACAGCAGGTTTTCGGGCTCACGTAAGAAGATACTGTAATTGCGTATGTGACGGGCGTGAACGCGGGCCAAAACAGCGGGCCAGACATTTGCATGCAAAGCCTTGTAATTTGCTATTTCTGCGAACTTAGGGCTGATCACCATACCCATTCTTTTCTTTGCATGACATTATCCCACTTAAGAGAGGTTATAGAAGCTGTGCCTCTTTGGAAAGAGTTCCCGTCAGTGCGTGGGTGGCGGCGCACCACGTTTTGTAATCTGCAGCAAGGTTCACCACGGGCCATTCGCTGCCCCATATAGTTTTGTCAGGACCAAAGGTGTTCAGCACATGGTCCGTAAACGGGCAATTTTATCCTGTGTCCAATCAGGGCCAATTTCTGTCAACATTCCGGACAATTTGCAAAAAACGTTGAGATATTTTGCAAGAGACGACATGCCCTGTACCCAGCCTGAATCAGGCAATTTTCCCGCGCTCATGATGGGTTTGGCAATGTGATCAATCACGATTTTAAGATTTGGATTGGTCTTGGCCACGATCGACATTGCCTTGAGATGGAGTGGCTGGATGAGGCCGTCAAGCCGCAAGCTAACGGCGTGTAGTATGATACCGCGTAGCGAACATAGAAAAACACCCGTACAAGATTACGTCTTTTGGGTAGTGCTTCCTTTGAAATCAATGCTCATATTTGGTGTGTCTTGCCCGTGGCTTTTTAACAAACATATGACAGTTTCAAAGTAATACGGAAACCGAGCTAAACTTTGCGATAGAATCGGTCCGATCTTGTTCTACCATCTGGGATCTTTATAGCTATCCTACCTTCTGAAGTGCGTACACGCATCTCTGGCTGGGCCGGTGTGTATTGCGTCAATACTAGACGCTTGCCTATGACAGCAACCACCGGCCGGAATTGTGGGAAAATATCAAGGTCACGCGGCAGATCAACAAGGCTATGTGGGTGCGCGCGGACATTGCGCAGCCATCAGTCGATGACCAAATGGCTCTCTACGGTGACGCGTCTTGTGCGGATGTAGCGGCGCATTTAAAGAATCTGGGGGTGAGCCGAGGTACCATGAAACGCGGCGCCGACGGACCGCTGAATCTGGCAACCGGAACGACACCGGAGAACTTGCCCAATGTGGACAAGGTGCTGGACCTTACTTCCGTTGGGGATAGCTTTAATGCGGGTTTTTTTGGCCGCGGTTACATGCCGCCAGGACGACATTGAGGCCGCCCGCGCAGGCCATTACTTGCCGCCAAAGTTATCTGCCACCGCGGCGCAATAATTCCCGAGAGTACGTAAACAAGGAAAAGGCACTACGTGTATTGCGCGGTCACCAGGGGCTGTCAATGAGCGTTTAAAACTGACCCGGTTTTGGCATTTAAAACTGACCCACCTTTGAGGAGCAAAGCCGATAGGCGAGATGCTCTCATATAGCGAGCTCGTCTATTGGCTTTGCTTGCGTTGGGGT
>NVUX02000013.1 GCA_002402045.2 Paracoccaceae bacterium | reverse complement strand
ATTTTTCTGTAGGATGAAGGACATGCGTAGGCTCGCCACCCGATTTGAGAAACTCAGCCGGAATTTTCTCGCTATGCTGCATTTGTTTGCGATTAGACAGTGGTGCAATTGAGTCCACACCCTAGTTAATAGTCCAATAGGCTTCTTCACACACATTAAAGCCATTGGTAATCACTTCGTCACCATCATCAAACACGGCCTTAAGGTCCCAGACGCAATAACCCGAGCCATCATCCAGATCAAATGCCAGCTCATCGCCGCTCATCAGCACGTCCATGCCAAACCAATCACGGCCCCAGTTGGTCTGGTCACGGTTTGAAGCGTAAAACTCCATCATCACAAAACCGGTCTGGTTTTGCACCGTAACCCAACGGTTTTCGGCTTGGGCAGATACAGCGCTCAGGGCAAGCAGGGCAGCGGAAATTAACATACGCATAATTGCGATCCTTTCAAAATATTGGCACTCTACAAAACGTAGAACGGTGGGCAATAAGGGAGAAAGAATGGGGGGACAAGCGAAAAAGTACACAAAATACAACATATAGCTGCAAATGTTATGGTTTTTCATCGCTGTAGTTAGCATACCTAAGTTCATGCTAACTACTTTTTTAGGGGATAGAATTTAACGTGGGCTACGTTTTGCCAAAATCCGCTGCAATGTGCGGCGATGCATATTCAGGCGCCGCGCCGTCTCTGAGACATTTCGGTCACAAAGCTCAAACACCCGCTGAATATGCTCCCAGCGCACGCGGTCAGCCGACATCGGGTTCTCTGGGGGCGGGGGCTTATCATCGGGCAGCGCCAAAAGCGCATTGGTAATGTCATTGGCATCTGCCGGCTTGGAAAGGTAATCATTTGCACCAATTTTCACGGCGGCAACCGCTGTCGCAATCGCGCCATATCCAGTGAGCACCACAACCTTCACCTCGGGCCGTTTCTCCCGCAAAAGCTCAACCACATCCAACCCGTTTCCATCTTCTAATCGAAGGTCACATACCGCATAAGCTGGTGGCTTGGCCGCAACAATGCCTTTAGCTTCGTTTACACCAGAAGCGGTAACAACCTCAAAGCCACGCTTTTCCATGGCACGGGCAAGGCGGCGCACAAAAGGTTCGTCATCATCCAAAAGCAGGAGGGTATTATCCTCGCCGATTTCGGCCAGCTTACGTTCGGCCATGCTTTACTCCCGTTGAATATTACTCTTTTCAACAAGACTAGAGCGACATTCCGCCGAGGTCAAACATCTTGACGGTTAAGCGCTCAGTTATTCTCGATCACATCGGCGTAGCAAGCCAGCGTTTTGGCCATTTCATTGGCACGCGGGGCGCGGCCAAAGAATTGTAAAAAACCATAATCCGGGTGCATCAGGTAGGTGAATGTCGAGTGTTCCATCAGGTAAAACTCGGGGTCTTCCGGCTCGGATTCTTTGGCAAAATAAACCTGATAGGCCTTGGCAGCCGCATTGGTTTGCGCTTCTGTGCCACTTAAGCCTTCCATGCGCGGATGAATATAGGACACAAAATCGGCCATGGCTTCGGGGGTATCCCGCGCGGGGTCTATGGTTATCATTACGGGTTTAACCATAATGTCTTGCTGCTCCAAAATCTCAACCGCTTCGGCATTGCGGGCCGTATCAAACGGGCAAACATCGGGGCAGAAGGTATAGCCAAAATAAACCAGCGTTAGCCCGTCGATCACGTCGGTATCTGTCACCGTTTCGCCGCGATGGTTCACCAGCTCAAATGGCCCGCCAATCGTGGCCCCCGGGGCGGTTGCATTGCTGCGGCACTGCTCAAAAATATCGGCTGGGCGGTTAAGCATATAATAGGCGCCCCCCCCGATTCCGGCAGAGATAACGGCGGCAGTGGTAAACAGAAAAATACGGCTCATGGGTGATCCTTCCCCTTGGTGGATGCTTTTGTATTTATACCGACATAGCGCTAATTTCCAGAGGTATTAATTGCCGCAGCTTGCGCTTCCTCATTGAGCCTAAAGGCCCCCTCGTCAGCGCAGGTTGTGCAAGCACAACCGCCCTCGGCAAAAGATCACGGGTTTTCGGGCACGGTATCCGCATCATCGGCTGGCGCATTTTCTTCAATCTCTTCGGGCTCAGGCCGCGCGATTAAGGGTAGCATGGCCTCAGCCAAGCCATGAGCCTCACTTTGCGTCGGCAACGCCCAGCTCAGGGTATCAAACCCCTCACAATTGCTACATACGGGCGCCCATTTCGCATGAACTGAATGGCAGGCCGAGCACAGCCACGCCTCGCCCCGGGGCGCACTGACAGCGCGGGCGAGCCAACTGCGGACCACCTCTTCAGGCGAGCCTTCTCCGCGGGAAATTGCGGCCATCAGTGCCAAAGAGCGCCCGGTGGGTGTGGTCTCTGGCAGGTCGCCCAATGCGCGGCGCGCGGCGGGGAAATCCTCAGTAGCGAGGTGCAGCTCGGTTTCCAGCAAGGCCGTTTCTGGGTGGTCAGCGCGCAGCTTTAGCAAAGGCTGAAAGCGGGTGAGCCGCGCCTGCGGGGTTTCCTCGGGCATAATGCTGGCAAAGGCGGCCGCAATATCCGGATGCGGGTTGGCCTCCCACGCCTTTTTCAGCACACGAACCGCATTTTTAGGCGTGTTTTCTGATATATACACCTGCGCGGCCAGCACGGCTGCGGGCACCAAGGCCGGCGCGTTACGGTTGGCAAAAATCGCGGCTTCCCGGGCTTTGGGCGCGTTGCCATCACCATGAGCCGCCATAGCATCCGCCACACTGAGCACGGCATCGCGGCGCGTGGCCACGTCTTTTGGCATCAGCTTGGCGCGCGATTTTGCTAAAATGGTTTTGCGCGCACCGTCCCAGTCTTCCGCCTGAGACTGAAGTGAAAACAATGTATCAAGCGTTTCATCATGGCGCGGCTTAAGGGCAAAAGCCTTTTCAGCCAGTTTGAGCGCGGTTTCATTATCGCCCTCGGCCAGTTTGGCCTTCATCAGCCCGCGCACGCCTACAAAACGGGTGCGATCATGGCCCAATAGTTCTTTGTAAATTTCAACAGCCTGCGTGCGGTTTCCCGCCATTTCGGCAGCCTGCGCTGAAATCAGCCGTGTTAGCTCAGGCTTGGCCAGCAGTTTTTCGGCCTTGGCCGCCTTGGCCACCGCCACGCTGCCCTCGCCCGAAGCCAGCGCCACCATGCCATCTGCCAGCGCCCGATAGCCGCGCTGCTCACGGCGTTTGTCAAAAAACCGGTTAATCGCCGTTTTGTCACCATTTAAAAATCGCAGGGTTGCCACCAGAAAGCCAGCCAGCTTCAGCAATATCCAAAAAGCGGCAAAAGCCACCAGCGCGCCAATAACAAAAACCAGCGGCGTGAGGCTGATCTCCTGCCCGCCAAAAGCAATGCGAACCTCGCCCGGGGTGTCTTGCAAATAGCTTGCCCCCAGCGCAAGCGCGGCAGCCAGAGCAATAAAAATTGCCGCTTTGATCAATGACCAGATCATTCTTCACTCGCTTCCAGCGCGCCGCGCCACTCTGTAAACCCGTCCAACGCCGCCTTGCGGGCACTTACACGTGCCAACCAGTCCGCCATTTCGGGCGCCGCTGCTTCTGGCAGCGTATCTGCCTCCGCCAATACGCCCGCCATATCATCCAATTTCAGCGCAGCCTCCAAGCGGGAAAGCACTGCATCTGCGCTGCCACCCTGTTGCGGCGTTAAGGAGCGGGTTGCGACCTGAGATCGCAAAAAAGAACCGAGGCCAGACAACCCGCCATCGTTTTGCCCTGCCGCAATATCGGCCCGAATGGCGGCATGAGCCACCAGCGGATAGTCTTCTTCCAGCTTATCCAGCGTTGCAATACCGCCAGCACTGGCCAACAATGCGGCGGGGGCGGGTTTGCCACTAACGTCGGATGCAGCCCCAAGAGAGGCCGCAAAGCTCGCCCCGGTTTGCAGCGCCGTTTCCACTTCGATCAGCGCCGTAGCCAGCGCAGTTTGGCTCTGCGCACTCAGCGCCGTTTCGCTGGCTTCTTCTACCAAAGCCTGCGCCTCTTCCACCTGCTGGCTGGCCGTGCTTTGTGCCCGTGCCACCGCCGTTGTCAGCGCACCTTGCCGCGCTGTTATCTCGTTCACCTGCGCCTGAAGCGCATCAATCCGCGTGCGATACGCCGCAATGCTGGCCGCCGTATCGGCCGAAATGGTCCCACCCTCAGCCGCAACATTCCCCAGCATTTGCCGCAAGCTTTCCAGCTCCGCGATCAGCCCTTCAACCTTGCCTTCCACCGCCCAAAGCCGCGCTTCAATCGCGGTGGTGTTCGAGGCCGCCATCTGGTCTGAGAGCGCCTTCATCTGGTCGCGCAGCGGATTCACGATATCGGTTTGAAAATTCGCCAGCCGCGTCTCTATCTCTTCACGCTTAATACCGGCTTCCAGCACGGCAAGCCGCAGGTTTGTTTCTGCCCGAAGCGCTGCCAAAGCGTCGGTCGAGGCATTGGTTTGCGGGCTAAGCCACGCCGCCACGGGGGCCATGCCTTTGGGCAAATGCGGCGCCACGCGCGGCCCCGCCCATAGGCCAAACACTACACTCACCGCCACCAGCGCCAAAATTTGCAAGCTCCGCGCCGCAAAAGAAACATGGTGCTCGTCCGCGTCCTCATGCTCGTCTTCCCCTGTGTCCGGCAAAGGGGCCAGCGCCTCGTCCTCCGGGTCCATTTCTTTGCTCATGCGCCGCGCGCCCTCTTTATAATTGCTCTTCCGCTATATGGGGAGGCTTTGGTGCAAAGTCTAGCGTGGCCCAAGCGGCGCAACAAGGATTCGCCTAGGCTTTAAGCCGGAAAATCGGCGGAAAGAAGCCGGAGCATGGCGGAGGCGCTCGGATCAGGGCAGATTCGAGTGTCAAAACCCTCGGGCAATGCGGCGGCTACCACTGGGCTAAGGGCATAAAAAACGAGCTTTTTAGGCGGGGTTTTTGGCAAGGCTTTGGTGAAAAGCTCGGCAGATCTTGGCGAGAAAAGCGCGACCGCATCAATATCATCTGCATTCAGCAGACCGGTTTCCAAGGGCAGCGCCACTTGATCATAAATCGCAATATGTCGTGCGGCCAACACCTGCCGCACATATCGCCCATGCACATGCAAAACACCGGTTTGCGGCAATATCGCCCGCAGGCTTTCCGCATCCCCCGCCGCGGCTTTGGCTTCAAACCCGAGCGCCCGCGCCCGCGCGGCTGTGGCATCCCCCACACAATAAGCCGGCAGGCGAATAGACGACATCCGCGCAAAAGCTTCAACCCCGTTTTTGCTGGTAAAAGCGAGCGCAGAAACGCCCGAAAGGTCAATATTTACCGCAAGATCACGCATTTCCTGCATCGGAGAAACCAGAGGCTCAAGGCCGGTTTGCGCGCGCACTTTTTCGGCAAAAGCCTCGGCTTGCGCGCGGGCGCGGGTGAGCAGGAGCCTAGGCAAAGAACCCTTCGCCGCCCTTGGCCCGCAGTTCAATGCCTGCTTCGGCGCCAATGCGCACAGCCTCACTCACGGGCCCTTCCCAGCTTCCGGCATGAATAACCGAGCCATCAGGCCGGATGATTTCCCCACGAAAGCGCAAAGTATCGCCGTCTAATTCAGCTAATCCACCAATCGGCGTGCGGCATGAGCCATCAAGCTCTTTCAAAAACGCCCGCTCGGCGCTGATGCGAATATAGGTATTTTCGTCATGAATAGGCGCTAACAGCGCAGCCACCGTTTTATCCGAAATTCGCCGTTGGATTCCAACAGCGCCCTGGGCGCAGGCTGGTAGCATCACATCGGTCTCTATCGGGTTGGCAAGCTCAAAGTTTCCCAGCCGACGCAAGCCCGCACAGGCCAAAAAGGTGGCTTCGGCCACGCCGTTATCCAGCTTTTCAAGCCGCGTTTGCACATTGCCGCGAAACTCTACCAGCTTCAGGTCTGGCCGCATTGCCAAAAGCTGCGCCCGCCGCCGCAAGCTAGAGGTGCCCACCGTGGCCCCCTCGGGTAAATCCGCAATGCTGCTATATTTCCGGCTAACAAACGCATCCCGCACATCCTCGCGCGGCAGGGTGCAATCTATCACCAGCCCCTCAGGCAAAACCGTCGCCACGTCTTTCATTGAATGCACGGCAATATCAATGCGGCCATCAATCAAGGCCAGCTCAATCTCTTTGGTAAAAAGCCCCTTGCCACCAATTTCAGACAGCGGCCTGTCTTGCACCGCGTCCCCCGTGGTTTGAATCACCTCAACGGCAAATGCGCCCTCGGGCAGCCCGTGCGCCTGCATCAGGCGGCTTCGGGTTTCATAGGCCTGCGCCAACGCCAAAGGCGAGCCGCGGGTGCCGATTTTCAGCGGGGAGTCTATGCTATATTGCGTGGTCATGCTTGGGGTGATACCCCTTGTGATAGGTGCAGGCAATCAGTTTTCAGGGTGAAAATATGAAAATCGGAATCATTGGCGCGGGGGCGTTTGGCTCGGCATTGGCTGTGGCTTATGGGCAAAAAGGCCTAGAGGTGGCGCTTTGGGCGCGGGGCGAGCCGCATGCGCGGGATTACCCTGACGGTGTATTTCATATCCATGATTTGGCCGATTTGCAGGGCGCGGCGGCCATTTTGCTTGTTGTTCCGGCGCAACAAACCGCAGCTTTTCTTAAAGAAAACAAGCTTCCCGCTGCGCCGTTGGTCCTCTGCGCCAAAGGGATAGACGCGGCTACCGGCAAGCTGCAAAGCGCACTTGCCATCCAGTATACCGATGCGCCTGTTAGCGTCCTCACCGGCCCCGGCTTTGCAGGAGAAATCGCGGCGGGCCTGCCCACAGCACTTACCTTGGCGGGCGGAAATGCCGCGCAGCAGGCGCTGCTTTCCACCCCGCGCCTCAGGCTTTATCGCACCGATGATCTGATCGGTGCGCAGGCAGGTGGGGCGCTCAAAAACGTGATCGCGCTGGCCTGCGGCATGGCCATTGGTGCGGGCTTGGGCGAAAGTGCGCGTGCGGCCTTGCTCACCCGTGGCTTTGCTGAAATGCAGCGACTCGGCGTGGCGCTGGGCGGTAAAGCCGAAACCTTTCAGGGCCTTTCCGGCCTCGGAGATTTGGCGCTGACCTGCGCCAGCACCCAATCCCGAAATTTCGCCCAAGGGCTGGCTTTTGGGCAGGGCAATGGGCAAACTGGCGGCACCGTGGAAGGCCTCGCGACGGCTAAAGCTGCCGCGAATTTGGCCGCCAAGCTTGGGGTGGATGCCCCGATCACGGCCGCCGTGGCAGACGTGGTATCTGGCAAAGCCACCGTTGAATCCGCTATGCAATCTTTACTGTCGCGGCCCTTAAAGGAAGAATAAATGCAATATTGGCTCTTTAAATCCGAACCCGGCACTTGGGGCTGGGACAAACAATCTGCCAAAGGCGCGGCGGGCGAGGAATGGGACGGGGTGCGCAACTACCAAGCCCGCAACTTTATGCGGCAAATGGTGGTGGGTGACCTTGGATTTTTTTATCATTCTGTGAATGAAAAGCAGGTGGTGGGTGTGATTGAGGTGATTGCGACGGCCCACCCCGACAGCACCACGGATGACCCCCGCTGGGAATGTGTGGACATCAAGGCCATCGCGCCTTTTCCACAGCCCGTGACCCTGCAACAGATCAAAGACGAACCGCGCCTTGCCGAGATGATTCTGGTGAAAAATTCGCGCCTTTCAGTGCAGCCGGTTACGCCCGAGGAATGGGCGCTGGTTTGTGAAATGGGCGGCTACGTGACATAAACTTATCTTTCCCCTATGCTTTTGTAACAAATCAAAAAAAGGGGAAAGACAATGGGATTTTTATCAGTTCTGGCCGCCGCCGCTGCGACTTTTATATTTGGAGGCGCATGGTATGGGGCGCTCGGCAAGCCGTGGATGAAGGCTGCGGGAATAACATCTGAACAGGTTGAAGGCGGGGCCATGAAAAGCCCCGGGCCGTTTATTATTAGCTTCATTATGTTGCTGGTTGTGGCGGGCATGATGCGCCACGGGCTCGCCATGGCAGGCATTGAAAGCCTAGGTAAAAGCGCATTAGCAGGCTTTGGTATCGGCGCATTTATGGCCACTCCGTGGATCGTGACCAACCATGCCTATGGGATGAAACCGCGCATGCTCACACTGATTGATGGCGGCTATGCCACTATTGGCTGCACCGTAATAGGGCTGGTTTTAGGGTTGTTTTAGAAATGAAGTCGGAGGGGCGGCACTTGTGTGCTACCCCTCCGCCCACCCACGTAAAGCATATGCTTTACGCCTCGCTCAACCTCGCGGCCAACTGCAAATTGTGGGGGTGGTGGAACCTGATGTTCCTTTGGGGGCTTCTGCCCGAACCTTTCACCATGGATAGCAAAGGCCGTAGATTCGGGCAACTGAATAGCCCGTAAAATTTGATTCTCATTAAAAAGGGCGCCCCAACCGGAGCGCCCTTTGGCTGAAATTCATCCAACCCTAATAGCGATAATGCTCAGGTTTATATGGCCCGTCTGCGCTAACGCCAATATATGCCGCCTGCTCGTCAGACAGCTTGGAAAGCTTCACGCCGATACGATCAAGGTGCAAACGTGCCACTTTTTCGTCCAAATGCTTAGGCAGAATATAAACCTCGTTTTTATACTTACCATCATTTTCCCAAAGCTCGATTTGGGCGAGCACCTGGTTGGTAAAGCTGGCTGACATCACGAAGGACGGGTGGCCGGTGGCATTACCAAGGTTCAACAGGCGGCCTTGCGAAAGCAAGATCATCCGGTGGCCGTTTGGCATTTCGATCATGTCCACTTGGTCCTTAATGTTGGTCCATTTGTGGTTTTTCAGCGCGGCTACCTGAATTTCGTTATCAAAGTGGCCGATATTGCCCACAATCGCCATGTCTTTCATCGCGTGCATGTGCTCAAGCCGGATAACGTCTTTGTTGCCCGTGGTGGTCACGAAAATGTCTGCGGAGGACACAACGTCTTCCAGCAAAACAACCTCAAACCCGTCCATTGCGGCCTGAAGCGCGCAAATTGGGTCAATCTCCGTAACCTTTACCCGCGCACCAGCGCCCTGCAGCGAGGCCGCCGAGCCTTTGCCCACATCGCCGTAACCACACACAACGGCAGTTTTACCGGCCATCATGGTGTCTGTTGCGCGGCGAATACCGTCTACAAGGCTCTCTTTGCAGCCGTACTTGTTGTCGAATTTTGACTTGGTAACGCTGTCATTCACGTTAATTGCCGGGAAGGGCAACTGGCCCTGCTCAAACAATTCATAAAGACGGTGCACGCCCGTGGTGGTTTCCTCGGAAACACCCAAAATATCTTTGCGGGTTTTGGTAAACCAGCCGGGGCTGGCCGCCATACGCTTTTTGATCTGGGCAAAAATAGCTTCTTCTTCCTCAGAAGTCGGCACCTCAATCAGGTCGGTTTCACCAGCTTCTACGCGCGCGCCGAGCAGAATATAAAGTGTGGCATCGCCACCATCATCCAAAATCAGGTTAGCGCCTTCAGCGAACTTAAAGGACTGGTCGAGATAATCCCAATGCTCAGGAAGCGATTGGCCCTTGATAGCAAATATCGGAATGCCCGCTGCCGCCATAGCCGCCGCTGCATGATCTTGCGTCGAGTAAATATTGCAGCTGGCCCAGCGGATATCAGCCCCCAGCGCCACAAGAGTTTCCATCAGCGCCGCTGTTTGGATGGTCATATGCAGTGAGCCAACGATTCGCGCGCCTTTTAGCGGCTGCTTTTCGCCATATTCCTCACGCAGAGACATCAGGCCCGGCATTTCGGTTTCAGCAATATCCAGCTCCTTACGGCCAAATTCCGCGAGGTTAATGTCTTTTACAATATAGTCGGCCATCGGGCGCTCCATCATTTTCCGTAAGTTTTCGCCTCGCCAAGTAGCAGAAATTTATTCTATATACAACCAACACCAACCACGGAGCCCCATATGCCCCCCCGCGCTTATCAACGTATGCTTTCCGGCAGGCGGCTAGACCTGCTCAATCCAGCCCCGCTGGATATCGAGATCGAAGACATCGCCCACGGGCTGGCCTTTGTGGCCCGCTGGAACGGGCAAACAAAGGGCGAGTTCCCTTTTTCGGTGGCCGAACACTCGCTGCTGGTAGAGCGAATTTATGGCCAAATTGCCCCCAGAGCCCCGGCAAAATGGCGCATGGTGGCCCTGCTGCATGACGCCCCTGAATACGTGATTGGCGATATGATATCCCCGGTAAAATCCGCCGTTGGCCCCGGCTATAAAGAGCTAGACGACCGCCTGATGAGCGCCGTTTTGCTGCGCTTCGGCCTGCCGGGGCAAGTGCCGGATTCCGTAAAAAAGCAAATCAAACGCGCCGACAAAATCTCCGCATACCTGGAAGCCATCCAGATCGCGGGGTTTGACAGGAAAGAAGCTGGCAAGCTGTTTGGCGTGCCAAAATTGGCGGGCGTAGAAGATGAGATACTGCCACTGCGCGCACCGATGCGGGTAAAAGCCGATTTTCTGAATCGGCACAGGGCGCTATTAACTCAGCTTTAAGTGTTTTTAGTTGTTCTTTTGTCACGTATTAATTATGATGAAGCGATACCTTGTTGAACTGCATAAAAAGGCTTACTTCATGCGATATCTGATCCTTTTGTCCGCCCTCGTTCTTGCAGGCTGCCAATCACCGCCCCCTGCACCGGAATCGCCGGCAACTACAAACGCAAGTGAGCTGACGCCTGAAAAAAGATCGGCGATAAACGCCTGCTTGGTTGAAATTGGAATGGATCCGCTGCCGGAAGTCCTTGCTGGGATAAATGCAGCGATGACCCAAACACAAAGCGAGGCCTATCAAGCTTGTATGGCGCGGCAAAGTAACTAGAGTTTACAAAGCCAACATTGCCCGTCTTGCCCAAGCTCGAAAAGCGGTTTCCTTCGTGCCGCCAGCGGGATAGATTGCCAATATGGAAAACTTTCCCGATGAATTTTGCGATCAACTGCATGATCTGATGAGCTGGCGGCGGGATGTTCGCCACTTTCAGGCCGATAAACCCGTGCCAGCGCCCCTGCTCTCCACCGTGCTGGAGGCCATTCGGCTGGCTCCCTCGGTGGGGCTTTCCGAGCCGTGGCGACTGATCAGCGTAAAATCGCAAGCGGCGCGCGCTAAAACGCTGGCAAATTTCGAGGCTGCCAATGCCGAGGCTTTGGCGGGTTATTCTGGCGACCGTGCGCAGATTTATGCGGGGCTAAAGCTAAGTGGCATGCGGGATGCCCCCGTGCAGCTGGCGATTTTTTGTGATGATGGCACCGACAAAGGCGCGGGCCTTGGCGCGGGCACAATGCCTGAAGCCCGTCGATATTCGGTGGTGTCTGCGGTGATGAACCTGTGGTTAATGGCGCGCGCTCACGGTTTGGGCGTGGGCTGGGTTTCTATTATTGATCCAGCGCAGATGGCAACGGACCTGGACGCCCCCGAAGGCTGGGCTTTGGTGGCTTACCTTTGCATCGGTTATCCGGTAGAAACCAGCCAAACCCCCGAGCTTGAAAAGGCAAAATGGGAGCAAAGAGACCCGCTTTTGGCGGAAATCGAGGAGCGATAAATGGATGATAATCTGATTTGCGTAGGGGCGGTTATGGGGGCCTTTGGCGTGCGTGGCGAGGTGCGGCTAAAGAGTTTTTGTGCCGACCCTTCCGCAATTGAAAACTATAGCCCGCTCACAACCGAATCGGGTCAGAGCTATGAGCTGAAGCTCGTGCGCTCGGTTAAGGGCGGCTTTGGGGCGCGGCTGTCCGGCGTGCCGGATAAAGAGGCTGCCGATGCCCTTCGCGGCACCAGGCTTTTTGCGCGCAGGGATGACCTGCCCAATTTGCCCGACGATGAATACTACCACTCCGACCTCATAGGGTTGGTGGTGCTGGACACCGGCGGGGCTTTGCTAGGCAAGGTCAGCAACGTGCACGATTTTGGCGCGGGCGACATTTTAGAGATCGTAGGCAAAGGCCTAAAAGAGGCCGCACTGCTGCCCTTTACCCTCGCCAATGTGCCCACAGTGGACCTAACCGCGGGCAAAATCATTGCGGACCCGCCAGAGGGCATGTTCCCCGACCCAACGGGTGATTAAGCTCGTGGTCTTCACCGGATAGCTCCAAACCGGCTTTCCCTAAAAATGCGGCCTGACACAGATTTGCCAAGGCCGCATTTAAAATTATCCAAGAACCTCTGTAACAGCCTCTTTAGCTACAGAAACAACATGGTCCACTTCGTCTTTTGAAATGCAAAGCGGCGGGGCAAAGCCGATTATATCGCCTTGCGGCATGGCGCGGGCAATCACATTGCGCGAAGCCATAGCCGCTGAAATTGCATAGCCAACCTTTTTGCCGGGGTCAAAAAAGCCCAGCGGCGTTTTTGTTTCGGCAAACTCAACCGCACACATAAGGCCCTCGCCCCGCACTTGCGCAACATTCGGATGGTCAGCAAAGGCGGCATTGAGCTGCTCAAGCAAATAGGCTCCGGTTTTTTCAGAATTTTCAACCAGCCCCATTTCATCAATCAATTTCAGGTTGGCCACCCCCGCCGCAGCCCCGATCGGGTGCGCTGAATAGGTCCAGCCATGGCCGATGGGCCCATTTTCGTCAGTGCCTTGCGCCAAAACATCCCACATTTTGCTAGAAATGATAGACCCCGAAAGCGGCGCATAAGCCGAGGTAAGCCCCTTGGCGATCGTGATAATATCGGCTTCAATCCCGTAATGATCAGCGCCAAACATAGAGCCCAGCCGCCCAAAACCGGTGACCACTTCATCGGCAATCAGCAATATATCATATTTCTTTAGCACCGCCTGAATCGCAGCCCAATAGCCCGCAGGCGGGGGCACAATGCCGCCCGTGCCCAGCACTGGCTCGCCAATAAATGCCGCAACGGTATCTGGCCCTTCAGCCAAAATAAGCGCTTCCAGCTTGGCCGCACAATCAGCCGAAAACTCCTCTTCTGACATGCCCGGCACAGCGCCGCGCAGATAATAAGGCGCCTCGGTATGAACAACCTGCGAAAGTGGCAAATCAAATTTATTGTGGAATAGTTCCAGCCCGGTCAGAGAGCCGGTCATAAGGCCCGAGCCATGATAGCCGCGCCAGCGCGAGATGATCTTTTTCTTTTTGGGGCGGCCAAGGATATTGTTAAAATACCAAACCAGCTTAATATTTGTCTCGTTGGCATCAGAGCCACTTTGGCCAAAATAAACCTTCGACATATTATCGGGCGCGCGATCCAAAATCATTTTTGACAGCGTGATTGAAGCCTCGGTGCCATGCCCGACATAAGAATGATAATAGGCCAGCTCATGCGCCTGCTTTGAGATCGCCTCGGCAATTTCGGTGCGGCCATAACCGACATTTACGCAATATAACCCCGCAAAAGCATCCAGCATTTTACGGTCATCCCGGTCAATGATATATACCCCTTTTCCGGTTTTAATCACCCGTGTCGGGGTTTCGCCGCGCGCGTGCTGGGCAAGGTGGGTTGAGGGGTGAAAAAAGGTTTCACGGTCCCATTCGGCAAGTTGGTCATTGGTTAGCATTATGTTTCCTATTCTGATATTTTTGCCAAAACAGCCAGGCAATCGCCTGTCTGGATCAGGCCAAACGTGTGGCGGACAACCAGTAGGCCGTCCATTTTTGAATGAATTTCTAGCGGTGCAACCCCGGTGCGAGACGGGTCCCAAATGCGCGCCAGCATGTCGCCTTTTTTAACCGGCTCGCCAAGAGATTTGCTAAATTCCAGCATGCCGGCAATGGGCGAAAAGTGAAAACAGGCCTCGTCGTTCTGGTGTAAGTGCTGGCTCGGCGCCAGCTCCATTTTCCCTTGCAATATCCCGGCATGAATCAGCACATTTCGCAGGCCTTTACGGGCAATTGCCACGGTTTCAGGGGTGCTGGTGCCGCCCCCACCCAGCTCGGTGGTGACAAATACCTTGCCCAAAGCTTCAGCCGCATCGTCATACATTCCGGCGCTGTCAATCTCCAGCATCTGCATTGAAAACGGGGCGTTAAAGGCCTCTTTGGCGGCGCTACAGCGCGCTTCCTGTGCCTTATTTTTCAACACATGTGAGGCGGCAAAAGGCAGGAAATCCAGGGTTTTCCCGCCGGAATGAAAATCAAGCACAACGTCAGCCATTGGCAAAAGGGTGCGCTGAAAGTAGTCCGCAATTTTCTCGGTAATTGTGCCGTCTGGCTTGCCGGGAAACACGCGGTTCATATTGCCACCATCAATCGGCGATGTCCTTTTGCCTGCTGTAAAAGCCGGAAAGTTCATAAACGGAATAATAATAACGCGGCCTGTTATCACGGCAGCATCAATATTGGCGGCCAATTCAACCAGCGCCAGCGGCCCCTCATATTCGTCTCCGTGGTTGGCCCCCGTTACCAGCGCCGTTGAGCCCTCTCCATTTTTGGCCACGGTGATCGGAATCATAACCGAGCCCCACGCGCTATCATCGCGGCTATGGGGCAGGCGCAAAAAGCCGTGCGCCACGCCGTCGGCATCAAAATCAACTGTTGAAGTTATGGAAGATTGTCGCATGTTATTCTTTCACCATCAGCCCAGAAGGGGTTGTGCATAGGTTCTCTGCGCCGGTCGGCGTTATCAAAACCGGCTCGGTAATTTCAATGCCGCCATCATCCAGCCAGAGCGCGGGCATAAAATGAAAGGTCATGCCGGGCTCCAGCACGGTCTTGTCATTTCGGCGCAAGGAAAAGGTGTGCTCGCCCCAATCTGGCGGATAGGAAAGCCCAATGGGATACCCGCAACGGCTGTCTTTCGCAAAGCCAAGCTTGTTTAGGGTGGCGTTGAAGGCGTTGGCAATATCCTCGGCAAAATTCCCCGGTTTGGCTTGCTGCATTCCGGCCGCCACGGCCTCTAGCACCGCGGCCTCGGCGGCGCGATATTTTGCAGGGGGCTCCCCAAAAAACAGGGTGCGAGATTGCGGCGCGTGGTAGCGCTTGTAAACGCCGGCAATTTCAAAAAAAGTCGCCTCGCCCTTTTTTAGCACGGCATCATCCCATGTTAAATGTGGCGCGGTGGCATCTTTGCCCGAAGGGGCCAGCGGCACAATAGACGGGTAGTCGCCCCAATGCCCGTCAGCGCCCATAATTCCGGCATGGTAAATATCTGCAATCAGAGCGTTTTTTTTCATGCCCGGCTCGGCGCGCTCCAAAATGGTCGCCTGCATTTTTTCCACAATCTTGGCAGCCCGGCGCATATAGGTGATTTCGGCTTCAGATTTCACCGTCCGCTGCCAATTCACCAACACATTTGCATTTACCCATTTGGCGGTGGGCAGGCTCTCCAGCAGCGACATATAGGCCGCCGCCGTAAAGTAATAATTGTCCATCTCCAGCCCGATACGTGAAGCGTCCCAACCCTGCGCCTTGATGAGCTGCGCCAGATCCTCCATCGGGTGCTTATCCGGGTTCTGCACAAAGCTGTCTTCATAGCCAAAAATATTATCAGCTGGCATATATACTGTGCGCTGCGCCCCCAAGGCATCCATTGCGCGGCCCCACCAAAGCGGCGCACCGAAGGGGTCGATAAGCACGGCTTGATGCACATAAAACGACCAGCCGTCATAACCGGTAAGCCAGGCCATACTGGCAGGATCAGTAACAACCAGCACCTCACAGCCCGTCACCTCCATTGCCGCGCGCACTTTTGCGATACGGATTTCATATTCGGCAAGGGTAAACGGCAGGTTTGAATCGCTCATCACGGTTTCCATTAAGCAAGGTGGCGTTTATCAGCGCTTCATAGTAACGATTTGTGAAAGCGGTATATTTGCAAAATACTTCGATTCCCGCCTTAAAAAGGCAAAATTCTAATGGATACGAATAATATGAGCAATTTAGACGCCTTGGATCGCAAAATCCTTCATGAAGTTCAATTGAACAACCAACTCACTTCGGCTCAGCTATCCGATAAAATTGGCCTCTCGCCCACGTCTACGCAGCGGCGCCTAAACCGGCTACGTGCTGACAAAGTTATTGAAGGTGATGTTGCTATCGTTTCAAGCGCGGCGCTCGGGCGGGCGCTCACCATGATGATCGCCGTCACATTGGAGCGTGAACGCTCCGATATCATAGACCATTTCAAAAAATCCGTTCGGCGAGAGCCGATCGTGATGAGCGCGTATTATGTGACAGGCGACACTGATTTTATCTTGATTGTCAGCGCGCGGGATATGGCAGAATACGAAGCCTTCACCCGCAGTTTTCTATATGAAAACCCGGATATCAAAGGCTTCAAAACCACGGTCGTCATGGATAGGATAAAGGCCTCGTTTTATATTCCGCCATGGGAATAGCGCCCTTTTTGCGCGCTTAACCCGGGCTCATGCCTCGCAAGCGTTCCGAGCGACGGCGGAGCAATTCGAGCGTGGTGAGGAGGACAATGGAGATAGCGACCATAAGGGTGGCTACGGCTAGAATGGTGGGGGAAATTTGCTCACGCATGCCGATAAACATTTGCCAAGGCAGGGTTTTTTGCCCAGCAGAGCCCACAAATAGCACCACCACAACTTCGTCAAACGAGGTGATAAACGCAAACAAACCACCAGAAATTACGCCAGGCAAAATGAGCGGCATCTGGATTTTGAAAAACGTGCGCACTGGCCCCGCGCCCATGCTGGCAGAGGCCCGCGTAAGGGATTTGTCAAACCCGATGAGGGTGGCCGTAACTGTGATAATCACAAACGGAATGCCGAGCACCGCGTGCGCCAGCACCACACCAATATAGGTGCCCTGCAAGCCAATACGCGAATAGAAAAAATACATCCCGGCCGCTGAAATAATCAACGGCACGATCATTGGGGAAATCAGAACCGCCATGATCAGACCCTTGAAGGGCACATGGCTTTGGCTCAGGCCAATCGCGGCCAAGGTGCCAAAAGTCACCGATATTACCGTGGCAACCGGCGCAATTCTAAACGAGTTTTTCAGCGCATTTTGCCAATCTGAACTGTTGAAAAAATCAGCGTAATGCTTGGTGGAAAAGCCCGCAGGATCCAGCGCCAACATCTCAGGCGTAAAGGTAAAAAAGTTTTGCGCGTTAAATGAAAGCGGAATGATGATCAGGATCGGGAAGATCAGGAAAAAGAAGATCAACGCGCAGATCGACAGGAAGGTATAGTGCCAAGCCCGCTGACCGGTGGTGGTGTATGGTGGAAGTTTGCTCATTGTCTACCCCAGTTTCACATTGTCGATGCCGACGATTTTGTCATAAAGCCCATAAAGCACAAGCACCAGCGCCAGCAAAATGGCCCCGAGCGCCGCGCCCAAGCCCCAGTTCAGCGAGCTGGAAATATGGTAGGCGATGCGGTTTGAGATGAAGGTACCAGAGGTGCCACCCACCAGTGCCGGCGTAATATAATAGCCAATGGCCAGAATAAACACGAGGATAGACCCCGCGCCAATGCCGGGCACCGATTGCGGAAAATAGACCCGCCAGAAGGTTGTCCAGTTTGTCGCCCCAAGGCTTTTGGCGGCGCGAACATACGTGATCGGGATGGTTTTCATCACGGAATAGAGCGGCAAAATCATAAACGGCAACAAAATATGCGTCATGGCAATGATCGTGCCGGTTTGATTATTAATCAGCTCCAGCCGGTTATCGTCGGCCACAAGCCCTATCCAAACCAGAACATCATTTATCACCCCCTGTTGCTGTAGCAGCACCTTCCAAGCCGAGGTGCGCACCAATAGCGAAGTCCAGAATGGCAGCAACACAAGGATCATCAGAATGTTGGATGTGCGCGCCTTGAGGTTAGCCAGCAGAAACGCAATTGGATAGCCCAGCAAGAAACAGGACAACGTAATGCTGATACTCAAAAATATCGTGCGCCCGAACAATTTGACATAAATCCGCTGGTTTTCAGGGCGGGCTTCAATGCCATCGGGGCCATTTTGCAGGTCCACCGCATTCAGAAAATACCCTGCGGTATATTTTGAAGAATTCGCCTTAATCGTGATCCAGATTTCCGGGTCAGCCCAGTCTTCCTCAATTTCCAGAAATTGCTCACGGAAAGGCGCGTCCATATCCAGCTTCTTAACCTGTCGGCCAGTTTTACGGAATAAAGACGACATGCCCGATAGCTCATAATTTAGGCGCGTGCCGAGCTGGGTGTGCCGCTTGGCGGCAACGGCCTCGGCAAGGTCGGCAGCCAAAGCCGCAAAAATCATCTCATCCGGGGTTTCACCGCTGCCGGCATCCCAATCATCCAAAGCAACTACGGTTCTCGGTAATGTATTGGAAACAATATCATTTTCGACCGAACGAAAAAGCATATCAGCAATAGGGGCAATGAATGTAACCAGCACAAAAAGCAGCAGCGGCGCGATGAGCAAAAGCGCACGAATTTTCTGGCGGCGCAAAGCGCGGTTCAAGCTGGCCTTCAGCGGGCGGCCATCAGCCGCAATAACAGGGCTTGAATCGGACATTGAGTCTCCTTTGAAAAAGTACGGGGCCAGCACGCGCTGGCCCCGAAAATATTAGTTTATTGTAGCAGCCATGCCTGGAATTTTTCATCCAGATCATCGCGGTAATCAGCCCACCAGCTGTAGTTTTTTACGAAAGTGTTTTCCGCATTTCTGGGGTCTGTTGGCATGTGAGGGCCCATGTCGATACCAAGGGTGGCGTGCTTGCCAACCAATGGTGCCGATGAGGCACGTGCCGGGCCATATGAGATGTATTTTGCCTGATCAGCCAAACGCTGGGTATCAGTAGCAAAGTATACATAATCAAGGGCTGCCTGACGGCGCTCATCACTCAGGTTGGCAGGAATAATCCAGCCATCGAGATCATACATCTGCCAGTCCCATGCCATACCTACCGGCTGGCCTTGCTCGGCGATCATCGAGAACAGGCGGCCATTATAGGCAGACGCCATGAACACTTCGCCATCAGCCAAAAGCTGCACAGGCTCGGCAGACGCTGACCACCAGATGGTCTCGTCTTTGATGGTGTCGAGCTTAGCAAACGCACGCGCTTGGCCTTCATCAGTTTCCAGCATGTCATAAACGTCGTCATAAGCAACGCCATCACAGATCAAGGCCCACTCCATATTGGCAATCGGTTGCTTGTTTAGGGAACGCTTGCCAGGATATGTTTCGAGGTCAAACACATCACATGCGCCGGTGGGCGCTGGGGTGCCTTCTGGCACCATGTCTGTGCGATAGCCAAATGTGGTTGAAAACACGATTTGTGGGATGAAGCACTCAGATACCAGCATATTGCCGAAATCTTCGGTGGCGGTTGAGCCATCATCGCCCGGTGCCAACTGGCTGTCGACATCAATTTCCATGGCCAAGCCTTCGTCACAAAGACGAATAGCGTCGGCGGCTTCTACGTCAACCACATCCCATGTGGTGTTGCCAGCTTCAGCCATAGCGCGCAGCTTGGCCACAGCTTCAGCCGAGCTTTCATCATTGATGATGTTTACGCCGGGATTAGTCGCCATATACGGGTCATGGTATGCGTTTTGCTGGCTGGATGAATAAGCGCCACCCCAGGAAACGATGGTCATATCTTGTGCCATTAGTGGCGTGGTGGAAAGCGCAAGCACGCTGGCCCCAAGCATTATTTTGTTAAATTTCATAGTTTTCTCCCAAAGATTTGCCCGAATTTATAAATTTATAAGAGTACACATGTCGGACAACCCCGTGCACCCGTGTTAAAGCTGCGCGCCTAGAAATCTAGCGCGCGGCAATCTTCACTTTGCCAGCTAATGGGGGTGATTTCTCCAACCACAAGGTGCTTTTGCCCTGCCCCGTTTGGCACTTTTACGATAAACTGGTCGTCGCCTGAAACCTCAAGGCGGCAGCGGATATGGTCGCCAAGATAGATCAGCTCCAGTACCCTTGCTGAGGTGCTATTTGGGCCGTCTCCATTGAGCGACACCCGCTCGGGACGCAATGAAAGCGTGGTTTGCTCCCCCACGCCGCCACAATTCACAGCCAGCGCCTGCACTTGCAATCCGCCCTCTACATCAACAGAAACCAAAGGTCCGTTTTGGGCCGTTATCTTGCCCCTCAGGGTGTTGTTTTCCCCAATAAACTGCGCCACAAAGGCATTTTCAGGGCGCTCATACAAATCATCCGGCGCGGCCAATTGCTGAATGCGGCCATCTTCAAATACCGCCACGCGGTCAGACATAGTGAGCGCTTCAGATTGGTCGTGGGTCACGTAAACCACGGTGATGCCGAGGCTTTCATGCAAGTGCTTTATTTCGTATTGCATATGCTCACGCAGCTGCTTGTCGAGCGCACCCAAAGGTTCGTCCATCAACACCAGCTCGGGCTTAAATACCAGCGCGCGGGCCAGCGCAATTCGCTGTTGCTGCCCGCCCGAAAGCTGCGCGGGGCGACGACCGGCAAAATCGCCCATCTGCACCATATCCAACGCGTCTTTAACCATGCGCTCACGCTCGGATTTACCAATTTTGCGCACTTCCAGCGGGAAGCTGAGGTTTTCACCAACGGTCATATGGGGAAATAATGCGTAGTTTTGGAAGACCATGCCAATGCCGCGCTTATGCGGCGGGATATTATTGATCGGCTTACCGCCGAGCAGAATATCACCATGAGTTGCCGTTTCAAATCCGGCCAGCATCATCAGGCATGTGGTTTTGCCCGAGCCCGATGGCCCCAACATGGTTAAAAACTCACCCTTGCCTATGTGCAAATTCAGGTCTTTAACCACCAGAATCTCGCCATCATAGCTTTTTTGAACCCGTTCAAACGCGACGAATGCATCGCTAGAGCTATTTGACGTCAAAATATTTCTCCATCGTTAAGTGGATGACTTGCACCAATTGTAATAAAATTATCCGGCAACGCTCCAATTTGCAAGAAAATTCCGGAAGAAAGGCTCGAAAAGTCATATTGGGCCAGTACCTTAGCTCGCCAAAAATTCCTTATTTCTCTATTAGACGCAATAAAAATAGGGGGTTAAACATAAACCCGATAATAGTTTTTTAACATGCGGATCGGGCGTCCTTTTGTATACAAATTCAATGTCGAGCTGTCCGCGTGCCGCTACCATGACAGCCGTGGCAGCGCATAATTAGGAAAAATACCTTCCGCCTCAAACAGCCCGTTGCCCGCGCCATTATGTATTCCACTCTGAATAAACACCGTATCCAGCCCTGCCCCCTGCGCCCCGGCAATATCTGTCCGCAACGAATCGCCAACCATAAGCAGCGTGCCGCCCAGCATTTTGCTTGCCATTTCAAACACTGCTTTGTGCGGCTTGCCCATCCAGCGGGCATCTCCACCCATGCGCTCATAGGCATCCACCAAAAGCCCGGCGCAGCTCACCATTCTATCGCCGTGCCCGACCTTAAGATCAGGGTTGGCACATATCATCGGCAGCCCCCGCGCCAAGGCGGTTTTGAGCAGCTCGCTATGGTCCTCTGGCCCTTCCTCGTCACCAATACCGCTAACCAACACAAAATCCGCCGCGCTCAAAGGCACCTCGGTATAGCCCGCAGGCACAATGCCGCGCGTACTATCAGGCCCCTGAAACACATAGTTTTCCCCATAGCCTTCCCCGCTCAGCGCGCAGTGCACCGCCTCGCCCGAGGTTAAGGCCCCAACCACCAAAGCCTCTGGCATGCCGCGTTTTACCAACGAAGCCTTCACCTGATGCGCCCGAAGCGGCATGTTGGACAGGAATCCGTAGGGAATGCCCGCCTCTGTCAGCGCCTGCAAACAAGCAATCGCCTCGGGAAAACACGCAACGCCATTATGCATTACGCCATAAATATCAAACAATATCCCGTCATATTGCGGGGCAACCTCTGAAAGGCCTTTAAGGTTTTGCATAGAATGATCTCCGGTTTTTCGCTATAGAGCAGCCAACAACCATTACAAAGGCCACGCCAAATGCCAACCCCTGCCAAATCCCACGGTCGCCTTAATATTGAGGCATCCCGCACGCCCCGCGCTTTGCTGCAAGATACGCCCGATATTGCGGGCGCGTGGAAGGCCAAAGTGCTGACGCTATATCCCGATATGTTTCCCGGCATTCTTGGGCAATCGCTCACGGGGCGCGCCCTACAGGAGGGGCTGTGGGGGCTGGAGCCGATAGATATTCGCATGTTTGCCCGCGGTAAACACCGCAATGTGGACGATACCCCCGCTGGCGGTGGTGCTGGCATGGTGCTGCGCGCTGATGTGGTTGGCCGCGCGATAGATTTTGCCGATAAAGGCCATGCCCGCGCCGATTGGCCGGTTATTTACCTTTCCCCGCGCGGCAAGCCCCTCACCCAAGCCATGGCCCAGCGCTTTAGCGAGGCCAAGGGCATTACGCTGCTCTGTGGCCGTTTTGAAGGGGTGGACGAGCGGGTGCTGCAAGCCCGCAATGTTGAGGAAATATCCCTTGGGGATTTTGTGCTGACAGGGGGCGAGATTGCCGCGCAAGCGTTGATAGACGCCACCGTGCGCCTATTGCCCAAGGTGCTTGGTAATGCCGAAAGCACTGTCGATGAAAGCCATTCCAATGGATTGCTAGAGCACCCGCACTATACCCGCCCCGCCGAGTGGGAGGGCCGCACTATCCCCGAAGTGCTGACGTCGGGCCATCATGGCAAGGTTGCAGAATGGCGGCAGGCACAAAGCGAAGCGACCACAAAAGCACGGCGACCAGACCTTTGGGAGGCCTACCAAACGAGCCGACAAAGCAAGCCATAGTTTCAGGCTATTCTCTCCAAATTTTCAACATCTGGCAATATTGTTAATCATAAAAAATTTAGCGCACTTAGGTTTTCCCGCCCCCTCGTAAAGCCTCAATAACAGCTAGTTTAGTTGCAATGCTGTCTGTTTCAGCTTTTAACTCAATCATACAAGCGGTTTCACCAGACTTCAGGCATGGCTAGCGAAAAGGCGAAGTGGTGGTCTAATCCTCCCCAGCCCTGTCTTGAATTCTCTTGCCCGCAGGTGATCTAAAATCTTGCGCCAATGCTCTGATAGGGGATGTGTCGAGCAAAATGCCCCCGAGAAACTTAGCGCCCTCTCGTGTCAAATGTGAACCGTCATATGAAATGAGCGCTCCCGTGTCGGTCAGAAGCCGACATCCACCTTCACAAAATAGCGCCTGAATGTTGATGAACTGGTCTGGCCCGAAGTCTCTCGCCAAAACTTCGGTAGACCGCCGGACCATATCACTAACAGGCTCACGCACTTCATTTGGGTGATCAGTATCAAGCGAAAGCAAATCTCGCCGCCTGCGTATGAAATTCTTAGATCCAACCACAAACACGAATACCTTCGGCGGCAGGGCCATAGCGTCAAGCGATGTACGAAAAGACTCCGCGGCCCATAAATGCCAATTCGCAGTGAAGATGACAACATCAGACCTCCGCATCTTCTCCACATGCGTATCCGTTAAGAAATTGCTCCGGCACATTTGGCGGTCTTTGGGCCCAATGTTGGCCTCAATTTCGTCAAAGGAAACCCCAAAGAATATCTGGCAGGCGGCCGGAATATATAGGGTTGAGACTGCGTGGTCAGCAAACGCACCATTCTCAAGAATCATATTGTATAAATCCTGGCTGAAGCTGTCCCCGACAATCACCAGGTTCGGTCTTTCAAGTGATAAGGGCGCGTTTCTGATGCTGTCGTAACGGCCTATAACGTATCTTGTATATTCAACCGGCCGCTTCACAATCCATGCGCGCTGGCCGACAGGATACCGCTGCGGGAACCCTTGGGAAAGAATTGCTAACAGTCCCAATCCGGCAAATGCAGCCGTCCCCAAGCCTGATAGTGCAAAAATTTTGCGCCGCGAGAAGCTGCCGGGCCGACGAAACGGGCGCTCAACAAAGCGCCAGCTCAGCCAGCCAAAACCCAAAGACGCAAATGCAAGCCCGAACATGAGAACAGCCGCTGGGTGCCCCTCTGGGTGTAAAATACGCGCAAACGCAAATAGAGGTTGGTGCCAAAGATAGGCCGAATAGCTAATGACTCCGATGCCGACCAGTGGCTTAGACCCCAAGAACCGCCCAACCGTAGTCGCGTGTGTGGCGCCCAGAATTATGGCAACACTGCCAAATACTGGCGCGATGGCCCACAAAGAAGGAAACGGCGTTTCGGAATCAAAATACAGAACTGCAAATGTGATGGCTGCTAAACCCGAATATCCAAGAACTTGCCCTACCAAACCAGTAATTATGCCCCTCCGAATGACATACACAGCCGTTAGAGACCCTGCCAAAAGCTCCCAAGCACGGGTTGGCAGTAAATAGAAATTGGCCGTTGCCATCCTCGTTGACATAAAATCAGCCAGAGCCAGGGAAATAACGGCCGCAATAACCAACAGGGGGACCAAACCCCGGGGCCACCACCGCCAAATAAGCCAAAGAACAAGAGGAAATATAATATAAAACTGCTCCTCAACAGCTAAACTCCACGTATGAAGCAGGGGGTTCTCTTCAGACGAAGCTGAAAAATACCCGCTCTCCCGCCAAAATAAAATATTTGACGCGAACACAAGCACCGCAATTACCCCCCTGCCATATGTGACAAGTTCATAAGGCAACAGGACCAACCCAGCGATAATTGATGAAACAGCCATCATTACAAATAAAGCAGGCAAGATACGCCGCGCGCGTCGCTCATAAAACCTAATGACTGAAAAATCGCCAGATTGCAGTTCGCGCAAGAGGATTCCCGTTATTAGAAAGCCAGAGATTACAAAAAAGACATCCACGCCCACATACCCTCCGGAGAGCTGTGTTACGCCTGCATGAAAGAAGATGACCGGTAGCACAGCTATTGTGCGGAGTCCGTCTATTTCGGGCCTATGTTTCATAGAAAATACTACCCAAATATATAGAGGCTGCGTTTACGAGTGTGTCTTATAATACCATAAGAGACAAGAAGTCCATCCTATCAACCGAGGGGGTATCGCCAAGCTATTGCCCGCAGTTGAATTTTTCCAAACCGGCTAATTTGCCAGCTCGCCGGCAATTTTAGCCTCTCCAACCTCACCCCTATTTTTGGTCGGGTCAAGGCAATCTGCAGCAGAGCATTGGCTGGCGTGGGGCGGCTAAACGCCACCTAGGCCACTACCGCGTGAGTGACATAAACAGTTTTGGCAGTTTTTCCGGCAGGCTTTCCACGCGGTCGATCACCGTAAAATTGTTGCGGCCAAAAATGTCGGCAACATAATCATCGGCGTTGGGGTCAAGGCTGATACAATAGGTGGTGACGCCTTTACTGGCCAGCTCGCCCACCGCAATACGCGTGTCGTCTTGCAGGTATTTCGGATCGGCTACGTCAATATCATGCGGCTCCCCATCGGTCAGCACCAAAAGCAGGCGCTTTTCCTCTTTGCGGTCGGCCAGATAAGCCCCCGCATGGCGCAGGGCCGCACCCATGCGGGTCGAGTTCCTCGCCTTCATACCTGCGAGGCGCGCTTTTGGCGCTTCGCCCCAAGGCTCCTTAAAGCCTTTGAAATGCGAATAGCTCACGGCGTTTCTCGTGTTCGAGCTAAAGCCGCCAATCGCCAGCGGGTCGCCCAGCGCTTCTACTGAAGTGGCCAGTAAAGCCGCCGCTTCTTGCGAGAGTTGCAGAATCGAGCTTTCCGCCCCCGCAGGCACATCATTAATAGATTCTGACAGATCCAAAAGCAGCATCACGGCAATATCGCGACCATCTTTTACGTGGCTTTGCATGATCCGGGTGTCAGGCGTTCTGCCAATCCGATAGTCAATCGCGGCCTGAATGGCGACATCCAGATCAAGGTCGTCCCCCTCGTTTTGATAGCGCACCCGCTTGCGCTGCTGGGGCTTGAGCAGGTCCACAATCGCCTTAAGCTGTTTGAGAAGGCGCTGGTTTTTCTCCAGCAGCGCATCAATTTCCGCAGCATTGCCCGGCTCGGCCAGGCTTTCAAACACCGTCACCCAATCAGGCCGATAGCTTTGCAGCTGGTAATCCCACTCGGGATAAAAGCGCGGCGGCAAAAGGCCGTTATCTTCGCCCTCAACCCGCGCCTGCGCGCCGTGGTCGGAGTGAAAATCATCCTCCTCCTCGGCCTCCTCAAGAAACATCCAGAGATAGCGGTTATCGTCGCGATAGCTCACTTCGGTATCCTCAAACCACACATTGGGCTGTCGAAAATCATGCTCGAAGTTTTTGGCCAACCAGCCAACCCCAAGGTCCACCGCCAGCTTTGGGTCATGCGGGCTTTCCATAAAGCGTGCGCGAAATTTGGCGGCAAATTCCAATAAGGAAGGCTCGGTATAGCGGTGCTCGGGGTTAAGAATAGCATAAGACAGCATAGCCAGTTTGTGCCGAATGCAGGCCCAGCCCGAGGGGCAGGAACCCGGCACCGGAATCGGGTGTAAAGACACCCAGAGTTTTCGCAGCCCGGGATATTGCTGCATGGCGAGGTGCTCTACGCGGGCATCCTCAAACACCTCGATTGCGATGTGCTGGAACACGCTGAAATTATCAGCCAGCAGCGGCGTGGTCCACTTTTGGTGGGCCAGCATATGGGCGATGACGGCGTAATAGCGGTTTATGCCCGAAACCGTTCCGAGATCCTCGTAAACATCGGGGATGTGCAGGCCTTGCTGGTCATAATGCGGCTTTGGCTTGCGGGCAGTTTCAAGCGCCTCGGAATAGGGGCGAAAATCCTCAGCCGTGTTAAAAAACGCGCGCTGAAACATGGTGAGTTGGCGCTCGGCATCCATGAAAAGCGTGCCAGAGCGTTGCTTAACCAGCATAGCCTTGGAATCAGCGCTTTGCAGGCTGAAATAATCCGGCAGGCGGTGCGGGTAGTCACGATAAACCCGCATTCCATACTCGACCCATTCCTGCACACCGAGCAGGGAAAGCTGGGCAAAAAGATAAGGCGCGCGGGCCAGAAGCGGCGCGGTTCCGCCCTTGGCCTCAGCCACCATTTTGCGGATCATCCGCAGCCAGATGCGGAGAAGGTCGGCGTTATCCAGCCGCCGCGCCACCTGCGCCAGCGTGCTTAAAAAAGGCCCGATGGAGTCGCGCACAGCCTCTTTGGAAAGCAGCACGCAAAGGTCAGCCACCTCCGGCAAAATAGCGGCATCAGAGTGCTTTACCACTTCAGGCATTTCATCAAGATAATAAAGCGGCAGCTCTAGCCCGCGGCCCAGCGCACACACAACGTCTGTCCCAGCTAGCCACGCATAGAGCGCGTCCTCGTCCATCACCTGCTGCGCACGGCCCAGCGCATCCTCAAAGAGGGCATCCACCTTGGAAACGGTGCAGTTTAGCCTATCACGCCAGATTTGGGCCAGCGGGTCCATTTATCCGATAATCATTTCAACGGCGGCATCCAGTGTGGCGCGGATATCTGCGTCATCCGTCAGCGGGCGCACCATGGCCATTTTGCAGGCCTCGACCGGCTCAATACCTCGCTTAATAAGCAGCGCACCATAAACCAAAAGGCGGGTAGAAATGCCTTCGTCAATACCGTGGCCCTTCAGGTTCCGCGCTTTATGGGCAATTTCAACCAGCTTCAGCGCGGTTTCGCGGCCAACCCCGCCCTCGCGCTGCACAATCAAAGCCTCGGCTTCAGCCTCGGGGTAATCAAAATCAAGCGCCGTAAAACGCTGTTTGGTGGATTGCTTGAGGTCTTTCATCAGGCTTTGGTAGCCGGGGTTATAAGATATAACGAGCTGAAAATCGGGGTGAGCCTCCAGCAGCTCCCCCTTCTTATCCAGCGGCAAAACCCGGCGATGGTCTGTGAGCGGGTGGATAACTACGGTGGTATCTTGCCGCGCTTCCACCACCTCATCAAGGTAGCAAATCGCGCCAATGCGCGCCGCAACCGTGAGCGGGCCATCTTGCCATTTGGTGCCGTTTTCATCGAGCAGAAAGCGCCCCACAAGGTCGGCGGCCGTCATGTCCTCGTTACAGGCTACCGTGATCAGCGGCTTGCCGAGCTTCCACGCCATATACTCAATAAAACGGGATTTTCCGCAGCCGGTGGGGCCTTTGACCATAACCGGCAGGCGGCAGGCATAGGCGGCTTCGTAAAGCTGAATCTCCGCGCCCGTGGCATGGTAAAAAGGTTCTTTTTCAATGGTAAATTTCTGCGCGTCGGTCATGAGAGGCCCCCTGTTATTTATGCGCGCCGAGCCGCTCGCGCCAATCCGGATAGATCGCATCCGCATCGGACGCGAACGAGGAAAACGCCCCTGCCAGCTCTGGGTGCTCTTTGGCATATTCCACCAAATCAACCCCTTCTTGCCAAGCTTCATATGATTGACGAAGTGATTTTGCCCCCGCCACAATGCCGTCTTTATGGCCCAAAGCACCGCCGCCCGAGGTTTGGATCACGTTACAATGGCCAAGATTATCAAAGAAACCCGGCAAGCGAAGCGCGTTCATGCCGCCCGAAATAATCGGCGCTGTAGGCTTCATGCGCTCCCATGGTTGGGTGTAATGCGTGCCAACAGAAATATCGTCAATCAGCACATCAGCCAGCACGGTGTCGCTATTATAACCTTCCATTTTGCCAAAACCCATGGTGCCGGTATGGATGCCCGAAGACCCCGCCATGCGCGCCCATTTCATGTGAGCGAGCGCTGTGTAACCCCGGTTGCTCTCCTCACCCGTAATCATGCCGTGGCCCGCACGGTGATAGTGGATGAACTGGTTTGGAAAATGCCGCCGCGCGGTGGTCACCATGCCGGTGCCGCCCACAAAACCATCAACCAGAAGCGCTACATTTTCGCCCATGTTGCCAAACTGCTCCAGCACATATTCACCGCGCGCAATCATTTCATCATGGCTATCCGCCGTGATATTGGCCGAGAAAATCTTGCCTTGTCCGGTTTCATCCATCGCGCGCTTCATGGCGTCTACCACCAACGGAATGCTTTCCCGCATCGGAGCGTAAACTTGGTTGCCCTGCGGCTCGTCATTTTTAATGAAATCCCCACCGAGCCAAAACTGGTAGCAGGCATCTGCAAAGGGTTTAGGGCGCAGGCCAAGCTTTGGTTTGATGATTGTGCCCACAACCATGCCGCCGTTTTCAAGCGGGCGGCCCAGAATGCGCCACATGTCTTGGATGCCCTTGGTCGGGCCGTCAAACAGCCGCAGGAAGTTCGGCGGCACAAAGAAATCGAGCAGTTTTGCATACTCAACGTCGCCCATGGCTTGGTTATTGCCAACCATGCAGGTCATCAGCGAAACCACCATGGCGCGGCCATCGGTGATATTTCGGTCAAACAAATCGATCGGGAACGCGAGCTTCATCAGCTCTTTTTCTTCGTCAACGGCATAGCAGATCGCGTCTAGCCCTTGGGCGAAATCATCGGTGGTAACGGTGGCCACGTTGGTGCCGGTTGAGCTTTCGGCACAAAAATGCGCGGCGGTGCCAACATAGTCAAAAAATCCAACGGCCGGCTTCATTTTATAGGCGGCCAACACGTGCTTGCCCGCGGCAATCAGGTCCTCTTCCTTGAGTGTCAGATCGCTATAACGGCTTGTTTGGTCGAGCATGCTTTTCTCCCTTAACGGTGCTGATTCGAGTGGTTCAAGAATTTCTATATGTTTTCTAGCGGGGCTGATGCATAGATCATAATCGATTATTTCTATTGCTTGCATAGAAAATATCTATACATTAGCCAAATGCCTGACCTCAGCAAAAGCCACATCCTCCAAAGCCTCACCCTGCGGCAGCTTCAAATATTTGAGGCTGTGGTGCGCCTGCAAGGCTATACCAAAGCCGCCGAGGCTCTGCACCTTTCGCAGCCAACCGTTTCAATGCAAGTTAAAAAACTGTGCGAAACCTTGGGCTTACCGCTTTTGGAGCAAGTGGGGCGCACCGTGCACCCCACGGCCGCCGGTCGTGATGTTTATGCCACCGCGCACGAAGTGCTCGGCGGCATTATGGCGCTGGAGGATCTAACTTCGGCCCATAAAGGCGTGGTAAAGGGCGGCCTCAGCCTCGCCGTTATCACCTCGGCCACGTACTTTATGCCGCACCTGTTGGGCGCTTTTCTCAATCGCCACCCTGATGTGCAGCCCCGCCTCACCATCACCAACCGCGCCAAAGTGCTTGAGCGGCTGAAGTCAAACCAAGATGATTTGTTGATCATGGGGCAGGTGCCAAAAGAGATCGCAGTGGAGGCGTACCCGTTTATTGATAACGAAATGGTGGTGGTCGCCCCGCCCAACCATCCGCTGAGCGGGCAGAAAAACATATCGCTAGAAATGCTGGCAAAAGAGCGGTTTTTGGTCCGCGAATCCGGCTCGGGCACGCGGCTGGCGGTGGATAGGTTGGCGGCAGAGCATAGCGTTTACCTCACACCTTTTATGGAGCTGGGCAGCGCGGAGGCTATCAAGCAAGGCGTGCTGGCCGGCCTCGGAATTTCGGTGCTTTCCAAGCGCAATATCGGGCTGGAGCTGGAAACAGGCCATATCGCCATTCTTGATGTGCAGCACTTCCCGCTGGTCCGCCGCTGGTATGCGGTGCATCTACGCGGCAAAAAGCTCTCCCTCGCGGCGCGCTCATTTCTAGGTTTCATCCTGACGGAAAGTGCCTAGCGTGCATTTTCAGGCCCGCAAAGTGTCGTTTTCACGCTTGCGCCACGCCAGCCGCCCGCCTATATTCACCCGCACAGACGGTGCCTCATCCTGAGGCTGGAAGCGCGTTTGGCTGCGGGTCGACCCATATCGGGGGCCTAAGCCGGAACTGTCAAAGACAAGCGTTTCCTTCGCTAACACTGAAGGAAAACCCCCATGAAAAAACTTGCAATCATTGCTGCTACCCTTGCCACGCCCGCCTTGGCTCACCCTGCTGGTGCCGCTGGCCATTTTCCACATACGGCCTATCTTGTGGTGGTTATTGCCATTGGTGTGGCGCTCGCCATTTACAACGCCCGCAAGGCCTAGAGTATGGCAAAACTTGGTGTAATGGTCTGCGGGCATGGGTCCCGCAGCCAGAAGGCTGTGGATGAGTTTGCGCAGGTGGCCGAGGGGCTAAAGGCGCATTTTCCCGATTGGCCGGTAGATTACGGCTACCTAGAATTTGCCAATCCCGTCATGCGCGACGGCCTTGATAACCTGCGAAATGCGGGCTGTGACCGTATTTTGGCCGTGCCCGGCATGCTATTTGCCGCGATGCACGCTAAAAATGACATCCCGACCGTGCTCAACACTTACGCCGCCAAGCATGGTGTGCAGGTTGATTATGGCCGTGAGCTGGGGGTGGATCCAAAGATGCTGGACGCCGCCGCCGATCGCATTAATGAGGCCGTTGCAAAGGCCAACGCCGAGCATGGCGAGCTGTCGCTGCACGAAACCTGCCTTGTCGTGATTGGCCGCGGGGCCTCAGACCCCGACGCAAATGCCAACGTGTCCAAGGTGGCGCGTTTGCTGCAAGAGGGCCTTGGTTTTGGCTGGGCCGAGGTCGGCTATTCCGGCGTTACGTTCCCCTTGGTTGAGCCCTGCCTCGATCATGTGGCAAAGCTTGGCTACAAACGGGTTATCCTGTTTCCGTATTTCCTGTTTGCCGGCGTGTTGATAGACCGAATTTACGGATTTACCGATGAGGCCGCCGTTAAATACCCCGAGATTGATTTTATCAAAGCAGGTTATTTAAACGACCATCCAAAGGTTATTGAAACCTTCGCTGAGCGGGTGCGGGAAATTCTCGACGGCGAAAACAACATGAATTGCGGCATGTGCAAATATCGTGAAACCGTGCTGGGCTTTGAGGCCGAGCAAGGCGCTGTGCAGGAAAGCCACCACCACCATGTGGAGGGCCAAGGGGCCAATGCGCCGGGCGCAACGGTAGAAAACTGTGAGCTGTGCGACACCTTTTGCACAGGGGCCTGTAGGCTGGATATGGACCAGCACCATGACCACGATCACAGCCATGGGCACGAGCATGCACATGGGCACCATCATCACGACCATGATCACGCGCACCCAGAATACCCGCAAGCCGACCATCCCCACGGGCCAGAATCTGTGCGCAAACGGCTAAAATAGTGGGTTACATCAAAGACCCCTCGGCGATTTATGCCCAATCTTTTGCCACCGTGCGGGCAGAGGCTGATCTTTCAGCCCTGCCCGAAGACCTGCACCCAACCGCCATTCGGCTCATTCATGCCTGTGGCATGGTGGACCTCCCTGCAGACCTGCGGTTCTCAAAAGGGGTTTATCAGGCGGCCCATCGGGCAATCTCAAAGGGCGCGCCTATATTATGTGATGTAGAGATGGTAAAAGCGGGCGTTATTACGCGGTATCTGAAGGGAAACCGCGTAATCGTGACGTTGAACGACCCAAGCGTGCCAGCTCTTGCGGCGCGCCTTGGCACCACCCGCTCGGCAGCGGCGGTAGAGCTGTGGCGAGCCCATATCGAAGGCGCGGTGGTGGCCATTGGCAATGCCCCGACGGCGCTGTTTCACCTGCTGGAAAAACTGGAGGCCGGCTGGCCAAAGCCTGCCGCTATTCTGGGCTTTCCGGTGGGCTTTGTAGGCGCAGCCGAAAGCAAGGCCGCGCTTGCAGCGGGGGCGCATGGCGTGCCATATTTGGCCGTGATGGGCCGCAGGGGCGGCTCGGCGATGGCGTCAGCGGCGGTCAATGCCTTGGCCGCAGGGCTACCGGAGGAAAGCGCGTGATGGATGAAAAAGAAAAATGGCTCTACGCAGCTGAAACGCAGGATCAAGCCGAGAAACGCTTGGCCGAAAATCCGCCCAGACAGACGGAAGGTCTGTTTCACTGCCCATGTTGTGGGTTTCCCACATTAGATGAGAGAACCATCTTTGACATTTGCTTGATTTGCTGGTGGGAAGATGATGGTCAAGACGACCATAACTCTTGCCTAGTTCTATGGGGGCCAAATCAAGGTTATTCCTTGGATGCTGCACGGGAGAATTTTGGTAATCACAAACATATGTATGATCTGGGAAAAGAAATTGATTATCTAAAAGAATCAGATAGGTGGCGCGATGATCTGATGAGGATTGTTCGCCCAGCAATGGAAGGCGAATCCCCATTTGATATTCGGGCTTTCAAGCTATGGCTTAGCGCATATAATAAATCGCAGGAGGTAAACTGAATGTCTCCTTGGTTGCATGTCATCGGCATTGGTGAAAACGGCATGGACGGGCTAACGCCTGCCACTCGCACTGTGATCGAGGCCGCCGAAGTGATTGTGGGCGGCGCGCGCCACCATGTTTTGGCCGCGAACCCGAGCGCCGAAACCCTAAGCTGGCCCTCACCCTTTAACGCGCTGATTGATGAGCTGAAGGCCCGCAAGGGCAAGCGCGTGGTGGTGCTGGCGACCGGTGATCCGCTCTGGTTTTCCGTCGGGGCCAAAATCGGGCGGCACTTTACGCCGTCTGAAATCACGTTTCACCCACAGCTTTCAGCTTTTCAACTGGCCTCGGCCCGTATGGGTTGGAGCATGGCAGACCTTGAAACCCTAACGGTGCACGGCCGCCCCGTGGAGCAAATGATCGCGTTTATCCAACCCGATGTGCGCTTGCTGATCCTCACCACCGGCGAGGAAACCCCCGCCCAAATCGCCACGTTTCTAACCGAGCGCGGCTTTGGGCAGTCACGCATGACCGTGCTCGCCGCTATGGGCGGCACAAATGAGGCGCGTTTTGACGGGCTTGCGGAAAGCTGGGCGCATACGGTGCCGGCGTTTAACACCCTCGCGGTAGAGTGTATTGCCGCGCCAAATGCCGCGCTGTTACCCCGCGTGCCGGGCCTGCCCGACGAAGTATTTAACCATGATGGCACCATGACCAAACGCGAAGTGCGCGCCGCCACGCTGGCCAAACTCATCCCCATGCGCGGCGCGCTGTTGTGGGATGTGGGAACCGGCTGTGGCTCGGTGGCCGTAGAGTGGCTGCGCGCGGCGCGATATTCCAAGGCTATCGGCATAGAGCCACGGGCCGATCGGCGCACCATGGCCGCTGAAAACGCGCTTGCGCTTGGCGTACCGTCTTTGCAGCTTATTGACGGCGAGGTGCCGCAAGCACTGGCAGGGCTAGATGCCCCTGACGCAATTTTTATCGGCGGCGGGCTGAGTGTAGAAACCTTTGAGGCCTGCTGGCTGGCCCTGCGCCCGCTCGGCAGGCTGGTAGCCAACGCCGTAACGCTTGAAAGCCAAGCGATACTGGCCGTGCTGCACAAATCCCATGGCGGAGACCTTGTGCAAATTGCCATAAGCCGTGCCGAAGGGCTAGGGCCGCTGACCGGCTGGAAGCCCATGCGCCCCGTTGTACAGTGGAGCTTGATCAAACGATGAAGGGCAAGCTGATAGGGGTGGGCCTCGGCCCCGGAGACCCGGAGCTGATGACGCTAAAAGCGCATCGGTTGATTGCGAGTGCTAAAGTTGTGGCCTATCCAGCGTTGGAAAACGGCGCAAGTTTTGCCCGTGAAATTGCTGCTGCCAGTATTCCGGCAGAGGCCGAAGAACTGGTGATCCGCATTCCGATGACGGTGGCGCGCGCACCCGCGCAGGCCGCCTATGACAAAGGCGCGGCGGAAATTGCCAAGCACCTAGATGCTGGCCTTGATGTGGTTGTTCTCTGCGAGGGTGACCCGTTTTTCTATGGATCATTCATGTATCTTTTCAACCGTTTGGCAGATAAATACGAAACCGAAGTGGTGCCGGGCGTAACCTCTGTCACCACCTGTGCCGCTGTCGCTGGCCGCCCGCTTACGGCCCGCAATGATGTGCTTACGGTTATTCCCGGCCCGCTGGATAGCGCCGATATGCAAGCAAAAATAGAGGCCGCAGGCGCGGTGGCGATTATGAAAGTCGGCCGCCATCTTGGCCGCATTCGCGCGTTGCTCACCGATATGGGCCTCACCGAGAGCGCTACCTTTGTGGCCCGCGCAAGCCTGCCCTCACAGCAAGTGCTGCCGCTTACGCACGCACCAGATCCCGCACCCTATTTTTCGATGATTCTTATTACTAAAGGCGAAGACCCATGGCTGAGCTAACCCCGATTATCCTGTGCCTCTCCCGCGCCGGAGAAGCCACCGCCCACCGCGTTGCCAAGGCCCTAAATGCCCCTGTGCATGGCCGCGAGGGCCGCGTAGAAAAAGCCGATGCTTTCTTTCCCAATGCGCTCGATCATATTCGCATGCTGTTTCAAGCCGGCCACCCCGTGGTGGGGGTGTGCGCGGCTGGCATTCTAGTGCGCGCCGTTGCGCCCGTGCTGTCCGATAAGCATGCTGAGCCGCCAGTGATCGCCATTCCCGATGATGGCTCCACCGTTATTCCGCTGCTTGGCGGGCATCACGGTGCCAACCGGCTGGCCAAACAAATTGCCGAGGCTCTGCAAAGCCACGCGGCCATTACCACGGCGGGGGATGTTTCCCTTGGGATAGCGCTAGACGAGCCGCCCGCTGGCTGGCGGCTGGCAAACCCCGAAGATGCAAAACCCGTGATGATGGCGATGCTGAATGGCCAAACGCCGATTATCGAGGGTGAGAATATCTGGGGGCTGGACGCGGGCGCAGGGCCGGTGAAGCTGGTTTCCTCAGAAGCGCCCGTGAAAACCGGGCCAGACGTGCTGGCCTACCATCCACAAAAATTTGCGCTTGGCCTCGGCTGCGCGCGCGGTTGTGATGTGGATGAAATGTGGAATTTAGTGCAGGAAAGCCTGCAACAGACAAATATCGCACCCGAGGCGATTGCCTGCGTGGCCTCGCTGGACCTAAAGGCAGATGAACCCGCGATAATCCAAACCGCCAAGCGGCTCGGCGTGCCGTTTCGGGTGTTTACAGCGGATGAACTAGAGGCCGAAGCGGCGCGCTTAGCCAATCCGTCTGAGGTGGTTTTTGCCGAGGTCGGCTGCCACGGGGTTGCCGAAGGCGCGGCGCTGGCTATCGCTGGACCGCAGGCGGTGCTGACCGTTGAAAAACGCAAAACCTTGAGTGCCACCTGTGCTTTGGCGCGCGCACCTGCGCCGATTACCCAATTGGCCGGGCGCTCGCGCGGAAAACTCTCTATCGTTGGCATTGGGCCGGGGCAGCATAGTTGGCGCACGCCCGAGGCCAGTATGCTGATTGCTGAAGCCAAAGAGTTGATAGGTTATGGGCTTTATATTGACCTGCTCGGCCCGCTGGCCATTGGCAAAAAGCGCAGTGATTTCCCGCTGGGTGGCGAGGAAGACCGTTGCCGCTATGCACTTGAGCAAGCAGGCAAAGGCCATAATGTGGCACTGATTTGCTCGGGCGATGCTGGCATTTATGCCATGGGCGCGCTGGTTTTTGAGTTGCTGGACCGTGGGCCCGAGGCCATGGGCGTAAGCGATGCAGCGCGGCGGGTCGAGGTGGTTTCCACCCCCGGTGTATCCGCGCTGCAAGGCGCGGCCGCGCGGGCGGGCGCACCACTTGGGCATGATTTTTGCGCAATTTCATTGAGTGATTTGCTGACCCCGCGCGGGGATATTATCAAGCGCCTGACGGCAGCGGCAGAAGGCGATTTTGTAATCGCGTTTTATAATCCGGTTTCAAAACGGCGGCGCACCTTGTTGGCCGAAGCCCGTGACATTTTGCTAAAGCACCGCCCCGCCGACACCCCTGTAATGCTCGCCAGCAACCTCGGGCGGCCCACCGAGGCCGTGCGCTATGTAAGGCTGGATGCGCTTGAAGTAGACGATGTGGACATGCTGACGGTGGTGCTGGTTGGCTCAAGCAACTCAAAACTAGCGCAGCTTGGCGAAGGCCCACGCATGTATACGCCGCGCGGCTATGCGCGCAAAATTGACGGAGACTTGGCATGACAGTTCATTTTATCGGTGCGGGGCCGGGAGACCCCGACCTGATTACCATCAAGGGGCGGCGGCTAATTGAGGCCTGCCCTGTGTGCCTTTACGCTGGTTCATTGGTGCCTGAAGCCGTGGTGGCCTGTGCACCTGCGGATGCGCGCGTGCTAGACACCGCGCCGATGACCTTGGACGACACCCATGCCGAGATCGTAGCCGCCCACGCGCGCGGACAGGATGTGGCGCGCGTGCATTCGGGCGACCCAGCCCTTTACGGCGCGATTGCCGAGCAAATTCGGCGGCTAAAGGCGGCGGGAATTCCTTATGATATCACGCCGGGGGTCTCGGCCTATTCGGCGGCGGCGGCAGCGATGGGGCAGGAGCTTACGATCCCTGAAGTAGCGCAGAGTATTATTCTTACGCGTGTTTCAATGAAATCAACCGATATGCCCGCGGGCGAAACGCTGGAGAATTTCGGGCGGACAGGCGCAACGATGGTGATCCATCTTGGGATTCGGGCCTTGCGTGAAATTCGACGGCAGCTTGCGCCGTTTTATGGCGATGATTGCGCTGTGGTGGTGGCGTATCGTGTGGGCTGGCCGGACGAAAAGATTATTCGCGGCACGCTTTCAACTATCCACAAGCTGGTGCGGGATGAGAAAATAACCCGCACGGCAATGATATTTATCGGGCCTGCGCTGGACGCGGCGGACGACTTTAAAGACTCAGCGCTTTATGACCCCGCCATTCCACATGTATTGCGGCCAAAGGTAAAAACGTGAACGCATTTCCGGCAGGTGAAGTATGGCTAGTGGGCGCTGGCCCCGGCGATGCGGGGCTGCTGACACTCCATGCCGTGGAGGCTTTAAAGGCCGCAGATGTAGTCGTGCATGACGCGCTGGTGAGCGCAGACGTGCTGGCATATGCCGCCGGGGCCGAGCTGGTTTTACTTGGCAAACGTGGTGGAAAGCCCTCTCCCAAGCAAAGTGAGATAAACGCGCGCTTGGTGGCAGAGGCCAAGGCGGGCAAACGGGTGGTGCGCCTTAAGGGCGGCGATCCATTTGTGTTTGGCCGTGGGGCCGAAGAAGTGTTGGCGCTGGTGGCGGCGGATGTAAAATTTAGAGTTATTCCGGGGATAACGGCGGGCATTGGCGGGCTGGCCTACGCGGGCATTCCGGTCACCGCGCGAGACTTCAATTCAAGTGTAATATTTTTAACGGGGCATGACCAAACCGGCCTTGCGCCCGAGGGCATTGACTGGGCTGCCGTTGGCAAGGCCGCCGGGATGATCGTGCTTTATATGGCGATGCGGCATATGGGCGAGATCGCAGATAAGCTGATCGCGGGCGGACTGGCAGCGGATACGCCGGTGGCGGTGGTGATGAATGCGTCCCTGCCGGAAATGCGGGTGCTGGACACCACATTGGCGCGGGCGGCGGCAGATATTGCCGCCAGCGGTATGGGCGCGCCCGCGATTGTGAGTATTGGGCGTGGTAACGCGCTGCGCGAGCAGATGGCATGGCGCTAAAGGGGCTCATCATTGCGGCGCCATCTTCTGGCGCGGGTAAAACAGTGGTGACGCTGGGGCTGCTTCGGGCTTTGCGCCGACAGGGGGTGGATATTTGTTCGGCCAAATCGGGGCCGGATTATATTGACCCGGCCTTTCATGCGGCGGCCACGGGAAAAGCATGTATTAACCTCGACGCTTGGGCCATGCCGCCAATGGCCCTGCGGGCCATGGCCCATCGTCAACCATCTGGCTTGCTGCTGATCGAGGGCGCGATGGGCCTTTTTGACGCCGCGCCTGTGGTGGGGAACCCGATGGGGAAAGGCTCGGTGGCAGACCTAGCCGAGGTGTTGGATTTACCCGTAGTGCTGGTGGTGGACGTGGCGCGGCAGGCGCAAACGGTGGCAGCAGTTGTGGCGGGGCTGGCTGGGTTTCGCAAAGGGGTGCGGATAGCGGGTGTGATTTTAAACAGGGTTGGCTCTGCTAAGCACCGAATGATGATCGAGCGGGCGATGGGCGATATTCCGGTGCTGGGGATGGTCCCACGGGATGCGCGGATGGTTCGGGAGTCTCGCCACCTTGGGTTGGTGCAGGCGGGTGAGGACGCGGGGCTGGAGGCTTTTATTGAGGGTGCGGCAGATGTGGTGGCTGAAGGGGTGGATGTCGCGGCCCTTGCGGCACTGGCTGAGGCGCTACCAGCGGCAGGATTGGTGCCACGCGTTGCCCCATTTGGCCAGCGGATTGCGGTGGCGCGGGATGAGGCTTTTGCCTTTGCGTATCCGCATATGCTCGAAGGATGGCGGGCAGCGGGGGCCGAGGTTTCGTTCTTTTCACCACTGGCCGACGAGGGACCTTCACGCACCGCGGACGCTGTATTTTTGCCAGGCGGATACCCTGAGCTGCACGCCGGTAAGCTGGCGGGGGCAACCCGCTTTAAGGCCGCTATGCGGGATAGCAATGCCCTGATCTATGGTGAGTGCGGTGGCTATATGGCGCTAGGGGAAGGACTGGTGGATGCAAACGGCGTGCGGCACGAAATGCTTGGATTGCTACCTGTGAGCACCAGTTTTGCAGCCCGAAAACTGCATTTAGGTTACCGGACGCTAAAGGCTCTGGCGGGGCCATTTCATGGCCATACACTGCCGGCACACGAGTTTCACTATGCCAGTATTTTGGAATGCCAACCCGCCAATCTGTTTGCGGCGCAGGATTCTATGGGGAACGACTTGGGTCTGGTTGGCCACAATAGTGGCAAAGTTTCTGGCTCGTTTGCGCATGTGATCATGGGGTTGAGGATATAAAACAATTCATTGAACTGTTTGCTCATCTACCTAAATATAATCAAAAAGAGCACCGTTCTTATACATTGAAATAATCAGACCTGCCCTAAAAGTGATAGAATAAGCGGCATTATTGGATAATAGGTCTTCAAGTTTTTCAATAGCTATGTCCGAGCAGTGTGCATTCTCTATGCATCCCATTGCACTCCAAAATTTTATATAATCGTCACTCGAATTTAGGAGTTCAGACATGTCAGCGCTATTATTTATCAAGCGCTTACTTTCAGCTTGGATTTTTCGAATTAAGACACTCTCTTTGGAAACTTCGTGCACACCTGTCGAGAAACCCATGAGTTTGTGGGTGTTGCATAGTTTAAAAAACACCTCAAAACTTTTCACAGCCATTTTTCTATTCGACGTCGCGTAACTATTGGAGAGGGAAAAAAGTTACGGGTTATTTTTTCACCCTTAAACCTACAGCAAATGCCCGCTCTTTTTGGCCTTCACCGCAAGGTAATCCACATTATGCGGATTTTCGCCAACCTTAAGCGCCACGCGCTCGGCCACGGCCACCCCCGAGCTTTGCATTTTTGCAATTTTTGCGGGGTTATTGGTCATCAATCGCACAGCGTTAAACCCCAACGCCTTCAGCATTTGCGCGCCCAGCTCAAAATTGCGCTCGTCGTCCTCAAAGCCAAGGCGGTGGTTGGCTTCAACGGTATCAAAGCCTTGGTCTTGCAGGCTGTAAGCGCGCATTTTATTGGCGAGGCCAATGCCCCGGCCTTCTTGGTTCATATAAAGCAGCACCCCCGCGCCTTCATTACCAATTTGCGCCAGTGCTGCCCGAAGCTGCGGGCCGCAATCGCATTTGAGCGAGCCGATTAGATCTCCGGTAAAACAGGCTGAGTGCAGGCGGGCCAGTACGGGCTGGCTGCGGTCGGCGTGACCGATCTCGATCGCGTAATGCTCCTCACCGCCATCATCGGGGCGAAAAACATGCACGCGGCCGAGTTTTGAAACCTCAAGCGGCACCCGCGCAGAGGATACCTCGCGCAAGCGGGTGGCGCTGGCAGCCGTGATGTCATCCGCATCCAGCAATAGCAAACCTTCGGGTAGCGCCGTGGCCACCACTACCAGTGCCGCAGGCAATAGGTGCGCTTTTTTGCAAAGAGAAATGGCCGCGCGGTGTGCGCCCGTTTCCCCGCCACGCGCAGCTTTAAACGGCCCTTTGAGGGGGATTGAAAGATCAATCGAAGGGTCAGCCACAGCCTTCAGCCACCGCAAATCCGCAGATTTGGGCACCTCAACACGAGTCAAATCCCCATCATATACCGGAATATGCAGCGTTTTGGCGCGCCACGAGGTCAGCGCCAGCACCGACGCTTCCAAGCCCAGCAACGCCTTCCAGCGTTTAACCCCGAGCGTTTCAACCGCCGCCACCAGCCAAAGCCCATCGCCTGCCTGCACACCTACGGGCAGGCCAAGGCGCAAATCATGCGCGGCGCGGGCAAGCCTCTCAGCGGCAGTCAGGGCCAACATTGGCGATTCCTTGTTTCAATTTCTGCCCAATCTATAGCCCCCGCGTGTCAGAATTGAAACATTTGCTTCATTTTGCACACAAGCAGGTGAGATTTCACGCGAGCCCTTGCGCCAGCGACTTTGAACGCCAAAATAACACTCATACAAACGGAGGAAAATGCCATGGGCACCCTGAAAAAGATATTGATGGTCGATGATGACGAAGACCTACGCGAAGCATTGGCTGACCAGCTGGTGCTAACCGATGATTTTGATGTTTTTGAAGCCGGAACGGGCGCCGAGGGCCTGACCAAAGCCAAAGAAGCGCTCTATGATCTGGTGATATTGGATGTAGGCCTGCCTGACATGGATGGCCGTGAACTGTGCCGCCTGATGCGCAAACAAGGCGTAAAATCGCCAATTATTATGCTTACGGGCCATGATACCGACAGCGACACCATTTTGGGGCTAGACGCTGGCGCAAATGATTACGTAACGAAGCCGTTCAAATTCCCCGTGCTGCTGGCCCGCATTCGCAGCCAGCTTCGCCAGCACGAGCAAAGCGAAGACGCGGTATTTACCGTTGGGCCTTACACTTTTAAGCCCGCCACTAAAATGCTGCTCACCGAGGACGACCGGAAAATCCGGCTAACGGAAAAGGAAACCAACATCCTTAAATTCCTTTATCGTGCTTCTGATGGTGTGGTGGCCCGTGATGTGCTGCTGCACGAGGTTTGGGGCTATAATGCGGGGGTAACCACCCACACGCTGGAAACCCATATCTACCGCCTGCGCCAAAAAATCGAGCCAGACCCAAGCAATGCCCGCATTCTGCTCACCGAGAGCGGCGGTTACCGGCTGGCGGCCTAACCGCCCAGAGTTTCTCCCTGAACTTAAGCCTGCCCTTCAGGGCAGGTCTTTTTTATTCTGCGTCTGGGTTTACTTTTAAAAACACATAGGGAACCACCAATAAATATAGCGCACCTACCGTGCCGCTGAATTATCATCCCGCCTGAACGGGAGCCTTTCGTGGTGATACGCATGTGGTGAAGGTTTCAGGCGTTTCATATCCACGCGCTGAATGGGGTCTCCTGGCCGGCAGTTGAGTGGCACATTCAACGAGTGGGAGCTTGTATTTTATAATCATGTGCCCAATCACGAATTAGAATCCGAGCATGGGCGAGGTTTCGGAGCATGATTTCGTTGAGCCGCTCGTCCATTGCCTGGCAGGCGATGCAACGCATCACCGAGAGGGGCTGGCAATCATCTCTGCCAGTTCCCGAACGACACGTCTGCCGGAAGCGAGTTGATCATGCACAAAGTCCAATGACCACCTGGCCTTTGCTTCAAACAAAATAGGGGCACGGGTGCCGATTGCCTCACGTCTGGTGCGCCCTTTACGCGCCGTCAGCCCTTCTTCCCCGCGGATGCGCGACAGCTTCGCGCTTAACAACAGGCCCCACCATTTTCCCTGCATGGTATCGGGTTCTGTCGCGCACCCCTCAAGCGAGACCCCGTATTCTGCACTGACGATGGCTAAATTGGCCAAGCGCGCCGGAATCCCGGTAGGTGTTTTTAATGTGGGTACCGGCCTAGCCCCTACAATTGTTGAACCTTGGACAAAAGACAGCCGCGTGCGGGCGCTTTCTTTTACCGGGTCCACGCAGGTCGGAAAGCTGCTTTATCACGGCAACTAAGGGGTTGGCCCCCGGCAAGGGCACCTAAACGCCAGATATATGGACCCAGCCAGACTGGCGGGAGGTGCGGCAAGTTGCAGCCAGTCGACGCGAATGCGAACAAAATCTGCTATTCACTGCAAATACTCCACTGATCGCTTTCTTTGCGATCATGTTAATCGGAACTTCGCTCAATGTTCCTCTGGCCCCTTCAGATGCGCATGCGCGGGACGTCAATTGGGTCTAGGCGTAGCTCGATTAAGAAGGGGCCTTTTCTGTGCTTGAGGGCTTCAAGTGCTTGCTCAAGCTGTGCATTGGAGCGCACTTCAAATCCATCTCCACCAAGGGATTTTGCAATATCTACGAAGGAAGGCCAGTGGAATTCTGTTAGGCTTGGGTCCATCTTTCGATCAAGAAACTGGATGTGCTCTGCGCCATACGCAGAATCGTTTGCGATAATGACGATCAGATCAAGGCCAAGACGAACGGCGGTGTTAAACTCATTGATGCCGCCCATCATGAACCCACCATCACCACAAAACAGCACAATAGGCCGATCCGGCGCCGCTAGGCCCGCGCCCACAGCTTCTTGCAGCCCCAATCCGATCGACCCAAAGCTGACGGTACTGACAAAGCTCTGCGGGTTGGGAACGGAGAGGCGGCACCAGACCTCTGTCATGAAGCGCCCGCCATCGGTCACCAATACGCGGTCTTTAGGCAAGGCTTCTTCCAGTCGCTCAAGGGCGTACACATAGTTTATAAAATCATCTGCCGCTTTGCCCGAACCGGCCGGATACACCGTCAGTGCTGTTGCGTCCAATTCACGGGTGAAGCCGCTTGCCGGAATCTCGGCCTCATCCAGCCAAAACAGAATAGTTTCAGCTGTCAGTCCGGCATCCGCAACAAGGGCTGCGTCCGGATGGAGACCGCCACCAATGGCCGCAGGATTGATATCAATTTGGATAATCCGCTTACCTTTCATTAGCTTGCCACGATCTGTTGTAAAATCATGCAATGCGGTGCCAAAGCAGATAATACAGTCGGATTGATCAATCAGCTCATAAGCCGCAGGCGTGGAAAGTGTTCCGAAGATATCAATGTTATAGGGGTGGCCGTTGAATAAGCCCTTTGCCTGAAGGGTGGTCGCAAGGGGGGCTTCTAAGCGATCCGCCAGCCGAATGAGCTGATCGCGCGCGCCGAGGGCTCCGTGCCCGGCCAAGATCAAAGGCCGCCGCGCCGAGGCAATCATTCCGATTGCATTGTCAAGAATTTCACCTTCAGCTACCCCACCGGGCGCGGTGAATACATCAAGCACCTGAAGGTCGTACTCAGCTTCCTGCCACATAAAATCGGCGGGCATGTTCAAAACGATAGGCCGGCGCTCGACCTGAGCGCGGTAAAACGCCCGCGCAACGTCTTTTCCAACGGTTGCAGGCGTGCGGAGCTGCTCAAAACCTGCACCCGTAACCTTTACAAGCTCACGTTGGTCAATGCTTTGCAGGTGGCGCGGGGTATCTGCGGGGGTATCCCCAGCCAAAACGACCATAGGGGCATGCCCTCGGGCGGCCTCGGTTAATGCGGTCACGCAATTGGTTAAGGCAGGCCCATGAGTGACGGTAGCAACGCCGACATTCCCCGAAACCCGCGCATAGGCCAATGCCATTAATATTGCGCTCCCCTCATGGGCGGCGGGGACAAAATGGCCACCGAAATCGCGTACGAAACTGTCGACCATAAAGAGGTTTGCATCTCCCATGAGCCCAAACATCGTTGTGGTTCCGTGGTCTTTGGTGGCGCGTGCAATGGACTGATACACGTGGTTTTGATGGCTCAATTGCATAACCTTTTGTTCAAGTTCTTTAGTTGGAAAGGATTTGACGGAGGTTAGCGTCTGCGATGGGCTATATGTCTTCTAAATCAGTTTGTTTTCGGCTAACTTGGGTGAGTTACACCAGAATTTCCAAATATATAGGCAAAATTTTGCTCGATACGTTCGAAAAAATGATTCTGAAGGTCTTGCAGCGCGACGGACGCGCCAGCACGCAAACGCTTTCAGATGCGGTAGGTTTGTCGCCCTCCCCATGCTGGCGACGGGTGAAGCGACTTGAAGAAAGCGGCTACATCACACGGTACGCAGCGATTCTAGATGGCAAAAAACTGGGCTTACACGCCCTTGCTCACGTTCAAGTGTCGCTGCGTAATCACGACGTATCATCGATTGATGAATTCCAAGCCTTTGTTGATCAAAATGACCAAGTGTTGGAATGTTCTTCGATAACTGGCGATTTCGACTACATTTTGAAAGTTGCAGCCACGGATCCGGAAAGCCTAGAGAAATTCATCATACACAGCCTTCTTGGGCTGAGTATCGTGAAGGCGACGACAACCATCTTTATCTTGCGGCAAATGAAGGTTTCTGGCGTGCTGCCAGTGGACATTTGAACATCATGCGCCAATGGCATATTCGATCTTGAGGCTTGGCGGGAAAACTAAAGGCGTTAAAAACGCCAAGGCCTCAGCGTGACGACTCGCAGCTAACGAGATTTACATTTAGCCAACCGCCACTTTTGGCCTCTCTGAATTCGCTTGGGCCCAACTCCCAATCAGCACGCAATATGGAAATACATGTGTTGCCTTCCAAGATACCAGAGATTGATGCTGTTTTGGTGGATTCAGATCTGATTCTTACGGTCGATGAGGCTCATAACACACCCCAAGGAAGAGCTCGGCAAGGTCCCGATGCAGCGCACCGATGGATGAAAATCTTCCATATTCTGTAAGAAGAATGCAAAAATTTACCTTAGATTGTGCTAATAGACGTGGGTTCCTAAATTAAAGTAAGTATTTATTGAGTAGTAAATCAAACTGGATCGTAAGCTTTTCGAGAAAGTCGACTCCGGCTTGCTGACTGTACCTCATTTTGGCAAGGTCATCCTCACACGATCTTTGGCGAGAATACTCTGCACCATCGGCGCAACCGCTTGGCTTGCAAGTAGCGTCAGGCAGATTGGGAAATCCCATTTGGGTGCGATCTAGTGCAGCATTGCTCATGATTGATCTTCAACCGGTTTTCTGGAACGCGGCAAATTCAATGAAATCGCGGAGGCGGATGCCAAGCCGCAGATATTAGCTGAGGTGGATGCCGCCAAGGCCGACGAGATTGGTGTCATTACGGTATGACAGGTATCGCCCACGCCTTCGGCAAAAGTCCGTAGCGAGATTGTTTTGGTGGTTGCGATCAGCAGAAACCTTCTTTATCAAATGAAGCAAGATAAGCTGTTTTTGGCCCGATTGGGTCTGGATAGCTATAAAATTATCCGTCGGGGGGCCCATTTGGGCTGAGAGGTGCACGCACCGACCCGTCGAACCTGATCCGGATAGTACCGGCGTAGGGAACGGGTAGATTGTGCGAAAATAGCACGGACTCTTTCTCACGTTGGCACGTCCATTATTTTGGAGACGTGCCTGTGACAACCAAAACCCCAATTGCCCTGACGATAGCTGGTTCCGACAGCGGCGGCGGCGCGGGCATTCAGGCTGACCTGAAAGCGATGTCCGCAAACGGGACATATGGCGCAAGTGTTATAACTGCGATTACGGCGCAAAACACAACGGCTGTGACTGCGGTGCATGAGGTGCCCGCAGACGTTGTCGCGGCGCAGATTGATGCAGTTTTATCAGATCTCGACGTGGACGCGATTAAGCTGGGGATGCTGCTTTCAGTACCGATTATTGAGGTCACGGCCGAACGTCTAGCGGCATTTGACGGGCCGGTCGTTGTTGATCCGGTGATGATCGCCAAATCTGGTGACGCCCTTTTGCAAGACGCAGCAGTAGGCGCGCTGATCCAGAATATTTTGCCACAGGCAAGCCTTTTGACGCCAAACCTGCCCGAGGCGGCACGCCTTTTGGAGACCGACGAGGCAACGACACCTGAGGAAATGGCCGCACAAGGGCAGCGCCTATTGGCGATGGGTCCCAAAGCCGTTTTGATGAAAGGCGGCCATGCGTCGGGCGGAACCTGTACCGATATTCTTGTCGATGCGAGCGGTGTTATCGGCACGTTTGAAGCCCCACGTATAGAGACAAAAAACACGCATGGCACGGGCTGCACTTATGCGGCAACCATTGTGGCAGTGCTTGCGCAAGGCTTTGAGTTAACGGCTGCGGTTGCTGCGGCGCATCACTATTTACAGGCCGCGATCAAAGCGGCGGACCAATTGCACATTGGCCACGGGCACGGTCCCGTCCATCATTTTCACGGCCAATGGACATGAGTGAAATCACAATCATCGGGGCCGGTGTCGCCGGTCTTTGCGTGGCGCGGGCCTTGCTGGATCGTGGTGCACAAGTTCGGTTGGTGGACCGTCATGCAGACATCGGAGCGCACGCCTGTTCGTGGTGGGCGGGGGGCATGCTCGCGCCGTTTTGTGAAGGCGAAAGTGCCGACGACGCTGTTGTCCGCTTAGGCTGTGAAGCCGCAGATTGGTGGGCTGCCAAAACCCAAGCCGTGCATCGACGTGGCTCGCTTGTAGTTTCTCCGGCGCGTGAAAAATCTGATCTTGCCCAGTTTGCCCGCCGCACACGGGGCCACCGCGAGGTGACGCGGGCTGAAATTGCAATGCTCGAACCTGATCTGGGGGACCGTTTTTCCAAGGGGTTGTTGTTTGAGGACGAGGCCCATCTTGCGCCCCGCGCAGCCCTTGCCCAATTGCGCGCAAGTCTGATCGCCGATGGTGCCGAGTTTATTCAGGACGACGCCGATCCAGATGTTTACGGAAAGCGCGGCCTGACCATTGATTGCCGTGGCTTTCAGGCCAAAGACCAACTGAAAGATCTGCGCGGCGTCAAAGGCGAGATGCTGATTTTATCCTGCCCTGATATTGCTCTGAGCCGTCCTGTCAGAATGCTGCATCCGCGTGTGCCGATTTACATTGTGCCGCGTGGGAACGGTATTTTTATGCTCGGCGCGACGATGATTGAGGGCCGTGCTGGCAAGCATATCACCGCCCGCGCGCTGCTGGAATTGCTCAGTGCCGTCTACGCGCTGAACCCCGCATTTGGCGAGGCTGAAGTGATCGAGATCGGCGTCGATAGCCGTCCAGCCTTTTCGGACAACCTGCCGCGCATCAGGCGAAACGGAAACCTGATCCGTATGAACGGGCTATACCGGCATGGTTTTTTGCTGGCGCCAGCATTGGCACGGATGGTGGCTGAATTGATTTTTGACGACATGAAACCGGAGGTGATGGATGAAGATACAGCTTAATGGTGCGTCGATTGAGGCACAGGTTACGACGCTGGCTGATTTGCTTGAGGCCGAAGGTTTCGGCCGTGCAAAGGTTGCAACTGCTGTGAATAGCACCTTTGTGCCGGCGGCAGCGCGGGCTGACCATGCCCTTAAAGACGGCGACAGCATTGAAGTTCTTGCCCCGATGCAGGGAGGTTAGGCGATGCTGGATTTTTACGGCACCACGCTTTGCAATGGCTTAATGCTGGGCACCGCTCAGTATCCTTCGCCCGCGGTTTTGGCTGATGCGTTCAAGCGCAGCGCCGCCAGTGTCGCCACCGTGTCCTTGCGGCGCGAAAGCGGGCAGGAACGTGCGGGGCAGGATTTTTGGCAATTGATCCGTGATCTGGGCGTGCATATTTTGCCCAACACCGCCGGATGTCATAGCGTCAAAGAGGCCGTTACCACCGCCCATATGGCCCGCGAAGTCTTTGACACAAAGTGGATCAAGCTGGAAGTTATCGGCGAAGAAGACACACTTCAGCCGGATGTTTTCGGGCTGGTCGAGGCCGCCCGGATATTATCCGAGGATGGTTTTCAGGTGTTCCCGTATACCACCGAAGATTTGGTTGTGGCGGACAGATTGTTGCAGGCGGGATGCGAGGTTTTAATGCCGTGGGGCGCGCCGATTGGCTCGGGTCTCGGGTTGAACAACGTGTTTGGGTTGCGATCGATGCGCGCCCATTTTCCCGACGTGCCTTTGGTGATTGATGCGGGTCTGGGCCTGCCATCACAAGCGGCGGCAGCGATGGAGCTGGGCTTTGACGCGGTTTTGCTGAACACCGCTGTGGCCAAAGCGGGTGATCCCGCCCGCATGGCCGAGGCATTTGCAACGGCCATTCAAGCAGGCCAATTGGCCAACGCCGCAGACCCGATGGAGCCACGCGATATGGCCGCCCCCTCGACCCCGGTGATTGGAAAGGCATTTTTAGAATGAAGTTGGATCGCTTTTACCCGATTTTTGAGAACGCTGATTGGATTGAACGGCTTGTTCCGCTTGGGATTAAGCTGGTGCAATTGCGGATGAAAGATGCGCCCCATGAGGTGGTTCGTGAACATATCCGCCGCGCAAAAGTGGTCTGTGGCCGCTGTGATTGCACGCTGATTATTAACGACTATTGGCCGCTGGCGATTGAGGAAGGATGTGACTACATCCACCTCGGTCAAGAGGATCTGGAGGGGGCTGATATTGCGGCCATTCGCGCGGCAAAATTGCGTCTTGGGATTAGCACCCATGATAAGGCCGAGCTGCGCCGTGCCATGGAACTTGCCCCAGATTACATTGCGCTTGGGCCGATTTACCCGACGATCCTGAAGAAAATGAAATGGCATGAACAGGGCATTTCCAAGCTGACAACTTGGCGGGATTTAATCGGCGACACGCCTCTGATCGCCATTGGCGGCATGTCGATTGATCGCGCCCCAGGCGCCTTTGACGCGGGGGCCGATGTGGTGGCTGCGGTCACAGACATCACGCTGAATGATAGCCCTGAAAACCGGGTTCACGCATGGCTGGCGGCGACCAGATGACACGATACGCGCGTCAAACATGCCTGCCCGAAATTGGTGATGCGGGTCAAGCGATGATCCGTGCTGCGCATGTGTTGGTGGTTGGCGTTGGCGGGCTTGGCGCGCCGGTGTTGCAGTATCTGGTTGGGGCTGGTGTGGGGCGGTTAACGCTGGTGGATGGCGACCGCGTTGCGCTGTCAAACCTGCATCGCCAAACCCTGTTTCGCGAGGCGGATATTGGCACACCCAAAGCTAAGGCAGCGGCCGCGGCGCTATCCGCATTGAACAGCGATTGTATGATCGACATTTATGATGCCCCGCTTGACCCTGCAAATGCGCTGGCGTTGGTCAGCCAGAGCAGCCTTGTGCTGGATTGCGCTGACAGTTTTGCCACCAGTTACACGCTGTCCGATACCTGTAGTGCTGCTGGTGTGCCTTTGATAAGCGCAGCGGTCTTGGGGTTTTCGGGCTATGTCGGCGGGTTTTGCGGCACGGCCCCAACGCTGCGCGCGGTCTTTCCTGATCTGCCAGATCGCGCGGCGTCCTGTGCGACGGAGGGGGTCATGGGCCCTGTGGTCGGCATGATTGGGGCGGCACAGGCGCAAATGGCCTTGGGGTGTTTGATCGGGCAAAGCCCCTCACCACTCGGCCAGTTGCTCAGCTTTGACATGCAGAGTTTTCGCACAACCGGCTTTCGGTTTGACGCGGCACCGGACCCTGCGCCGGACTTGACCTTCATTGCGGCCACGCAGATCAGCACGTCTGATTTTGTCGTGGAATTGCGCGATGCGGATGAAATCTCAGCCCCGATCACCGCGACTGCGCACCGGTTAAGCGTCGCAGAGTTTACAAACCAACGCCTCTCGCCAGCCACCAGCCAGCGCGCCGTATTTGTCTGCCGTTCAGGGCTGCGCGCTTGGCAGGCCGCCACACATCTCAGGACCTACTGGGATGGAGAAATTACTTTAATTGCAACGGGCGACACGCCTCCTAATGAAAGCCAAACAACTTGAAACTTATTACGTTAACTGCGGCAATTTCTTTTGCCGCCGCTCCGCTGATGGCGGCTGACAAAATGACTGTGCTGCTCGACTGGTTCATTAACCCCGACCACGGCCCTATCATTGTCGCACAAGAAATGGGTTATTTTGCCGAGCAGGATCTTGAGGTCGAAATCATCGCCCCCGCAGATCCGTCTGCCCCGCCCAAGATGGTGGCAGCGGGCCACGCTGAGCTTGCGATCTCGTATCAGCCGCAGCTTCACCTGCAAATTCACGAAGGATTGCCGTTGCAACGCGTGGGAACATTGGTGGCAACACCGTTGAACTGCCTGTTGGTTTTGGCTGACGGACCAATCGAAACCCCGGCTGATTTGGCTGGTAAAAAAGTCGGCTTTTCGGTTGGCGGTGTGGAGGAAGCTGTGCTTGGCTCGATCCTGCGGCACCATGGTTTGTCATTGGATGATGTTGAGCTGATCAACGTAAATTGGTCTCTGTCGCCGTCATTGATGTCCGGTCAGGTGGATGCCGTTATTGGCGCGTACCGGAATTTCGAGCTGAACCAGATGAAAATTGAAGGCGTTGAGGGGAAGTGCTTTTTTGTTGAGGAAGAAGGCCTGCCATCATATGACGAGCTGATCTATGTTGCCAATTCCGAGACGATGGACAAGGAGATGATCGCCCGTTTTCTGGCCGCAACCGAGAAGGCAACGCAATACATCGTGAACCATCCTGAAGCCAGCTGGGAAGTTTTCTCAAGCACTTCTGCCGAGTTGCAAGACGAGCTGAATGCCATGGCTTGGGCCGATACGGTGCCACGCTTTGCCCTGCGCCCAACCGCAATGGATGTAGGCCGTTACGCCGCGTTTGAAGCGTTCTTGTTTGAGGCAGGCCTTATCACCAGCCAGAACCCTGTGTCCAAAATCGCCATCGACGTGACGGCAAACTGATGGTTCCCGATTATGGCAAAACCTTCGCGCTTTGGCGCGAGGGGGCTGCTGGCCATTGGCGTGATTATACCCGCCATGCCTTTGTCGAAGGCTTGCGAGATGGTACGTTGCCACGCGCCGCATTCCTGCATTATTTGATCCAAGATTATGTGTTTCTGGTCCACTTTTCGCGGGCGTGGTCGTTGGCTGTGGTTAAGTCCGAAACGCTTGAGGAAATGAAGGTTTGTGCTGGCACCGTTAACGCCCTCGTCAACTACGAGATGTCGCTGCATGTTAAAACCTGTGCCGCAGAGGGCATTGATGAGGCGACGCTGTTTGGCGCAACCGAGGCTGTCGAAAACCTCGCCTATACGCGCTATGTGATAGACGCGGGCATGCAGGGTGATTTTCTGGACATGATGGCGGCATTGGCCCCCTGCGTTATGGGATATGGCGAAATTGGTTTGCGGTTGGCGGACGAAAAGGCCGACAACACGCCCTGCGCAGAATGGATCGCCACATATGCCGACCCAGAGTATCAGGCCGTTTGCACCAGTGTCGGCGCCATGATCGACAATGCTGTTGCTAGGCGAATTGGTGATTTATCCATCTCGCCGCGTGCTTCAGTTTTGCAAAACCGCTTTAGCGTCGCCACAAAACTTGAGGTCGGGTTTTGGCAGATGGGTTTGAACAGCCCATGAGCGCATCACCGGGCATTTCACTGCAAGGCCAACACCGCATTGGCGGCAAGGTTCTGTTTGATGTGGATCTGCATCTTCCCAGTGGGCAATGGACCTGTCTGTTGGGGCGTTCTGGCGTGGGGAAATCAACCATCCTTCGGCTGATCCTCGGGCTGGAAACCGGCGGAGATTTTACCGGCACGTTTACAGCAACCGATAACATGCCGCTGACGGGTCGCATCAGTTATATGGCCCAATCTGACTTGCTGCTTCCGTGGCTCTCAGTGATGGAAAACGTTTGCATCGGCGCACGTTTGCGGGGGGAAAAGCCGAATATTGGTTTGGCCAAGGATCTGCTCGATCGGGTGGGGCTATCTGCGCATGTGGGGCAAAAACCAAACACGCTTTCGGGAGGGATGCGTCAACGGGCCGCCCTAGCACGCAGCTTGTTTGAAGATCGCCCGGTTGTGTTTTTGGACGAGCCGTTCTCGTCGCTGGACGCTGGAACCCGCGCCGATATGCAGGAGCTCGCCACCGAAGTTTTGAAGGGCCGCACCGTTTTGCTTGTCACCCACGACCCTGCCGAAGCCGCGCGCCTTGCGCATCAGATCACCGTTATGTCAGCGCTGGGGACACAAAACTGGCCGGTTCCGCCAACGCCAGTTTTGCGCGAAATCAACGCACCGCAAACGCTCGATTGTCAGGCCAAACTTCTGGATTATTTGCGGGGCATCGCGGCATGAGATTGCGGGATATACTGCTCGCGCTTCTGGTCGGGCTTGGATTATGGCAGCTCATTGTGGTCATCACCGAGGCCCCACACTACATTCTCCCCTCACCGTGGCGGGTGGCGCAGGCTGCATACAAGAGCCGCGCGATTATCGCCGATAATGCGTGGGTCACCGCGGCTGAGGTCATGCTTGGTCTGCTCATCGGAACGCTTTTGGGGGTGGCAACCGCGATCCAGCTGGCACTGTCCAAAACAACTGAGCGGTTGCTGTTACCGATTCTGGTTTTCACCCAAGCGGTGCCGGTTTTCGCCCTTGCGCCGCTGTTAACCCTTTGGTTCGGCTACGGCATGGGCTCGAAAATCGTGATGACGGTGCTGATCATCTATTTCCCGGTAACATCAGCGTTTCATGACGGGTTAATGCGGATAGACAGTGGCTATCGCGATCTTTCACTCTCAATGGGCGCCGCAAAGCTGAATTTTATGCGCCATATTCAAATTCCGAATGCCTTGCCCAGTCTTGGCACAGGCCTGCGGCTGGCCGCGGTTTATGCGCCAATCGGGGCGGTAATTGGCGAATGGGTCGGGGCCTCGAAGGGGCTTGGATACCTGATGCTGCTGGCCAATGGGCGCGCCAAAATTGATCTGATGTTTGCCAGCCTGATCGTGCTCGCCTGCCTCACTGTAATATTGCACATCTCGGTTGGTGTGCTGGCCACCCGACTAACCCGTTTTGCCCAAGGCAGTTCCCTCAAGTAGAAAGTCCTATTATGCGCGCCACCGACACCCTAAAACAATCCGTCCAAAGTGACTGGGACGCAGCCACAGATCATCCGTTTTGCAAAGGCCTCGCAAATGGCTCCCTGCCGCTGGAGAAAATGCGGTGGTATTTGGTGCAGGATTACAAATTTGTGGACCAATTCGTGCGACTTTTGGCAACTGCAATCGCCCATGCCCCAACGCTGGCAGACGGCATACCCGCAGCGCAGTTTTTAGGCCTCGTGACCAGTACAGAAAACACCTATTTTCTGCGTAGCTTTGAGGCAATGGGGGTATCGGAGGCAGACCAGAATGTAGCCGCGGCACCTGCGACTGCTGCGTTTCAGGGCCTGATGATTGAGGCGCGAACCTCTGGTCGATATGAACAAATGCTGGCAGTTCTCATCGTCGCTGAATGGAGCTATTTAACCTGGGAAAACCGCTACAAAACCTATGATGAAAACCTGCCATTCTGGTTTTCGGAATGGATTGACTTGCATACAGGCGAGGGATTTGAGGCGGTTGTGGCGTATTTGCGTACCCAATTCGATAGCATTTGGGAGGGCTTGGACGACCAACAACAAACCCGGGCCGCCGCGATATTTCGTAAGGCTGTATTGTGTGAGCGTGCATTCTTTGATGCCGCCTTTGCCTCGCATTAAGCAAAGCGTACACTGTCCTCTAACCTGAACCGCAAGACTGTCTCCGACCTGTTAGCGGTAAATGTCGGTTTGGCACCTATCACCACCTGTGCGGCCAATGCGAATGTGCCCCTTGAATTTCAAAGTGCAAGCCATGGCTTGAGCGGACCATGGGCTGAAAGCGTTGAACAATGATTATTGACCTGATCCCCTATGACGCAGCACAACGGAATATACCCATTTCGACAATATCCAAGGTATGTGTATGACCAACGTTGAGTCTTTCGCTTGCTTTGCGGATGGAGCCGAGTTTCCAACCGAAGCGCCGCCGCTGACCTCACCCACCACATGGTGCGATTACCAAACACCAAAAACCGCGCTTTGTAATTATGTCCGTTGAAAAATACGAGCAGCTGTCTGGCGAGCACACCAGCCAGCTTGCGGTTTCTGTGGCCGATATGCCCGAGCGTTGGGGGCCTTACTCGACAAAGGTACAGAGGATTTTCTTGATGGACAATGACGCTTCCAAAGCTCGGCAGGTGTTTGGTTACCATTACCTTTGGAAATGGCAGGGTGAGCGCGGCGAAACCGAAGTGCATTGCGCCCGTCTGAATACCCATATTCCGTTGTGGATTATGATTGATGAGCCCAATGTGGATATTCTTGAATCATCCTATACGCTTGAGGCGCGTACACCTCGGGGGCAATTCAGCTACGCCTTCACTGAAACCGTTGTCCGAAAGCTATTTCAATCTATTAAAACGGGAACGCATCAGGCAGCGAACATACAAAACCAGAGAAGAAGCAAGGCGGGATGTGTTCAATTATATCGAAATGTTCTATAATTCGAAATATAAACACGCTAGAAACGGGATGCTGTCGCCCGTAGAATTCGAGAAACAGCAAAAGTGGAAGCAACAAGGTGTCTTGGAAACTTGGAGCCATTCATACCTTTGCCAAACGACCTTTGACTTCCTTCTAAGGGACGGCCAAACTGGCGACCCTTTCCATTTGACCGACCCTGGAGCGCACCTATGAGCATCACCCATCTTGTCACCCATTCTGGCGGCTTTCATGCAGACGAACTGTTGTCTTCTGCCGTGCTCACCCGCTTGTTCCCTCAGGCGGAATTGCTGCGGAGTCGGGATCGGCAATGGGTCACTCCGGCGGCTGATAAGATCATTTATGATGTAGGGGGTGCCTATGACGCCGACGCGCAGATCTTTGACCACCACCAACGCCCCGGCCCGTTGCGTGAAGATGGCCAACCCTTCAGCTCCTTTGGTCTGATATGGGCACATTATGGGCGGGCGTATCTGGCGGCGATGGACGTGCCCGTGGATGACGTTGAGGCAATCCATACCAAGTTTGATACCAAGTTTGTGCTGCCGATTGATCTGCTGGACAACGGCGCGATGGAGCCGTCTGTTGCGGGGCCACTGTCGATCTTGACCTTGCCCGCGCTTTTAGGAATTTTGAAGCCAGTATTTGATGACACATCGCCAACAGCGGACGATGACGCCTTCTTTACGGCCCTGCCCATTGCGCGGAGCTTTCTCGAAGCCCAAATTCGCAATCTTGCGGCGAAAGCCAGAGCGCACAGCATCGTCGCCAATGCCATTGCCAAAACAGGAACATCGGCCATACTCGAGCTTCCCATGGGTATGCCCTACCGCACCGCGCTCGAACAGGCTGAGGCCAACCACATTCTGTTTGTGGCCCACCCGCGCGGCGATGACTGGGCGCTCAATGGCATCAAGCTATCAAATGATACCTTCGAGCAACGCGCTGATCTGCCAGCCGCGTGGGCTGGCCTGACGGATACGGCACTCGAAGATGCGAGCGGTGTCAAAGGCGCCAAGTTTTGCCACAACGCGCGCTTTATTGCTGTTGCTAGTACACGAGAGGCGATTTTAAAGATGGCTGAAATTGCGGTGCAAGACGTTCAATAAGGGTGACAAAACAGGCGTTCACCGCGAGTGCAAACTATAGGCAGAGGTCGCCAGCGGCGGACAGTTGACCCGCGGACTATTTTCCTCCCACCTTTTTAATCTACTTGCAGCTCGCGTTGCTAAAGATGTAGCATTTAGTATGCCTCAACTTGCTCCGCCTTTCCCTTGTTTCGCACAGCGATTATTCCGATTGCGGCGCGCTACGGGAGTCAAACAACTCTCGCTGGCGCTCGAAATGGGCGTTAACCAAACGACGGTTTCGCGCTGGGAAGCGGGACAGCAAACGCCATCGATTAAGATGCAGCAAAAGGCGCTCGCCATTCTGTCGACGGCAAGGTCCGATGATACAGCGCTGCGTAGATTAGTCGAAAACGCAGGGAATTATGTTCATTTAGTCGATGATGCAACCCATGTTTGTTTGGCGTATTCCCCTCTAAGGGCCCGCAGTTGGAACACCTCCCAGCAAGCCTTACTCGGTGTTTCGCTCTGGCAATTCGCAACGGATGAAATTCAACAAGCCGAGGCGGATCTTGAAAAGAGCGATTGGTGGTCTGCGCAAATGCCGACACCCCAATCCTTCCAGACCTCAAGGCGTGTGCATGATGAAATCACCATCAGTGCCGGCGGAATCCTTTGGGAAAGGCTTTATCTTTCTGACGGAACGCCCGTGAGACTTGTCACCGGCGTTTAAGCGCATATTTTATGCGTGGCTCAAATGTTTTACATGCGATAGAGGTCTCTTATGTCTTCTTTTTCCCCGCGCCCACTCCTATTAATTCTACTTTTATGGCTGGCGGGCCTCGGCGCCGCCGGGCAGTTTGCAAAAATCGCGGTTCCGCTTAGTGAATTTGGCGCGCTCTATCCTGATGCAGGATCTGGGCTAGGCTGGCTGCTATCTTTGATCAGTGTTGTTGGTATATTTCTAGGCATGACCGCGGGTATTATTGCCGCGAAAATTGGCTACGCAAAGCTTTTGATCTGGGCGATTTTGTTGGGGGCAGTCGTATCTGCATGGCAAGCTCAAATCCCTAGTTTTACGGGCATGTTGGCCTCGCGCTTAGTCGAAGGATTCTCACATTTGGTCATTGTTGTTGTCGCACCGACCCTTATTGCTCAGTACAGTTCGGCGCGTTTTCGCGGTATGGCGATGGCTTTTTGGAGTACGTTTTTCGGGGTTTCGTTTGCTATCGTCGCATGGTTCGGATTGCCGTTTATTTCTTCATATGGCTTAGGCAACCTGCTCTTGGTTCACAGTATATTCATGGGCGTTTTGGCTGGCTTGTTGCTGCTCGCATTTCGCAATTCTGGGCTACATATCCCAGCTTCTGACGCGGCCCTTAGCGTGAAAAACATTTTGCGTCAGCATGTGAATGCCTACCGCTCCCCCAACATTTCAGCGCCGGCACTCGGCTGGTTGTTTTATACTCTTACGTTCGTTTCGATCCTCGCGATTCTGCCATCTATCTTACCAGCAGAGGGCGACGCCCAGCTCATTGGCCTTCTACCATTGATCTCGATTGCAGCCTCTCTTGTCTTGGTCTCATTTTTGCTGACGTTCACATCGGCCGTTAGCATTGTGATTGTTGGTTTTTTACTCGCGGTAGGCATATTGCTGTTGGCGCTGATGGGCCTGCCAACAAGCATTGCATTTATGGGGCTCTTCGTCGTGCTCGGCCTTATTCAGGGTGCGAGCTTTGCAGCCGTAACACAGCTCAATTCCTCCACGAATAACCGCGCACTCGCGAATGGTGCCATGGCTCAAATGGGCAACCTCGGTAATACGGTCGGAACACCACTGCTATTCGCTGTGTTAGGCCAGTTCGGCATAACGGGATTGTTATTAACAATATGTAGCCTTTACGCCGTGGGGGCCGCTTTGCATTTGTTTCTGTTGAGAATACGGCATTACAACTAGGCCTGCGGTTTTACGCGGCCCCATTTTGGGCCACCCATGTCTAGCTCCCAAATGTTCAGGTTTCCGGCGGCCGCACCCTTCCTTTCAAGCCTGCTCTTCCTCGCCATTGTCGGGTCAATCGTAGCCTTCTGAGTTACCTAACTCTTCTAAGCCGCATTGGAGCTGATAAAGCTGCTTACGCAATGATCGTCTTTCCTATCTGGGCACTGATGTTTTCATGGATGTTCGAAGGCTTTGGGGGAACGCCTACAAAAATATTGGGTGTCGGAGTGATACTTGCTGGCAATATTGTTGTCATTGGACGGAAGGAAATATCCAAGCCGGCCGAATACCCCTAAATAATTATACGCCCCAACGCTTATCAGCCAATGGGGAATATTAAACAAGAAGTTGAGCCGGTAGCATAGATTTTACCAGATTCTGCGCCAATCATCTGACCTGTCGCTATTCCGGTTTTTCGCCCAACATGTATTGTCTCGCCTATGGCTAAAATGGCTTCGCTATTGGCATAGAGTGGCCGAATAATATTTATTTTGTATTCAAGCGTAGTGTAACCAAACCCTTTTTTCAGATGCGTTTGAACAGCGCACGCCATGCAACTATCAAGCAATGTGCCGAACCACCCACCATGAACAGTGCCAATGGGATTCATTGCGCTAAAGCTTGGCTCACCGGAGAATGTTGCCTTGCCTAGTTCTGCCTCAATCAATTTGTAATTTAATGTTTCGCTGATCGGAGGTGCAGGATATTTTCCGTCTCGGATACCCTGAATAAATTCAAGCCCCGTCATCTCAGACAATTGTTTTGTAGAAAGTAAGTCTTCAAAGCATTGAGCAAATTTCATATCAGGTTTTCCCATCCAGTTCTTAACACATAAGTATGGGTTTTCGCGTTCTGTTGCAAATTTTATCATCGGCCACAACTATCCGATTGATTGGGTCCCATTATCCAGCAAGGGCAGCGAATTGCGTGAACCCGGAGGCGTCCGAATTGAACAGCTTCTTACGGAATCATGTGCGTTACTTCGATCCCGTCCAGTGTGGCTGCCGCAGATTAGAAGAATTCAAACCCCAGCGTCGGCCTTGTTCGCCGTTTGATGAAGCGGTGGTCCCCCTGATTGCATGCACTCGCCGAGAGGGATGCTCGATAATATTGTGAGGTATTTCGAGCGGATCATTGTGATTGCCACCTTACAGCCAAAGCGTTTCACGATCTTATATCCGCCTCGGATACCAGTCGTGTTGGCTCCACCTTTGTGATACCTATCTTTACCGGAATGCCGTTAGTTGAAAGTGCTTTCGCAAAAAAACAGCGTTGCAGCTGGTTCAGCTCTTCGCTCGGACAGCCTGAAATCAAGGGTTTTGTCGAACGTGTCAACCGCGCGATACAGATAGGTCCAATTGCCTTTCGCCTTGAAATAGGTTTCGTCTCTCACCTGGCAACGCAATGCCCCGAGAAGGCATGCGCCAAGATTTGCCCGTAGGCCTCTTTCGTACTTGTGCGCCAATGGCGATCAGTGGTGAGAACTTCACAACCCAGCGATTCAGCGTTGTATGATCAACCGAAATACCCCGCTCGGCAAGGATCTCCTCAAGGTCACGGTACGAAGCTGAATACCTTTGAAAGATATCATACGGTGGTCTCACTGTCCAAGTTGTTTAACGCATAAAACACCGATTTCGTTGCCAGGCGCAATCCGCATTCAAATCTTTGTAACAGAACCGCATATAGCGAGGCGTCGGCGCTGAAAGATGCGCGAGGGTTGTCACGGGCGGACTACCGGACGATCTCGGGGCATTTCTGGGGCGGCATCATGTGGAATTGATGACTTGAAGCAGGTGGGGTTTAACTCCACTCTGCAGATGACGGGCGAGGCTGAGAACTGGCAAGACGCACGCGAGGCGCTGAACGATTGCCACGCCATTACCCAAACCACCGCACTGTTTACGGTGTGGCGGGCTTTTGGCGTGAGCGCGCCAAACGATTCGCTGGAAGCGGGCGTGGCGGCGGGAAAAATCGGTGGGGCAGATGGACGAAACTTGCAGTTTCTCCCTGTGGCAACCTGAAGTGGTCTGGCAAATACGGACAGTGTGCTAAGATGTATCCACCACGAACGAATGGATATTCAAATGACGAAGAGACGGAATTTTCCAGACAAGTTTAAAGCAGCAGTGGCGCT
>NVUX02000098.1 GCA_002402045.2 Paracoccaceae bacterium | reverse complement strand
TGGCCGCTCAAAGCCAGAGGTGCGGCGGGTGCCGCATCAGCTCTGGCTTGCAATTCGGATATCTGAGTTGCTTGTTGAAGGAGAACATCGTCATAATCTTCGCGTAATTGAGCAATGCTTCGTGCTGATTGCGAACGCTCCGCCTCAATACCTTGATTAAGGCTTTCAACGATCTGTCTTAGCCTTTCAATCTCGACTCGGCTTTGGGTAATCCAAGACATTTCCGGTGCGGCAGACGATGTTCTGTCCTGCACAATGGTCATATCAACGCCTTGCGGTTCGCTCGAAAACGGTGTGGCTGTTGGGTTTTTTGGCCCCAAAACTCCAAATATCAAGCCGCCTAAACCCAAAACGGCGACAACACCTATTGCGAGCGCGATATATTGCTGCTTTTGTCGATTTATGTTGGCCATAGCTTAGTTCCCCTTCACCACAATCAACCAAGTGCGTTCATTGGGTCCGAGCTGGCTTTGCGCAATCCAAATGGCTAAGACACCGGGCTTATAGAACTCTTGTTCCCGCACGAGCCGCCCGTCTGGACCTGCTACCGCAATGCGAACCTCAGCTATCCAGCCCTCGCCTTTTTTGTTGTGAATACGGCGTCCATCACGCCCACTTGGCACCGCGCGGCCCAAAACATGTTCAGCCGCGACAACCCGCACGATATCTGCCATCGAGGCTGCTACATTATCGCTGAACCCAACACTGGCTCCAAAGTTGCCCTCATTGTCTTGAGGGTCGGGTTCTTCATCAACGCCATTGATCGTGATCAGAACTGGTGAAACAGGTTCATCTTTTGGCAATAAGGTATAGCCAATGGTGATACCGCGCTCAGTCACGAAATATCCGGTTTCGTTGCGGGGATCTATGCCCACAAAGCGCATAAACACATCGCCCGTGGCTTCATCATTGGTCATTTCAAAATCGGTTTCGCCGTGAACTACGCGGCGAATGCGATCATTTGTAAAACTCACACGGGTTATGCCGGTTGTGGATACATCAAAGGTGATTTCTCCGTCCGGCATGACAGCATAGGTTTGGCCAGCATGGGCAATTGAACTGGATAGGATTGCAACAATCGCTATCAGCGCCTTCAAAGTTTTATAGAAATTCATGGCTCTACCTCCAAACGGCTAATGCGGGAGAGGCGCACCGATCCGGCTTCCGTTACAAAATTCAAAAGAATGCGGCGTGGCTCATCACTAATCAGAACCGTATTCAAATAGGTTTGCAGATTTCCCGCTACGACCACGGTTTTTGCGTCGAAATTGTGCTCAATCTGCTTGGGATAAAACACGGTTGAAATATCACGTTCCCGGATATCGGTTGCTACCACATCATAATGACGCAGCAATTCGCTCCGGTTTGCTACGGCTGCAAGCCGTTCAATCACCGTGCGCCCATAGTTCAGGTTTGCAGGTGAGGCGTTATAGAGGCCATAAACCGCGTCCAGCGCCAGCGCTTCTACATAACGCTTATCGACAGCGCCGCGTGCGACCATGCCATCGCTCACGCTGGTTGGGATTAAAATGACTTGGTTGCTTTGGGAATATACCTTGTAAACCAAGGCTACATTAAGAAACCCCAAAAGAACGGCGAGGCCAAATCCGAGATTGCGCGCCGCGCGCGCGTGTCGAAGTTGTTTCTGGATAGCTTGAAAGTTCATTACGCCTCCCACCGCTCAACAGCTGAATCGGGAAGTGCTTTGAAAAACCCCATTGTGGAAGGGATATACCAGTAGGCCGCAGCGGCTACGCCTTCCAGCCCGCCCTCGCCTTTTACACGCCGCCATATGGTCCATGCGACAACGCCAATAATAATGCCCATGAAAATGGTTCTACCAAGGAGGCCCATCATAATGGGTAGCCCTAAAAGCACCGCTTCATCAGCAGGAAGTACGAGAAACCGTACCTGATCTTGTAATCTTTGTTCTATCCTTACGAGCATGTCCGCGTCCTCAAAGGTTGGTATATGGGGGGCTTGCGCCCCCCAAGATTGGGTTAAATGGCAGTCAACACTTCCATATCGGCTTGGGCTTCGTGAACGCATTGTGCTGTCAGCAGCTCGGTGGAGGCGGAAACACCAGAAATGCCGGTAAGGGCGGACACGCCGTAACCAAGGAACATCGCCACGGCAAAAGCGCCAACCGCCGCGCCCCAGCCGCGACCAATCCCGATCATCAGCGCACCCATACCCAATGAGATAAGCACAATGATGAACCCACCAGCGCCGCCAAGCAGGGTGTTTAAATCTGTGCCTATCTCGGTAAAGCCGGATTCAATACCCGTGCCCGAGCCAGCTGCCATTGCAGCGCCGCCGATTGCAGTCAGGCCCAAAGTAAGGCCTGATTTGAGATAGTTTTTCATATGTCTGTCCTTTGTAAAGTTGGCTTGCCTTGCTGCAAGTATGCGGCACAATACTGTAAATGCAGCAAACTACAATATATAATAATATGTATTACTATGCGGCATAATATTTGGATGCGAGCAGTAGCAGTCCACAGAACTCAAGCCTGCTTGCATTTACTGCTGATTGTGGAGGTATTTGTGGCGCATACAATATGCAGCATATAACTTGATATGGTGCGTAAAGGCTGTATTACTGCAATTCATAACAGTTAAGCGAGAGCGGAAGCACCCCCACAAAAAAAGAAACCCCGCGAAGCGCGAGGCAACACGGGGGTTCTAGAAAAACTCTGTAGCAAGATTTTCTAGCACCCGCCAAATCAGTGATCAAGAAAAAACGGATTTGTGCGAACAATGCCTTGTGGCCGGTTGCCAAGCTTCGCCTACCTTAGGAACAGGCAATGTTATCCCTAATGCAAACGATCAATACGGATTTTCAGGAACATGAAGGTGACGCCTCGTTTCCGATTTTATCCGGTAAAATGCAGCGCGACGAGTTGGAAAGGGGAGGCAAAATAGGTGATTGTTCGCAGGTCGTATCAGGTATCTGCCCCAAGTAAATCAAGGACGGGCTATTAGGTTTTCCGTTTCTTTATCCTCTGACCCTATATTTATTGGTGTCTGGAATCGGGAGCGTATCGAAGTGGGTCAGACCAAGCTCTTGCCCAAATGAAATCAGCGAGCTGCTATACAGGATATCTTTCGGGGCCAAATCGGTCTTAACAATGATGAACTTGTCACCGTCCTCGTCAATGAGATACGGCCGCCACGCAAACCCCTGCTTCCCTTCCGAGTCAACAATTTCCAGTTCAAGTCGACTCCCCGCCGCAATGGCTTTCTTGGCATCTTTTACTAAAATGGCTGGGTATAGCTTCTTTTTTGTCATCTGCGGCGTCCTTGATTATCTGCGGCATAAGGATAAATAACATCTCGGGCGGCGTTTTGGAAGACCGATATCAGTTTTGTGTAAAGGCCAGTTTTTTAAGGTATGTTAGATGCCCGTCAGACAGCCCAAGCCGGTCGGGTCGGAGATGTCGCCCTGTTGTAGGGTCATAATCGCGCATCCAGTTTTGGTGCAGGCCCGACTCACTTTGGAACCATTGTCCGGGGGAGCGGAGGTTTATGGGGTTGCCGATGGGGTTCGTGAGGACTTCGCCGAAGGGTAAATAAGTGGCTTCCCAATAACCACTACAGCACTAGAGACATTTTTGGCCACTCGTCAGACAGCCCAGCCTCATCTTCGAAAGGGTCAGCGAAACCTTTCCAATTTAGTTCAACCTCAACCTGAATCGCCAAGTCTCGTCGAGCGCCTAGATGACCTAGGAGTGTAGCCGCTTCCAAATAATGTTTGAATTTCAAGCGGTCCATCTCAACATCATCGCCATGATAATAGCGCCAAGCGAGCGTATAAATAGCGTTTGGATATCTCAATTCTGTTAGCGCAGACAGCTCAGCAACCACTCTTGCGTCGAATGCTTCACCTGTCTCTGACCCATCTGAGAAAAATGTGGTTAAATACCGCGCATCCAAATCTCCTTCTTCTAACAAAGGACGCAGCTCATTTTCTAATGCATTCATCTCGCCACTTTCCAACAGTTGAACACATCTTTTGAGTTCTCTTTTTTTCATTACGGTATCCCTCTCCCACTCGGAATTTGTTCTCCATTTGGACCGGTACATTTACATTGCGTATGATGTGAAGAAGCAGCAGCAAGATTTGCGTGCGCCATGTCTTTCGCTATTCTCCAAGCGTCTCTAAGATTTGGCGAAATCCCGTAGCCCCACCCATATAAAGGTCCGTCAGGGCAGTTTTGTTCACTACGGCCATCTCTATGCGCACGGCAAATACAAGAATAGTTCCTTTTGTTTTTCTCCGGCCAAGGAATTGTGTTTCGGCCAGAAGCCGCTGCTGCTGCAACCGCCCTTCCGATTCGACTTAGAAGCGCCCTGTCAAGCATCGGCCAATAATAGCCAGGAGGCCTAACAATTGGCCAGCCGAACCCGACGCTTCGTCCTCCGTCGGGTTTTAATAATTCTCCAGTCGGGTCCACATACCTCCCGGGGTTTTGCCTAACATAACCGTAAACTGACGCCCCGTCTACCAATCCTAGCGGATCAGCCTGTAAATACCGCCCTGTTGTTGGGTCATAATCTCGCATCCAGTTTTGGTGCAGGCCGGATTCGGATTGGAACCATTGGCCGGGGAAGCGGAGGGCGATGGGGGTGCCGGTGGTGGCGAGGACTTCGCCAAACGGATAGTAGGTGGCCTCCCAGACCTTCACGCTGGCGCTATCGGTGGCAAACACGGGGCGGCCGATGTGATCTGTCCGGACGTAATAAACTACGTCGTTTTCCACAACGGCCACGGGCAAGCCGTCCATCCAGATGTATTCCCGCAGCAAGGTGCTTGCCCCCGCAACGGAATCATAATCATACTCCGCAATCCGGTTACCTTCCAAATCAAAGATCGAGTGGATGATGGGCCATGTGAGCGTTTGCCCCGTTGGCCGCAGCTTGCGCCACGCCTGCTGGCCAAGGGCATTGTATTTATACTCCGCCTGAAGCACCCCGTTGAGGCTCATCGAGCTCATCCGGTTGGCAGCGTTGTAGGTGTAGGTATAAATATCCCCAAGGCGATCCTCGGAAATCACATTTCCCGCGCTGTCATAGGTGAAGCTGTGCACGGGGGTTTGGGCCTCGGATATGGTCTCTAAACGGTTGCTGGTGAGCGGGTAGGCGTAATACTGCCCGTTTATCGAAGCGCCGATGGTTTCCGTCTTCAGCGTGCGGTTGCCCACAGCGTCATAGGTGTAATCAAGCGTATCCCACGGGCCGGTGGCATTGCTGAGCAGCTCGCGGGCGGAATATTGGTAGCCCTCGTTGCGCAAGGCGTCCAGTGCATCGGTGATGCTGATGATATTGTCCCGCGCGCTGTAGCCGAGGGTGACATCCCGTAGGGTGGTGGGGCCATTGGCGTCGGCCAGCCCTGTAAGGCGGTAGCTGGTGTCATAACTGGCGGTGTGGGTGTAATTATCCCCGTAGCGAAGGCTGTTGAGGGGGCCAAGGGGAAGGTAGGTCGCGTTTTGCACCACTACCGCCCATGCCGGATAGCTGCCATTCACCTTGATCTGGATGCGCGTGCGCAAGCGAGTAAGGTTTTCGGCATCATTATAGTTATAGTAAATGCGCCGCTTGGAGGGGTATTGTGTCCAGACCCTTTGGTCTGCGGCATTTAGCCAGTAGCGGGAAAGGTAATTTATGCCATCAATGCGGGTGCGTACATATTTTATTTCACCTGTTGGCGCACGGCGCACGCGCGTAAGGCCGGTTTCGTCGTTAGTTCGTGAAAGCTTGCCGACATTAAACGGGCTTCCGCCAGTCAGGTCATAGGTGAAGGTTTGGTCTTCTGAAGGGTTGGAGGGGAAGCGGTGCGCGGTGAGGCGGCCGCCATCGTCATACTCGTAGGTGGAGGTAATGCCGCGTGCATCGGTCATGCTGGAGGTCAGGCCACGATCATTATAGCTATAGCTTATGGAGCCACGATCGGCGCTTAATTCAATTACCAGCTCTCCAAAACCATTGTAGTAAAAGGCAGTTTCGATAGAGCGCGGGTCAGTGAAGCGGGTGCGTTGATCAGCATCGTCAAAGGTTTGGAGGCTGGTATTTCCGGCGCGGTCAATCGTGCTGGTGATGCGATTGAGTCCGTCATAAGCATAGGTGTTTTGGTTGGCGAGCGGGTCTGTGATAGTTGCAAGATTATCTTCAACATCATGGGAGAAACTGGAGATTTGCCCATTGGCACCTGTGGCTTGCAGGATACGGCCAAGCGCATCATATTGCATATCCTCATAAAATGAGGCGGGGTTGGCGCCAGCGGAATAGCTCACATTGGTGATATCGCCCAAGGCATCATAAGCGTAGCTGGCGGTCCCGCCCATTGGGTCTGTGGTTTTAACCAACCGCTTGGCTTCATTATATTCAAAGCTCCAAATATCGCCGATGAAGTTGCTGTAGCTGATAAGCTGGCCAGTTACATCATAGGCCAAGTTTATGGTTTGCGCGGCACCACTTGGGTCTCGCGTTGCGCTCGTTACCCGGCCCACTATATCATAGGTATACGCCCACTCGATGCTGTCTGGGTGAATTACAAGTGTAGGCTGGCCAGCTGCGTTTAGGTTGAGATACTGGGTCGTATGGCCATTCGGATCTGTCTCCGAAGTCATGTTGCCATTGGTATCATAAGTGTAGGTTGTAATGTCCAGAACAGGGGCATTGGGTGAGCCTGGGGGGGCATCAAAATAAACACCTGGGCCATCTATTTCAGTTAAAACATGGAGGCCGGAGGCGAGTGTGGTGTAGGAATATGTCCACGTTCTGACTTTTCCGCTATCTGGGCTTTCGATAAGAACATCGGTTTGGCTGTATTGCAATAGCAAGCCCGAGGGTGAATAATTGAAAGACTCAACCATCTGTGATGTGCTGCGGGTGAGCGGCAGGCGCAGGATGGCATCCCACGTATACGTGGTTGTACGCGGGGCCGCACCATCGGTATCTTCGGTTTTGGTAAGCACAAGGCCACGGGAATCCCGTGTGTAAGTCGTGCGAGAACCATTGCGCTCAATGCGCTCATAAACATAGCCTTCAGGCTCACCTACACCGGGCACATAGCTGACTGATTTGGAGGTGCCAAGGCAGCTGGCTGTGGCGATGCCGGTAACAGAAGTTGGTCGATAACGGCCAGCAACTAAAGCAAAGTCAGTGATGGTGTCTTTGCCAAGCGCATTGGTTTGCGTAACCGAATTACCAGCGTTGAATGTCAGATCAACCACACCATCACCACCAAAATGCTGGCTTTGGATAGCACGGCCAGTATAGCTACCACCGTCAACATTTTCATAGGTCCAACTCGCAAAATCAAAAGGCAGGCCTCCTGCATCAAGCCTGCCATCGCGCATGCTGATTAGCTTTATAGGCGCGCCGAGTAATTTGTTAGCCGAGTAGCCATATTCCCAAATGGTTTCGGTTTGCGCCGTTGCAATATCCGTCCGGCTCACACTGCTTAGAGAGAGTTGGTCGATAAAAAACGAGGGCGTGGCATAGGTGTAGTTGATGGAAAGTTCGGGCGCAAATGTTACGCTGTCATAGTCCGTGTCGACCTCAATTTTTTTAATCACAGGAACCGTATAAGCGGCATTCAGCGTGTCGTCCCATGTGAATTGAGCAACTTGCCCTTTGGTGTCGTCCAATTCGATCAGTTGATCGCTGGCATTATAGGTCAGGAAAATTGAGTACCCGTCGGGCCAGCGCACTTCCTCCAAAAGGCGCGTATTCCCCGAATTTTGATAAAATTCTTGCTTACCACTGCCATCTGTAAAGCGCGGACGGTTTCCCTCCGTGGGGTCGCTGTCTAACAGCGAGTTTTTATGGCCAGAACGGTAGGCCGTCATTTGGCCGGTTCCGGTAAATAGATACTGAGACGCATTTCCGCGCACAGCTAAAAAGCCATCGCTCCCTTGATCAATAATTCGAACATTCCAGTCACCGCCCCAAGCATACCCATATCCGATAGCAATTGCTGAAGACCGCATGGTTTCATCAGAGCGATATGTTCGCTGAAATGAGAAACGCCCGTCTAAGGGAGACCGCCAATCTGCGGAGGATTGAATTTTTGTCCCGTCACTTACTAAAATTGGATTGCCGACCGCAGTACACATATCTGGCGTATCATCTGCTTGTGGGCAAGCCCTGTAAGTATAAATACTTGATCCTGGAAGTCTGCAATGCAGTTGAGCTACTCGATTTTCAGCACCGGGGGGAGCACCAAATCTTGATTCAAGTTCACATAAATACTGACGCTCATCTATCTTAGTAACCGCAGTCAAAGCTCCTACAAATGGTCCCTGTGAAGCTTTATAACGCTGGCAAACCTGTTCAGGTGTATCTTCAAACCAGTTTACCATATTCCATTTCTCGCTATACCCGTCGGGCACATTTGGGCTCGCCAAAACCGCAGAAGAAATCAAAAGGAAACTGGAGAGAACTAGGAACACTTTTCTGAACAAATCACGAGGGCGCATATTCTTACTCCAAGATAACAGAAATGTTACCCTACAATTACAAGTAGTGCTGCGCACGTCAAGGCTTAATATTTCTTCAGATAGTATGATCCTATAGTTTACTCTTTATGGGGGAGATTCTACGTTTGCAAACTGGCATGAAAACAGCACATTAATAAGCTATCCAACAATTTCGGCAGAAATCTGCCGCCCTGAGAATCCAACATTTGCGCAGCTTCCGCAACCTTTTCCAAAGCAGGTATTGCACAGCACAGGCACCAGACTCT
>NVUX02000097.1 GCA_002402045.2 Paracoccaceae bacterium | reverse complement strand
GCGGCTCCATCAAAGCCCATTGCGCATCGGTGATGATAAATCGGTTGCTCAAAATTCAATCCTCCTCTTTGCAAGGAGTGAATCAGAACTTATGCCAAATGTGAATCCTGAATCTCAACAAGCCCTAATCGATTTCATTGAAAGCAGCAGTGACGAGGGAGAAATAATAGAGCTGTCTGTAAAGTCCGGAAGAAATGAAAATACAATGTTGGAAGGTATTGAAGAAATAAAGAAATATGCCAGCGCGATAAAAATGCCCATTCATTATAATACAAGAAATTTTGAGCTGACTATTTCAAGAAGCAATGGAGCTGTATTCACATACTCACCCGCAAATAAATTCGATTCCGATAAAGCTATCAATCACTTACTACAATTTAGGCCATGGTATCATGGTTTTACAAATACTTTCGCGTTCTTTTTTGCATTCTTAGTGACAATTTCGAATTTGTTTTTTGAAACGGAAATTGTTGAATTCATATCAAATCAAACGACTATTCATATAGATAAAATTGAACCGCCATTTTCGAATTTTAGTTTTGTAATGGCAATTTTTCTATTGTTGAATCTTGCAATATCAAATTTTTCCACATCCATTCGGTTCGAAATCTACCAAGGTTTTTTTAGACGTCATTTTGATACAATTGTTGTAGGGACTATTTTAGCATTTTTGGCAGTTATGGTTGGCAAACTTTTTTAAACTGACATCAATTTTTTGCAGGTTTTTAAATCCTAAACACATCCCCGTGAGCCCCATTGCTCCGCGCCGCCTGCCCCGCTAGCCTCCCCCTATAAACCATAGGGAGAAAACTATAATGCAACGTCGTTCATTTCTGAGAATTCTTAGCGCTACGGGGGCCGTGGCGGCTTTGCCGCAGTTGGCCCATGCGGCCACCACACACCAAGTTTCGATTGAGGGGTTCAAGTTTGTGCCGGCTTCATTGGCGGTGGCGGCGGGGGATACCGTGGTTTTTACCAATAATGACCGCGCGCCGCATACGGCAACGGCGAATGACAGGTCTTGGACCACGCCGACTTTGCGCAATGGACAGTCTGCCGAGGTGGCGGTTGTTGCGGGTATGGACGGCGGGTATTTCTGCTCCATTCATACCAATATGAAGGGCGCGCTAACTGGCGTTTAGCTCTTCAAGTTCCATCCACTCTGCCTCGGCGTCCGAGAGCATGTCGTGGCGGGCAATCAGCGCGTCGCTGGCTTTTTGGAACTTTTCGGGGTGCATGGTGAAAAGATCGGGGTCGGCCATTAAGGTTTCTAGCTTGCCGATCTCGGCTTCCAGTTTGGAAATCACATCGGGCAGCGCTTTCAGGCGGTGCTCTTGCTTGAAGCTAAGGCCGGATTTTGGGGCCGCCGTTTTGGACTGGGGGCCAGCCTTTTTCTTGGCTTTCGCCGCGGCTTCCACGGCCACTGCGCCGCGCTGGGATTGGTAATCTGACCAGCCGCCCGCATAGACAATCGCATTGCCGTCGCCTTCCATGGCGATGGTGGTATCGGCTACGCGGTCAAGGAAATCACGGTCGTGGGAGACCAGAATAACTGTGCCGTCGTAATCGTTTATCAGTTCTTGCAGCAGGTCGAGGGTTTCAACATCGAGGTCGTTGGTTGGCTCGTCTAGGATAAGCACATTGCTTTCTTGCGCCATGATCCGTGCCAGCAGCAGGCGGGCTTTTTCACCGCCGGAAAGACTGCTAATGGGGGCGCGGGCTTGGGCCTCGGAAAACAGGAAATCCTTTAAATAACCAACAACGTGGCGTGGATTTCCCCGTACCATAACTTGGTCATTATTGCCAGAAACGCCAAGAGCGGGATCTCCGGTCAGGGCATCCCAGAGGGATTGCTTGGGGTCGAGCGCTTCACGATTTTGATCAAAGACCGCCAGCGAAAGATTGGTGCCGAGCTTGATTTCGCCGCTATCAGGCTCAAGCTCTCCGATCAGCATTTTGAGCAGCGTGGTTTTGCCGGTGCCGTTGGGGCCAACCAGCGCAATACGGTCGCCGCGCATCACCCGCAGGCTGAAATCTTGCACGATCGGCTTGTCATATGCTTTGTAAATCTCGCGGGCTTCCACCACCAGGCGACCAGATTTTGGACCACCCTCAAAGACCATAGCTGCGCTGCCGATTTGTTTGATCTCGGCCGTTTTTTGCGCCCGCATATCTTGCAGACGGCGCACCCGCCCCATGTTGCGTTTCCGGCGGCCTGAAATGCCCTCAACAGCCCAGCGGGCCTCGGCTTTTATCAGGCGTTTAAGCTTGTGGCGCTGCATGTCTTCGTCTTCAAAAACCTTGTCACGCCACTCCTCGAAGCCTTCAAAACCGGTGTTTTGACGGCGCACAATGCCGCGATCCACCCAGAGGGTGGTACGGGTAAGCGCGCGCAGGAAGGCACGGTCATGCGAGATAAGCACAAAGGCTTTGCGGATTTGGCCAAGGTGGCCCTCAAGCCAGGAAATGGCTTCAATATCGAGGTGGTTTGTCGGCTCGTCGAGCAGCAACAGATCGGCCTCGGAGGCGAGAATTTGGGCAATGGCGGCGCGGCGGCGCTCTCCGCCTGAAGCGTCTACGCAGCGGATATCGGGGGAAAGCTTGATGCCTTCCATGGCGATTTCGACGCGGTAAAAATCGGCAGGGTCTAGGCCGTCGGTGGCATAGTCAAACAGGGTCTCAAAACCGCTGAAATCGGGGTCTTGCGCCATATAGGCCACGGCCATGCCGGGCTGTACAAAGCGGCCGCCAGCATCGGCTTCCATGATGCCAGCCATAACTTTAAGCAGGGTTGATTTGCCCGAGCCATTACGGCCCACGAGGCAAATGCGCTCGCCCGCATGAACGGTTAGCTCCACCCCGTCAAACAGCGGGTGTCCGCCAAAGGTGAGCATAATTTCGGATAGGGTAAGGATCGGTGAAGGTGCCATTCGCGTGCTATCGCCCGCCCAGCGGTGAAGGTCAAGCGGTATGATAGGTGAGCGCGGCTCTTATCAAGAATTCTAGCGATGCGGGGGGCGTTTCACCGGCCGCAAAGTGCACCGCGCGGTTGCCCTCAAAATTAAGCTCGGGGCAAATGGCTTTGAAATCAGACATCAGCGAGGTTTGGCAATGGGTATAAATGGCAAAGCCGCCGGATTTGGGCGTGCCCAGCCGAATGGTAGAGCCTTTTGCCGCCAAATAAGCGGGCTGGCCCCAGCGCAGGGCTTCCTCCAGCGGGATATTCTCCGCCAAAGCCACAGCTTTTATCCGCGCCCGCAGGCCCAGCAGCCCCGCACGCAGGTTCTCCGGAAACGCGCTAAAGGCCGCCGCCACATTTGCATCATCAATGTTCATCCCCTTCCCTACCATACCTATGCTGACAAATCACGTCAGGAGCGCCCCATATCGCTTGCGATATATCGATTGTGAGGGGGTCGAACCCCCGATCAATCGACGCCCGCCCCCGTTCTCGCCCTTTTGGCTTGCCACCCCCTTCAACCCACCATAAAACGGTGCAAACAGTTTATGCAGGGGTGAACCAAATGACTGAAACGCGCAAAAAGAAATCCGGTGTTTTTGTCTGGGGTGTGATGGGGTTTTTAATCCTTGGCCTCGGCGGCTTTGGCCTTACGGGCGCGTTTCAAACCAGCGGTGGCAGCACTGTCGCCTCGGTAGGCAATGAGGAAATTAGCGCCGATGCTTATTTGAATGGGCTTCAGCAAGATCTTCGGCGCGCCTCGCAGCAGTTTGGGCAAAATATCACGTTAGCGCAGGCCCGTATTTTCGGGATTGATCAATCCAGCTTGCGCCGCCAGCTTGTGTTGGCCGCCCTCACCAACGAAGCCAAGCGGCTTAACCTTTCGGTGGGCGACGAGGCCGTGCGCGATGTTTTGCTGAGTAACCTCAATTTTCAGGTTGGCGGCGGTGTCTTTTCAGAAGCCACATATGATTTGGTGCTTAACCAGCAGCGGATTACCCGCGAAGAATATGAAAGCTTGCTACGCAGTGACAAAACACAAACCGTGATAAGCGGCGCGATTTCGGGCGCTGTTGGCCCGCAGGAAACCGCAGCGCGTGTGCTGATGGATTTTATCGGTGAAACCCGGGATATCATCTGGGCCGAAGTGGATGCTTCGGTGCTAGCGGATGAGGCAACAGACCCAACTGAGGCCGAGATTCAGGCATATTATGACGCCAACCCCGAGGCCTTTACCACGCCAGAAACCCGCAAAATCACCTATGCGATGCTAAGCCCTCAAATGCTGGCCACCGACCTTGAGATAACAGACGAGGCCATTCTGGAAGTATATGACGACCGTCAGAGCCTTTATAACACCCCCGAGCGGCGGATCGTGGACCGCATTATTTTTGGCAGTGCAGACGATGCCGCCGAGGCCATGGCGCGGCTTGATACAGGTGATGTCAGCTTTGAAGATATCGCCGGTGAGCGCAATTTGACAGCGAATGAATATAGCATCGGCATTGTGCGAGCCAACCAGCTTTCTACGGCCGCTGCCGAGCTGCTATTTGCCAGCAGTGAGCCCGGCCTTTATGGCCCGGTGGCTGCCACGCTTGGCCCAGCGATTTTTCGGGTAAATGCAGCGCTAGACAGCAGCACCGTATCGCTGGAAGACGCGCGCGCAGACATTCGGGATGCGCTGGCCGCCGAACAGGCTGGCAGCCTGATGCTGACAAAAATCGGAAATATTGACGATTTGATTGCCAGCGGCGCGAGCTTGGAAGAGCTGGCCGACGAGACCGATATGGTGCTTTTCACCATTGATTACAGCACAGCCGCTACTGAGCACATTACCACGGACCCCGCCTTTAACGTAGAGGCGCTGACAGCCGATATAGACGAAGAGCGTGACCTGATTGAGCTTGCGAATGGTGGCATTTTGGCACTGCGGGTGAATGAGATTGCCCCCGCTGCCCTGCGCAGCCTTTCGGAGGCCCGCGCAGAAGTGGTTGCCGGTGCCACGGCGGCGGCCACGGTGCAGCGAGTGCAGGACTATGCCGATGAGCTGGTAGCGCAAATTGGCGCTGGCGCAGACCTTGCAGCCACCCTTGGTGCGCTTGAGATAACACCCAACATAGCGGTGCGCGTAACCCGCACCTCTCCGCCTTCAGGCTTGCCGCCATTGATGGCGCTTGAGTTTTTCGACCAAGCCGAAGGCGAGGCCAAAGCCTACCAGACAGCAACCGGCGCGATCATTATCGAGGTGAGCCGCGTGCAAATATTTGACCCCTTGTCTGATGACGGCAAAACCTTTCTGGCACAGGCACAAACGCAGCTGAAAGACGATATTGCCAGCGATATCTACATTCTGTTTGCCAATGCCATGCTTGGCAGCGCGGACGTAACCGTCAACCAAGGCATGATCGACCAGATCATTCTTAGCCTCAACGGAAACTAATACAATGACCCTGAATCCAACCTACTCCGATTTTGAAAAAGCCTTTAATGCTGGGAAAAATCAGGTGGTTTGGTCACGGATTGTGGCAGATCTGGATACGCCGGTTTCGCTGATGCTTAAGCTAACGCAGGGCCGCAAGGATAGCTTTATTCTTGAATCTGTGACCGGCGGCGAAGTGCGCGGGCGCTACTCAATTATCGGCATGAAACCAGACCTGATTTGGCAGTGCCACGGCGAGCAGGCCAGCCTGAACCGCGATGCGCGGTTTGATGATAATGCATTTGTTGACGAGGCGGCGGACCCGCTGACCAGCCTGCGCGCCCTACTGGCCGAAAGCAAGATTGAACTGCCCGAGGAACTGCCGGCCATGTCGGCGGGGCTTTTTGGCTTTTTGGGCTATGATATGATTAGGCTGGTGGAAAACCTGCCCAATGTGAACCCAGACCCGATTGGCCTGCCGGATGCGGTGATGCAGCGGCCATCGGTTGTGGTGGTGGTTGATGGTGTGAAGGGTGAGGTGATTGTGATTTCGCCAGCTTGGGCCAATTCGGGCCTGACAGCACGCGCGGCCTTTGCCCAAGCGGCCGAGCGGGTGGCTGATGCCCTGCGCGAGCTGGATCGCCCGGCAGTAGCGGGTATTAGTGAGGTGGCCGAGGTAGCCCCTGCCGAGCCCGTTAGCAATATGACAAAGGACGCCTATTTCGAGATGGTCGCAAAGGCGAAAGAATATATTCGCGCGGGCGATATTTTTCAGGTGGTGCCGTCGCAGCGCTGGTCGCAAAAGTTTACCCTGCCACCGTTTACGCTTTATCGCGCATTGCGGCGCACAAACCCTTCGCCCTATATGTTTTATTTCAATTTTGGCAGCTATCAGGTGGTGGGGGCCAGCCCCGAGATTTTGGTGCAGGTGAAGGGTGAGCGGGTAACCATTCGGCCGATTGCGGGCACGCGAAAGCGCGGCGCGAATGAAGCAGAAGATTTGGCGCTGGAAAAGGAACTGCTGGCCGACCCAAAGGAATGCGCCGAGCACCTGATGCTGCTTGACCTTGGCCGCAATGACGTGGGCCGTGTGGCTAAAATTGGCACCGTGGACCCGAATGAACAGTTTATTATTGAGCGCTATTCGCACGTAATGCACATTGTTTCCAACGTGAACGGTGTGCTTTCAGATGAGCACGATGCGCTGAGCGCCCTGCTGGCGGGCCTGCCTGCGGGCACGGTTTCGGGTGCGCCCAAAGTGCGGGCGATGGAGATTATTGACGAGCTTGAAAGCGAAAAACGCGGGGTTTATGGCGGCGGGTTTGGCTATTTTTCCTGCAACGGGGATATGGATATCTGCATTGCCCTGCGCACGGCGGTGATCAGTGAGCAAACGCTATATGTGCAAGCCGGTGGCGGCATTGTGTATGACAGCGACCCTGAAGCGGAATTTGAAGAAACTGTTAATAAATCCAAGGCCTTGAAGCAAGCCGCGCTTGAGGCGAACCTGTTTGCCACGTCGCCCGGCAATAGATAACTCAATTACATCCTTGATCTAAAACAATATTTGCCTAAGCTGTGAAAAAAACAGTGAGGACAGATATGCTTTTAAACACCCCCCTTTGGCGGCAAACCCCGCCTGCGGCCTTTCCCGTATGCCTCGGATTTTTGGCGCTCGCCGTGGCGTGGCAACATGCGGTTGATATTATACCTTGGGTATCTGAAGATATGAGCCACCTGTTGCTCGCGGCGGCAACCGGATACTTCCTGTGGTTTTTCGGGTTTTACCTTGCCAAAATCATCGCCCGCCCTGCGGTTTTGCTTGAAGATATGCGCACCCCCCCTGCCCGCGCGGGCATTGCGGCGATGGCGATGTCTATGATGCTGCTGGCTTTGGCGCTGCTGCCGTTTAACCTTTATGTACCACAAGTTTGGTGGATAGGGGTGACGCTGCAAATACTGGCCTCGGGCATTGTGCTATATGCGATCTGGCAAGACCCGCCGGAAAAACGCCACTTTTCAACCTTTCAATACCTCACATTTGTGGGGCCTGTGATTGGGCCATTTACCGGCGTGCCACTGGGCTATATCTGGCAAAGCTACTGGCTGATTATCGCATCTCTTATTGCCTATGTGATTGTGACAGCCGGCATTCTTCTGACGCTGAAGAAGGACCCTATTCCCAAGCCACTGCGCCCCTCGATTGCGATTTTTCTGGCGCCGATTTGCATGTTTGCCCTCGGTTTTAATGCGCTTGGATATAGCGATATATTCAGCTATTTTTACTGGGCAAGCAATGTAGCGGCGGTGGTTCTGCTATTCATGGTGCCTTGGATGGCGCGCGGCGGGTACACGCCGGCTTGGGGCGCATTCACCTTTCCCGTAGCCGCGTATTTTAATATTCAAATTATCGCCTTGGGCAATGGCTATGGCGCGGTGGCGCTGATTGGTACCTATGCGGCGATGGCCATAGGCACGCCGATGGTGTTTTATATGGTTTACCGCACGGTAATGGAGTGGGTGACCGGAGATCTGGCAAAGAAATCTCACGCAGCGACGGCTTAGAATTCAGCCCTCGCGAGTGGGGAAATTACGGTTGCGGCGCGGCCAGCACGGCACTGCTTGGCAATTTCATACGCGCGCCGCCCACACCCGACGTGCATGTGGCTAACCAGCAATGCTCAGTTTGAGCGGCGTTGGAGCACCACGCTCACGGGCACAATCTCTATTTGCCCGGCTCTGGCAGACTGGAGCCACCGCAGCAATGCACTAATAACGGCTGGCTTTGTTTTGGCAAAAATTATGGCGCGATCATTTGTGCCTGCCACAAAGGCCGCTTGATTGAGTGCCTGAATTATCAGCTCTTCGTCTTGAAATTCATCAGAGATTTGCAAGGCGCTGCCAAAGAGCACGCCTGCTTTTTCTGCCTGAGTTCGAGCGACCAGCTCTCCCCCTTTGGCAAAGGTTATTAGCCCAAGGCCTGAGGGGCCGCTGGCTTCAATAACGATTTGCATTGAATCTCTGTTCAGCATCAGCGATGGCGCGTTTGAATCCATCAGCGCCACAGCCACCGGCACGTTATGCATAAAGCGCGCAATATTTTCAGCGAGGCCCTCACTTCGGCTAATGCCAGCAGGAATAAGCGCCACAACTTCGAAGCCGGATTCCCTGATCGCTTGTGCATTCGCGCGGGATTCAGCGTTTGCGGGCACAGCAAACGTAATGGGAATGCCGGCATCCACCAAGGGCTGAAGCGAGACTTCCAACGTATCTTCCAGCACAATCGCCAGCATCGGTTTGGAGGTGTCTCCCGTAAAGGATGAGGCGAAAACTTCGACGGCGGGGCCGGAAGCGGAGGCCACCAGCTCAGACGGGGCGGCCACGGTTACAGAAGATGCGACTTCATTGGTTGTGGTGGGCACGGTGATATCCACGCCTGGCACGGAGGTTTCGCGGGTGCCGTCTCCGATATCGGGCACACCGGCGGGCTCGGTGGCAACTACGGGTTCGCTTACGGCTTCTGTACCGGAAATTTGGATGCTGGCTGCCGGGGCCGCTGGGCCGGAATCTCCGGCGCCGCCAATGGTTATGGTATCATTTGCGCCTGAATCCGGCTGCGCCATTTGCGGCACAGATATGCTTGGCGCAACAGGCTGCTCGCCCATAGTGGGCGCGGCACTGGTGCCAACGGTTGCCATTACCACGGGTGCACCATCGGCAGGTGCCATCGTCGCGCTCTCGGTCGGAGCGGGTTCAGATTGGATTGGAAATAAATAACTCAATACTAGATACAACGCAGTGCTGACAATCAGTCCGTAGAAAACCCCTACGAGAAAGCCGCCACCTCGGGTGCTGGACGCCGCCATAGTCATTCCTCAATTATCAGGAGTTCCCCTTCGCCCCTGTTCCTGTTAATACTCTATCTTTAAGTTGGGGCCGCAGGAAGCCCTTTGAAAGAATATTTTCGTGAAAGATGGCTGATGCTGCTGCTGATAGATAATTACGACAGTTTTACTTATAATTTAGTACATTATTTAGGTGAACTTGGCGAAGATGTGCAAGTGAAGCGCAATGACGAACTGAGTGTGGCAGACGCGATGGCCATGAACCCCTCGGCGATTCTGCTATCTCCCGGCCCGTGTGACCCTGATCAGGCGGGCATTTGCCTTGGGCTGATCGAGGCGGCAGCGGCCGCGCGCATGCCGCTGATGGGCGTTTGCCTTGGGCATCAGAGCATTGGGCAGGTTTTTGGCGGTAAGGTTGTGCGGGCTGATAAAATTATGCATGGCAAAGTTGACGAGATTTTGCACACAGGCAAAGGGGTTCTTGCTGGCCTGCCTAGCCCGTTTAAGGCCACGCGTTACCACTCGCTAACCGTCGCGCCCGAAAGCCTGCCCGATTGCCTTGAGGTTACAGCCACCGTGGCAGATGGCACGATTATGGGCCTGCAACACCGTGAGTTGCCGATCCATGGTGTGCAGTTTCATCCTGAAAGCATTGCCACCGAGCACGGCCACGCCCTGCTGAAGAACTTCCTGAATGAAGCCAAGGAGCCAACATGAGCGACGCGCTAAAACCGATTATCGCTAAGGCGATTGATGGGCCGCTGACCCGCACCGATGCCCAAACGGCATTTGATATTATTATGGATGGCAGCGCGACCCTTTCGCAAATCGCCGGTTTTTTGATGATATTGCGCACCCGCTCTGAGGGGCTGGTTGAAATTGCCGCGGCGGCGCGGGCCATGCGGGCGCGCTGCAAGCCGGTTTCGGCGCCGTTGGGCGCGATAGATATTGTGGGCACGGGCGGCACGGGCAAAGCCACGCTGAACATTTCAACCGCCACGGCCTTTGTAGTGGCGGGCGCAGGGGTGCCGGTGGCCAAGCACGGCAACAAAAACATCTCGTCGCTTTCGGGCGCGGCCGATGCCCTTGGGCAAATGGGCGTGAATGTAATGGTGGAACCGGACGTGGTGGAGCGCAGCCTAGCCGAAGCCAATATCGGCTTTATGATGGCCCCCATGCACCACCCTGCCATGCGCCACGTAATGCCCGCGAGGCTAGAACTTGGCACGCGCACGATATTCAATATCCTTGGCCCGCTGACAAACCCTGCGGGCGTAAAGCGCCAGCTAACGGGTGTTTTCACCCCGCATTTGCTAGTGCACATGGCCGAAACATTGCAAGACCTCGGCTCGGAGCGAGCATGGCTGGTGCATGGCTCAGACGGCACGGACGAAATTACGATTTGTGGCACAACGGCCGTGGCCAAGCTGGAAAACGGGGTGATTTTGGAGAGTGAAATCCACCCCGAGGATGCGGGCCTGCCAGTGTATCCGTTTGCCGACATTACGGGCGGCACGCCGGAATATAACGGCAAGGCCTTGCGGGCGGTGCTGAGTGGCGAAAAGGGCGGCTATCGTGATGCGGTGCTGCTAAATGCAGCGGCGGCGCTGGTGATTGCCGACAAGGTCGACAACCTGAAAGCTGGCGTGGAAATAGCGACCGAAAGCATAGATTCCGATAAAGCAATGAAGGCTGTTCAAATCCTCGCCAGGATCACATCAGCCGCGTGAAGCCGATTTACCTGATATTTTTGCGGGCGGGCGGCTGGATCGCAGTATTGTTTGTTTGGCTCGGGCTTATCATTGCGGCATCTGGCGTGCTGACTTTGCAAAATGCGGCGCGCCTTGCGGAGAACGGCCAGATGACATCTGCGCGGATCACTAAAAAGACCGCCCAAGAGCTATCTCCGACCGCGGCACAGGATACCAACAACAGCAGCATCGACTATTTTGTGGAATATATGCTGGCCACGCCAAACGGGCCGCTAACGGGCCAAGCCAAGGTTAACCGTGAATACTATTATTCGGTAAGTACGGGGGCGGTGGTTTCGCTGCGCTATCTGGCGGAATCTCCGGATGTGCATGAGCTTTATGAGGGTGATCTAAAGCGCTCTGGGCAAGCAACCAGCGTGGTTGGCGTGGGTTTTACCGGGCTGGGCTTGCTGATAACCTTTGGCTTCGGGCTGATCGCCCGACAGGGCGCGCGGCTGTTAATGAGCGGGGCAAAGGTGCAAGCCACTGTAATTAAAAAATCCAGTTTTGTGCTGATCACGCGACTGAAGTTTAGCTTTAAGCTGCCCGATGGTCGCACGGAAACCGGCAAAAGCTTCTGGCGGTTTGGGCGGGTGCACAAAGGCATAAAGCCGCGAGATTTGATCGAGGTTCGATATGATCGCGCCCAGACCAGCACTTCATTTTGGCAAGAAGACCTGACGCGGCGCAAATGATAATTGCGTAAGCGTGCGAAAAGAAGCTACAAGCGCTGCATGGATATTTTAGACAAAATCAAAGCTTATAAGCTTGAGGAAATTGCGGCGCAAAAGGCAGAAATGCCCTTGGCCGAAATGGAAACGCGCGCCAAAGCCGCAAGCCCCGTGCGCGGTTTTGCGCGGGCGTTGGTTAAGGCCAGCCAAAACGGCTATGCGCTGATTGCTGAAGTGAAAAAGGCCAGCCCTTCGAAAGGGTTGATACGGGCTAATTTTAACCCCGCCGAAATTGCCAAGGCTTATGAGGCTGGCGGGGCGACCTGCCTCTCGGTGCTCACCGATACGCCCTCTTTTCAAGGTGCGCCAGAGTTTCTGGGGCAGGCGCGGGCGGCCACCACCCTCCCTGCCCTGCGCAAAGATTTTATGTATGATACCTATCAGGTGGCGCAGGCGCGCGCGTGGGGCGCCGATTGCATTTTGCTGATCATGGCCAGTATTTCAGATACACAGGCCGCCGAGCTGGAAGATGCCGCCCTAAGCTGGGGCATGGATGTGCTGGTGGAATCCCACAACGCGGCAGAGCTGGAGCGCGGCCTTAGGCTGCGATCGCCCCTCATGGGCGTGAATAACCGCAACTTGAAAACGTTTGAAACCTCGCTGGGCACGACCAAAGATCTGGCAAAGATGATCCCTGATGATCGGCTGATTATTTCGGAATCTGGCCTGTTTACCCCTGCCGACCTTGCGGATATGGCCACGCACCGCGCCCGCACCTTCCTGATTGGCGAAAGCCTAATGCGGCAAGATGATGTGGAAGCGGCCACGCGGGCTTTGCTAGAACTGGAGACCTAAATGTCTGATTTTACTCATTTTGATGAGAGCGGCGCGGCCCATATGGTGGATGTGTCGGAGAAGGCCACCACCAGCCGCACGGCGATTGCCAAGGGGTTTATTTCGATGCAGCCCGCAACGCTGGCGATGGTGGCCGAGGGCACCGCCAAAAAGGGCGATGTGCTGGGCGTGGCACGCCTTGCGGGCATTATGGCGGCTAAAAAAACCCACGACCTCATTCCACTTTGCCACCCGCTGGCGCTTTCTAAGGTCGCGGTGGAGCTGGAGGTAGCCGAGGGTGGCATTGCCATTGCGGCGACCGTGAAAAACACCGGCCAAACTGGCGTGGAAATGGAGGCGCTGACGGCGGTGAGCCTCGCGGCCCTTACGGTTTATGACATGATCAAAGCGGTGGATAAGAGCATGGTGATTTCCGACATTCGGCTGGTGCTGAAAGACGGCGGGAAATCTGGATTATTTGAGGCGGAATGATGGGAAAAGGCCGGTCTTTAGAGCTATACTTCATTGACGGAAAGCCCGACGGGATGCTGACCGCCGAGGTGTTTAACTGGACCGGCCATGTGCTGAAAATTCCGCGTACGCGGATTGCGGATGCTTTGAGACGGCCAGAAACCGAGTATACCGGTGTGTATATTTTGCTGGGGGATGTTGAGGGGCAGCCGCAGGCCTATATTGGCGAGGCGGAAGACCTGAAGGCACGTATTCGCGGGCATGTAACCAAGAAGGATTGGTGGGAAACGGCGGTGCTGATTACGTCTACGGCCAATAACCTTCATAAAGCCCATGTGAAGTATCTGGAATCTCGGTTGGTGGAGCTGGCTTTGGAAGCCAAGCGCATGCCCTTGGAAAACGGTAATGTGCCAACGCGGAGTAGCTTGTCTGAGTCGGGCGTGGCTAATATGGAGAGTTTTCTGGAGACCTTGATGATGGTGCTGCCGGCGATTCAGGTGGATATGTTTGATGACAAGGTCATCCCGAGCATCAAAGACATGCGGCAAATTTATGAGGTTGGGCTACCTGAATTTGAACTTTTCAACGCCAAATATGGAATCGCCGCGAACGCATATCTTTTAAACGGCAATCTGGTTGTGCGGAAAGGTTCTAAAGCTGGAAAAAGTTGGACCGGAACATCAAAAAACCTCGAATCCTATATGAAAAAACGAGAAGTTCTGTTTAAGAACGGAATTATCAGACTCGACGGTGATACCGCCTACTTTTCCGACGATTACGCGTTTTCCAGCGCGAGCTTGGCGGCTGTAATGACGAGTGGTCGATACACACAGAGAACCGCTTGGAAGCTCAAAGGCACCAACAAAACCTATGCGGACTGGGAAGCCGAACAGATAGAGAAAGACGACTAACATGGCCCTTACTCCTGTATCTGAGGCGCTGACGCGCGTGCTCAACCTTTGCCCTGTAATGCCCACTGAGACGGTGCCTTTGGCTGAGGCCGCGGGGCGCGTGCTGGCAGAGCCGGTAGCGGCCACGCGCAATCAGCCGCCGTTTCGGGCGTCGGCGATGGATGGCTATGCGATACGGGCGGAAGATTTGAAGCCAGCGGCGCGGCTTACGCTTATCGGAGAATCTCCGGCGGGGGGGCTGTTTGAGGGCGTGGTGCGTACGGGTGAGGCCGTGCGGATATTTACTGGCGGGGCGGTGCCTTCGGGCGCCGACCGCGTGGTTATTCAAGAAAATGTGAGCCGTGAGGGCGATACGGTTATTCTCAATGACGCGCCTGGGGATGCGCAAAACCTGCGGCCCGTGGGGGCGGATTTTAAGGTCGGCGATACGCTGAGCGCGCCGCGCAGGCTTACGGCGGCAGATATAGCGCTGCTGGCCGCGATGAACATTCCAAATGTTCCGGTGGCGCGGCGGCCTGTTATTGCGGTTATTCCGACGGGTGACGAGCTGGTAATGCCGGGGGAAAACCCGGGGCCAACGCAGATTATTACGTCAAATAATTATGCGCTTAAAGCCCAGCTTGAAGCGCAGGGGGCCGACGTGCGGCTGCTGCCGATAGCACGCGATAACCGCCCTGCCCTGCGCGCCGCTTTTAAGCTGGCTTCGGGCGCCGATATGGTGGTGACGCTCGGCGGGGCCTCGGTGGGGGATTATGATTTGATTGGGCCGATGGCGGAGGAGCTGGGGATATCGCTCGACTTTTACAAAATCGCGATGCGGCCGGGGAAACCGCTGATTGCAGGGCATATTTCAGGCGTGCCCATGTTTGGGCTGCCGGGGAATCCGGTGTCTTCAATGGTGTGTACGCATGTGTTTTTGCGGCCCGCCGTTGATAAAATGCTGGGGCTGGATGCGGCGGCTTTACCCGTGCAAGTGCTTGAGCTTACGGAAGGTTTGCCAGCCAACGGGCCGCGGGCACATTATATGCGGGCGCGGGTTGAGGGCGGACGCTGCACACCGGCAGGGCGGCAAGATAGCGCGCTGATTTCGGTGATGGCGCAGTCAAACGCGCTGCTAATTCGTGACCCGCATGCTGAGGCGGTGGCGGCGGGTGAGAATGTGCGCTGTATTTTGTTTTAGTTGACACAAAGCAAGAACATCCGTAGAACGTAGTGAATTGAACCCTGCGGAGGTGGCGCTATGCTTACTAAGAAACAGTTGGATTTGTTGAAGTTTATTCACGCACGAGTGCAGGCTGAAGGGGTTTCACCATCTTTTGACGAGATGAAAGAAGCGCTGAATTTGCGCTCGAAATCGGGCATTCACCGGTTGATTACAGCGCTGGAAGAGCGCGGGTTTTTGCGGCGCTTGGCGCATAGAGCGCGGGCGATCGAGATTATTAAGCTGCCAGACAGCATGGAGGGCGGGTTTAATCCGACGGTTATTGAAGGCTCTTCGCGCAGATCTGTAGATATAAAAGTGGATGCGTTTGACCTTCCAGTGATGGGAAAAATCGCGGCGGGTACGCCGATTGAGGCTATCCAGCACGCGAGTAGCTCTATTGGCGTGCCGGGGGCTATGCTGAACACAACCGGAAAACACTATGCGCTTGAAGTTAAGGGCGATTCTATGATCGAGGCGGGGATTAACTCTGGCGATATTGTGATTATCCATGAGCAGCCCGATGCAAATAACGGGGATATTGTGGTGGCTTTGGTGGAAGACCAAGAGGCGACGCTGAAAACACTGAACCGGACGAAGAATTCGATTGAGTTAATTTCAGCCAATCCGGCCTATGAAACACGGGTGTTTACCAAGGATCAGGTGAAGATTCAGGGTAAGCTTGTGGGGCTTATCCGCACTTATTGATATGGCGCGCCACCGTTTGTCCATGGCCGCAAAGGTAAGCGTGGCATGGCTGAGGTGACGACAGGTTCATCGTTTTCAAAGGTGATTGCAAATCCTGAGAGGCTTTCTACATCGAGTTTTCCGATAAACAGGCAGTTTCCGGCGGGGGCTGTTTCCCATTTCGGTGCTATAAGAATTGTGTGCGCGGTACACAGTGCGGCGTTTATCTCTTTGTTTTGGTTTAAAAGCAGGGTCCAACCGTTTGGGAGGCTTGCGCGGGTTAGGCGGCTTTCTGTTATCATGCCTGCGCGGCTAAAGGCTGCTTGCTGATTGGCGGGGTCACCGTCGTTTTCAAGCCAAATTCCGGCGGCGAATCGATACGCCGTTTCTTTATTAAGCGCGCGGCCGGTCGGGGTCATCACACCAAGGAGTGACGCGTTGCTATTTATAAGCACCGTCGGGCGCTCGCTTTGCACCCACAAGGAGATTGCAACCGAAAAAAGGGCAATGCCTGCAACACGAGCGCGGCCTAGCAGAATGAACAGAAAGCAACCGGACAGGCCAATCAGCGGCAGAACAACGGGCGGCCCTGTTGGCACCATGGTCACGGCGTTTTCGATTTCGGAAAAGTAAGCCGCAACGCCGAGAATCCAGCCAACACCCTTTCCCATGAGCCAAAACGCCCAGCTCCCGAGGCCAAACGGACTGAGGAGGAGGGCAATGACGGCGGCTGGCATAACAACCATCCCCATAAGGGGAACGGAGAGCAAATTAGCGGCGAGGCCAAAATTTGATATTTGGTTGAAATGGAATGCAGCTATCGGGGCCGTGGCCCCGCCAGCAATCGCTGAGGTGAGTAGCAAAGTAAAAACGGGCATAAGCCGCCGCGGAAGATGGTCTCGAACCCATTGCCACCAGCGCGCGGTGCGCAGCATTTCAAACACACCGACGAGGGCGGTTGTGGCCGCAAAGGACATCTGAAAGCCTGCCTCACCCAAACTTTCGGGGCGCATAAGCAGCACAAGAAGGGCTGCCAAAGCCACGGCGCGCAGTGAAAATGCAGGACGATCTAGTAATACAGCAAACAGCACCACGGCGGCCATAATAAAGGCGCGCTGGGTAGCGACATTTCCGCCCGAAAGGAAAAGGTAGGCGAAACCTGCCGCCAATGCCGCTAATGCGCCGATTTTTTTAACCGGAATGCGCAGTGCCAGCCGAGGCCAAAGCGCCAGCCCGTGCCGCACGAGCAGGAATATGAACCCCGTGAGCAGCCCCATATGCAGGCCTGAAATCGCGAGCAAGTGCGCGAGGTTGGAATCGCGTAAGGTTTGCAGCACATCACCATCAATCCGGCTGCGCTCACCAGTAATAATGGCGGCGGCAAAGGCCCCATTTTGGCCGCCAATGGACTCTGCTACGAATGTGGCCAAACCACGCCGCACGGTATCAAGCCAAAGGCCGTTTTCCGCATCGGCGTAAGGGCGCATCATCACCACTGGATTGCGTGAATATCCAACGGCGCCGAGCCGATCGAACCACGCATATCGGCGAAAATCAAAACCGCCCGGCTCAACTGGCCCGCCGGGTGGGGAAAGACTGCCGACCAGCGCCACGCGGCTCCCGAGCACCATTTCAGGGGCCGTTCCAAACAGCGAAACCCGCACCATGGCCGGGGTTTTGTGCACGCGCTCAAGGTAAACACGGTCAAGCGTGATACGCAGGGCCTTGCTGGAGGAGCGGTCTATCGCGACCACCCTGCCCTCAATCGGGCCGTAATAGCGGAAGGTCAGTACCGGTGCCGCCACTGAGGCGCTGCGATAAATCGAAGCGAGGTAACCTAAATTTAGGAAAAACACCGTAAGAAACAGCAGACGCACAAAACCCGAGGTCCAAATTGCCAAACCAAGCCATGAAACCAAGCTCGCCAACAGCGCCCAGCCCGCCCAAAGCGGCGGCTCAAATGGCAAGGCAAAATACGCCCCGACCCCGCAGGCCATCACTACTGGAGACCACAGCATCAGGTTTTGCCGCTGGGAATCCAGCCATTGCACGCCTTGTTCTCCCCCGCACCTTGCCCTAAAACCACATCATCACCCAGTTATGGTTTCTGAAAGGTTAACAAATGTCTGCTAAAGACGTCGTCACTCGCTTTGCGCCCTCACCCACCGGATTTTTACACATTGGAGGCGCGCGCACTGCACTGTTTAACTGGCTTTTTGCCCGCCACCATGGCGGCAAATTTGTGCTGCGAATCGAAGATACCGACCGGGCGCGCTCTACCCCCGAGGCAACGACGGCCATTTTGAAGGGCCTGAAGTGGCTGGGGCTGGATTGGGACGGCGACGCGATTAGCCAATTTGATCGGGTAGAGCGGCACCAAGAGGCCGCGCAGCAAATGCTGGACGCGGGCACGGCCTATAAATGCTACACCACCAAAGAAGAGATCGAGGCCTTTCGCGAGGCAGCTAAGGCCGAGAAGCGCTCGCCGGTTTTCCAAAGCCCGTGGCGAGACGCGGTTGAGACCCCCGACCTGCCGTTTGTGGTGCGCCTGAAAGCGCCGCGCACGGGGGAAACCGTGGTAAATGACGAGGTGCAGGGCCGCGTGACGTTTAAGAATGACACCATGGATGACCTTGTGTTGCTGCGCTCGGACGGCACGCCAACCTATATGCTGGCGGTGGTGGTCGATGACCACGACATGGGCATTACCCACGTTATTCGGGGCGATGACCACCTTACAAATGCAGCGCGGCAAACACTGATTTCAGAAGCGCTGGGGTGGGATGTACCTATTTTCGCCCATATTCCGCTGATCCACGGACCAGATGGCAAGAAGCTCTCAAAGCGCCACGGGGCGCTTGGGGTCGAGGAATATCGGGACATGGGTTATGTTTCGGCGGGCATGCGCAACTACTTGGCGCGGCTGGGCTGGAGCCATGGCAATGACGAGTTTTTCAGCACAGAACAGGCGATTGAGTGGTTTGGGCTAAAAACCATTGGCAAATCTCCGGCGCGGTTTGATTTCAAGAAGCTGGAAAACCTGTCGGGGCAGCATATTCGGGCAGCCGAGGCGGGACCGCTTTTTGCAGAAATCGAGGCCTATGTTGCGGCGCAACATGGCTCAGGCTTTACTGATGATCAAAAACGCGTATTTATTGACAGCATGGATATCTTGAAGGCCCGCGCAAAGACAATACCAGAACTAATTGATATGGCTTATTTCTTTTTGGGAAGCCGTCCGTTTAAAGCCGATGAAAAAGCGTCTAAGCTACTAGATGTTGTATCCCGTGGTATGCTGAACCGATTGACTTCGCGGCTGCGAGATGCTACATGGACGCTAGAAAATCTTGAAGCGGAAATGCGTGAATTTGCCGAAGGGGAAGACCTTAAGCTCGGCAAAATTGCTCAACCGCTTCGCGCTGCGCTCACAGGGCGAGGTGTTTCGCCCAGCGTTTTTGACATGATGGTCATTCTGGGCAAAGACGAAACTTTGGCCCGGTTGGAGGACGTCTCAACCTGAGTGGCACTGCGGTGCGCTCAAAGGCTGGAATATGGTTAACAGCTGCCGAAAGGCGGCGCATCGAGAAAGAGGATATATGACCCACGCGACCCTGAAATTTGGCGATAAAGAAATTGAATTGCCAATGATGAGCCCCACGGCTGGCCCCGATGTGATTGATATCCAAAAGCTTTATGCCCAAGGTGGGGTGTTCACCTTTGACCCAGGGTTTACCTCTACCGCGTCTTGCGAATCAAATATTACGTTTATTGATGGTGATAAGGGCGAGCTGCTTTACCGTGGTTACCCGATCGACCAACTTGCCGAGAAATCTCACTTTTTAGAAGTTTGCTACCTGTTGCTTTATGGAGAGCTTCCTACATCTGAGCAGCTCAGCGATTTCGTTCCTCGCGTTACGCGCCATACAATGCTGCATGAACAAATGGCATATTTCTACCGTGGTTTCCGCCGCGATGCCCCACCAATGGCCGTAGTTTGCGGCGTGATGGGAGCGCTTTCAAGCTTCTATCATGATAGCACCGATATCACGGACCCAGAGCAGCGCGAAATTGCCTCTATTCGGATGATCGCTAAAATCCCGACCATTACGGCATGGGCCTACAAGTATTCTGTTGGGCAACCATTTGTTTATCCGAAAAACGAGCTGGACTACACCTCGAACTTCCTAAACATGTGCTTTTCGGTGCCTGCCGAAGACTATGTAGTGGACCCGATTTTGAGCCGCGCAATGGACCGGATTTTCACGCTCCACGCTGACCACGAGCAAAATGCCTCAACCTCGACCGTACGCTTGGCTGGCTCTTCTGGTGCCAACCCGTTTGCCTGTATTGCCGCTGGTGTGGCCTGCCTTTGGGGCCCTGCCCACGGTGGTGCCAATGAAGCCGCGCTGAATATGCTGCGCGAAATTGGCACGGTTGACCGGATTCCGGAATACATCGCCCGCGCCAAAGACAAAAACGACCCTTTCCGCCTGATGGGCTTTGGCCACCGCGTTTACAAAAACTTTGACCCCCGTGCCAAAGTGATGAAGGAAAGCGCCGACGAAGTGCTCGGCCTTTTGGGTATTGAGAATAATCCAACGCTTCAGGTCGCGCTTGAACTGGAACGGATTGCGCTTAATGACCCTTATTTCATTGAGCGGAAGCTGTATCCGAATGTGGATTTCTATTCTGGCATTATCTTGGATGCCATGGGCTTCCCATCCTCAATGTTTACACCGATTTTTGCGTTGGCGCGTACCGTGGGCTGGATAGCACAGTGGAAAGAGATGATCTCGGACCCAACTCAAAAAATCGGTCGGCCACGCCAGCTTTATACCGGCGCAACCAATCGCGACTATGTCGACGTCGAAAACCGGTGAGTAAATCGCTAAAACGTGTGGAGGCCGAGGCGAAAGCGCTCGGCCTTTCTATTGAAATTATCCGCGAAGACGTAAAGACGACAACGGCGCAAATGGCGGCAGATGCGCGTGGCTGTGGCGTGGACCAGATTGTAAAATCCATCTTGTTTCGCGTCAAAGATGCGGAGCAGCATGTACTGTTTTTGACAGCTGGTGGAAATCGAGTTTCGCAAACTAAAGCAGAAGCGGCTTGTGGCCATGCGCTCACCCGCGCCGATGCGGCCAGCATTCGCGCATATACCGGCTTTGCTATTGGAGGGGTTTCGCCACTAGGGCATCTTAATCCCGTTGCCAAATTTATGGACCCGCGCCTGCTGGAATTTCCGCTTATTTGGGCAGCGGCCGGCACACCAAATCATGTATTTTCCATTGAGCCAGCGCTATTATCAGCAAAGACAGGGGCGCAAGTAGTTGATTTTACGGAATAACCGAGAGCACTGAGCGGGCAGCGCGAAGGCCTGGGTCTTCGCCGCCTTTACCCAAAGCAACTATAGCATCCCGCCCGACCTGAACCTGAGCCACCCGTGCAGCTGGATCATCAAGCAGCTTTTGCATTGCACTCAGCAAGTTTTCCACTGTGCAGTCTCGCGGCTCAAATTCAGGTACCGCTTTGCTTTCTGTCAGCAAATTCACCAAGGTAAACGAGGGGGCCAGCATGGCACGGCGCATTATAACAGCGGTTAACCAATTGGTTTTGTAACCGATCACCATGGGCGTGCCAACAGCTGCTAGCTCAATAGAAACGGTCCCCGACGCCGCCAGCGCCAGCTCAGAAGCCGCGAAAACAGCGGTTTTCAGCCCTGTTTCTGGCATGATAAGCTCGGCTTCCAACGCAGATTCCGCCAGCATCCGCTCCAGTGGCTCAACCAAGTGCACCCCCGCAACAGGAATTGCAAAACGGTAGCCCTTTAGCTGGCGCGCGACCTCAAAAAAGATCGGGGCAAGGCGGGTTATTTCTCCTAAGCGGGAACCGGGAAGAAGGGTGATCAGCGGGCCTTTTGATTTCAAATCAGCAACCGCAGCCGCATCAGGCATTGGCTCGGCCACCACAGGATGGCCAACAAAATCGCAGGTCATGCCCGCAGCCTGCATATAGGGCGGCTCAAAAGGGAGCAGCGCGAGCACATGGTCTACATGCGCCGCCATTTTTGCTGCCCTGCCGGGCTTCCACGCCCAAACCGAAGGTGCAACATAATGGATGATTTTGCCCGCAAAAGCATCCCGCACCCGCGCGGCCAGCCGCAGGCAAAAGCCGGGGCTATCAATGGTGATAAGCGCATCAGGCATTTTTGCCAGCATATCGAGCGCCGTCTTTTCCATGCGGCGCTTTAAATGGCGGTATTTTGGTAAAACTTCCAGCAATCCAAAAATCGCCAGCTCGTTCATATCAAACAAACTGGTGAGGCCTTCAGCCTGCATTAACGGCCCGCCGACGCCATGAAACTCAATGTTTTCTGAGGCTTCAGCTTTTAACCCCCGCATAAGTGCCGCGCCTAGCCTGTCTCCGGAGGCCTCACCGGCCACCAGATACAACCTTAGCGCACCCATAGAAATAGCCCAAGCTCGTCAGCACGGGCCAATGTTTCCTCCAGCCCCAGCACCAACGTTTCACGCGCCTGCACAACCACGCCCGCAAGCCCGGCAGCAGACGCCGCCGAAAAAGTATCAGGGCCAATCGCAGGCATATCAAGCCGCATATCTTGCCCCGGCTTTGGCCGCTTTAAGAGCACACCTTTGCTGCCTTTTTTATCAGGCAATCGTGCCGGATTTTCCGCCACAAAGCGCAGCATGGCGTCGGTGCCCTGGATGCTTTCCAGCCCGAGGCAAAGCCCCTGCGCCACCACGGCCCCCTGCCCCACATCAACCGCGCCAAGCGCATAAACAATCTCGGCAGCGCGGTCCGCATCCTTGCGGTCTTCATCGCTCGGCTGCGCATGAGTCAGGATACCCTCTGACGCCAGCAAATCCGGCATGGCTTCGTGCACGCCAATCACCTTAAATCCTTCAGCCTCAAACAGGGCCGCCACAATCCCGAGCGTCGAATTATCGCCGCTCTTCATGGCATTCATCACCACAGGTGCCAAGCGCAGGCCCGTTGCGTCAAACCGCAGAGGGTTGAGCCGGGGTCGGCCCATTGCTCCGCCCATCGTTACCGTTGCCACCCCGGCCTTTTTAAGGGCCTTAAACAGCTTTCCCGGTTTTTCGAACGCAGCTGGAATGGAAGAATGTCCATCCAGCCAGTTCAAATCAATACCTTCAAACTGCACCACAATATGGCTTTGCCCCCGTAAAGCACAATTTTCAGCCACCAATCGAGGCAGCACACCGGTGCCCGCAATAATTCCAAGATTTTCCATTATTTTCCCTTTGGTGTGCAGAAAGACCGCTCGGAATCGCTTAACACAAATTCCAGCAGGTCGCGGACCAACGTATTATCGGCGTTTTCAAGCATGGCTTCCGCACGTTCGCGCAAAGAGCCCTCACCCACAAAAAGCGCTTTATACGCGGCTCTAAGGGCCGATATTTCAGATCGCGGCAGCCCGCGCCGCTTCAGCCCAATAAGGTTCAGCCCCGCAAGCCTCGGGCGCTCTCCCATTACCGAGCCAAAGGGAATAACATCAGCCACCACCATTGACAGCGCGCCAATAATGGCCCCCTCACCAATGCGTACAAATTGATGAATGCCTGCCAGCCCCCCGATTATCGCGCCCTCGCCCACCTGCACATGCCCCGCCAAGGAGGCATGGTTGGCGACCACAACGCGGTTTCCCACATGGCAATCATGCCCCACATGAGTGCCAAGCATAAACAAGCAGTCGTCCCCGATTTCAGTTAATCCACCGCCACCCTCGGTGCCCGGATTAATAGAAACACTTTCGCGGATCATATTGCGCGCGCCGATGACAAGCCGAGTTTTTTCCCCTGCAAATTTCAGGTCTTGCGGCTGCGAGCCCACCGACGCGAAAGGCCAAATTTCGGTGCCTTCCCCGATCACGGTATCGCCAGCGATCGCCACATGGGAATGCAGCCGCACACCTGCGCCCAAGCGAACAGCCGCGCCAATATGGCAAAACGGGCCAATATGGCAGTCAGGGCCAATCTCGGCCCCGTCTTCAATTATGGCGCTCGGATGGATACTCATTCTTCTTTTGGAAGCACAATCATGGCGGTAAATATGCTTTCAGCCACCAGCTTGCCGTCCACAATTCCTTCACCGCGAAACTTCCAAACCTTGCCGCGTTTGCGGATCAGGTCTATATGTAGCTCCAACTGGTCTCCTGGCTCTACAAGCTTGCGAAACTTTGTGGCTTCAAGCGACATAAAGTAAACCAGCGGATTTTTACCAGCTAATTCAAGGGTTTCCACCACCAAAGCTGAGGCGGTTTGCGCCATCGCTTCAACAATCAGCACCCCCGGAAACACCGGCTTATCAGGAAAGTGGCCCTGAAAAATATTCTCGTTTGCGGTCACATTTTTAATGCCAACCGCACTTTGCCCCAACACAACATCGCGCATTTTGTCGATGTAAAGAAAAGGGTAGCGGTGGGGTATAAGCTCTTTCACACGATGAATATCAAATGAAAGCGGCTCGTTTTGGGTCTCACTCATTTTGCGATCCTAACTGGGTTATCATGTCCGGGTTTTCGCTATAGGCTTTATCCAGAAACTCAATGGCTTCTCTTGTAATATCCAGATTGCGATCAAACAAGAGGGCAGATCGGCGATCTATGATAACTGTTGCATTATAGCGTTGCATTACTTGTGCCAAAATCGGGGCAATCACCCCATAAAACGCGCGGCGGCGGGCTTCGATATTGGCGATCAAATTGGCATCGTTGGTCTCTTGTGCCGCACGGGCAGACACCACTTTGGTATCAAATGCATAGGCCAACGCCTGAAAGGCTTCGGGGGCCATGCTGTCCCGTTGCTCTGTCAGCGTTCGCTCTTCGGCTTCAAATTCAGCGCCAATCCGGCGGCCTTCCTCAATCAGCGCTTCGCGTTCATCTTGCTCAAGTTGCAATATGTCTTTGCCAAGGGCCGAGCTGGCAAACAGCTCTTCCTGACTGACAATAAGAATGTTTGCCGCCTGAAAAATCGGGAAATCTTGCCCGTGGGCCACGGGCGCGCACAGCGCAAACCAAATGGTAAGCGCGCGCCGCATGCCAAAGCGCCGGATCAAAACGAGGTTTTAACCGAAACACTGAAGGATTGTGTTTCGTCACCGGCAACCGAAAGGAACGGATTGGCCCAGTTAAACACCAACGGCCCAATGGGGGTATCCCAATAAAGGGCAAAGCCGGCAGAGGCACGCAGTTGCGCAGATGTGTCTACAGCGGTGCCGCCGGAGCCGAGCGGCGCGCCGTCCATGCCCCAAACCGAGCCGGCATCAATAAACAAGCCACCGCGAATGCCCAATTCGGGTGGGAGGCCAACGGGGAAGCTGGCATCAATACGCGCGATGGCATAATAGTTACCCCCCAGCGAGTCATTTGTGGCGGCGATCTGGTTGTCCCTCGGCCCCAAGCCGCCCACACTAAAGCCGCGGAAGGAGTTGCCACCAAGGAAAAAGCGGTCTGTAATGCGCGAACCGCCGCCACTGCCAATATTGTAAAGCGCACCGCCTTCAAGATCGGCCGAGAAGATCAGAGCTTCATCAAACAAATTAAAATAGCCTTTGGCGCGCGCCGTTGCTTTGGTGTAGTTTGTGTTGCCGCCCAGCCCCGCATATTCAGCGCCAAAGCGCAAAATATAGCCTGAGCTTGGGTCAGTCCCCGAGTTTCGGCGGTCATGGCTGATATTAAAGCGCAATCCGGAGCGCACAACCGTGCCTTCTTCGGCGATAATAATGGGCGATGTGGTGCCCAATACGGTATCTCTAATTTCTTCAGAAACCAGATCATAGGTAAAAGAGGCCCGCGTGCGCTCGCTTATCGGAAAGGAGAGCGAGGGGCTAAAGCCGATATCTGTGGTTTGGAACGTGGATTCTGAACGGTTGGACTGGCGATAAAATACGTCAAAACCGGCGGCCAGATCCCGGCCGAGGAATTTTGGCTCTGTAAAGCCAAAGCTGGCAACCTTGTTGGTTTCGCCATAGCTTAAATTAAGGTCAAACCGCTGCCCGCGCCCCAGAAAGTTGGATTCTGATACGCTAAAGGTGCCTGAAATTCCCGAATCTGTGGAATAGCTGGCCCCGAAATTAAAGGAGCCGGTGGCTTGGTCCGCAACTTGCACATCCAAAATGACGCTTTCGGGCGTAGACCCCTGGCGGGTGGAAACCTGAAGCTGCGAGAAGAACCGCAACGCCCGCAAGGCACTTTCAGCGCTGCGAACCTTGCGTGGATTATAGGCATCGCCTTCTGCCATATCAAACTCGCGCCGAATTACACGGTCCAGCGTTTGGCTGTTGCCGCGAATATCAATACGCTCAACATAGACGCGGTTGCCGTTGATCAGCTCAAACGTAATATCAACTGTGCCGTCGGCTTCGTTTTTAGTGATGCGCGGCACCGCCCGCAAAAATGGCAAGCCAAGGCGCGTGGCGTGCTCCTCGATCGCTTCCACAATCTTTTCAACCTTTGAGCCACTATAAGTGCGGCCCGAACGCAGGCGCACCAAACGCTCAAAATCAGAAATATCGACGCCCGCAAGACTGGTGGAAACGGATGCGGCTCCAAAATCATAAGCGGCCCCTTCACGGATCGAATAGGTCAGGAAAAATCCGTCACGATCCAATGCAAATTCAGAAAGGCCGGCGGTGACCTCAACATCGGGGTAGCCACGGTCTCGGTAAAACGAGAGCAAAGCCTGCTGGTCTGCCGCCGCGCGCTCGGTGCTAAAATTATCGGAACTATAAAGGAAGTTGAGAAATCCGGATTCGCTGCTGGCCACGGTGCGTCGCAGGCGGCGGTCAGTGAAAGATTGGTTGCCAACAAAATTTACGCTCTGAATTTGCTCGCGGCCCCCTTCGGTAATTTGAAAAACCAGATTTGAGCGGCCATCCGCGAGCGGAATGATAAGCGGCGTGACCGTAGCGCTATAGCGGCTTTGCTGGCGATACGCTTCGGCAATGCGGCGCGCATCGGCCTCAATGGTGGGGCGGTCTAGTGGGCGGCGTGCGGCGGAGGTTACGATCGAAGCCAAGTCAGCATCTTTAATGCCGTTATTGCCCTCAAAATTCACAATCGCAATAATCGGGTTTTCCACCACAGCGATTATTAACCAGCCGGCGGCGGCGCGGATGTCTACATCGGCAAACAGGCCCGTGGCAACAAGGCGGCGAATAGCGGCGTTTATATCTGCGGGCGATAGAGATTGGCTCAAATCCAGCCCGGAAAGCGAGGCCACAGTTTGCTCGGGAATGTTTTGATTACCGGAAACGATGATCGCAGAGAATCGGCCAGAGATTTGAGCGGTCGCAGATTCGGGAATAACGGCGGTGATGGTGAGCGCGCTAACTCCCAAAAATAACGTGCCAATTAAAGTACTTACACGGGTTTTTTGAAGTAAATTGATGCGCATGTTTTGCCAGCCTAACCTATTGCGAACCGGTTGAACCCAGCTCATGTATTACATGAGGGTTAAAGTCGCATAATGTCGTTATAGGATGCAAGCAACATCATCGAAAGCAGCAAAACCATGCCGACAGCCATAACCGCTTGCAAGAAGCGCGGGTTGGGCGGCTTGCGCATAATGGCTTCATAAACATAGGTCACGAGGTGCCCGCCATCCAGCACCGGAATGGGGAAGAGGTTAAGCAAGCCGATGGCTGTGGAGATAACACCTATCAGGAAAATGAAATCGAGCGTGCCTGTTTGCACGGCGGCACTGGAAATCTGGGCAATACCGATAGGGCCTTGCAGGTTTTTAACTGAAATATTCCCGAGAATAATGTGTTTAAGCCCATTTAACGAGGAATCCATAACCGTGTAGACTTGCCGTGTGCCGATTTCTAGTGCGGTTAAAAATGGCGGTGTTTCGGTTGCGGAGTCAAAGTAAAACCCACCGCCCACGCCGATTAATATACGTTGGTCAAACCCGCCTTCACTATTCGGATAATCTGTTACTTCAGGCGTTAATTTCAGCGCAAGTGTTTCACCACTACGCCAAATACTGAGTAAAATCTCTGTATCCAACGAGGCCTCTACGGCGGCGCGAAGCTCTCCAAAACTGCTGATATCAACCCCGTTGGCCGCGAGGATAACATCCCCAACCTTGATGCCCGCCTTATAAGCCGGAGAAAGGGGGGTAACAGCCGAAACCAACGGCAAATAGAGGTAGGGCACCGAAATCTTGCGCGGCTGGTCCCCACGCTCAACAAGCATGCTTACAGTGCCCAAATCGCCGGATTCCTGAAGCACAAGCACCGCCTCATAGAGGCTTTGGTAATCACTCACCGGCTCGTTGTTGATCGCCAGAATAACATCGCCGGCTTGCAGCTGGTTTTCATACGGCAGCGGCGCAACCTCGCCCACCGTTGGGCGCTCCATCGCCATGCCCTGCCACAGGGTTATGCCGGTAAAAATAATGGCAGACAGGATGAAATTAAACACGGGCCCAGCAAGCACGGTTAAGAACCGCCGCCAGATAGCTGCCGCCGGAAAGCTGCGGCGACGGTCGTAGGCGCTCATCTCGTCAAGCTCATCCGATGCTGCCGTACTGGCGGCATCGCGGTCCCCAAGAAACTTTACGTAGCCGCCCAGCGGTACGGCAGCCACCTGCCATTTGGTGCCACGTTTATCAACCCGCGACCACAGCGTTGGCCCAAAGCCAAGCGAGAACACCTCGGCATGAATGCCCACCCAGCGGCCCACAATATAGTGGCCGTATTCGTGGATGGTCACCACAACGCCCATCAGCACGATGAACGCCAAAATGGTAACAATCGGGCTTCCGATTAGGGGGATATTGGCAAGCCAGTCCATGGCGGCTCCTTAAATCTGGGCGTTAACCAGTGCGCGGGCTTGGGCATCTGCCGCCAGCACGTGCGCAATGGATGATTGGTTTTCGTCACGAATGGATTCTAATTGGGGATGATACAGGGTTTTTTCAACCATGTCTGCCATATCAAGGAAGCCGATTTTTTTGGCAATAAAGGCATCAAGCGCAGCTTCTTTGGCGGCGTTGAATATCGCGCCCGCATGGCCGCCCATACTCAGGGTCTCACGCGCCAGCCGAAGCGCCGGAAACCGTGCCTCGTCAGGACTGGCAAAGCTGAGGCTGCCAAGGGTGGCAAAATCAAGCGGCTTAATTGGGTTTGGCGCGCGGCTTGGCCAATGCAGGGCATAACCAATGGCGCCGCGCATATCGGGGCTGCCCATATGCGCAATGATGGTATGGTCCACGTATTCGACCATCGAATGCACTATGGCTTCGGGGTGGACAACCACCTCGATTTGCGAAGGTTTACAGGCAAAAATATATTTGGCTTCAATCACTTCCAAGGCTTTATTGAACATCGAAGCGGAATCAATGGATATCCGTTGCCCCATGTTCCATTTGGGGTGTTTTACGGCTTGCTCAGGGGTTACGCCGCGCATTTGCTCGGTGGTAAAATCCTTAAACGGGCCACCAGTGGCCGTAAGAATGAGCCGCCGCAGCGTTTTGGCATCTTCCCCGTTCATGGCCTGAAACAGGGCCGAATGCTCGCTATCAACCGGCAGCATTTTGGTGCCGTGTGCGGCGCACTCTGCCAGCAGCAGATCTCCGGCACAGACCATGCTTTCCTTATTGGCCAGCGCCAAAATGCCGCCATGCCGCGCCAAGGCCATAGAGGCCCGCAGCCCCGCAGCCCCCACAATCGCCGACATGCCCCAATCAACTTTGCGTTCGGCAGCCTCAGCGATGGCATCGGCCCCTGCCGCGACCTCAATGCTTGTGCCGGAGAGCGCATCGCGCAGATCATCCAGCCGCTCAGGCAAGGCGGTAATCGCGATTTCGGCGTTAAATTCCTTGGCCTGCGCGGCCAGCAGGGCAATATTGCCAGCACCGCTCAGCGCCACCACGTCATACGCCGCTTTATCCCGCCGGATCAAATCAAACGTATTGCTGCCGATGGAGCCAGTGGCCCCGAAAATACTGATTTTTCGCATGTTTCAGAGCGCCCCGAGCAGATGCAGCGCCATGTAAAAAGTGGTCGCCGCCAATAGCCCGTCGAAGCGGTCCAGCAAGCCGCCGTGACCGGGGATAAGATTGCTTGAATCTTTAATCCCCGCCTTGCGCTTCAGCCAGCTTTCAAACAAATCACCAACTTGTGCGGCCATAGCAATTGGAATGGAAAACAGCATGATTTCCCGAAAGCCATGCGGGCCGCCAAGAGACCAGTAAACAAAGCCAACCCCTAGCGCCAGCGCCCAGCCGCCCACGGTGCCAGACCATGTTTTCTTGGGGGAAATCGAGGGCCAAAACTTGGGGCCGCCAAATATCCGACCAAAGAAATAGCCGCCGATATCAGAGGCGATAACCACGCCAACCAGCCATAATACGGTGGTTAGCCCTTGCTGGTCCCGTATCACCAAAAGCGCGGCCAAAGGCGTGGCGAGGTAAACCATGCCAGTGGCTATCCAGAGTGGCCGCTTATGCTTGATCTGCCAGAGAATAACCGCCGCCAGCGCGACGATGGGAAAGGCTAGCCAAAAACCGAATAGATTGGCCGCCACGACCGCACCAGACGTGCCAGCCACCATCACCCAAAGGCCCATGTCCTTGTTGGATGCATCGGGCAAGATAAGCCGCCGAAACTCCCACGCCATTAGCCCGCCGACAACAACCAACAGCGCGGCCACATAGTCGCCGCCCTGCCAAAATGCGATGCCCCCAATAAGGGCCATCACAACCGCCGAAGCTATACGAACCCAAAGGTCCGCAAACTTTGCAGGTGGCGTTTCGGGCTGTTCGACGGGGTCGTCCATCTATACCTGCATTATTTCGGCTTGTTTGGTCTCAAGCGCGGCATCAATCTTTTTGATCGTTGCGTCGGTAATATCCTGAATCTCGTCCTGCCAAACCTTCTGGTCATCTTCCGACATACCGTCGTTTTTGGCTTTCTTGATCTGGTCCATGCCGTCACGCCGCACATTGCGCGCCGAGATTTTCGCATTTTCAGCATATGTTCCGCAGAGCTTGGCCATTTCCCGGCGGCGCTCCTCGTTCAGCTCGGGGATAGGCAGGCGCAACATTGTGCCGTCCATGACCGGATTAAGTCCAAGGCCCGAAATGCGAATGGCCTTATCCACGGCTTCCACCATGGTTTTATCCCATACATTCACCGTCACCATACGCGGCTCTGGCACGTTGATTGTGGCCACCTGCGAAAGCGGCGTGCGCGAGCCGTAGGCCTCCACATACACAGTATCCAGCATAGAGGCCGAGGCCCGTCCGGTGCGCAGTGAGTTAAAATCTCGCCGCATGGCGGTGAGCGCGCCATCCATGCGCCCACTTAGGCCATCAATATCAATGTCTATATCGTCTGACATGTTTGTCTCCTTTTAACTCGGTATTACGGTGGTAAAGTTGCCTTGACCAGATAAAATTCCGATGAGGCCCTCAGGGGCGTTAATATCAAACAGTATAATCGGCAGCCGGTTATCCCGCGCCAGCGCAATCGCGGCGGCATCCATCACCTTCAGGTTTTTCTGCAAAACCTCGTCATACGTAACTTCGGAATAGCGCTTGGCATCCGGGTTGGTTTTGGGGTCACTATCATAAATACCGTCTACCTGCGTGGCTTTATACATGGCCTCACAGTTCATTTCAGAGGCGCGCAGCGTGGCCGCGGTATCGGTGGTAAAATACGGGTTGCCTGTGCCTGCAGCAAAAATGCACACGCGGCCCTTTTCAAGGTGGCGCACGGCGCGGCGGCGAATGTATGGCTCGCACACCTGATCCATCGGAATGGCCGAAATAACGCGAGTAAAAATGCCGAGCGACTCAAGCGCGCCCTGCATCCCAAGGGCATTCATAATCGTGCCGAGCATGCCCATATAATCAGCCGTGGTGCGCTCCATACCCTGCGCACTGCCCGCCATGCCGCGGAAAATATTGCCGCCGCCCAGCACAAGGCAAATCTCGGTGCCGGTATCATGCACTTTTTTAATCTCGTTGGCGATGCGCTCAACGGTGGGGGGGTGCAGGCCAAACTGGGTGTCGCCCATCAGGGCCTCGCCCGAAATTTTGATGAGCACACGCTTATAAAGCGGTTTGGCGGTTATATCCCCATCCGGCATAGCATCGATTCTCCTGTTGTGGCAATTGTCGCAAAATGGCCTAAATTTTCCATTGGGGCAATGGGAAATAGTCACAAAGCGCGGGAACCCGCCGGAATATATAATTGCAAATTGCAAAATAGTGCTTTGTTCACACCGTATACATATGTTTTCATCATTCTTGTTTAAGGCTCCTCAGCTTATGATTCCCAAAAACAGGTCCAACTATGATCCGCTATACTGTCTTCGCTATCATCATTGTTTTAACAGCCATAAGCCTCGCGCTGCTGTATTTCTCACCTTGGTTCTGGCTCCCCTCTGTGTTCTTCGGGTTTTTCACCCTTGTAGGCATTCGAGATGTCACCCAAAAACGCCACGCCATTTTGCGAAATTATCCGGTGCTGGGCAACCTGCGCTGGATACTGGAGAGCATCCGCCCCGAAATTCGGCAATACCTAATGGAGAGTGACAGCGATAAAGAGCCGTTTTCGCGCGATGACCGCTCGATCGTGTATCAACGATCCAAGGGCGTGGAAGACAAACGCCCGTTTGGCACCCGCGAAGATGTGTATGCGGCGGGCTATAGCTGGATGACCCACTCAGTGCTGGCACGCAGCGATTTGCCCTGGGATTGCCGCGTAAAAATCGGCAATGCGGCTTGTAAGCAGCCCTATCAAGCTTCGATCCTCAATATTTCGGCCATGAGCTTTGGCGCGCTGAGCGCAAATGCAATTTCGGCCCTTAACAAGGGCGCCAAAATGGGCGGGTTTGCCCATGACACCGGCGAAGGCGGCATTAGTATTTATCACCGCGAAGGCGGTGGCGACCTGATTTATGAAATCGGCAGTGGTTATTACGGGTGTCGCAACGAAGACGGCACTTTTTGCGCTGAAAAATTTGCTGAACAGGCCAGTGATCCACAGGTAAAAATGATTGAAGTAAAGCTGAGCCAAGGGGCAAAGCCAGGCCATGGCGGCATGTTGCCCGCCAGTAAAATCTCGCCCGAAATTGCTGAAGCGCGCGGAATTCCGATGAACAAAGATTGCCTCTCCCCGGCAACCCACTCCAAGTTTTCCACCCCGCTTGAATTTGTAAATTTCCTGCAGGAGCTTCGTGAATTGTCAAACGGAAAGCCTGTCGGCTTTAAGCTTTGCGTAGGCCACAGGCGGGAATTTATGTGCATGGTCAAAGCTATGCTCGAAACGGGCATTGTGCCTGATTTCATTGTGGTTGATGGCAAAGAAGGCGGCACCGGTGCAGCGCCACTTGAATTTGCCAACCATATCGGCATGCCGCTGGTTGAGGGGCTAGCTTTTGTGGTCAATACACTCGTGGGCGCAGGCCTGCGTGACCAAATCAAAATCGGCGCTGCGGGTAAGCTCGTTACAGCCTATGACATCGTCAAAGCCTTCGCGCTTGGGGCGGATTGGGTAAACTCCGCGCGCGGATTTATGTTTTCTATCGGCTGTGTCCAAGCACAGGCTTGCCACACCAATCATTGCCCCGTGGGTATCACCACCCAAGACCCGCTAAGGCAAAGGGCGCTGGATGTGGATAGCAAATCAAAGCGCGTGGCGAACTTTCATAAAAATACGCTAAAGGCTGTGGCAGAAATGATTGGCGCGGCCGGGCTTGGCGGGCCAGATGAGCTGCAACCCAAGCACCTGATGATCCGGCAGAAAAACGGCGAAACCACCTCGGGCGCACGAATTTATCTAAAAATGAAACCGGGTGCGCTGATTGATGACAAGGTAGAAATTTTCTCGGAATCCTACCGCGTGCCGTGGAACAATGCTCGCACCGATAGCTTTCGCCCTTTTGAGGGCATGGAGAGCTTGGAGTACAACTAGGGCTTGTTGAGATTCATCGTGAATTGATGATGGCTGCCGACATATAGATCATTGAGGCGTAGCTTTGATCAGTTTTGCAGGACCGCATGGCTATACGCTTGAATTCCTTCAGTTT
>NVUX02000096.1 GCA_002402045.2 Paracoccaceae bacterium | reverse complement strand
TCAGAAATGCGTTGTAAAAAACGAGCTATTGGGCGTTTAGCCAGCAAATGGTTGGTAATGAGAATTACCAGTTATTGTGACCTGAGAATAAGCCACTTCAGAGTACCTTTGGTGGAGAATTTCTGTCGCAGCGAAGGTCCGCTCCGAGCCTATTTCACCAAATTGCACAAAAGCGATGAATGTCGGCAATCGTGATAGGTGACTTAGCAACAGCGCGTGTTGGATTTTGAGTTGATTTGGCAAGACTTGGTGCCCTTCAGCACTAAACAAGGTTTCTTGATCGCCGATAGCGGCAAAGTTAACTTCTGTGACCACTTGAAACAGAATAATGTGAACTAACGGTAAAGTTGAGCGCTCACATCGTTCAGATCAGCAGGAATTTTATCAACTTCTCAGCTACAAAGGGGATGTTGATCTCGAAGCAAAACTTGAAGAATGGGAGCGCTTTTATAACTTTCACAGGCCACATGGCGCATTCAACGGAAAAACACCTTACGAAGCACTCAGAGAAAAGCTATAATCAACAAATAGGACGTCTCGCCAGTAACCGCACCTTACAGTCCAACAGGCAAGGCGTATCAAGCTATTTTGTCTAAATAAATTTCCCCGGGTTCATTAAATTTAGGGGATCAAATATGCGCTTAACCTCCCTCATCAAATCCTGCTCGACGTCAGAGCGGTAGGTTTTTATTTCCTCAACTTTAAGAAGTCCTATTCCGTGCTCCGCAGAAATCGAACCGTTCAATTGAGATGCAATAGGATGAACAATATCATTCACCCTATTCCAATGCTCAAGGAACTTGGCCTTTTCCATACCTTCGGGCTGGCTTAAATTAAAGTGGACATTGCCATCTCCAACATGCCCAAATGCACATATATTGATTTCAGGCATGTAATCAGAGACTGCTTTTTCAGCAGTGGATATGAACTCTGGCACCCGGGAAACTGGCACGGAAATATCGTGTTTGATGCTTCCACCAAATTTCTTCTGCGCTTCCGGCATCATTTCTCGCAGCTGCCATAGCCGTGCTGACTGTTCTAATGATTCTGCTATGACAGCATCATTAATCAGATGCTTCTCAAAGGCGTTTTCCAGAATACCTTCAAAGATCTCACGCATATCTGTACCAGGACGAGGAGTACTCAACTCAATAAGGCAATACCAGGGCGCTCGATCTTGAAGAGGCATAACACCGCTGGCATGATCACATACAATTTTAAGCGAAAAGTCTGACATTAGTTCGAAAGCACTAACATGATCCCCGCTAAATCGTCTTGCAAGTGACAACAGGTCCAGCGCAGCACCAACACTTGGCAATGCGCAAAACGCAGTCTGTATCTGTTCAGGTTTTGGAAAAAGCTTAAGTATCACTTTTGTAATAATTCCAAGTGATCCTTCGCTGCCGATAAAGAGGTTTTTTAGCGAATAACCACTGTTGTCTTTAAACAATGGGCACATACCGTTCCACACTCTTCCATCTGGCAGCACAACCTCAAGCCCTAGTGTTAGTTCCCGGGCATTTCCATATTTCAGGACACCAACGCCGCCTGCGTTAGAAGCAACATTCCCACCAATTGTACAACTGCCTTCAGCTCCGAGGCTCAGAGGAAAAAGGCAGCCATTTTCTGCCGCCGCATTTTGTACGTCGGCCAGAATCACCCCTGCTTCAACGGTAATAGTATAGTTCACCGGATCAATGTCGCTAATCTTGTTCATCTTACTTAACGAGACCAAAACCTCCCCGCCCCTCGTGACTGCTCCCCCTACCAGCCCGGTATTGCCCCCTTGAGGCACAATTGGAACTCCTGCAGCGGCACAATATTTTACTGCTTCTGCCAGCTCTTCAGTAGAAGAGGGAACAAGCACAATCTGCGCTTCACCATGGTAAATTCCACGCTCTTCGAATAAGAATTTTTCAAGTTTCTCTTGGTCTGTAATAACAATATTTGGAAGATGATTTTTTAGGGATTCTATAAAACCAGCTGGCAATGATTGCCCATTCATATTTTCATCAAACGAAGACTTCATTTCAACCATTTCCTAACTGTCTAGGTTTACAAGCATTCGTTTTGCTCATGTTAAGGAGAATAATTTTGAAGCCTGCCATTCAGCCTCAATATTTGAAAAACTCAAACACCATGAAAATAGTGCCTCGGCATCCCAACTGCCATCACTAAGGGTTAGAATATCAAGAGTGCGCTGTCGAAGTTGTGGACGGCTCCAGGGTGCTTCTGGATCTCCCCCGCGGAAGGCACGTTCTTCAATAATTGGAGGCCCATTTTTTGGATAAAGTGTCACCCGGGCAGGGCGTTCATTTGGAAAGCGGGCGGTGAAAGAAGGTTCTTCAAGCACATGGACCCGTTCGGCAAGTTCAGCAATTTTTTGATTATCAACCAAACTCTGCCGCAGCCCGCGAAAGTCTGGAGAATTTTTTGAGAGAACCGCAGCGATACAAAAGCTGGTTGAAAATTTTGCATGCGAGACGTTCGTCGGTTCGCGTGCTCCTGCTATTTCAAGGGCACTTCTTGGCAATTCCACCAAGACATGTTCGATATCTGTAAGTGGAGCACTGTAGTCATTGGCTATGGCTCTTGCACAATCCAATGCACTGTGCATCTGACCACAAACTGGCCAACCCTTAATAGTCACATCGTGGATCATTGGTTTAGCAGTAGGTAGCAACCAAGATGGATCGCAACCTTTCAAGCCCCATGCGGCGCGCATACCTCTAGGTCCTTCTAGAATATGTGGCGCCCCCGCAATGCCGGCCTCTGCCATCAGTGCTGCAGAAATTCCATTTCGCACAGCAGTTGCTGCGTGGAATGCCTTGGCGTCAATGGTTTTATCATCGAGAAACTGCCAAAGCCCGGCAGCTTGCGTACCTGCGTGTCCAAACGCAGATAACGTATCAGCTTCATTCAGCTCAATAGCATGAGCAATCGCTGCTGCAGCGCCAAATGTACCAGCGGTGGCGGTGGTATGACAACGAGCATAGTGGTCTGGTCCAAGGTGAGAGCCAATTCGTAACACTACTTCAAACCCAGCAACTATCGCACCAGCAAAACGTTCAGTAGAAATATTTCTGCTCTCAGCTATGGCCATTACCGCTGGAATAATAGTAATCCCGGGATGACTGGTCGAAGTACGGTGAGCATCATCCACCTCCCATAAATGGCTAATTGCGGCATTAACACTTGCTCCAACTGCCAAAGGATATGTGCCAGATGCTCCAGCAATATGCACCGGACCGACTTCCCCAAGCCGGGACAACCCTTTAAGATAACTTGGAAAAAGAGAATGATTGGTACCAGCGATAAGAGCGCTGGACCAGTCCAGTATGGTCGCATAAAGCCGCTCTCTTAAAGCACTGTCAAAATTTTGTGGAGCATTGCTTGCTACCCAGAATGCAAGGGGACCAAGTTCGGGTTGACTACTCACCCGTGACCACCACGAGATCTGGGCGATTTTCCTGCCCCCACTCCGCCCAGGAACCATCATATACTGCTACGGGATCGAAACCTGCAACCTCTGCGCCCAGCGCTAAAATTGAAGCCGTAACTCCTGATCCGCATGATGCAACAATCGGTTTTTCACCGGTTAATCCAGCATTTAAATAGCAAGTTCGAATTTGTTCAACATCGCGAAAGCGACCATCCATAAGCAATTGGTCAAATGGCAGATTTCTGGCTCCAGGTATATGGCCAGAGCGCAGACCCGCTCGAGGTTCGGCCTGCTCACCTCTGAAACGTGCCGCACCTCGGGCATCAACCACCTGAGCAACATCGCTAGAAAGCAAATTCTGGATACCTTGGGCATCACTCATACGTGCTTTATTCAGTTCGGCAACGAATTCACCTGCCGGTTGATCTACTGCAGAACCACTCTCTACTGGATTTCCCGCTGATTTCCACGCTGGCAAACCACCATTTAGAACCGCCACGTTTTCATGTCCCATCACCTTAAACATCCACCATGCACGGGGCGACGCGAAAATGCCGGATCCATCATAAATAACAAGCTTAGTCATTCCATTGATACCAAGCTCTCGTGCAATTAGTTGAAAATCATCCGGCGTCGGTAACATGTGCGGCAATTCGGAGTTTTGATCCTTTACCCTCGCATCAAAATCAAAACGCTGTGCGCCGGCAATATGTTCAATGTCAAATTCTGCATCTGGATTCCGTGCCTCAGCAGGCATGTACCAACTTGCATCGAGGATCAGTAAATCCGCTTCATTTTGATATTTTACGAGCCAGTCAACATTGATCAAGTTCGGTATTTTGTTATTCATTTGAATTCCTTTAGGCGCTTTTGAGAATTTTTTTGTGACGCAAATAAGTAATAATTGGCGGCAATACCAGCGAGAGAAACGCCACCAACAAAATGGAACCGGACACCGGGCGCATAAAGAATGGCAGGATAGAACCTTGCCCAAATGCCAGCGCAAGACTGAGCTGTTCTTCCGCCATCGGGCCTAAAATCAATCCCAGAATGACCGGCAATACTGGAACACGCGAGATGTGAAGAAAATAACCAAGCAATCCAAAACCGAGGAAACAATAAACGTCGAACATTCGGTTATTGAGGGAGTAACAACCCACTGTACAAAGGATCAACAATACCGGAATCACATATTGGCGCGGCACTGAAATCGCCTTAATCGTCAAAGGAATGAAGAAGTGATAAATGACCGTACAAAATGCGAATGCAACGAAGAAAGACAGAAAGACCACGCCGACTATATCCCCATGATCGCGGAATAATAGTGGCCCGGGATCGATGCCATGCAACATGAAAGCACCAAGCATCATCAACGTCGATGCATCGCCGGGAATTCCCAATGTGAGCATAGGAATTAGCGCACCGCCCATGGATGCGTTGTTGGCAGCTTCCGGTGACATTACAGATTCGGCCAGTTCCCCAGTACCATATTTTTCAGGTGTTTTCGACGCACGTTTCGCCTGACTATATGCAACGATATTGGAAAGCCCCGGACCAACTCCAGGCAAAATTCCAATGATAATTCCGATAAATGTGGAACGCAGCAGATCACGCTTATGTCGGATTACCTCACCAAATGTCTGGGTAAACTCTCTCAGTTTGAAATTGATTTTCAATATTTTCGACGTCCGGCCAATGTCATCACTATCGGCTAAGAGCTGAGGAATTGCATAAAGGCCTATCAGGGCAGGCAACTCATAAAATCCGGATTCAAAAGCCGTAAAGCCAAAGGTCATCCGTACCTGACCGGATGCCTCATCCAGTCCAACAAGCGCCAGACCAAGGCCGATGAACGCCGCCATGAAAGCTTTAATTGCACGTCCTTTTTCTGACATTGCAGAGATACATGAGAACGTAAAAATAACGAGTGCGAAATACTCCCAAGGTCCAAATGTTAGCGCAATTTTCGCAAGCAATGGCGAGATTAATACCAACGCCAATCCGGATAATGTACCACCGATCATCGATGAATATACGGCTAGCCCAAGTGCTCTGGGAGCCTGTCCTTTGGCTGCCATTGGGTAACCGTCCAAACAGGTAGATGCCGAGGCCGGTGTGCCTGGAATATTGAGTAAGATTGCACCAACCAACCCACCGGATATTGCGCCACAATACACGCCCATCAACAGGGGAATAGCAAATTCAATTGGCATCGCATAGGTGACAGGAACCATCAGCGCAATTGCCATCGTGGACGTCAGGCCCGGTATCGCACCAATGACCAGTCCACCTGCAACCCCCATGAAAATAGCAAAAAGGGTCCATGGCAGAAAGACGTGTGCAGCTCCCTGAAACATCAAATCATACATGGGGATGTCCTCGTTAAGGTAAAAATGCTTCGAGATAAACGACCAGAAGCAGATAAATTAGAGATAAAATTCCAGCGGAAACAGCTATGGAGATCGCGGCTACGCGAAGATTGCGCTGTGGCGAAAGGATGAAGATTGTGCCAAAACAAAACATGCCCGTAGAAACAAGAAACCCGACAGGTTTGATGGCTATCAAATAGACAACAAACAGAAACAACAGGGTCATACGCCGCCGATTAAATGCCGGCGCCCAAACTTCCGAAAGCTTTGGCAGGCTCTCGCCGCCGCGAGCAAACAAGACGCGGACCGTTTCAAGCACACCCATGATCAGACCAATGGAAACTACAAGTGTCGGATACAGTTTCGACGAAATTTCTGCAGAATTGATATCACTGAGTTGGGATAATTGTGTCCCCGCCACGGCAAGTAAAATTATGTAGAATGCGGAAAAGAACAAGTCTGTTGCGCGCATAACTGAAGCCTCCAATCCTCAGAAATTTTCCGCGCCCGATAAAGGCGCGGAATATGTCAGATCAGCCCACACTTTGAACAGTGACGGGCAGTCTGCCTATTTCTTTTTTGATGTCAGATTGAATTTGTTAGCAAGTTTTTCAATCAAGGCGTAACGATCGGCAAGATTTTTGTTGAGTTCTGCACCACGAGCACCGCCTGGCTTCATTGACTGAGCTGCTAACATTTTTATACAAGCAGGATCTTTCGCTGCAGCACCCCAGGCATCGGCCAAAGTGCTTATCACATCATCAGGTGTATCTTTTGGTGCAAATGTTGTGAAATTCATCGCGAACGTGCTTTCCACACCCTGCTCAACAGAAGTCATAACATCACCCAAACGCGTATCCCGCTCGGCTGATAAAACCGCCACAGGAAGCATGTCACCTGAATCCACGTAAGGAGCCGCAGCACCCACAGCAGTCGGAACCAATGTCAGATTTCCCTGAATAGCAGCTACAATACGTTTTTTACCCCCAGACATGGGAATAACACGGATCAACGTTGAATCGATGCCTGCTGAATTCAGAAAATCAAGCGCAGCGAAGTGTGAAAAGCCATTAAGTGCTGCACCGATTGTGTATTTTCCCGGATTTTCTTTAGATTTAGAAAGCAGGGATTTTACACTGTCGATGCCACTCTTACCGCTGGCAAAAATGCCGAAGTTCATGTCAACCGAAGCGGCAACAGGTTTGAAAGCGGTATAATTATAGTCCGAGCGACCAGTTGCCAATCCCATATCCATTCCCTGGTGAGCCCAAAGAAGTTTATAACCATCTGCACGACTATCACGCACTTCAACTTCAGCAATTTTACCGCGCGCACCTGTGATGTTCTTAATAAGAACTTTTTCACTCAGATACGGGCCAACACATTTTGCAAAAACCCGTGCCGACACATCTGACCCACCACCCGGCTTAAACGGTACGACCAATTCTATTGGTTTATCCGGGAATGCCATCGCTGGCGTTGCCAGTGCCAAACTCAGTCCTGTAGTAATACAAATTTTCTTTATCATGTTCATGGGGTCTCCTCCCTTAGAGCTATTAATATAGATCGGAAATTCCGATAGTTTGCCCGACCCCGAATAAAGAGAGCCGGGAAATTAGTTATTTCACCGCCAACCAAGCCGCGCTTTCTTCTCGCGCCACAACACGGTCAATACTTTCACCAATTGCGCCAAGATATTCAGATGGCTGAGTCATTGTTTCAACTTCACCTTCTGAAAAAACATTCGCTATTTCTGCGTGCCCCTTGAGGGCCTCAGCAAAGCTCAGTCCGTTTTCAAGCCCCTTCATGGACGCTTCATAGAGCCATTCATGGGCGGTGTTTTTGCCAATCCGTTTCCCCAATTCGAGCATCACGCGTTCAGAAAGCAAATACCCTTTCATCATCGATACATTTTTCTTGAGAGCAGGAAGATTGACTCGCAAACCCTTGAGCAAGTTATCCGCCTGAAAAAGCATCGCACCGGTAATCAGGCACGTTTCAGGTACTGACTTCCATTCAGATTTCCATGCAATTCCATCGCGTTCATGCTCTTGAATCATTGCTTCAAGCATCATTGTTGCGTTGTATCGAACCGGGCGTGAAAGCATGGCCAAGTTTTCTGCCGCCACAGGATTCCGTTTATGTGGCATAGTGGATGAACCCAACTTGCCATCACTAAACCCCTCCTCAACTTCCGCAAATTCGTTCCGCTGAAGATTGAATAATTCATTACCAATTTTGCCTAGGGTGCCGGCAATCATAGCAAGAAGACAAACATACTCGGCAATACGGTCGCGTGATGGAGCCCAACTAATATCGGTCGCCCCTAACCCAAGTTTTTTTGCTACTCCAGCTTCGATTTCCGCAACACGTGGACCATAGCTTGCCTGAGAACCAACCGCACCAGCCAGCATCACAACAAACACCCGTGACTCAACTTGGTCCAGACGCTCTGCATGGCGCGACAATTCATCAAGCCAGATTGCGCATTTATGACCAAAGGTAATTGGAAGAGCCTGAGTACCGTGGGTGCGACCCACCATAATTGTATCACGATGCTCTTTTGAAAGTCGCAATAGTTGACGACCAACAGAGCCCATATCCTTACGAAACAATTCGTGCGCTTGATGCAATTGCAATATTAACCCAGTATCAACAACATCCTGAGTGGTGGCGCCATAATGCAGATATTCTCCAGCCTCTTTAGATAAGCGATTTTGAACATCTTTCAAAAGAGGAACAAGTGTATGTTTTATCCGTCGTACTTCTACAGCAACAGCTTCAATGTCTACATCTTCCATTTTTGCTGCAGCACTAATTTCCTCAGCAACGTCCTTAGGAATCAAGCCTAGTTCTGCTTGAGTCTGTGCTAGAGCGACTTCAAAATCCAACCATTTTTGTAGTCGATTTTCTTCACAAAAAATCTGACGCAACTCTGGAGTGCTCCAAAGATGCTGCATTGTAATCATGTCAAAAACCGAAACGCTCATTCAAATTCTCCAAATCAAAATCATATTGTTAAGCTCCGCAGCAAGTCTTGCTGTGAGCAGTCTGTGTTTAACGTCAAATTTATCGTAATAAACATTAGCTATTGATTTTAACATTTCTCTTGTTATTTCATTCAGTGAAATGTATTTCATTTAATAAAACACACAGTGGAATTACTGTCAAGCAATCACCAAGGAAATTTAATGACTGAAATCAAAAAAAACCCGATTGGCGTTCTTGAGCGTGGCTTGCTTCTGCTTTCCTGTTTCACCCAGCAAAGCCCCCGCTTACAATTACGTGAGCTTTCAGCGTTGTCGGGATTGGATAAAGCAACGGCTCTGCGTGCACTAAAAACCTTGGTTATTTGGGGATATTTGGAAAAGAGCCCTGACGGTGCATATTCACCAGGGCCATCTAACTTGCGTATGGCTGCAATATTCAAAACCACCTCTAATTTTGTTTCTCGGCTGGAGGCGCCCATTGGAAATATTAGCCGCCGGGTCGAGCTGACCACCTCTTTTTTTGTACGGTCCAACAATGACCGTGTATGTCTTGCACGAGATTTTTCCCATCAAGATTTTCGCTATTTTATCGATGTGGGTGCTTCGGTACCCTTCTCGGAGGGAGGGGCAGCAGCAAAAATACTGCTAGCACACACAGAGCCTGAAAACGCTGAAAGCGCAAAGATCATCGAAGATGGGTTTTACATATCCAGAGGGGAGCTAAACAAACATTTCGCTTCGGTCGCCACCCCGCTTTTTGAGACTGATGGCTCATTTCTGGGAGCAATTACAATCACGGGAATGACCGTCGATCTTGATGACCACACTCTTAAGGGGTTTACAAAAATAATCCGTGAAGAGATGGCATCAATGGGCTTCTTTTCAGGCCAGCCTCGATGACGTACGTAGAGCTGTATTTTCGCTTATGGTCAAAAAGAAAAAATAGAAAATGCAACAACTTCGGTGAAGGAGCAGTAGTTCGTTCAAATTAGATATTAATGACAATTATACTACGTTGCAAACATCTAATTTAATACCACAGAAACAGATCTGGGTCCAAAGCTGATGCCTTTTTGTTGATCATAAAGTATGAAAATCTACAATATGCAGTCATTCTCAAAAATCTAACGGCGCATTTTCGATAACTTCTTTCAGAACAAAAAAGCTTCTGAGTTGCCGTACATCAGGTAATATCAGAAGTTTCTCTCTGTGCAGGCGGTTAAAGTCTGCGGTGTCACGCACCCGCACTTTGAGTAAGTAGTCGAAATCTCCGGCAACGCAGTGACATTCCAGCACAAATGAAAACCTTGAAATAGCTTCTTCAAAGGCTGCAAAACTCTCCGGTGTTGACCTTTCTAATATTGCTCCAACTGTCACCAATGCCCCGCGCCCCACAGCTTCCGGGTTAACATGTGCACGAACATAACTGATGACGCCTTCTTCAAAAAGTCGTTGCGTCCGTCTATGGCAGGTTGCCGGGCTGACATTTATTTTTTCAGCAAGTTCCGCATTTGACATGCGCCCATCGCGTTGCAAGAACTTCAGAAGTTTCCGATCAATCTTGTCGATTTCAATTTCCATGAAAGATTCTTTCATAATTTCATAATTTTTTATGAGCATAGGTAAATAGTTACTCGAATTGAAGAGATATAATGAAATAATTGCACATAACTAGAGAGCACCTTCCTTCTAAAAATCGCTATTATTTGGCGAATGTGTAACTGAGAAGGAAACCCCATGAATCTTGCGAAATTTGAACGTTACCCTCTGACCTTTGGTCCCACCGC
>NVUX02000012.1 GCA_002402045.2 Paracoccaceae bacterium | reverse complement strand
GGTAATCCCCCCGATAAAAAGTGGTGTTCATAAGTAGGATTTTCTCGGCATAATAATCTGAGGAGAATTTGAATGAAAAAAGCACGATACAGCGACGCGCAGATTATGGGGATATTGAAACAGGCTGAGAGCGGTGTGCCGGTTTCCGAACTGTGCAGAGAACATGGCATGATGCCATTGGTCGGCAGGTGAATGCGCAGCAATCAGCGAGAGACAATGCCAGCTTTTACAAATGGCGGGCGAAGTTTGGCGGGACGCATTGCACGGCAGGTTAATCCGCAGGATTGACCGAGAGTGGACGCTTCGATGATATCCGAGATGAAGGCTCTGGCTGACGAGAACCGCCGCCTGAAGCGGATGTACGCCGAAATGAGCCTGCAGAATGATCTACTGAAGGAAGTGCTCGGAAAAAAGTAGCGCGGCCATCTATTACCCGGCAGGTGATTGCATGCAATCACCGAGAGGGCCGAAGGAAGGAGATGGCCGTGACAGCAGTCGCAGATCGTGGGGTCAGCATTGCGCTGGCGTGTCGAACGTTTCAGATTAGCGAATGCTGCTATCGTTATGAACGCAAACTGAGTGACGAGAATGCTGAAATCGGAGATTGGCTTGTGAGGTTGACCATTGCCTGGCAGGGCATTGAAAATGCCCGAGAAGGGGACAACCGGCGCACGTGGGGTTTTGGGCTGTGCTTTTTGTATCTACGTAATGTTAAAGGCTTTGGTTGGAACCACAAGCGCGTGTATCGAATTTACTGTGAACTGGGGCTGAACCTGCGGATAAAACCCCGAAAACGCCTAAAACGGGATAAGCCGGACGCACTGGCGGTGCCGAACATAGCCAATCATACTTGCTCAATGGATTTTATGGCGGATCAACTGGCTGACGGTCGCAGCATTCGCACCCTGAACGTGCTGGATGACTTTAACCGTGAGGGGTTAAGCATTGAGGTGGATTTCTCGCTGCCAGCCGAGCAGGTGGTGCGCAGCCTGAACCGGATTATTGAATGGCGCGGCAAACCGCAGATTATTCGGGTCGATAACGGGCCGGAATATGTCAGCGGAAAACTGATGGCATGGGCAGAAAGGATGGGCATTTACATCCAGTATATCCAGCCCGGGAAACCCCAACAGAACGCATACATTGAGCGATACAATCGAACGGTTCGGCATAAATGGCTCGACCAAAACATCTTTGAAACAATTGAGGAGGCGCAGCATCAGGCCACAGAATGGCTATGGACTTACAACAATGATCGCCCCAACATGGGCATCGGCGGGATCACACCCGCTATGAAACTAAAAATGGCCGCGTAATTCTACTAACGGAAACCATGTAAAATGGGGGGATTACCGAGACAGTAATGTTAATAATTTAATCCAACCTTAAATTCAACTAATTCTGAGACTGAATGAGGCGATTAGCTCGCCAAATCAAAGCCACTTAGCAAATGAAGTTACAAATGCTCTTTCGCACTTAAATGCCAGGACAGCAGCTGAGAGTTATATCTACTCCCGAAGTCCATTGGGCGAGTTTATACTTTCGGAAAAAGAAGAGGACGAAAGATTTGCTACGAAAATTATGTATTTGGCCGCGAGAGCTGAAAGCACGGAAATCCCAAATACTCAAGGCTATTATCTGGCATTTAATGCTCTTTCAAACTTCAAAAGGGGAATTTCAAAACGTGGTGCAAATGCCAGCTTAAAAGCTATAAGCAAAGCTCATGCAGAACTGGAAGCGTCGATTAAAGAAGAAAGAAATCAGAAGATCGGCTTGGAGAATTAGATGTTCTAATTCTTTTGCGCGAACAAAAAACTGAAGCATCCACCAAAACTATGGCGGCAACGCTCGGAAAGCACAAAAGCAGCACCCGCCAAGAGCAACACGAATTGAGACAACAAACAAAAGATGCTGTTGACCCGTTAATCCTCGATCTCACTAAAGCAACCACGACTATTAAAGAAACCTATGAATCAAAAATGGCATTGCAGGCCCCCATTCAGTATTGGAAAGATAAAGCGAAAAGCCCTAAACGTGCTACAAAATGGTTTGCAGCGCTTTTTGTCCTATACTCTGGCCTCACTCTTTGTTTGCTTATCAGTTTCATCCAAAGCTACGGTAACGGGCTGCAAGGGTTTATTGCTTCTTGGAGCGACGTGGGTGTAGGGGCCGTAGCTCCATTTACCGGATTGATTGGCCTCGGAATGCTATTTGCACGCATACTTTACCGTTTATTTGCCAGCCAGTTGCACCTTTGGAATGATGCTCACGAACGGGTCGTTATGATTCAAACCTATCTTTCACTGGCCCAACAGGGCCACGCCAAAGAGGCGTTCCTGGGCGCATTATTGCAACGATTGTTCAGCCCATCTGCAGATGGAATCGTAAAATCTGACCTCGGGGCGGTTGGTCCCACAGATGCACTCTGGAAACTACTCGGACCGAAATAGCCTTACCCCCCCAATATTAAATCCGCCGCCTTCTCCCCCACCATAATGCTGGGCGCATTCAAATTGCCGTTGGGGGTGCGGGGGAAGATGGAGCTGTCGGCGACGCGGAGGGCCTCGACCCCGATGACGCGGCAGGCGGGGTCGACCACGGCTAGGGGGTCGCTCGCGGCGCCAATGCGGGCGGTGCCGCAGGGGTGGAAGGCGCTTTCGGCGTGCTCACGAATGAAGCCGTTTAGCTCCTCGTCAGATTGCAGGGCAGCGCCGGGTTGGATCTCTTTGCCGGCGTATGGCTTGAAGGCCTCTTGCCCGAAAATCTCTCGGGTTAGGCGAATGCAGTGGCGGAAATCTTCCCAGTCGGCCTCCTCAGACATGTAATTAAAGCGGATTTCGGGGGCGGCTGCTGGGTCAGCGCTTGCCAGCGTGACCGCGCCGCGTGAGGGCGAGCGCATGGGGCCAACATGGGCTTGGAAGCCGTGGCCCTCTGCGGCGGCTTTACCATCGTATCGCACCGCGATCGGAATAAAGTGGTATTGGATATCGGGGTAGCTGGCCTTGGGCGAGCGCAAAAACGCGGCGGTTTCAAACTGATTAGACGTGCCCAGCCCTGATTTCGCAAACAGCCACTGCGCGCCAATTAGCCCCTTGGAAAACAGGTTCCAGTGCTTAAACAGCGTTATGGGCTGGGTGCAGGCCTGCTGGATGTAAAGCTCCAGATGGTCTTGCAGGTTTTGCCCCACGCCTGCGCGGTCGGCCAGCACCTCAATGCCATGCTCGGCAAGGTGGGCGGCGGGGCCGATGCCCGACAGCATAAGCAGCTTGGGGGTGTTAATGGAGCTGGCAGAAATAATAACCTCGCGGTTGGCCCGCACCACCTCAACCTTGCCGCCGCGCTCAATTTCCACGCCCACCGCGCGGCCATTTTCAATAACCACCTTGCGGGCAAAGCAGCGGAGTAGCTCGCAATTTGGCCACTTAAGCGCGGGCTTTAGGTAGGCGTTGGCCGTAGACCAGCGCCGCCCCTTCCAGACCGTCATTTCCATCGGGCCAAAGCCCTCTTGCTTTTCGCCGTTATAATCCTCGGTATAGGGAAAGCCCGCCTGCTGGCCGGCCTCAAGAAAGGCCTTGTGCAGCGGGTTGCTCATTGGCCCACGGGTTACATGCAGCGGGCCGCTGTCACCGCGAAGTGGCGACCGCCCGCCATGCCAATGCTCCATGCGCTTGAAGTATGGCAGCACGCCGTCATAATCCCAGCCCGTGGCACCCTGCGCGGCCCAATGGTTATAATCCTCGGGGTTGCCGCGCACAAAAACCATGCCGTTAATGCTGGAGGAGCCGCCAACGACCTTGCCGCGCGGGGTCACGAGTGACCGCCCGCCAAGATGCGGCTCGGGCTGGGTTTTAAAGCCCCAGTCATAGCGCTTCATGTTCATCGGGTAGGACAGCGCGGCAGGCATCTGGATAAAGGGGCCAATGTCTGACCCGCCTGCCTCCAGCACCAGCACCGAGTGCTTGCCGGATTCCGAAAGCCGATACGCCAGCGCCGCCCCAGCGGAGCCCGACCCAATGATGATAAAATCTGCCTGCACGTTTTGCTCCTGTTGATTAAGGGAAAACCCTAAGCAGTATCGCCATTGGCATCAAGCCACGGCGCGCACAATATTGCATGGCTGAAATCGCCGAACGACGAGAAGAAAACGTCAAAAGGGGAAAGACGCCAAATTTGAATGCTTGTGAAAAATGCTCATTGGTGTGAACCGCAGCATCTGTTACAGGTCAGAAATGATACAGTCTGTTCTAAGGAAATTAGGTGCGTTAAAAACACTCAATAAAATTTCCGCAACACTGCTCTTTGGCTTACTATTGTTAATAACATGGAAGGGTGGGTTCGCTAGCGCGATTGGATTATTACTGTTTTTGGCCAGCTTTTATTTCGGGGCCGGTTTGGGTCGATTGTTTGGAAGGCTCGCTAACATATACATCTTTAAAGAGACACCAGAATTCGAAGCCCGTTTAATGAACAGGTTTTCTGCTTTTGGGTTTCCTTTTATCCCCCCGCTATTGGCCAGTTGGGCAAACTCTCAGTTTGATCTATCGATTGGAGTACATCCATTATGGGACCACTTTCTTTGGGCTAGCGGATGTTTTTTATAGCCTTTGCTGTAAACCCAGAGAAAAGGAAATGATGCTTGAAGGCCCCAAGGGCATGACCATGCCCCGGCAACCGTTTGCCGCCCCTTCGGAGGCGTGAGCGCAGCGAACTAGCTGTGAGAAAAAGAGATTGGCGCGGTTGACGGGACTCGAACCCGCGACCTCCGGCGTGACAGGCCGGCACTCTAACCAACTGAGCTACAACCGCGCAATCTTTGTTTTGTAAATGGCGCGGTTGACGGGACTCGAACCCGCGACCTCCGGCGTGACAGGCCGGCACTCTAACCAACTGAGCTACAACCGCACATTTACAAATTGCCAAAAACAATGCTTCTGGCGTAGCCGCGTTTTAGGGCCAGCGGGCGGGGGCGTCAAGCGGTTCCCTCGCCAATGGTGAAAATTTATTTTAGCGGCAGCGTCGCGTTGGCCGGTGCGGCTTGCAAGCAGTGCTCGGCCCCCGCATGCAGGTGGTAAACGCAGCCTTGGCCAATAGGCAGATCAAGCATTTCATTGAGGCCCAACCCCAGCCAAATACCGCGCAAGATGCGCGACGTAATGCCATGGGTAATAATAATACTTGGCCCATCCAGCTCCCGCAGAAACCCATGGCAACGCTGCTCCATATCATTGAAGTTTTCGCCACCCGGTGAGCCAAAATAGTGTTCAATTCTTTGCTCTGACGTGTCGATATCTATTGGGCCAAACACTTCCTGATGGGTTTTGCCCTCCCACGCACCAAAATGCACCTCTTTTAGGCGAGAATCTAGGCGCGCCTGCTGCCCAAGCGGCAACAGCGCAATTTCGGCGGTGCGCGCGGCCCGGCCCAGCGGGCTGGCATAGGCAGGCAAAACCCGCCCCGCCAGATGCTTCAACAAAATCTCGCCCTGCATTCCTGCCTGCGAAACCCCGAGCGCGGTTAGTGGTGAGTCCCGCTGACCCTGGTATTTTTTCAGAAGGTTCCACTCGGTTTGCCCATGGCGCAAAATAAAGAGTTCGGGAAGTTTTGGCATGTGAGCCTCCTGTCGATGCCCGCACATTTTGGTTTTTCCCATGCCCGCGTCAAGCGGGAAATTAGGCCTTGAAGCTCTAGGGGCTCGAGATTGCATAGTATGGCGAATCATTTGTTTACAGGAGGCCCAAATGGCTGAGCACTTAATCCTAAACGTAGAAGGCATGGATTGCCCGAGCTGCACCAACAAGATCGAAAGCGCGGTATGCGCGCTGCCGGGGGTGGGGAACGTGTCTTTGAACTATTCCAGCCAAAAACTGAAGCTGGAAATTGGTGTGGGCGGCGATGCGGCCAGCGTAAAGATGGTTATCCGGAAGCTCGGCTATAAAGTGCGGGAAAATGTGGCGCCCATAGCCCCCAAGCGCTGGTTTGAAACCAGCAAAGGGCGGTTGGTCATTGCGGCGGGGGCTATTTTGGCTGTAGCCACGGTGCTTTCGGTGCTTGTGCCGGCCTATGCGGGCTATGTTTTTGCGGCTGGCGCGCTGCTGGCCTTAGCCCCACTGGCGAAAAAAGCGTTTAGCGCCGCACGTGTTGGCCAGCCCTTTACCATCGAAATGCTGGTGGTCATCGCCGTGATTGGTGCAATCATGATAGAGGAATCTGCCGAAGCTTCAGTGGTCGTTTTCCTGTTTCTAATTGGCGAGGTATTAGAGGCCGCTGCCGCTGCAAAGGCGCGCGCCTCGGTGTCTGCGCTGGCTGATCTCGTTCCAAAATCTGCCTTTCTAGTGCAGGGGGATAGCATCGTGGAGGTCGAGGCCAACACGTTATCGCTTGGAGATATCATTGAGGTTCGCCCCGGCGGCCGTGTGCCGGCTGATGGCACCCTGACCATGGGGGAATCCGCGATTGACGAGGCCGCTATCACCGGAGAATCCATGCCGCGCCATAAAACGCTGGGCGATTCTGTGTTTGCCGGCTCCATAAACACGGATAGCCTCATCCGCCTAGAAGTCACCCAAGCAGCTGAAAACAACATGATTTCCAAAATTTTGCAGATGGTAGAAGACGCTGAAGCCGCCAAGGCCCCCACCGCCCGCTTCATTGAGCGCTTCAGCACCTATTATACTCCGGGAGTTATTGCGACCGCCGCGCTTATCGCCTTCCTCCCCCCGTTATTTGGCGCCGATCTTGAAACATGGGTCTATAAAGGCTTGGCCATATTGCTCATCGGGTGCCCCTGCGCGCTGGTGCTCTCCACCCCTGCCGCCATTACTTCGGGCATTTCTACCGGCGCGCGGCATGGTTTGCTGATAAAGGGCGGCGCGGTTTTAGAGGCCATTGGTAAAGTCCGCACCGTGGCCTTTGATAAAACCGGAACCCTGTCGGCAGGCGCGCCAAAGGTCACGAATATTGTGCCTTTCATCGGCACGGAAACGACCATGCTAAAGCTGGCAGCCGCCGTTGAAGCTGGCTCATCCCACCCGCTGGCCACAGCCATAACCAAATGTGCCGAAGGGCTAACATTGGGCGCGGTTACAGGCTCAAAAGCCCTACGCGGCCAAGGTGTGCGGGCCATGGTTGGCAACGTCGATGTGGTTGTCGCTTCGCCGCGCTATGCTGCTGAAATAACCAGCGTTAGCGCTAAGGAAGCTGCGCAGATTGAAACCTTTGAGGAAGACGGAAAAACCGTGGCCGCTGTGCTGGCTGATGGCGTGCTCCTTGGTATCATCGCCATGCGCGACGAACTGCGGGAGGACGCGGTCTCTTCTATGGCCACGCTCAAGCGTATGAATATTGCGGCCATCATGCTTACGGGAGATAATGCCCGCACAGGCAAAGCCCTCGGCGCGCAGCTTGGCATTGAGGTGAAAGCCGAGCTTTTGCCCGAAGACAAGCTGAAAGCCATTGAGGCCTTGCGCGTAATGGGGCCCGTGGCCATGGTGGGTGATGGCATAAATGATGCCCCCGCGCTGGCCCGCGCCGATGTTGGCATTGCCATGGGCGGCGGCACCGATGTTGCGCTTCAAACCGCTGATGCGGCGTTGCTGCATCAGCGGGTTTCCGATGTCCCGGCCCTGATAGACCTGTCGCGCGCAACCATGAAAAACATCTACCAAAACATCAGCATCGCGCTGGGGCTTAAGGCCGTGTTTCTGGTCACCACGCTTTGGGGAGTCACATCCCTCTGGATGGCCATTATGGCAGACACCGGCGCCACGGTTCTGGTGACGCTCAATGCGCTGCGCCTCCTCGGCTACACGCCCAAGCGCTAAACCCCTTCAAGGGCCAAGGCGATCCCTTGGCCCACGCCAACACACATCGTCGCCAGCCCCTTTTCGCCCGCCTTTAGTTGCATCGCCAAGGTGCCAGCCAACCGCGCTCCAGACATCCCAAGCGGATGCCCCAGCGCAATTGCTCCGCCATTGGGATTTACGTGCGCCGCATCGTCAGCAATGCCAAATTGTCGTAAAACTGCAAGTCCTTGTGACGCAAAGGCCTCATTCAGTTCGATTACTGCAAAATCTTTTACCGAGATTCCCAGCATTTCACACAGCTTCTGTGTGGCTGGCACCGGCCCAATCCCCATAACGCGCGGCGCAACCCCTGCCGAAGCTCCCGCTAGCACCTTGGCGATCGGCGTTAGCCCATGGGCCTTCACCGCCGCCGCCGAGGCCACAATAAGCGCCGCCGCACCATCATTCACGCCCGAAGCATTCCCCGCAGTTACCGAGCCGCCCTCGCGAAACGGCGTGCGCAAAGCCGCCAGTTTTTCAAGGCTGCTGAGGCGTGGGTGCTCGTCAGTATCGACCACTGTGTCACCCTTCCGGCCCTTCACCGTCACGGCAATAATCTCGCGGGCCAACCGTCCCCGCGCCGCCGCTACACGCTGCTGCGAGCGCATAGCAAACGCGTCCTGATCCGCCCGTGAAACGCCAAAATCAGCAGCCACATTCTCTGCAGTCTCCGGCATCGAATCTACCCCGTATTGCGCCTTCAACACCGGGTTCACAAACCGCCAGCCGATGGTGGTGTCGTATATTTCCGCCTGCCTCGAAAACGCCACGCCCGCCTTGGGCATCACAAACGGCGCCCGAGACATGCTCTCAACGCCCCCCGCAATCGCCAGCTCAATTTCGCCCGCCTTAATACCCCGCGCGGCGGCTATCACGGCATCCATACCCGACGCACACAGCCGGTTCAGCGTCACCCCCGGCACCGCCTCAGGCAGCCCCGCCAGCAGCGCCGCCATGCGGGCTACATTGCGGTTATCCTCGCCCGCCTGATTGGCACAGCCAAGGAACACCTCGTCAATTTTCGTAGGGTCCAACCCCGAATTCCGGCACAGCAATTCGGCGATCGGCACCGCCGCCAAATCATCCGCCCGCACAGTGCTTAGCCCGCCGCCATAGCGCCCAATCGGGGTTCGGATGTAATCACAAATGTAAGCGTCGGTCATTTTTGGCTCCTCAATCTAGGCGGAATTCCGACCATCCATACCCTGACCGAGCGGTCAATGCCACAAAATGTTGCGTGAGAGAAGGGAATACCCTACGATATACGTGTAAAACCAAGCGAGGAGAACCCTAATGGGCAAGAGAGACGACCTGATTGCAGTATATGCATCTGATCTAAAAGAAAAATGCGGAATGACGCCGGATATGGATCTATTGACGAAAGTCACCATCGGCTGTGGTCCATCAATTTACAACGCAGATGCCTCCACGGTGGCAGGCTCGCAAAAATCAGAGCTGGAAACGGTGAAAGATAATTTCCTGATTAAAAAGCTAGGCCTGAAAGACGGGCCGGAGCTTATGGCTGCGATTGACGAGGCGCTTGAAGTATATGGCAAATCAAACCGCAATAAATATCGCGCGGTAGTTTACTATATGCTGACAAAGAAGTTCGGCAAAGAAAAGGTTTATGGCTAAACCATAAAGGCCTGACCGGCCTCCGGTCAGGCGCTTTTGGGGCTGATTTTATTCACATGCCCCATTTTACGTCCGGGTTTCACCTCGGCTTTTCCATATAGATGTATGGCCGAGTTATGCCATTTAGCCAGATGGTTAGCATCATCACCCAACAAATTCACCATCACCGCGTCACTATGCCTTTGCCCGTCACCTAATGGCCAGCCGGTTATGGCGCGAATATGCTGTTCAAACTGGTCGATCAGGCAGGCATCTTGGGTCCAGTGTCCTGAATTGTGTACCCGGGGTGCAATTTCGTTCACCATTAAACCTTTTTCCGTCACAAACAGCTCGACCCCCATCACGCCCACATAATCCAGCGAATTTAGAATGCGTGCTGCCAGCAAGACAGCATCTGTTTGCAGGGCATGTGAAATTTCGGCAGGCACGGTGGTTGTGTGCAATATCCCGTCATTATGAACATTTTCGCCAGGTTCAAAGCACGCCACCTCGCCCGCCTCATTTCGCGCCGCAATAATCGAAATTTCCCGATCAAACGGGATCATCTGCTCCAGCACAGCAGGCGCCCCCCCAAGCGACGCAAAAGCGGCCTCAGCTTGGGCTACCGCCGTAATTTTCACCTGCCCCTTGCCATCATAGCCAAAACGCCGCGTTTTTAGGATCGCTGGCGTGCCAATCGTGCCCAGCGCAGACATGAGCTGTTCTAGCGTGTCCACTTCGGCAAAAGGCGCCACGCTCACACCGTTATCCTGCAAAAACCGCTTTTCGGTAATCCGGTCTTGAGAGACCTCCAAAGCATTACGGCGGGGCAATACAGGCACAAAACCCTCGATCACATCCAGGGCCGCCGCCGGAATATTCTCGAATTCAAACGTAACAAGGTCCACAGACTCGGCAAATTCCTGCAAAGCCGCAGCGTCATCATAGCCGGCCGTAAACACCCGCGCGGCCACATCCCCCGCAGGTGGGTCGGGCAACGGCTCATAAATATGCACCCGCATCCCAAGACGTGCAGCCGCCATTGAAAGCATCCGGCCAAGCTGGCCACCGCCCAAAATTCCGATGGTTTTAATCACGCGTTGGCTCCTCGGCAATATTAGCGGTTTGCGCGGCGCGGTAGGTATCCAGCCGCGCAGCCAGCTCCATATCAGATCCCGCCAAAATGGCCGCCGCCAAAAGCCCGGCATTGGCCGCGCCCGCGGGGCCAATGGCCAGCGTACCCACCGGAATGCCTTTAGGCATTTGTACGATTGAAAGCAGGGAATCCCAGCCCGAAAGAATGGATGACTTTACCGGCACGCCCAACACCGGAACCCGCGTTTTAGCCGCCAGCATGCCGGGCAAATGTGCCGCGCCACCCGCGCCAGCAATTATTACTTTAATCTGGTTCTCAACCGCTTTTTCTGCGTATTCAAATAGCCGGTCGGGCGTGCGGTGCGCGCTCACAATTTTGGTTTCATACGGCACGCCCAATGCGTCCAGCACCAGCGCGGCCTCTTTCATTGTGGGCCAGTCAGACTGGCTCCCCATCACAATACCAACTTTGCATTCACCCATATCGGCCTCCTATTTATTGCCTTTTAGCCCAGCAACAGCGCGTGATCAACTCACCCTCTTGCGCCCAGCCCGATAAATACCCATATTTCAGAGGATATCTGAAAAGGGGCTACTATGGGCAACTCAAATTTCGCAAACCACCCGTTTCTGCTCGGCTTTGAGCGGCTGGACCGCCTGATGGAGCGCAGCGCGCAAAATGATGGCTACCCGCCTTACAATATTGAGCAATCTTCGGAAAATAATTTCCGAATTTCGCTCGCGGTAGCTGGCTTTGCCGAGAGCGATCTTGATATCACGCTTGCCAATGGCGAGCTTATAATCAAAGGCACTCAGGCGGAAGACGAGACCCCGCGCACCTACCTACATCAAGGCATTGCCGCCCGCCAGTTCCAGCGCCGTTTTGTGCTGGCTGACGGGGTGGAGGTGCGCCATGCCTATATGGAAAACGGATTGCTGCACATCGAGCTAAGGCGCGATGTGCAGCAATCTGTGTCTCAAAAAATCGAGATCAACCGGCGATAAGACCCATCTGTTCCAGCTTCAAAATCACCTGATGGGCGCAGTTGTCTACGTCCACGTGTTCGGTGTCTATCACCAGCTGTGCTTCAGTAGGCGCTTCGTAAGGGTCTGAAATACCCGTGAATTCCTTGATTTTTCCGGCCCGCGCAAGCTTATAAAGCCCCTTGCGGTCACGCCGTTCGCACTCTTCAAGTGAGGTCGCTACATGCACTTCGATCATCGAACCAAAAGCCTCAATTTCTTCGCGGACAGCACGGCGCGTGGCGGTATAGGGTGCAATCGGCGCACAAATGGCGATGCCACCGTTTTTGGTGATTTCTGAGGCCACATAGCCAATACGCCGGATGTTCAGATCTCGGTGCGCCTTTGAAAACCCGAGCTCGGAGCTGAGGTTTTTACGCACGACATCGCCATCGAGCAGCGTAACAGGGCGGCCCCCCATTTCCATCAGCTTAACCATCAGCGCGTTGGCGATGGTTGATTTTCCTGAACCGGAAAGGCCGGTAAAAAACACCGTAAAGCCTTGTTTGTGCCGCGCAGGCTTGGTGCGCCGAAGCTCCTCGACCACAGCGGGGAAGGAGAACCAATCGGGGATTTCAAGCCCCTCGACCAACCGCCGCCGCAGCTCTGTACCAGAGATATTGAGCACGGTCATGCTGTCCTCAACCTCGTCTGCTGGTTCATATTGTGCTTTTTCCAGCACATAAACCATGTGCTTAAACGGCACCATTTCCACGCCAATTTCGGCTTCGTACTCTTTAAACAGCTCTTGCGCATCATACGGGCCGTAAAAATCATCGCCCGCCGAGTTTTTACCCGGTCCCGCGTGATCACGGCCCACAATAAAGTGGGTGCAGCCGTGGTTTTTACGAATTATGCCATGCCATACGGCCTCACGCGGGCCGGCCATGCGCATGGCTAGGTTGAGCAGGCTCATCGCCGTGGTTGATTGTGGATATTTATCCAGCACCGCCTCATAGCAGCGCACCCGTGTGAAGTGGTCAATGTCGCCCGGTTTTGTTAGGCCGACAATCGGGTGAATGAGCAAGTTCGCCTGGGTTTCTCTCGCCGCGCGGAAGGTTAGCTCCTGATGGGCACGGTGCAGCGGATTGCGAGTTTGAAAAGCCACAACTTTGCGCCAACCCATTTTGCGGAAATAGGCCCGCAACTCATTTGGGGTATCACGGCGGCGGCGGTAATCATAATGCACGGGGGCCTGAATGCCGATAACCGGCCCGCCGAGATAGACCTTGCCAGCTGTATTATGCAGATAATTCACCGCCGGATGTGCCAAATCATCGGCGCCAAACACTTTTTCCGCCTCGCGGGCTTTGTCAGGTGTCCAACGATCTGTTACTGATAAAATCGCCAAAATTACGCCCTCTGCATCGCGCAGGGCAATGTCCTGATCAGGCGCAATGCTCTCGGCAAATTTCTCCGACACATCCAGCGTGATAGGCATGGGCCAAAGCGCGCCATCGGCCAGCCGCATATTGTCGACCACGCCGTTATAATCCGCCTCGCTCATAAAGCCTTTAAGCGGGTTAAAGCCGCCATTCATCAACAGTTCAAGGTCACAAACTTGCCGCGCCGTCAGGTCCCAGCTTGGCAGCTCGGCGGCCTCCAGCTTTAGCTTTTCAGCGCTATCATGGGAGACGAATAATTCGGGGATTGGGGTCAGATTTTGCATGGTGAACCGTTGGTTAAGGACTGAAAACACCGTTAATTAGCGTTTTTTCAAGCAAATACCAAGGGTTGATTAAGAAATCCACTCTAGTTTTGTCGATTAGGGACTATATTGGGCACACAATTCCGATTCACGATCAATATTCCAGAAAACCACACCAATTGGGTCAAAAATTTGTCGATCAGAGGTTATTTTGGGCGCGTAAATTCGGCCAATACCAAGGGTTGTTTAATAAATCTATACTTGAATCGCCTGATTACGCCGGTTTTTTCATGCTTCTTTCAGCCGCACTTCAGGCCCATCCGGAACATTCCAGCGAAACAACGTAAGATGAGTGAGCTCAGGGCGTGAGCGCGAGGGGCTTAGCATCCCGTCTGCTCCGGCCAAACGGGCCGCATCACTAATTGCCCATGTTGAGGCCTCAAGCCCCTCAGCACGCTCATTTTGCCAGCGGTTATTTACGTTAGACGGGTCTATGCCCAAGCGCGCGCATTGGGTGGGGTTTCGAAGGTCAAGAACATAAGCATTGCTTAGTGCAAGAGCATGTAAGGATAGCGCGGGGCCATCGGAGCGGGCATAATACGCCATAGCTACATGGCAGCCTGCCGGTGTTTCAGACAGATACATTGCCTGCTGCCCAGAACAATGAAACCGCCCTTCAGGGCTACGGGCAGGGGCAAGGTTATCCCCTGCCCGCGCCGTTTCAATAAGGCGGTAGAATGTGCCTTCAACCAGCTTCACGCTTTTTGTTCAGCCAAAAAGCGCTCGGCTTCCAGCGCGGCCATGCAGCCCATGCCCGCCGAGGTGATCGCCTGCCGGTATTTATAATCAGTGATATCACCCGCCGCAAAAACACCCGGAATTGAGGTTTCGGTGCTGTCAGGTTTCGTCACCACATAGCCACCCATATGGGTCTCTAAGGTGTCTTTTACCAGCTCGTTGGAGGGCGCATGACCGATGGCAATAAACACGCCCTTGCAGGGAATATCGGTGATCTCGCCCGTTTTCACGTTTTTAACTTTCACACCCTCAACGCCAAGCGGGCTTTCACCGCCATAAACCTCGTCCAGCTCATGAAACCATAACGGCTCGATCTTTTCGTTTTTCATCAGACGGTTGATCAAAATCTTCTCGGCCCGCAGTTCGTCGCGGCGGTGAATAAGGGTCACTTTGGAGGCAAAATTTGTCAGGAACAGCGCTTCTTCAACCGCGGAATTACCACCACCAATGACCACAATTTCTTGGCCACGGTAGAAAAACCCATCACAAGTGGCGCAGGCAGACACGCCAAACCCCTTGAACTTTTCCTCACTCGGCATCCCCAGCCATTTGGCTTGCGCGCCGGTGGCGAGGATCACAGCATCAGCCGTATAGGTGGTGCCAGTTTCACCTTTGGCCGTAAAGGGCCTCTTGGAAAGATCAAGATCGCTGATATGGTCAGAGATAATTTCGGTGCCGGCCGCGCGGGCGTGTTCTTCCATTTCGATCATTAAATCAGGGCCTTGCACCTCTTGGCGTGAGGGCCAGTTTTCCACTTCAGTGGTAATAGTGAGCTGCCCGCCCGGCTGAATGCCTTGCACCAGAATCGGCTCCAGCATAGCGCGAGAGCCGTATACGCCCGCCGTATAGCCCGCAGGCCCAGAACCGATAATCAGCAGTTTTGTGTGTTTTGTGTCACCCATGGGAGTGTTCCTTTTTAAATCTGTTGACCTTAATATAAGCGCGGCGCCCCCCCGTTTGAACCCTCCTTTGCATCGATAATAGGGTATTGGAGCGAAATATTATTGCGGAAAACGGTGGAGCTAGGTAACAAGGGTAAATAACAAAGCAAAACAGGAACACCATGTCCCATAACAAGCTCGACCCGATTGACCGGAAAATACTGGCCGAATTACAGGCTGATGGCCGGATGACCAATGTGGAGCTTTCCCAGAGGGTCGGCATTTCGGCGCCGCCCTGCCTGCGCCGTGTGCGCACCTTGGAAGAGATGGGGCTAATCAAGGGCTACCATGCTGATGTAAACGCCCGCGCGCTTGGGTTTGAAGTGCAGGTTTTTGCAATGGTGGGTTTGCATTCACAAGCAGAAACGGACCTCGTGGAATTTGAAACGCGGGTGCAGGGCTGGTCGTTGGTGCGGGAGTGCCACATGCTCAATGGCGAGATTGATTTTATTTTGAAATGCGTGGCACCGGACCTGACGAGCTTCCAGCATTTTTTGACCCACGATCTGACGTCGGCCCCGAATGTGGCCAGTGTTAAAACTTCACTGGTGATTCGGAATGGCAAAGACGCACCCGGCGTGCCTTTTGACGTGTTGGAAGCGCGGGTCGAGCAATAGGCGCTAGCGGCTCCCGCCTGCTGGACGATTTTGCGCGCAAAATACCAGCCGTTGGGCGTGGCCTCGCCTTCGGCTCGGCAAGTAGGGGCCAGCCCCCTCACTGCGCTCATCCCCCGGAGTATTTTGACCATTTGAGGTGCTTCAGGTGGTGATCACCGAGAGCATCCGGCCATAGCTAGGCAGGTTATTGTGCTGTGAATAGCGGTAGGAATAGAAGGTATCCGGTGCGGCGTAGGTGCAGTGTCCGGTCCATTCGGCCTCGGCAACGCCAGCTTGGCGGAGGCGGTGCAGGGTGAAAGTGGGCAGGTCAAAAAGATACTTTTCTTTCGGGGCGTTGATGAAGAAGCGGCTGTAATCGGGGTTTTCGTCGACGAAGGTTTCGAGGAATTCGGGACCGACCTCATAGTTTTTCTGGCTGATGCAGGGGCCAACAACAGCGTTGATATTGGTGGCACCGAGCGCCCGCATGGCCTCCATTGTAGCCTCAAGCACCCCCCCAAATGCACCGCGCCAGCCGGCATGGGCAGCACCGATCACACCCGCTTTGGCGTCTTGAAACAGCACCGGCGCGCAATCAGCGGTGAGCACGCCAAGCGCTATATTTTCACCTTTGCTAACCATGGCGTCAGCTTTTATACCCTCGGCATAATCCTCGGGCGTGTTTATGGTGAGAACATCGGCGGAATGGGGTTGTGTGACGGAATACAGCCGCTCAGGCGCGGCCCCCACATCGGTGGCGATCAGTGCGCGATTTTGGGTGATCAGCTCATGATTTTCCGGTGAGCCATAGCCGCAATTTAACGAGGCAAAAATGCCCGTAGACACCCCGCCGTGGCGCGTGAAAAAACCATGGCGAGCACTTAATATATGCGTAAGCGTAACCGGATTAAGCCCCATCTTCAAACCCCGCAATATTTTCATAACCTTCTGGTGCCAAAGCCAAAACTTTAAACAGCCCGCCCATTTCGTCAGGGCTTACCAGCCTATGGTGCTGGGCGGCCAGCCCCTGCCCGCCAGCTGCTTCTAGCGCTTGCCGCCGCGCGTCTATCCCGAGGCGGGATAGGAATTCGCCCTGCGTTGCAAACCCGTGCGCCACACCATTTTGTACGAGGTCTTTGAAGCGCACATGGGCAGTTAGATCGGCCTCGCCAGGGGTGGCAAATGGCTCAGATTGTTCATGCTTTTGCACCGCTTGAAAGGTATCGCCCGTGCCATCAAAATCACCATAATCTATCAGCAGCGCCGCGCCGCCTTGGGTGGATATCCGCTTGGTTAGCAGCTGTGCCATCGCCTGCGAAGCTGCGGCCACTTCCACAATGCGGCCTGTTTCCAAGCCTTCAAATGCTTTGTCTAGTTCAGGGCGCGGAACTGTGTCTGACAGGCACCACGTGAGCCCCTCGCCGACCAGCCGCTCCTGCCAGCCAAAGTCATTTTTCACAAATTGCTGAATGGGCAAGGCATCAAAAAACTCATTGGCCACAGCAAAAACCGGGCCTTTGGGCAGGTCTTCCAGCCGCCCTATGTGGCGGACCTCGCCCAAGCTCTCCCGCTGCACGTTACAGAGCCGCGCGCTGATTTCCAGCAGGCAAACATCGGCGGCCTCCAGAAAGGCCGGTGCCAGCTTGGCCACGCGTAAAATATCGGCCATCAGCGTGCCACGCCCCGGCCCCAGCTCTAGCAGTACAAACCGGTCAGGCGCACCGGCCTCCTGCCACATATGCACCAGCCAAAGCCCGATAAGTTCGCCAAACATTTGGCTGATTTCGGGTGCGGTGGTGAAATCTCCGGCCGCGCCAAAAGGCTGCTTTTGCATATAGTAGCCGTGTTCGGGGTGGCTCAGGCACAGCTCCATATAGCGGCTCAGCGGCATCGGCCCCTGCGCTGCAATTTCGGCCTCGATAATGGTTTTTAGCGCCGTCACGCCTTTTCTCGAATTTTGAGTATCATCCACAAGCCGATCAGGATCATCGGTAATGAGAGCAGCTGCCCCATGGTGACACCAGTATTTGCGAAGGTGAAAATATAACCGATCGGATTATCTACCGAGGTGAACTGCACATCGGGTTGGCGGAAATATTCGACCAGCCAGCGCGCGCTGCCATAGCCAAGCAAAAACACACCTATCATGCGGCCCGGAGCCTTCAGCCAGCCTTTGCGCCACACAAGCCAGCTCATCACCAGCGCCAAAAGTAACCCTTCCAAGCCCGCCTCATAAAGCTGGCTCGGGTGGCGCAGGCACTCGCCCAACCACTCGGGCGGGCATATTTGCGCGCGACTATCGGGGAAGTCCACCCCCCATGCTACATCGGTTGGCCGCCCCCACAGCTCGGGCTTAATAAAATTGGCAAGGCGGCCGAAGATCAGCCCTAAAGGGGTGACCACGGCCACAGCATCTCCGACGCTCAATATCGGCAGCTTGTTTTTCCAAGCAAAAAGCGCCACGCCCGCCACCACGCCGGCAAAACCGCCATGGAAGGCCATACCGCCCTCCCAAACCTTCAGAATGCTGAGCGGGTCTGCCATATAAGGTGCGGGGTTGTAGAAAATCACAAATCCCAGCCGCCCGCCGATAATCACGCCAAAAATCATCCATGTCATCAGATCTTCGACCTGCTGTTTGCTCAACGGCACTTTGTTCCACAGCATCGGGCGGGTAATTAGCAGCAGGATATAGCGCCAGCCCAGCAGCAGCCCAGCAATATAGGCCAGCGCATACCAGCGCAGGGCGATATTAAACCCAAACAGGTCAAACGCGAAAATTTCGGGGGCGATATTGGGGAACGGGAGGGCAAGCAGCACAGAAGCGTCCTTGGTGATTATGATTGGCAATAGTCCGGCAACGGCTTATATATAAGCTAGGTTTTTGAAAAGGGAATGTCCAATGCAATCACGCAACCGTGTGCTCGACGATATGTCAAAGCTGATGACCAACGCCATGGGGGTTGCGCAGGGCGCACGCACCGAGGCAGAAACCGCGATGAAATCCATGATGGATCGCTGGATGGCCGACCGCGAGTTTGTGAGCCGCGAAGAGTTTGAAGCCGTGCGGCTGATGGCACAAAAAGCGCGGGAAGAGTGCACGGCGCTTGAAGCGCGCATTGCCGCACTGGAAGCGAAGTAATACCCGAATAACGAATCGCTTTACAGGGGCGCGCCGCCATACATATAGTATGGAGGGCGGCCCTATGCGCGACTTATAGAGGCATGCCATAGTAATGTGGAGCCTCATATGCATATTCAGGAGCTAGAAGATTTGCACCCGATTGACCTTGTTCAATCGCTCGCGCAAACGCGCGACTGGGTATTTGAGCGCCAGAATGATGACCAAATAGCCGTGGTGGTTGAGGGGCTTTGGCAGCAATATGCCGTGAGCCTTGTGTGGTCTGAGCAAAGCGAAACCCTGCGCCTGGTGTGCAGCTTTGAGTTTGCGCCGCCCAAGGCCAAGCTGGCCGCGCTGTATGAAACCCTGAACCTCGCAAATGATAGCTGCTGGAGCGGGGCGTTTTCCTTTTGGGAAGACCAGCAAACCATGGCCTATATTTACGGGCTAAACCTATCGGGCGGGGCAGTGGCCAGCCCGCAGCAGGTGGATAACATGATGCGGATTTCTGTAGCGGCGTGCGAAAAGCTTTACCCGGCCTTCCAGCTGGTGAGCTGGGGAGATGACACCCCTGCACAGGCGATGCAAGCCGCCATCAGTGATGCATATGGGCGGGCTTAAAATGGATGGTGGTTTGGTGCTCGTGGGCTGTGGCAAAATGGGCTCGGCAATGCTGGAAGGCTGGCTGGCTGGCGATGTGCAGCCGTCAGATGTATGGATATTAGAGCCATACCCAAGCGACCGCCTGAAGGCGTTGCAAGCCCAAGGGCTGCACCTGAATGACGGCCTGCCGGATGCCCCAGCGCTTTGCATGCTGGCCGTAAAGCCGCAATATATGAAAGAGGCCCTGCCTCAGCTAAAAGGCATGGGCCACACGGTTTATCTCTCGATCGCAGCGGGCATTTCCTTGGAAACCTTGGCCCAAGAGCTGGGCAATGGGCCGATTATTCGTGCCATGCCCAACACCCCCGCCGCCATCGGGCGCGGGATCACGGCGATTGTGGGCAATGCCGCTGCCACACCCAAAAACATGCAGCTTGCTGACGACCTTCTGCAAGCCATTGGCGAAACCATCCGGCTGGACAGCGAGGACCAAATGGACGCGGTCACGGCCCTTTCTGGCTCCGGCCCTGCCTATGTGTTTCACTTGATTGAAACCATGGCAGCCGCTGGCATTGCTGAAGGGCTGCCTGCGGAGATGGCTACTAAATTGGCCACAGCCACCGTGGCTGGCGCTGGGTTGCTAGCCGCCCAATCTGATGAAACCGCGACCCAGCTCCGCGTCAATGTAACCAGCCCAGCAGGCACAACGGAAGCCGGGCTAAAAGTGCTGATGAATGAAAATGTTGGCCTACCGCCGCTGGTACGAAAAACCATCAAAGCGGCAGCGGACCGCTCAAAAGCACTGCGCGATAGCTAGCCCTTGCCATTGTTCACCAAAGGTTGATACCTATCGCCGCATAATGGCACCATACTGCCGATGATTCCCACCAGCTAAAGCGAGGCGGCCATGCTGGATTTTGAGACCTTTCTAAAAGTCGACATGCGCGTTGGCAAAGTGCTGCGTGCCGAGCCCTACCCAGAGGCCCGTAAACCTGCGATCAAGCTTTGGGTTGATTTTGGGCCTGATATTGGCGAGAAAAAAACCTCGGCGCAGATCACCGACAATTACACCCCCGAAAGCCTGATTGGCCGTTTGGTGGTGGGTGTGGTAAATTTTCCGCCCCGCCAAATCGGCAAATTCATGTCAGAATTTCTCGTGATCGGATCCGAGGATGATGCCGGTGGTATTGTGCTTCTAACCCCCGAAACAACTGTGCCCCTTGGCGGGCGCGTCCATTAGGAGCGCAACATGGCACGGCCCAAAATCATCGTTACGCGCAAGCTGCCAGAGCCCGTTGAAGCTCGGCTAAAGTCGCTGTTCACTGTGGCGCTGAACCCAACCGACGCACCCTTTTCAAAAGAAAAACTGACCACGGCCATGACCAGAGCCGACGGGCTGCTCTGCACCTTTGGTGATAAGATGGATGCTGATATTCTGACAGCCAACGGTAAACGTTCTACCAAGATTATCGCAAATTTTGGGGTTGGCACCAATCATATAGATTTGGAAACAGCCGAGGATATCGGGGTGGTGGTGACCAACACCCCCGGCGTTTTGAATGATGCCACAGCAGACCTTGCTATGGCGTTAATTTTAGCCAGCACGCGCCGAATGTATTTTCATGAGGCCCGCTTGAGGCGCGGCGAATGGGGTGGGTTTGATATCAGTTCGGGGCTGGGCAGCTCATTGCGAGGCAAAACCCTTGGCGTGATCGGCATGGGCCGAATCGGCACGGCGCTGGCACAGCGGGCGCATTTTGGCTTTGGCATGAAAGTGATCTATTTCAACCGCTCTAAGGTACTGGTGCCCTCTATCTCGGAAGCGCATGCCGTGGAGTCTATTAATGCGCTGATGGCCGAAGCCGATGTGGTGTCTCTGCATGTGCCGGGAGATGTGGACAACCACCATTTGATCGGCACCGAACGGCTGGCGTTAATGAAACCGGGTGCACACCTAATCAACACCGCGCGCGGAGATGTGGTGGATGAAGCCGCGTTGATTAGCGCGCTAGAAGCTGGTGCGATTGCCGGTGCGGGGCTAGATGTATTTGAGCAGGAGCCACGCGTGCCAGAAGCACTGGTAGCCTTGGAGAATGTGACGCTTTTGCCCCATATAGGCAGCGCCACGCTGGAAACGCGCATCGCCATGGGGATGCGCGCGGTGGATAATTTGGTCGCGTTCTTTGCTGACAAAGTGCCGCCACATCAGGTAATGTAGCCTTCGTTATGGGGAAAGTTTTTTAGCGGCCAACAGCTTCTCGCCAGTGGCGGCGGCAAAGGGAGTGATAGGTTTCGTTCCCGCCAATTTGCACCTGCTCACCGCCGGTTAACACGCGCCCCTCATCATCTTGCCGCACCACCATTGTCGCCTTTTTACCACAATGGCAAATGGTGCGCACTTCACGCATTTCGTCAGCCCAAGCCAACAGCGCCGCAGAGCCGGGAAATAGCTCACCCATAAAATCCACACGCAGCCCATAACACATAACCGGCACGCCAAGGTCATCCACCGCACGGGCCAACTGCCATACCTGTTCTTTTGTCAGGAACTGTGATTCGTCGATAAAGACGCAGGCAACGGGGCTTCGGGCAAGGCGCGCTTTGATCATTGTATAAAGGTCGCTGGCCACATTGAATTTGTCCGAAGGCGCATCTATGCCGATTCGACTAGCAATGCGGCCTTCACCAGCACGGTCATCAAGCTGGGCGGTCAGAAGATAGGTCTCCATGCCGCTTTCGTTATAATTATAGGAAGCTTGCAAAAGAATGGTGCTTTTGCCAGCGTTCATGGTGGAGTAGTTAAAATAGAGTTTAGCCATGCGGGCAAATTACATCGGTTTGAGCAGAGCGTCCAGCGCTTTGAGGCCTCGCTTCGCTCGGCTATCGCAGCGCGTCAGAGATCGTTCTGCTTGGCACGTCTGCACCCGCGCTGCGCTGCAAACTGCGCGAACGTTTCAGCGCGGCGCGGGTGATATCTCACCAAATAGTGCAGTCCTGAACGCGCCGCCACGGCGTCACACGTGCATTTTTGCCATCACAAAAAGCCACCCGCAGCGGGAAGTAACGCTTACCACTTAGGGCTAAGCCATGGTTTGAATAAATGCATCTCGACTTGCCGCGTCATCTATATGCTTTGACAATGCATCGCATAGCTCTTCGCGGGTTCGACAGGTTTTGGCGGTTTTCTTGATCAATATTTTGGCAATCGGGCCAATATGGGGCACCAATTCACGCGTTAACGCCTCTAACAACTCTTCAGATAGCATTGGACCAACGCCAGAAACGTTGGCTCCGGTTTGGCCAAGATGCGCCTTCACCGCCGCCTTAAAGGCTTCGCGGTGCTCAAGGCCGATTTCGGCAGCGAGCTGGTTAATGAGCTGCCCCGTATCTGTCGTAGAGGCTGAAACGCGCCTTACCAATATCTTTGCAATGGGGCCAATTTGGGTGGTGAGCAAGGTTTCAATGCGCGCCAAGGCTGATTTGGGCATTTGATCAGCCATGGTTTGGCTAAGAGCCGCCGCAGGGGCGGGGGCCGCGGGAGCCATAACAACCGTGCGGTCGGTGTCGTCCAGCACAGCACGGCCTACGTTACGCAGAGCTTCATGCATAGCGTTGGCAAAGGCGCGCGCATCTGGTGTGCGGTTGGCCGGATCCGCCACAAGGGTTTGGGCTGAAAGTTGGTAAAGGCCTTCGGGCAGGTCGGGCGCCAGTGTGCGCAAATCAAGCGACTGGCCTGAAATTACCTTTTGGGTAAGCTCTCCAAGCGAAGCGGATTCAAAGGGTTTACGTGCGGTGAGCAGCTCAAACAATATCACCCCCGCGCCAAAAATATCGGCGCGATGGCCCGCTTGCCGGCCCATAAATTGCTCGGGCGACATATAATCTGGTGTGCCTATCATCCCGCCTTGAGTTGCGCCCAAAGCCTCAATTTTGGCCACCCCGAAATCAGCCAGCTTCACGCTGCCATTGGGCAATAGTAGCACATTGGCTGGCTTAATATCTCGATGCACAATCCCTGCGGTGTGGATAGCATCCAGCCCGGCCAGCATTTGGGTGAGAATCGAACCGACCTCTTGCAGGTTTGGCAACGGGCGGCGCTTTATGCGATCTTCTACCGTTTCAGAATCGATATATTCCATCACCAGATAGGGCTGATCATCCTGCTCCAGATAATCAAATATCGTTACTAGATTGCCGTGCAGCACCCGCCCAGCCGCCTTGGCTTCTCGGGCAAAACGCTCTAGCCACGAGGCGCGCTCATCGGCGTTCATCAGGTGGGTATGCAGGGTTTTTATCGCCACAACCCGGTCAATATCCGGGTCATGGCCTTTATAAACAACCCCCATCGCCCCCTGTCCAAGCACGGAATCGATAAGGTATTTGCCAACAGATTTTGGCGGTACAATGTTCATTTAGTCGTCCAAAAGCTTCATGGCGCTGGCCAGAGAGCGGCGCATGCGGTTAAAAGAGGCGGAGAGCGACGATATTTCATCACTGCCTTTTTTCACGTATTCCGGAGCAGAAAAATCTCCCATAGAAACCTGCTCTGAAATGTCAGACATCACCGAAACCGGCTTAAGCACGATGCGGGACAGCATGATATTCACCAACACAATCACCACAGCGAAAGCCGCGCCAATCGAGGCCAAAATCACCAAAACAAGCTCAAGCGCGCGCTTATCGGCCAGCGCCATGGGTACAGACACAATTTGCGCACCGATGGTTTCTCCCATTTGCCAGCCAAAGCCATTGTCCGGCCCGTAAAGGTCCAGCATCGCAGCGGGGGCTATATCCGGGTCAGAGTGGCACGCAAGGCAGCCCTCTTTTGTAATGGTAAACGGGAAGGCCACCACATATGAGCGGCCAACATCTGTCTCGCGAATACTCACCACACGGTCAAGGCTTTGATCCGCACGAAGCTGGTCGATCATGTCGGCCTCCCAATCATTGGCGAGGTCGTCAGGGTTGGTAGGGTTAAGTGCGGCTTCTTTATAGGAATACTCGGGGAAGCTTTCCTGAAACTTGGCAAAAACCGTTTGCGCCGAGAAAGACGGCACCGAGTTGGGAATAAACAAAATGGCGTTATCATCGGCCAGCAATGGCGTAATGCCCGTGGCGGTATAATTACGCACTGCCAGCGCATTTGAGCGCACAATATCGATCTCGTTTTCGATTTCTTGCAATACGTTTTTTTGCGCTACTTGATAGGTCAGGAACGAGGCCGCCCCCATGCCGATCAGGCAGGCGGACACCAAAACAAGGTTAAACTTGGCGCGTAATTTCATAACTGATTCCTTTTTCCCCTAGGCACATTCATAAATAAATGTATTACTGTCGTGTAACTTACGCCAGATTTGTTTGACATGATATAGAGCTTATTTGGCCCTAATTGACACAGGTTTTATAGATGATCAAATTCTTTACTGTAATATCGCTGACACTTAGCGCTGCTTTTTCAGCTCATGCGCAAGAGATGCGGCCCCTCAATGAAGTCTCGATTGTGGCGCTTATCATTACCTCTGGCGAAGAAACGCCAGTTTCCGCCAGCGTCACCCGAACGCTCGAATCACTTGATGCACAGGTGCTCACGGTCAACGCGCCCAATGCGTCCCAAATGCGCTCAATCCTGAAACGCTTTGCAGGCGCAGCGATAGATGTGGATGTGGCGCTGGTCTATTATGATGGCACGGTTCTAAAAATAGGGAACCGCGAGTTTGTGGCACCGGGCGGGATAACCCTGCGGCGGCGCTCTGATCTACTTACAAAGGCCATTCCGCTTTCAGCCTTGGCCCGTGCCACAGCATTGGCAGGAAATGGCGGCGCGGTGCTTGTTCACTCCAACGCAGGCGATGTGGTATTAATTGACGGCGTAACCCTCGTTTCAGACGCGCCCGGCCCACGCACCGGCACCAGCCCTATTCTGTTTGCCAGCGCTTCAGCCGCGGTTGGCTTAGCCGCCGGGCTAGAAGCCATGGTAAGCTCTCCCAGTGACATTAACTTAAGCGAAGCCTTGCGCGGGCTTTCCGAGCTTGAGGGCGTAAGCATATCGCAGCTGCCAACACGCCCAACTATGCTGCGGGTTTTACCTGTGCCTGAGATGGTTACCACCACCGAAGTCGCCGCCGACACCATTGAAACAATGGTAGAAACAGCTGCGGGCGCCGCCACGAGCGGCTCACCCGAGGATACGGGCTTACCGCAGGTCGGCGAAGCCACGCCCGCAGCGGATTCCGCCGCCGATGTTGCCGCCGCCATTGAGGCTCTTGACGTTGAACCACAGGTCGAGACGGCCGATCCTGAAATGGCTGACACAAATTCTGAAGACAGCACCGCAGACACCATGGCGACAAACACAGACGCGTCCACGGATTCTGAGCTGTCTATTGAAGTTTTGCGGGCCATGCAGGGGGCGCTCTCCCGCGGGCAAAAGCGCACGGTTCAGCAGAAACTGCGAAACATGCGCTATTATCGTGGCCTTATTGATGGTATATTCGGCCCACAAACCGCGCGTGCTATCTCTTCATATCAAGAATCCTTGGGGGCCACGGTAACCGGCGTTTTGACGCCTATTCAACTAGAGACCTTAAGCGAATAGCTTGTGTAGCTCACCACATTGCACCAAACCTTTGGCAAAGTGTTTGGTGAAACCGGTTTTAGGGGCGCTATGATTAGACGATTACTTATTGTGGCTATTATGGCCAGTTCCTCTTTTGCAGCGATAGCGCAAGAGCGCGTTGCGTTGCTGATCGGGAATTCCAATTATCAGCTCGAAGAGCTGCATTTGCCCAACCCCGCCAATGATGCCAACGCGCTGGGAAGCAAGCTGGAAGAGCTTGGCTTTACCGTGATTAAAGCGACAGATACCGACCATGCGGCGATGGAGGCCGCCTTGGCTAACTTTACCATAGCCGCCAAAAATGCCGAAATGGCTGTGTTTTTCTTTGCGGGCCACGGCGTGCAGGTGAGCGGTGAAAACTATTTAATCTCTACCGATTTTACCGAATTCAATGCCAACGGCTTACAAACCAACGCCATTACCATGGGCGATGTACGCGCCGCATTTGAGGCCGCCAGCCCCGATGTAGGCATCGTGATACTGGACGCCTGCCGCAACAATCCGTTTGTAGCAACAGGGCAAGCGCCGCCGGGATTGGCGCGCTCAACTGGCGGCGTGGGGCTGCTGATAGCCTATGCCACCGACCCCGGAAATGTGGCCTTTGACGGCGCAGGTGATAACAGTGTTTTCACCAAAGCGCTCATTGATAATATCGGCACCAAAGGCGTGGAAGCACGGATCATGTTTGGCCGTGTGCGCCAGCAAGTGATTCTGGAAACGCGGGGCGCGCAAATTCCGTGGGTAGAGGAAGCCGTGCTGGGCGAGCACTATTTTGCTGGCCAGCAGCGCGCGGGCGTGGTGGGTGTGGGCAATGCCTATTCACGCGAACTAGCGGTATGGCGCGAAATTTCAGCCCAAACCGATGTGGCCGTTTTTGAGGGCTATATTGAAGAATACCCAGAGGGGGTGTTTTCAGCTTTTGCCATCGAACGGATAAAGATGATTGAGCGGGCGCGGGCCGCAGGCGCACCCTCGGGGCAAACCAGCGCCGAGCTATTAGCGGGCGAGCCCCCCGAGCGCATTGAAAACGCACTGGCAGTGCTGGGCTTTTTGCAAGCCACCCGAGATATTTCAGATGCAACGCTGGAGCGGCTTTCCAGTGCGTTTGATATTTACCGCATGCAATTGCCCAACCCGGATGAGGCCAGCGTCGACCGGCTCTACCAAGATGCCGCGCGGATGACGATCTTTCTGGGGGCGACCACAGCGCAGCAATTGCGGATAGATATCGTGGCGCTTTCCAGCATCGACCGCACGCTGAATATCGCCAAAAGGGCGATCGCCGAAATTGAGGAAATTGCCAAGACCAATCCTGCTGCTTTACCGATCCTCGAAGAGTCTCGCGCCGATGTGGCCGCCATTGAAGATGCGCTAGCGCAGGTTCTGGAACGTCTGGATGAAAGTCGACTTTATTATCAATCTCTGATAGATCAGGCACAAGGCTCCTTTCCCGAAGCATTTGCCAAAGGCCAAACCGATGCCATTTTACCACAGTCCGGTCTTAGCCGTTTAGAGCGGCGCTTGGCAGTAGATGCTGCACTATTTGTTAAACACGTTCAGAGTTATACTCCGGAAACAAAAGGAACATACGCATGGCTCATAGATTTTTTGCCTCAAAACTAGTATCAGCCGGATTGGTCGGTGCATTGACCGTCAGCGGGTGCGGGATCACACCCGGTGTGCCAACAGTAACCGTAACCCGTGAAGCAACCACTTCAGCGGAAGCTGAATTGCAACGGCGCTCGCAAGCCCTGCAAAAAACCATTATTCAGGGCGCGGCAACCGGAGCTGTAGCGGGCGCGGCTTTAAGCCTTGCAAATGATGGTAAAGACTTCTGGCGAAATGTGCTTGTTGGGGCCGCCGTTGGCGGGCTGGCAGGCACCTACGTTGCCAGTTTGCAGCGCAACTTTTCGGATAGAGAATCCCAGCTAAAGCAAGCACGCAAAGATATTGGTGCTACAAATTCCGATGTAGCCGCTACGCTTCGGGTTATGCGCACAGTGCAACGCCGTGAAATTTCCGAAGTAAACGAGCTGCGCGCGGCGCTCGCCGCAGGGCAAACGGATTCAGCCTCTTTGGCAGCCCGCATAAGCGTAGCCAAGGCGAATTTAGGCGATATGGAAGGCGCGATTGACGGCGCAGAAAACCGGGCCGCAGAATTCACGCAAGCCCGCGCCGCCATAGCCGCAGAGCCGGGAAATGGCAATATTGACAGCGAGCTAAGCGAATTGCAAAACCGGATTGCGCAAATGCGGGCTGTGGCAGATGATTTATCCAAAAATATTTAGGAGTTTGTTATGAAGGCATTTTTACTCATTGGAGCATCGGTTTTTGCACTATCCGCCTGCGAAATTTCGGAAGACCCAGCCGATGGCGGCTTCCTTTCAGGCGTTGTGGGCGTGGCCGGTGGCGGCTACCAAAGCCGGATTGATACGCTAGAGGCGCAGCTGGCAGCCGATCAGGCCACAGCAAATTCTTTGGCCGCAGAGCAGCTGCGTTTGCAAGCAACTTCCGCCAGCATCTCTGCACAAATTCGCAATTTGCGCGCCCAGTTTGCAGCGTTGCAAACGGTGATCAGAGATCAGGTTGCCACTTTGGACGCGCGCGGCGTGACTGTGAATAGCAGCCTGAAAGCCAAGGTGCAGATGGTATCAGCGGCAGCGCCCGGCGGTGCCAATAGCACCGCACGGCTGGCCTCGTTGCGGGCGGCCATTGCCGACGCCCGCGCCCTATCGGCTGATCTTAGCCGCCTGTCATAAGTCGTATGGTGGGGGTAAACCCCACCCTACAAATCTTGCAAGGCAAACACTTCGATCTCGCCCTTGGCCAGTTCTTCAATGGCCCGTGCAGCCGCACGCGCGCCCGCTGCGGTGGTGTAATAAGGGATGCGATCATAAAGCGCGATGCGCCGAATTTCGCGGCTATCCTCAATAGATTGCCCACCCTCAGTGGTGTTAAACACAAGGTCAATGTCGCCGTCTTTCATTAAATCCGTGATGTCAGGCCGGCCTTCATAAACCTTGCTCACCATCTCAGCTTGCAGCCCGTTTTCCCTCAGGAACGCCGCCGTGCCACGGGTGGCGCGAACAGCAAAACCCTGCTTGGTGAGGATTTTCACAGCTTCCAAAACCAGTGGGCCTTTATCGGCGTCTTTGACCGAAACAAACACAGTGCCTTTAAGCGGCAGATCAGTGCCCGCCCCCATTTGCGCCTTCAAGAAAGCTTTGGAGAAGGTGGTATCAAGCCCCATAACCTCTCCCGTTGAGCGCATTTCTGGCCCAAGCAGCGTATCAACGCCGGGGAAGCGGGCAAAAGGCAGCACCACCTCTTTTACGGCAAACATTTTGGTGTCAGGTGACTTGAGTTCAAACTCGGAAAGCTTGGCCCCCGCCATAACCTGCGCCGCAATCGCAGCAATGGGCGAGTTCACCGCCTTGGCCACAAAGGGCACGGTGCGGCTGGCGCGGGGGTTTACCTCCAGCACATAAATCACGTCGTCTTTAATGGCGAACTGCACGTTCATCAGGCCAACCACGCCAAGGCCAAGGGCCATGGCTTCGGTTTGCCGCTTCATCTCGTCGATCAGCTCGCGGGAAAGCGAATACGGCGGCAGCGAGCAAGCGCTATCGCCCGAGTGCACGCCGGCCTCCTCGATATGCTCCATAATGCCTGCCACATGCACGATCTCGCCATCACAAAGCGCATCCACGTCGACCTCAATGGCGCCCGTCAGGTAGCTATCAAGCAGCACCGGGTTATCGCCAGAAAGCTTAACGGCTTCGTTGATATAGCGCTTCAAATGCGCATCATCCCGCACGATTTCCATGCCACGGCCACCCAGCACATATGAGGGCCGAATCACCAGTGGATAACCAACATCTTGTGCAATTTCAAAGGCCTGCTCAGGGCTAGACGCAATGCCATTATGCGGCTGCTTAAGCCCAAGATCATTGAGCAACTGCTGAAAACGCTCACGGTCCTCCGCCAAGTCAATCGCATCCGGCGTGGTACCAAGAATAGGAATGCCAGCGGCCTCAAGATCATTCGCCAGCTTCAGCGGGGTTTGCCCGCCGAACTGCACAATCACGCCATGTAGCGTGCCGTTTTCCTGCTCAACCCGCAGAATTTCCATGACGGATTCAAACGTAAGCGGCTCAAAATAAAGCCGGTCAGACGTGTCATAATCGGTGCTCACCGTTTCAGGGTTGCAGTTGATCATAATGGTTTCATAGCCCGCTTCGGTAAGCGCAAAACAAGCATGGCAGCAGCAGTAATCAAACTCGATGCCTTGGCCAATACGGTTTGGCCCGCCGCCCAGAATAACCACCTTTTTGCGGTCGGTCGGGCGGCTTTCGCACTCAACTTCGCCCATAACGGAATACTCGTAGGTGGAATACATATAGGGCGTTTGCGCCTCGAATTCCGCCGCGCAAGTGTCTATCCGCTTGAAGCTGGCAACCACGCCAAAGCCGAGGCGAAGCGTCCGCACTTCGGTCTCGGTTTTACCCGTCAGCATGGCGAGCCGCGCATCCGAAAATCCCATCATCTTCAGGGTCCGCATTTGCGGCTCGGTTTTGGGCAGGCCGTTAAGCGAAAGCTTCACTTCTTGCTGAATAATCTCGCGAATGCGCGCAAGGAACCACGGGTCAAACTTGGTGATATCAAACAGTTCTTCATCCGAAAAACCATAGCGCATGGCGTGGGCAATAATCCGCATCCGGTCGGGGGTTTGCCCCGCCAGCGCCTTGGTTAGCGCTTTATCAATCGCCATTTGCGCATCCGCATTGGCGCCAACAATAATCCGGTCTAGGCCGGTTTTGAAGTCTTGCTCAAAGATCACGTCGTCGCCAGTAGGCATCTCGGCAATATCGACCTCGTCAAAGCCACACAGCCCTGTTTCCATGCTGCTCAGTGCTTTTTGCAGGCTTTCATGGATGGTCCGGCCAATGGCCATCGCCTCCCCAACAGATTTCATCGACGTGTTTAGCGTGGCTTCCGCCCCTGGGAATTTCTCAAAGGTAAAGCGCGGAATTTTGGTGACAACATAGTCAATTGTTGGCTCAAAGCTGGCGGGCGTCACCTTGGTGATGTCATTGTCCAGCTCGTCCAGCGTATAGCCCACCGCAAGCTTGGCGGCGATTTTGGCAATCGGGAAGCCGGTGGCCTTGGAGGCCAGCGCCGAGCTGCGCGAAACGCGCGGGTTCATTTCAATAACCACCATGCGGCCATCAGCAGGGTTCACCGCCCATTGCACGTTAGAGCCGCCAGTTTCCACACCAATTTCGCGCAGCACCGCAATGCTGGCTGTGCGCATCATCTGGTATTCTTTATCGCTCAGCGTAAGCGCAGGCGCCACGGTGATACTATCACCCGTATGCACACCCATCGGGTCAATATTCTCGATCGCACAAATAATGATGGCGTTATCGGCCTTGTCCCGCACCACCTCCATCTCAAACTCTTTCCAGCCCAGCAGGCTTTCGTCGATCAGGATTTGGCTCACCGGAGACGCATCAAGCCCTGTTGCGCAAATGCGCTCATAGTCCTCTTTATTATAAGCGATGCCACCGCCGGTGCCGCCCATAGTAAAGGCAGGCCGAATAATGGCTGGCAGGCCGATATCCGGCAGCGCCGCCATGCACTCTGCCATAGTTTCAGCAATGGTCGCGCGTGGGTTTTCAATCCCGATCCGGTCCATGGCTTCCCGAAAAAGCTTACGGTCTTCGGCCATTTCAATGGCTTTTCGGTCGGCCCCAATAAGCTGCACGTTAAATTTCTCAAGCACGCCCATATCATCCAGCGCCAGCGCCGTGTTCAGGCCGGTTTGCCCGCCCATGGTGGGCAACAGTGCATCGGGGCGCTCTTTTTCAATAATCTTGGCCACGGTCTCAGGTGTGATCGGCTCGATATAGGTCGCGTCGGCCATATCAGGGTCGGTCATAATCGTCGCCGGATTGGAGTTCACCAGAATAACGCGGTAACCCTCTTCCTTCAGCGCCTTGCAGGCCTGCGTGCCGGAATAATCAAATTCACAGGCTTGCCCAATAATAATAGGGCCTGCGCCAATGATCATAATAGATGAGATGTCGGTTCTTTTTGGCATGCTGGACCCCGTGGTTTGTCGGTCTTGGACTGTGCAAATTGTGGTGGTTATAGCGCGGGTGGCGGGGGGCGCAACCCCGCCACCCTCTAAATGCTTGCCAATAACAGGCCAGTGCGGCGATACTGCCCGAAAAGGAGACAAAAGATGGCGAATACATACATTAACTGGGGTATTTTAGGCGCGGCCAAGATCGCAAAAGACTGGTTATGCCCCGCGCTGCACGTTTCTGCCAAAGGCCGAATCGGTGCGATTGCCAGCCGCAACATCGAAAAAGCGCAAGCCATGGCCGCGCCTTACGGGGATGTGACCTGCTATGATAGCTACGAGGCGCTGCTGGCAGACCCGAATATTGACGCCATCTACATTCCTCTGCCAAATACTGACCACGTAAAGTGGACTCTAAAATGCCTTGAGGCCGGAAAGCACGTGCTTTGCGAAAAGCCCATCGCCATGAAGGCCGCCGAAATAGACCAGCTGATCGCGGCGCGGGACCGCACGGGGTTGTTTGCCGCCGAAGCCTTTATGGTCACACACCATCCGCAATGGCTAAGAGTGCGGGAATGGGTGCAATCTGGCAAAATAGGCACGCTGCGCCACGTGCAGGGTGCGTTTTCATATTTCAACGACGATATGGACAATATCCGCAATCAGCCTGGTTATGGCGGCGGTGCCTTGCCCGATATCGGGGTTTACCCCGCTGTCACCACCCGCTTTGTAACGGGTGCCGAGCCAACCAAAATCCATTCGGTGATCGAATGGCAAAACGGCGTGGACACCACCGCGCGCGTGCAGGCAGACTTTCCCGACTTTAGCGCCGATTTTTACGTGTCCATGCGCATGGCCCCCTACCAGCAGATGGTCTTTCATGGGGAAAAAGGCGTGCTAACCATCAGCGCCCCATTTAACCCCCGCGCTTACGGCGAGGCCAAAATCGAAATCAGGTTTAATAATGGCGACCACATGTCAGAAACCTTCCAAACCGATGATCACTACGTGCACCAGTTTAACGCCGTACATGAAAGCATCCTAAACGGCGCCGCCTACCCCTGCCCCCTTGAGTTCTCCCGCGGGAACCAGCGAATGATAGACATGATTTACGAGGGAGCGGCTGGCTAAAAAACCTAGTGAGCAGTCCGAATTTTTAATCTGTAGAGCACAATAGCATTGACGCTAGGCGTCAACCTGTTTGCCTTTCTGAGGCTTTATGCGCTTCGCTTTCTTTGCTATGTAAAGCATCTAAACTTATTGAGGGTATCCCAAAATGGCGATAAATCAGGATCTCTGGCATAGCGCATGTGAAAAAGAATTCAGGCATTGGCCATGCCCAAATTGCCGAGCGGGAATTGTCGGTTTGGTCAAAGGCAGCATACATTCCATGGAAACACTGGATTCGAAAAGAAGCCACGACCATGAGGCTTGGGAGCCTGAATGGATAGATGAAAGGTTTAGTGCCTTTCTTAAGTGTCAAAGCTGTGGGGAAGTCGTCGTGGCCTCAGGAAGGCGCTCGGTGGAGGCATTCGAAGACTACGATCAGCACACTGGTGAGCCCGAGAGTTTCCATGCTGAAATTTACACGATAAAGAATATTTATCCTTCTCCACCGATTTTCACAATACACAAAGCTTTCCCTGAAAAAATAGCCAATGAGCTAAAGGGCGCCTTCTCAAATTTTTGGCCAGATCATTCCGCTTGCGCGAATAGCATTCGACGCACAATTGAGGCAGTTATGGTTGAGCGGGGAATGAAAACTGTCACCGACAATGGGAAGCCTATTTTTTTGGATAGCCAAATTACTGAATACGAGAAAACTTCGTCTGACATTGCTGTTCTGCTGCGAGGCATTAAATGGCACGGAAATTACGGTAGCCATGTAACGGACGCGCCGCTTAGTAAGACGGATTTGTTAGAGGGCTTTGAGGTTCTGGAGCAAGCTCTTGAGCAGATTTACATCAAGGACGGCGAGCGTATTCGAAAAATTGCGGAAAAGATGACAAAAGGCAAAGGTAAGCCAAATTAACGCCATACAAAAGGCGCGTATTGCTACGCGCCCTTCTCTTTCTAGCGTTGGGTGTTCGCCTATTTAGCCAAACATGTCGGCTGTAATGCCGTCATACCAGCCAACGCTCTCCCCGTAAGTGGCTTCACGCGTCGCCGCGTCCTCACCCACTTGCGAAATAAAGCCCGAGGTTTTGGTGATCTTCTCGTCGGTGGCCTCATAAGATGCCCCCACTTTTACGCCATCATTGGTATCCAGCAATGACCAGCAGGTATTGCTGAAGCGTGCCGGAAACACGGTTGAGCCGGTAAGCTCGCCGCGCACCGCATTGGCGCACACTTTGGCTTGGCTATTGGCCGAGAAACCGGATTTCGGCATATCACCCTGCTGCGCGCTATCGCCCAGCACATAGATGTTTTCGTCTGCGCGCGTCGCCATCGTATGCGGGTTAACCGGTGCCCAGCCAGCGTCATTGGTCACGCCTGCAAGGTCAGCAATCCGGCCAGCTTTCATGGCAGGGATCACGTTACACACGTCTACCTTAACCACTTCGCCATCAGCCACAACTTCCATGCTGCCGGGGCGCACTTCGTCTACTGCGCCGCCAAAATCAGGGCTAATCCACTCAACCATGCCTGCATAGTGGCGGGTCCAGCCATCTTCAAACAGCGCTTGTTTAGAGAAACCAGCCTTGGGATCGAAGATCAGGATTTTGACCGTCGGGTTATTTTCCTTGAAGTAGTGCGCCACCATCGAAATCCGCTCATATGGCCCCGGAGGGCAGCGGAAGGGGTTGGGCGGGGCCACCATGGCATAGGTGCCGCCTTGAGGCATAGATTCCATCTGCGCCCGCAGCAGCTCGGTTTGCGAACCGGCCTTATAAGCATGCGGCATGGCGTTTTGCGCGCTAACATCCCAGCCCTGCACCGCCCCATCACGAAAATCAATGCCCGGAGACAGGATCAGCTTATCGTAAGGGATTGAGCCGCCACCCGCCAAAGCCACGGTTTTTGCATCGCGATCCACCCCGATGGCCCAATCATGCACCACGTTTACGCCCTGCGCCGCCATCGCCCCGTAGGAGTGCCCGAGGCTGGCCATATCACGATAGCCACCAAGGTAAAGATTGGAGAAGAAACATGTGTAATAGGTGCGGGAAGGCTCGATGAGCACCACATCTATCGCCCCACCGCTATCTTTTGCGATATAGCGCGCCGCCGTAGCCCCGCCAGCGCCACCGCCAACAACCACGACCCGTGGCTTGCCGTGGGCCGCACCCAATACCATTGGCGCACTTAGCGTTGCGGCAGCTGCCACCCCTGCGCCCAAAAATCCGCGTCTATCTAGTTTCATGTTACTTCTCCCGTTTTGGTTTTCGTTTTAGTCCTGAATGCTTTCGTAATATGCGGCCAATGCCGCAATTTCTTCATTGCCCAGCGCGCTGGTAATTTGCTGCATCACAGCGTTGTCGCGTGATTTACCTTTGTAGGCGTGCAGCACGGTCACAAATGCGCCAGCTGGCCAGTTAATAATCGGGGGGATGCCACTGCTTTCACCACTGGCCTGATGGCAGGTGACACAGGTTGATGACAGGTATTGGCCATATTCCACATTGCCCTCAATCGCGAGAATTTCCGGCGCAACTTTCGGGTCGCCCGGCTCGACATTGGCCGTGCCAAGGTTGGTTTCTGGCGTCAGCGTGCGCAGGAATATCAGCAAATGGTCGATATCTTCTGCTTTGCGCACGCCTCTGTAAGCCATGCGAGTACTGGGCAAAAAATCAGCTGGCGCCATAAGAAACGCGCGGAGCATGTCTTCGTCCCAGATCAGCCCATCCTCAGAGCGGCCAACCATAGCGCGGGAATAGCGAAACCCCTCAACGGCGCCAGCAGTGCGACCAATAATCTGGTTTAGATGCGGGCCAACCTTGTTGCGCCCCTCAGGCCCAACCTCGTGGCAGCCCGCGCAGCCCAGCGTGCGAAACAGGCGCTCGCCCTCCGCAGCATGGCCGTCGGCCAAAGCAACAGCAGGGAACGCCAAGAATAACCAGATAGGCGCTAAGAATAGTTTTTGCAAAAACATGTACATATTTCGAGTATATCTATTTTATACATTTAAACTACATAATTTATCGGTATTTATTAGTATACCAAATAGGTTATTCGCAGATCACTGCCATTTATTCCTATATTTACAGTATATTAGCGAAGCCTTTTCACATCATTTAATAACACAGGTTTTTTGTGATTAATGCCGTCGACACAGGTAAACCCACCCGAATCGAGCATATTTGTGTCCGTATTCAATCTGTTCAGGCGTAAAGGCCCATAGGGTCAGGCGCAAATGCGGGGAAAAGGTCTGCGATATTATCGGCCCGCATATGCTGGCGCATAACGCTCGCCAAAACGTGGCGGTAGTCGGTGGTTATCGCCAAATCGGCCCGGTCATCCAACGCATCATTTGCCAAGCCCGGCCATTCGCCCAGCATTTGGCCACCCTTCACGCCCGCGCCCAGCACCATCATGGCATTGCCGTAGCCATGGTCTGTGCCGCCGGAGGTATTCGCCCGAAGGCGGCGGCCAAATTCGCTCATCACCACCACATTCACCCGCTCTGCCTCAGCCCCGATATCTTGCCAAAAAGCCATGAGGCCAGCCGAGAGCGCATCAACATTGCCACCAAAACTGGCAGTTTGCTCTTCGTGAGTATCCCACCCCCCAAAATCAAGCGTCGCCACCCGCAGGCCAAGGTCCAGCTTAATGGTGCGCGCAATGGTTTTGAAGGACTCCGCCAAGGGGCCCTCGGGGTAGTCTACGCTGGGGACATAGTTTATGGCCTCGCCATCAGTGTTCACAATTCGGCCCCTTAAGGTGCTGGAAAGCTGCACCAGCCGCTGAATAGGCGCCCCGATCAGCGGATGCTGGCCAAAGCCCTGCATCAGGCGCTGGCGGACTATCGGGGCCAGCTCATGGCCATTGGCCAAAATCAGGTCTTCCAAGGCGTCAGCCACCGCCACATCACGCGCGCCGCGCACACTGTCAGGCGCCGCGCCGGCCGAGAGCAGCGGCAGAATGCCATCACTTTGTTGGCTGGCAAACCAGCGGCCAAGCCAGCCCCCCGCCGAGCCATTCACCGCGGCCCGCTCCATTTTTGCCTCGGCATCGAAATGCGAGCGCGTGCCGTCTGTCAAGCCAGAGGCATGAATAACCGCCAGTTCACCGGCGTTATAAAGCTCCGAAAGCCCACGCGCTTGGGGATGGAATCGAAAATCCACATCGGCGGCCATATCGGCCATGGCGTAGCCAGCCTCATCGCCTTTGCGCAACACGCGCATAGCGTCGGGGCGGGCGGCGATATAGTCCACATCCGCTGTGGGGGAGATCAGGTTTAGGCCGTCCGCCCCGCCACGCAGGAACACAACAACAAGAATGGGATCATTTGGCATGGCAGCGTCCTAGCGGAACATAAATTGCGGGGTGAGGGCCGCGAGCGCAATCGCGTTATTGGCCCCCCAAAGCAGGTAACCTTCATCGTCCAGCGGCAGCGGCGCGCTGTGATCAAGCGCCATGCCCTTAAGGAAGGCTTTGACGGTATCGGGCGGGGCTTGCAGGGCGCGCGCCCAATGCTCAGCATATTCGCCCCATGTTTTAACCGCAATTTTTGGGTTAAACTTAATGCCGTCAAGATCGCCATCATGGGCATAGAGCGCAAAATTAACCATGCCGTTTAGGGCGCGTGTGTTGGCCCAGTCCGCCGAGTGATCAGAGTGGCCAGTCGGCGGATGCACTTGGTGTTGGGTCCAGCCGGTGCGCTCCAACTGCCATAGTAAATCATATTGCGGCTCCACCACGTGCGTGCCCGTGGCGCGATAAAGCGCTATCAAAAACTCAAACGGCGTGCGCAATTTATTTGGCGCTGTGGTGGCAAATTCCTCTGAAAGCACAATAATGCGCACCACTTGCGCGATCTGGTCTTCATCATCAAGCGCATTGGTAAACACCTCCGCAACCCGAGCCATAAAGGCCTCGCTCGGGGTCTCCAGCCCAAGGCGGCGAAGGATTTTTTCGGTTACAAAACGGGCCGTGGCCGGATGAGCAGCGAGAATATCAAGCACTTTGTTGCCGTCAGCCATCGGCGCCGCATTGGGTTCAAACTCTACGCCAAGAATGCGTTTTTGGTAGGGGTCATGCCAGAGGGTGGCAAAGAAAAATTCGCCGGTGGTGGGCTTATCGGTGCCATCATCCAGCCAACCTCCATCGCCCACCGTCCATCCGCTAAAGGCCCGCGCCACTTCATAGACATCTTGGTCGATAAAACCAACAGCAAGGCCGTCTTCGGCCCCCGGCACCTCACGCCAGCTGTCATATTGGTCATTTAAGTAATTGGCCGCCCCCATCGTATGCAGCTCCAGCAGCTCGCGCGCATAGTTTTCGTTGGCGGGCGAAGCGCGCGACGAGGCATTATTGAGGTAATAAAGCATGGTGGGCGCGCGGGCGACCTCCCCCAGCATGACGCGAAAATTACCCAGCGCATGGCGGCGCATAATCCGGTCATAAGCCGGAAAAAACACTGCGGTTTCTACGTCTTTTAAGGCGTTGGTGCTAAAGTGGTTATGCCAGAATTGCGCCATGACCTCGCGCAGCTGCGCCTCAGCATGCGTGGCCCGAATAAAGCTGGCAGCAATCACTTCATAGCCCGCGCGCTCGCGCTCTGAAAAATCAAACGGCAGATCAAAATCCATAAATTTCACCAGATCAGCCGCGGGGGCGTTGAGCATGGTCAGGTGGCGCATTTCGTCCATCGCCGCCCATGTTTCGCCGGTCTCAGACTCACCCGCTTCATATTCTATTTGCAACCGCGCCGCGGTAATGCGTGCCTCCAGAGCCGCGTCGGCCTCCGGCATTGCCAGCTGTTTTTCCAGCCAACCATCAAGGCCGAGCGCCTCAAAATCTGCAATGCTCTGCGTGGTGGCCCCAAAAGTAAGACGATTGAGATAGGCATTGGGCGGGTTAACCCCAAAATTAGCCATTGCGCGCGGCGCGGCGAGGCTGGCCAAGGCCACCCCAAACAACCCTTTGTTAAATGCACGCCGAGTGACCATGGCCTTTTCTCCAGAGTAAACTTCACGTTACCCAGAGCATAGACGAAATTTTAGATATAGAAATAAGCAGGTTTCTGCTAAGCTAATTCCGGCCTATGCTGGCCTATTCTGTGCTGATTTTGCTGGCAATCTGCCTAAACATGGCAATGTTTCCGGGGTTTACACCCGCTGCAGAAAAGCCACGATCAGCTGAGTTGAGCGCGATCACCACGCCTTTGGCCGGGTTAATATAAATATACTGCCCATAAACCCCCCGCGCGAAATATTCGCCCTCATCGCCATCTGCCGGTAGCCACCATTGAAAGCCATAGCCAACACGATCGGGCGTGTTAGGGGCAGAATCAGCCGTGGAGGCGGCCACCCACGCCGCCGGCACAAGCTGCGCCCCATTCCACATTCCGTTTTGCAAAAACAGCTGCCCCATGCGGGCATAATCACGTGTGCGCAGGTTTAGCCCGCCAAGCACAAAGGCCACACCATGGCCGTCGGTGAGGTAAATCGGATCTGCCTCCAGCCCCAAGGGCGTAAGCAGTTTTTCGACCATAAGGTCTTTAATACTCCGCCCCGTGGCCCCGCGTATAACCATGCCCAGCACGTGGGTATCAATCGAAACATATTGCCAAGCCGCCCCCGGCACGCGGTCACGGGCCGTGATGCTGGCAGCAAATTCGTCCATCGAGCCGCCCAGCGCCAGCACCCGCCCCATTTTATTAATGTCGGAGTTAAAATCGAGATAGCCCTCATCAAAATGCACCCCCGAGGCCATATTAAGCACATTACGGATGGTCGCGCCCTCATAGGCACTGCCAATCAGGCTGGGAGCGTATGTGGTCACCTGATCATCAATCGAAGCAATATCGCCATCTTCCAGCACAATCCCCATCAGCGCCGAAAGGAAGCTTTTCGCAACCGACCACGAAACCCGCAGGTCGGTATCTGCCGTGCCCAGATAGTAACTTTCATGCACCAATGTGCCATCTTTCAGCACCACCAGCCCAGTCACCGCCCGCACCTCTAACCAGTCCGCAATGTCTGGCAGCTCGGCGGGTGCTACATTTAGCGGGCTAGGGGCATTTGGAAGCACAAGCGGTGTATTGAAAAACAGCTCGTCCATATGGGAAAAATTATTGACGATCTTTGCCGCGTCAAACAGCGAGTTCACGGCCAGCAGGCGCGAAATGTCATCACGCTTCCAAATGGCAAGCCCAGCAAGAATGAGCACCAATACTATCAGCGCCCGAAGCCTCCATTTGAAAAGCGTCCGCATGTTATTCTTCTTTGCCAATTTGATCCATAATGCCAACCAATTCCGCTGCCACCCCGGTTTCAGACATAGCGTGCCCCGCCAGATTAACCATCCGAAGCTCGGATTCAGGCCAGGCGTTATGCACCTTATGGGCCGTATGCGGCGGGCAAATCATATCATAGCGGCCCTGCACGATATATCCTTTGATCCCGTGTAGCCGGCGCATATTGGCCTCGATCTGGTGTTCATCCTCCAGCCAGCCGTTATGGGTGAAATAATGGTTTTCAATGCGGGCAAACGCCTGCGCATGGCGCGCCCCAGCCCCTTGAATTTTACCATCAGACACCAGCGTGGCAAGCGTGTTTTCCCAGCCGGTCCACATGCGGGCGGCTTGATCAGCGGCCGTCTCATCGTCGCCAAACAAGCGCTTGTGGTAAGCCTTAATCATGTCTCCTTGCTCGTCCTGCGGAATAATACCTTTAAATAGCGCCCACGCTTCCGGCCAAAAAGCCCCAGCACCGCCGCCATAAAACCAATCCAGCTCGGCTTTTGTCAGCGTAAACACCCCGCGCAGCACCATGGCGCGCACACGCGTTGGGTGCGCTTGGCCATAAAGCAGGCTTAGCGTGGCCCCCCAAGAGCCCCCAAACACCACCCATTTATCTATGCCGAGCCGTTCGCGTATACGCTCAATATCCGCCACCAAATCCCACGTGGTGTTATTTTCAACGCTGGCAAACGGCGTAGACCGCCCACAGCCCCGTTGGTCAAACAAAATGGCGTGAAATTTATCGGGGTCAAAATACCGCCGCATCGAAGCCGAGCAGCCCCCTCCCGGCCCGCCATGCAGCACCACCACCGGAATGCCCTTTGGGTTGCCCGATTGCTCCACATAAAGCCGGTGGCCGCCGGTCATCTCCATAGTTTCAGCCAAAAATGGGTCACGATGGGGGTGAAGGCGGGAGTGAGAAGCTTGCGGGCTGGTATGTTCGGGCATTTGGTGGCACTATCCGAGTTAGGCTTTTTTGCAGCATGGCAGGTTAAGACAATGAGCGCAACGGACTCCAGAAACACAATAGACGCGGCCGAAGTCGCGAAATTTGAAGCGATGGCGGCGGAGTGGTGGGACCCGACGGGGAAGTTTAAACCGCTACACATGCTGAACCCAACACGGCTGGAATATATCGTAGACCAAATTGCAGCAGAGTTCGGGCGGGACCGTAAAAGCCTGAAGCCGTTTGAAAGCTTGCGCTTGCTGGATATCGGCTGCGGTGGCGGCTTGCTAAGCGAGCCGATGGCGCGGCTTGGCGCCACTGTCGTGGGGGCTGATGCCGCGGCGGGCAATATCCCCGTGGCGCAGGTTCATGCCGAACAATCGGGGCTGGAAATTGACTATCGCAACACCATGGCCGAGGCGCTGGTGGACGATGGCGAGCAGTTTGACGTGATCCTCAATATGGAGGTTGTTGAGCATGTGGCCGATCCGCAGGCGTTTATGAACGCCTGTGAGGCCCTGCTAAAGCCCGGCGGGCTGATGATTTGCTCGACCATTAATCGCAACCCGAAAAGTTATATGGTAGCCATCATTGGCGCTGAGCGCGTAATGCGATGGCTGCCGGTGGGTACACATGAATGGGACAAATTCATTACGCCTGATGAGCTGTTTACCCTGATCGAAACAGCTGGATTGGAGCCAGTAGACCGCAAAGGCTTCGCCTTCAATCCACTCCTGTGGAGCTGGTCAATTTCCGAGCGTGACCTGTCGGTGAACTATGTTACGGCGAGCGTAAAGCCAAACTAGCTGCTTTTCCGCTTCCAAAGGTCGACGAGCGGACCAAATACTGATTTGGTAAAGCGAGCACGGCCTTTTGCGACCACCAGCAAGGCCAGCTCCCAGATAAACCAAATATTGCAATACCAGCGACCATGCCGCGCTTTGACCTTCTCAAGCTCCTCGAGAAGGTCACCCGCCGCGACTTCGGCGTCATCTGGCTTGCAGACGAAAAGTAAAATGGAATCGGCAAATTTAATTTTTGTTGGGATGGGCGAACACAACCCACTTAAAATACTTGGCGATTTATATTTTCTTATGTGCCAAAGCAATACGGAGGTGGCGAGCGAAGTAGCAGCAACAGCACTGACAAAGCTCAAAATAACACCGATATTATCGGTATTTATCAAACGTAGCCGAACATTGCTTTCAATACACAAATCGGCCAAAATAAAGCCCACCGTCGTAGCAGCTAGGTTCATTGCGATGAGCCATAAGCGTGTTTTGATAAAACCAGCTATCTTTTGCATAGTGCGTTTCATGCCAGCACCCCCGCACCATCACCACCCAACACCCCCTCAGCCATCGCGTTCAGCGTATGCATCGCATGCGAAACAGCGATCTGCCCCTCACCCGTCACCTTAATCAATTTCTTCCGCTTCCCTCCGCGCACTTTGGTCGCCTCCCCCATCCACGACTCAACCAAGCCGCGCTGCTCCAGCCGGTCCAGCGCGGAATGGAGCGCTCCAATCGACAGGGCCTCGTTTTCAAATTCCCTCAGCTTATCACGGATTTTGGGTGCATAGACTTCTACGCCACAGCGCAAAATCGCGAGTAAGACCTTGAGTTCTCTATCTGAAAGTTTTGTATGTGACATATTTATTACCTCTGATTTTCAAATAATATGGCACCTCGGCACGGCCGTGTCAATATAGTTTGAAATTCAGATAATACCAGCTCCGGATGATATTCAGAAAAGACACATCGCAAATCACCCTGCAAGCGTAGCGCCGCACGCGCCGACGAGGTGGCCCGAAGGGTCGCCGAGGAGGCGCTCGCTCGGGACTGTCCGGCAGCTCCGGCCTTGCTTTGGCTTCGCCTCGGCGGGCTTAGCCCAGAGGCTTGCGCGCCACTAAATCGATGAGCGCAGACATGCCGGAATGGCCAGCCCCTTCGTCGATCTCGCGTTCATATGCCCGCACCTCGACTATTTCGAAACCTAGAAAGGCTTCTCGCAGCATCTCCTCGGTATAAAGATTCTCCGCAAGAGGTGGGCCACCGGTGCCGAACTCCAGCTGTTTAGGCGTGTAGCCATGTAGCAGTATATGCCCGCCGGGCTTCACCGCTTTCTGCATCCCCTCAAATTGCGCCGCGCGCCCTTCCGGCCCCACAAACTGGATGAAGATACCGACAACAAGATCATAGGCTTTTGCGCCCCAATCCCATTTGGTAATGTCCGCGACATTAAAATCCACTTCAACGCCCGCCGCCTTGGCCAATGCATGCGCCTTATCAACCGCGACATCGGCGTTATCCATCGCCGTAACCCGCACGCCTTGGCCCGCCATAAACACTGAATTTCGGCCTTCGCCATCAGCGACGGACAACGCGGTAAAGCCTTGCTTCAAATAGGCTTTTTTATCTCGTAGATATCGCGCTGGCTCAGTCCCAAACAGGTATCCGGCTTTGGCGTATCGTTCGTTCCACATGGCATTTCTCCCCTAAACTCGAAATAAAATATACACCGCCGCCAAAGCTTCAGCCAATCACATTCCGATGATTTCATCTACCGGGTGTCGACCGTCAAAGCTGGCACTTCGCAAAACCCTTGCGGCGGAATATCCAGGGCTGCGTTAAACTTGCTGGAAAGGTTTTGAAAGGCGATCATGCCGGTCAGCTCGACAATCCCGTCCTCGTCAAAATGCCGACGTAGCGCCACCATCATATCTTCAGTGATTTCACCATCAGTATAGGTCACAGCTTCGGTATAGGCGAGCACCGCCTTTTCCATCTCATCAAACTGGTCGCTGCTCTGCCATGTGCGCAAAGCTAGCATTTTTTCTTCACTCGCGCCGCGTTTTTGTAACGTCGCGCCGTTAATATCCACACAAAACTCGCAATGGTTAATTTGCGACACCCGCACTGTCACGATAGAGCGGATCACCCCGCTGAGCGGTGAATTTTTGCGGTTCAGCGCGCCATAAAGCAGGGCCACGCTGGCAAACACCCATTTGGAGCGACCCCAAAGCATGCCGGGCAGAAGCACTTCGCCGTACGTCCGCTTTTGCTTGGCAAAAAAACCACGGATAAAAAGCGGGTATTTATTGAGGGGTTTGGGCTGGACGCGCATAGCAGGCTCCTGAAATTGGTATCTGCTATACCTAACCCGTCACGCCACACATTCAAGATGCGCAATATTAAAAAGGGCGGCTTTACGCCGCCCTCCCTACTTTAGCGAAACGCCGGAATAATCTTCTCGGCGTAATCCGCAATAATGCGTTCTTCATCACCGTTATCAAGGTAGATGTTAAACTGGGTTACACCAGCGGCCTCAAGCTCACGCAGTTTGGCGATGTGCTCGTCAGGGCTGCCCAGCACCGCAAAGCTTTCCACAATATCATCGGTGATGAAATCAAGGTAAGGATTGCTGGTTTGGCCGTGCTTTGAGTAATCATACCCCTTACGGTCTTCGATATAGGCCGTGAGGCTGGCCGGAACCATATCGCTATCGGTGCCGTATTTCTCAACAATATCAGCCACGTGGTTACCCACCATTGCCGGGAACCAGCGCGTAGCGGCAATGCCGTCTTCCTTGGGACCAGTCCACGCAGGGGCAGCGGCCATAATCCGATAGCCAGACATATCACGGCCCGCTGCCTTACCCGCGGCAATCGCTTGGTCTGCCAGCCATTTTACAATCGAAGGCTCGGCAATTTGCAGCACGAGGCCATCGCCAACTTTACCCGCTGTCGCGAGCGCTTTGGGGCCGTAAGCCGCAATCCAAACTGGCAGCTCATAGCCGTCTGCCCAAGGCAGCTTCACAGGGTTCGGGCATTCGCCATATTGCTTTTCTTCACCACGGATCAGGCCTTTGACCACATCCACAAACTCTTCCAGTTTGGCCAGTGGTGCAGGCTTTTTGCCCATCACCCGCACGGCGCTATCACCGCGCCCAAGGCCAATATCAAAGCGGCCCTCAGATTGCTTGGCAAGCGAGCCAAACAGGCTGGCCGCTACCGACCAATCACGGGTATTGGGGTTGGTGACCAAGGGGCCAAAGCGCATGGTGGTGGTGTGCTCCATCAGCATCGCCATCGCCACGAAGCTCTCGCGCCACAGGATATGGCTGTCATAATACCAGCAATATTCAAAGCCAGCGTTTTCAGCTTGCCGCACCAGCGCGCGGGCCCGTTTTGGCTCTACGACGCCTTTAAATGTAATTCCGAATTCCATTGTTTTCTCCCTGTTTTAAGTGTCCGGCGCCCAAATTTTGAGCCCCGCATGTGAAAAAGGCACTGCCTTTGAAATGTTTAATCTGATCAGAATAGGCGTAAGCGCCTCAATGCAGCGCGCCGCAGAAGCCCCGCCCGCATTATAAGATTGCACCCCGAGTAGCTCGACCAGCGCCATCACCTTTTTGCGTGGCTCCAGCTTGTTGCCACAAACCAGAATGTCGCAATTAATCGGGCTTTCAAGATCATTCAGCGTTTTGGCTGAAACGTTATGCAGCGCGCCCACAACCGGAATATCCGGCCCCAGCAGCGCCTGCGCCGCCTCGGTCGCCGAGCCTTCGGGCGGCATTTCCACCAGCTTTGGGTCATTGGGGGAAAGCGGCACCACGATATCCACGAGGATCTTGCCGACAAGCCCGCCTTTAAGCCCCTCAAGCGTGGCATTATGCGCCGAAAATGGCACCGCAAGGATGACCATCTCGTCAGCAGCCGCCACGGCCCCCGCATTGTCAAAACCCTCAATCAGCGCCGTGCCCAACTTTGCGTTCAGGTCCGCCACGATCTCGGTGGCGCGCGCCCCGTCTCTTGAGCCAAGAGCCACCTTTACACCCGCGCGCGCAAACCGTAGCGCGAGGCCTTGGCCTTGCGGGCCTGTGCCGCCAATAATTGCTATTACCGTCAAAATACATTCTCCTTGCTGGGGCGGAGGATATCCGCCGCTTTATCATTCGATGTCACCCAAGTTAGCCCGCGAAACCGCACCACCGGCGTTTGTGCCGCCTTGCCCACAACCAGCCCGCTGGCGGTGGCAATTTCATCGGCGAATGCTGGCTCAGTCACGGCCAGTTCGCGGCCATAAGCATCATTTTGCCCGCCTTCATGCACCGTGGCGGGCACCCCCGCCAAGCCAATGGCCACATTCACCTGCCCCAACCGCCAAGGCCGCCCAAAGGTATCGGTAATCACCACACCAAGGCGCACGCCAAATCGGGCCTCAAGCCCATCGCGCAAGCGCCGCGCGCTGGCATCTGGGTCTTTCGGGAGCAGGATCACGGTTTCATCAGCACCCGTATTGCTCTCATCTACCGCCGCATTGGCCGAGATAAAACCAAGCCGATGTTGGCAAATCATCACGCCCTCATTCTGGCCGGGGTGGCGAAAGGTTTTCACCACGCGCGCGCTTTCGCGCAATATCACCTCCACCTTGCGGGGGTCTTTGTTCAGCTTTTCCCCATACTCCAGCGCCTCCTGAGAAGGCGTCACGCTTGCCAGCGCCACAACCTGCCCCTCAGCCTTTGAGAAAATCTTGTGCGCTGAAGTCAGAATATCGCCATCCACTAGCCCCAGCGGGGCCAGCGCATCACCGATAATTGCCACAATGTCATCGCCGGGGTTAATGTCCGGAATACCCGGAACAGGTAAAAGCTCTAGGCCCATTCCACCCCCCTTACCCGCGAAAGATCGTCGCTGGTGTCTATGTCATAGCGAAAGCTTTCCAGCGGAATAATCGTGCAGGGCCGCCCCGCCGCAGCGCGCTGGTGCGCAAGGCAGGAGCCTTTGCCATAGTGAAACGAAATAGCATCGGGCGGAGACACCAGCAGCGCATTGGTGCCGCCATCATGCGCCGGAGCAATGCTGATGCCCGCGCCCAGCGCCAAAAGCCGCGCCAAGTCTTCCGCCGAAGGGTCTGCCAGATCGGCAGGCAGCACACATATGGCAGCGTAGCCCTCAGCCACAGCCCAAGCCGCGCCTTCGGTCACAGCCTCGCTTAGCCCCGTGCTCACCTGCCGAAGGAAAAACCCCTTAACCTCCGCCTCAATCACTTCGCTTTCACTCACCACCAGCACATCCACATCCGGTTGCGCTTCGGCCAAAAAATCAAGCGTCCGCCGAAAAAGCGCCATCGCAAGCCGCGCGCGCACCCCATCGGTCAGCACTTCTGAGAGGCGTGTCTTTGCCAATGCAGGGTCTTTCATCGGGACGATAAACAGCAGGTTTTTCATGCCATCTCCCTTAAAATGCCCGCCGCAAGCGCTTCCTTATCAGCGCGCTCGGTCATCAGAGTCTGCAACACAGTGCAGCCTTGCCCGAGCGCCATAATCTCTGGTTTCAAGCCCACATCCAGCGTGTCGATCACCATATGATCCACCACGCCCATATAATACGCGGCCACGCCCAGCGCATCCGCCCGCAGGCCCAGCGCTTTCATCATCCGGTCAGCTGGCCCCTTCACAACCTTGCCCGCAATCAACGGGCTTACGGCCACCACTTTGGCCTTGGCCGCTTGCATCGCTTCGCGAAGGCTTGGCACGCCTAAAATCGGAGATATCGACACCAGCGGGTTACTTGGAGCCAGTACAATCAGGTCCGCCTCCGCAATTGCAACCAGCGCCGCCTCCGTCGGCTTTGCCGCTTCAATCCCCTCATATGCCAGCTCTAATATCTCGGGCTTGCATTGCTCGCGCACAAAATACTCCTGAAAAGACAGCCGGCCAGCCGCCACTCGCACACGGGTTTGCACCACATCATCTGTAGGTAATAAAATACGGCTTTTTACGCCAAAAACCCGCGCCACATGTGCCGCAATTTCACTGCGGCTTTGCCCCTGCGCCAGCGCATTAGTCCGATAAATGTGCAGCCCAAAATCTCTGTCACCAAGCGCCATCCACGTGTCGTTCCCAAGCTCATTAAGCACACTCAAAGCGCGGTGGCTTTCATCTGCCACCCCCCAGCCCTGCGCGCGGTCAATTCTGCCCGCCAAACTATAGGTCAGCGTGTCAATATCCGGCGAAATCCACAACCCATGAAAGCTGGCATCATCGGCAATATTACCAATCACCGATAGCTCAACGCCCTCAAGCCCATCAAAGCCCTCGGCCATTTTGGCCCCGCCAACACCGCCTGCTAATAGCGTGACTTTCATCATCCGGCCTCCCGCAAAAATTCTGGTAGATCGGCCATAAAGTCGAGCGGCTCGGCTTGCCGTTCTACAAGTGGCTCTTGGCGCGCAGGGTCGTGGTTAGCGAATTCTTCAAGCACCTCGTAACGGGTATTGCGCTGATACGGCACCCGGCCCGCTCCGCGAATAATTTGCACCATCTCGTAAGCCGTCACTTCCTGCCCATGCGTGCTGCCCGCCGCGCGTGAAATGCTCTCATTCATCAACGTGCCACCAAAGTCGTTTACGCCCTTGGACAGCATCCCTTGCGCCCGCTCAGGCCCAAGCTTGGTCCAACTCGTTTGGATATTATCAATCTGCCCGTGCAAAAATATCCGGCTCACGGCGTGCATGGCATCCACCTCGTCCACCGTTGGGCCGGGGCGCACTTTGCCCGGATTTTCGGTATATAGCGGGCTGTCATAATGCACAAAACTCAACGGCACCAGTTCGGTAAAGCCGCCGGTGTCTTTTTGAATATCGCGCAGCTGCGCCATATGCGTCGCCCAGTGCTCTGGCCTATCCACATGGCCATACATGATGGTGGCCGTGGTCGGCATGCCCAAGCCATGCGCCGTGCGAATAATCTCGACCCATTTCTCGGTGCTAAGCTTATCCTTCGTCAGCAGCTTGCGCACCTCGGTATCGAGAATTTCGGCCGCCGTGCCGGGTAGGCTGCCTAAGCCGCATTCCTTGAGGTCTTGAATAAAGTCAGCATAAGACATTTTGGTTTTAGCCGCGCCATACCAAATTTCAAACGGCGAAAAGGCGTGGATGTCCATGTCGGGCAGCTCGGCCTTAATGGCCAGCAAGATATCTCGATAATACGTGCCCGGCATTTTTGGGTGAATGCCGCCTTGAATGCACACCTCAGTGGCCCCGCGCGCGGCGGCCTCGTGAGTGCGCTCAACAATGGTATCCAGCGTTAACCACTCAGCGCCTTCGTCCTCGCGCCGCTTGGCAAAGCCGCAAAAGGTGCAGCCCATATAGCAAATATTGGTAAAGTTGATATTGCGGTTCACCACAAAACCCACGCGGTCACCGTTCACCTTGCGCCGCAACCCGTCGGCCACCTTGCAAATCGCCTTCAGGTCAGCCCCCTTGGCGCCGTAAAGTACCGTGGCCTCAGCTTGAGAAACCTCTCGGCCTTCCGCCACACGGGCAAGAATATCAGCAACGGGGCGAGAAAGGTTCATAGGGTGTCTCCCAAACATTGATGGCGGGCAAGGCCGTCATCGCGGGCCATTTCGGTAAGGCGCGCAGTGAGCGACGGGTCAAGAAACCGGTCAGATTTCTTCAGGAATTCAGGGTAGATCGTCAGGCGTTCTTGCAGGGTTAGTCCGGCTTCAGCAGTGGCTTTCGCCAGTTCGTCAATTTGCGGCCACGCGTGGTCAGGGTTAATAAAATCAACCGTCACGGGTGAGATTCCGCCCCAGTCATTCATGCCGGCTTTCAGGTATTCCGCATGGCGGCTAGAAAGATTCGGCGGGGCTTGCAGGCTAATTTCAGGCGCAAGCATCAGGCGGGCCACAGCCAGCGTTCGCAGCATATCCTCAACAGTCGGCTCGGGGTGGTTTGCCATGCCGATGCCAGGTTTTTGCTGGAAGTTCTGAATAATGACCTCCTGAATATGCCCGTGGCGCGCATGGGCGGCATTAATAGCCGCAAGGCTTTCCACCCGCTCAGCCCATGTTTCGCCAATGCCAATCAGCAATCCGGTGGTGAAAGGCACCCCGCGCTCGCCTGCCCGCTCCAAGGTGCGCAAGCGTTGCACGGGGGTTTTATCAGGGCAGGCATAATGCGGCATGCCTTTACGGGTAAGCCGGCGGCTCACCGTTTCCAGCATCATCCCCATGGAGGCCGAAACCGGCTTGAGCATATCAATTTCATCGTCGGTAAGCGTGCCCGCATTCACATGCGGCAACAGCGTGGTTTCGGCTAAAACCAGCGCGCACATATCACGCAGATATTCGTTGGTGGTTTTATGGCCCAGCTTTTTCAGGGCTGCAGCGGCCTCGGGGTAGCGCAGCTCGGGGCGCTCACCAAGGCTGAAAAGCAGCTCTTTGCAGCCGGTGGCCTCGCCTTGCCGTGCCGTGGCCAGCACCTGCTCAGGCGTCATATAATTAGCTGCTGGGTCATCAGGGGTTTTGACAAAACTGCAATAGGTGCAGGTGTCGCGGCACATATTTGTGAGCGGCACAAACACCTTACGGGAATAGGTGGCGGTGCTACCCCAATGGGCCGCCCGCTTAACACAGGCGCGCGCCATCAGCTCCGAAAGGGCAGAACCGGTAGCGTTTTCGAAGCTATTAGCGTCGACAATAGATAGGGTTTCAGTGCTCATACTTAAATTTTGACCAATTGGTCCAATTTGTCAAGTGGCCGTGTGGAAATTGTGGGATTAAACGGTATGAAGGAATTGAAATGAGTGTTTAATATCGGTACGTGCCTAAATTGGGCGGCCTCCTCTACGGGGATTGGTAGAAGATGGGAAATATCTTACCCGCAGCTTTCAGTATTACTTCGGTATGTATGTTTTCTTATCATACATATCTTGGAAATATGACAAGCATTTCAAACCCTAACGGGCCATAGCCTCGGCTTCGCCTCGGTAGCGGCGCGCAGAGTATTGTGCTCTTTGAAGCACCTGATATGCGCCGCGCTGGCAGGTTGCGTCTTTTGGTGAGCGTTGCGACGTAAGAAGCTGCCCTAAAGGATATCCTCCAGTGCCGCCAGCATGGTCAGCACTTCGTCAGCCGTATTATAATGGCAGAGTGAAACGCGCACACAGCTTTCCAAACCCAGCGGCACAAGGACATTGCCGGAATAGTGGTCTGCCTTGCGGACATGGCTGCGAATGCCACGTGCCGACAGCGCGCCCACAAGTTCGCCCGAATCCATTCCAGAAAACGCAACCGAAACCAGCCCTCGACGCGCGGGGTTTTTAATACCGCCAATAATGATGGCGCCGGGCATATTGGCCAGCCCACGCTGGCTGGCATTGCCCGTTAGCATGAGCTCGGTAAGCGCCCATTCTTGCGTGGCCATGGCTCTGCCCGCAGCCTCGATCAATGCGCGGCTGGTTTTGGCGTTGGAAACCCGGCCCCCAAGCCACTCGAAATAGCGCACCACTTCCGAGAATGCGGCATAGGCGCCAACATCTCGCGTCCCCATCTCCCAAGGCGCATCCGGCGCGCCGATCAGGCTATCATGCGGCAGAGCGGCAAGGCGGTCTGATATCCACGCAAGGCCATACCCGTGGCGAGAAAACACTTTATAGGGCGAGATTACATAACCATCTATGCCATATGCCTCGATATCCAGCCCGCCATGGGCGGCATACTGAATGCCGTCAACAATGATCAGACAGTCAGGGGCGGTTTTGCGAATAGTGGCCGCAATCGCCTCCACATCCATCGCCATACCCGTCACAGGTGAGCTGTGCAGGATGATGGCAACACGTGTATCAGGGCGAATATGCGCTTGATAAGCTTCAGGCGTCACGAGGCCAGTGGCATCATCATGTGGCACGCTGACATAGTTCAGGCCTGCGATTTTGGCCCACCGAATGGCGGCACTACGGGAAGCCGGATGCTCAATGCTGCTGCCAAGCACCGTTCCGCCGCCCTCAACACCAAGGCAAGCCGCGCGGATAAGGCGAAACAATAGCTCGGTGCCACTTTCTCCCATAAAAACCTGGCCGTTGGGCGCATTCAGAAAACGCTGTATATCGTCTTTGGCCGCTGATATCACAGCACTTCCCGCTTTGGAGGCCGCATTCTCGCGCCCTTGATTATCTGGGATGGCAGCATATTCTGCCGAGACCTCAACCACCGATTTCAGCGTCAGCGCCCCTCCAGCATTCTCAAAAAATATTCGTTTTCCCTGCTCGAGGCAGGTGTCTGTGAGCGCGAAACGCGCGCGGAGGTCATCTAATAACTCAGGGGTGGATATCTGCATTCCAGTTTCTTTCTTCGGACAATTTTAGCCACTCTATGCCGAGGATGCCGTTTGTGGAACCCTTACCTCCATGCCATGGCGGCGCGGCAAACATTGCACTGCTTTGGCGGTGTTAGTCTCGCGCCGCGCTTTGACACCTGTGCTTTTTTGCTAGGAAAGTGGCGTCGCTTGAATGGGGCAACAAAATGCAGACTCCTCAGCGCGGGGCGTATCAGTGTTTTCAGCTTGGTTCTACATTAGCGTTTTACCAACACCTGTTCTAACAAAAACCGCAAGGCTTTTTCGAACGTGCTTACCGCCCTTGATCTCCACCGCCACGCTCGCCATATTGCCGCTATGCCCCAAGCTTTGCCCTTCCCCCTCACACCAGCCCGCCCCCATGAGGCCCAAGGCCCCGGCGCACCTTTTTTTGCACTGGCAGCCTGCGCGGTTCAGCCCAAGTCTTGCCTTTGGATCGCTGAACGCTGGCAAACAGAAACACTAAACCCGCATGGTATTGCACCATTCCTTGACCCCGCCCGCCTGCTCCTCGCCCACACCCCCAACCAGCTAGAAAGCCTCGCCGCCACAGAAGAAGCCCTCCGCTCAGCTGCCTTTGGCGTGGTCGTCACCCGCTTGTCCGCGCCGCTCACACTCTTCACTGGCCGTCGCCTTTCCCTCGCAGCACAAACCGGCCAAACCCTCGGTGTTTTCCTAATCCCCGAAGGCGCAGGCAGCCCCACCGCTGAAACCCGCTGGCACTGCGCGCCATATTTTTCGGCCTCGGACTCGACTCTGCATCATTGGCAGCTTATAAAGAACAAATCAGGAACATTAACAGGGTGGGTGACTCGTTGGGATGAGCAGACGCGTGGTATCACTGTGGTTTCAGAGGCTCCCGAGTGAGCGCGTGTTGCGCGCCCGCCCGACAGAGGCCCCCTTTGCGCTGAGCCTGCGCCAAAGTAACACCACACATATCTATTGCCTAAACGAGACCGCCAGCCAGCACGGCCTGCAAAAAGGCATGGGGCTGGGTGAAGCCCGTGTGCTCTGCCCCGGCCTGCAAACGGCCGAAGCCGCGCCCGAGGCCGATGCCCGCTTTATGCAGGTGCTGGCCCGCTGGGCCACGCAATATTGCCCATGGGTCGCGATAGAGCCAGACGGGCTGGCGCTCGACATCACCGGTTCAGCACATTTGCGCGGCGGCGAAGCCCCGCTGCTGGAAGACATCTCCACCCGCCTTACCCGTGCAGGCCTCAGCCACCGCATCGGGCTGGCCGATACTTATGGAACCGCCTGGGCACTGGCGCGGCACGGCCATGGCACAAAACCAAACCCCACATCCACCGAGCGCAGCGAGGCCAAGGCGCCGCAGCGCGTCTTGCCACCTGCGGCAAAACGCACGCCAAGCTCCCAACCAAGCGCAGATGCATCAGACGGAAAGACGACATCCAACACAGCAACGCCAGCTCTAAAGGCACAAAATGTGCCCGCAAACCCCGCCCAAGCGACGTCAGTTGAGACCACAGGCGCAGGGCCTAACAATGCGGCCCTGATATGCGGCATGCACTCCGCATGGGGGCATTCAAACACCAGCGACCGCAACGCCAACCCCGTCTTGGCTGTATATGGCAAAAGCCAAATTGGCACAGTTATCCCCCTCCCACAGGGCAAAACCACCAAGCACAAGCTACATTCACGGGAAGCCGCCCCGCACGCGCCTCTTGCAAGCCCCTTGCCATATGCGCACCCACTAAAGGCAAGGGCAGGCAAGCAACTGGCCCCACGACTGGGCCTATATCCAAAGCAAAAACTTTTAGCACACAGAGCCGATTTTGGCCCTTGGCGCGGCCTTACTCGCTGCGCCCCCCGCAGCTTGCCATCTGCCAAAAACACAATGCCATACCTGCTGCTCTTTTTGGGTGTGCCATTCTTTGCCGCTGCTCAAATACGGGCGCTTGGAGGGGGCCATGCATAGCATTATCGAACGGGCAAAACCAAAAGCCAAAAGCCAATCTGCCCATTTCAGCATCGCGCCAGCTGGAGCAGCCCGCGCCTACCTCGCGCCGCTGCCCGTGGCCGCCCTGCGCCTGCCGCTTGCCACCTGCACCCGCCTGCAGCGGCTTGGCATCCGTACCGTGGCTGATCTCATGGCCCTGCCGCGCGCCAGCCTTACCCGCCGCTTCGGGGCCGAAGTGCTGCTGCGGCTTGACCAAGCCCTCGGGGCCATCCCCGAGCCAATCACTCCGCTGCCACCCCCCGCTCCCTTTGCCTTTCGCATGACCCTACCCGAGCCGGTCGGGCTACTCAAAGATGTAGAAGCAGGGTTGGACCGCCTGCTGGTGCGGCTCTGCGCACGGCTGGAAGATTCTGAGAAAGGCGCGCGACGGCTGGTATTTACAGCCCGACGGGTAGACCAAGCCAGCGTGCAGACAGAACTGCGCCTCGCCCGCCCGATGCGCGATGCTCTCCGCATAGCACAGCTGTTTGCCCGGGGGCTGGAAGGGCTAGATGCCGGCTACGGGATTGACCAGATAAGACTGGAAGCCGTGGAGCTAGAGGCTCTGCCCCTACGCCAGCTTTCCGCCCATAGTACCACGCAGCCTGATGACTTGGCCGATGTTATCACCAAGCTTGGCAACCGGATCGGGCTGGATAACATAACGCGGTTTTTGCCCGCCGACAGCCACCTACCCGAAAAGAGTTTTTTAGTGGTGGCCGCCGCCTATAGCGCGCCAGGGGGGCCTTGGCCCAACCCGGCCCTCCGCCCGATGATCATTTTTGCGCCCGAGCTCATCGCCGGACAAGGCCCGCAGCCCCCCGGCTGCTTTCGCTGGCGGCAGCTGTGGTTTCGAATCGCGCACACCATCGGCCCTGAGCGGATTGCGCCGGAATGGTGGTTTGACCACCCAGAATGGCGCAGCGGCGTGCGTGATTATTGGCAAGTGCTAACGCATGAGGGCCGAAGACTCTGGCTGTTTTTTACGCCACAAAGCCCGGGCTGGTTTGTGGCAGGAGAGTTTGCATGAGCGCAGGATATGACAATAGCGGCGCGGCCAGCTTGCACTTGTGGAAACCCTGCGCACGCGCCGCCCTAAAAGGGCATCACATGTGGCAAGATGGGTTGGCGGCATGGTTTTTTCTGGCGCCAAACGCGAGGCTTTGGCAAACACAGCCTTCCTGCACCACATTCGACAAACCACAAGCCTTAAAACCGAGCATCGCTCTCCCGCCTGCCGGGTCACGATTTGCGAGCAAATCGAACCCTCCCGTTGGGCGTCACCTCGCCTTCGGCTCGGCAGGGCTTTGCCAATTCACTCAGGATATTTTTCCAATTTGGAAATCCCAAGCCCGGGAGATGCGGATGACTCCGCTTTAACACCCCCATGCCATATGCCGAGCTTTGCACCACCAGTAATTTCTCTTTCCTCACCGGGGCCTCCCACCCCGAAGAGCTGATCATCCGTGCCGCCAAGCTGGGCCTACCCGCCATAGCGATCACGGATCATAACAGCCTTGCTGGCGTCGTACGGGCATGGTCGGCATTGCAAGAGCTCAAGCGCATCGGCACCCCTGATTTACCCAAGCTGATCACCGGATGCCGTCTTATTTTACAAGATAGCGACACCCACTGGCTCGCCTTGCCCACTGACCGCCCCGCCTATGCGCGGCTCTCTCGCCTGCTTACATTAGGCAAACGGCGAGCCGAAAAAAGCCAGTGCCATTTGCACATGGATGACCTTTTAGCAGGGGCCGAAGGGTTGATTCTGATCGGCCTGCCACAAACGCAAAGCTTGCAGCGCGGCGCGGGTGAAATGCTGCAACAGGTGCAACGGTTGACGCGCCGCTTCCCTGGCAATGTCTTCCTCGGAGCCGCGCCCGCCTATGACGGGCGAGACCAAGCCCGCTTTCAAGCCCTTGCCCTGCTGGCCCAACAAGCGGGGCTGCCGATGGTTGCCGTTGGAGATGTGCTGATGCACCGCGCCAGCCGCCGCCAATTGGCCGATGTCCTTACCTGTATGCGCCGTGGCTGCACCATAGATGAAATCGGCCGCCACGCGCTGCCCAACGCCGAGCGGCGGTTAAAATCTCCGGCTGATATGGCACGGATGTTTCGCCATCACCCTGCCGCACTGGCGCGAAGCGTAGAAATCTCCAATCGTTGCACCTTTGATCTTTCGGAGCTTTCTTATGAATACCCCGACGAGGCGAGCGGGGGTGAGCCACCGCAAGACCGGCTGGCGCGGCTGACAGAGGTGGGGCTGAAGCGGCGCTACCCCGGCGGGGTTAGTGCCGAGACCCGAGCCAAAGTTGACAAGGAACTGACCCTCATTGAGCGCCTCGGCTTTGCCGCCTATTTCCTCACGGTGCATGATATCGTTACCTTTGCCCGCTCGCAAAGCATCCTCTGCCAAGGGCGCGGCTCAGCGGCAAATTCCGTGATTTGTTATGCCCTTGGCATTACAGAAGTTGGCCCCGAGACCATCGCCATGGTGTTTGAGCGTTTCATTTCCGAGGCGCGCGGCGAACCGCCGGATATTGATGTGGATTTTGAGCATGAGCGCCGCGAGGAGGTGATTCAGCATATCTATGCCAAATATGGCCGCCACCGCGCGGGGCTGTGCGCCACCGTAATCCTCTTTCGCAGCCGCGCCGCCATTCGCGAGGTTGGCAAGGTGATGGGCCTGAGCCTAGACACCACCGCCGCGCTTTCAGGCCAGATTTGGGGCTGGTCAAACAAGCCGATTGAGCCAGAGAAAATCCGCGCCGCGGGGCTAAACCCGGATGATACACGCCTGCTGCAAACCATCCGGTTAATCCACGAGATCAACGGGTTTCCGCGCCACCTGAGCCAGCATGTCGGCGGGTTTATCGTCACGAAAGGGCGGCTGGATGAGCTGTGCCCGATTGAAAATGCCGCGATGGATGACCGCACGGTGATCGAGTGGGATAAGGACGACATTAACGCCCTTGGGATTTTGAAAATCGATATCCTGAGCCTTGGCATGCTGACCTGCATTCGAAAATCTTTTGACCTGATAGAGGCCCATGACGGCCCGCGCTACACACTAGAAAACCTGCCCAAAGAAGACCCTGAAACCTATGATATGCTCTGCAAAGCAGATGCCATCGGGGTGTTTCAGGTCGAAAGCCGTGCGCAGCTTAACTTCCTGCCGCGCATGCAGCCGCGCGTGTTTTATGACCTCGTGATCGAGGTGGCCATTATTCGACCCGGCCCAATTCAGGGCGATATGGTGCACCCGTATATTCGCCGCCGCCAAGGGCTGGAGGCGGTGGAGTATCCGTCAGAAGAACTCCGCGCGGTGCTGGGCAAAACCAACGGCGTGCCGCTGTTTCAGGAGCAAGCGATGCAGATCGCGATTGTGGCGGCGGGATTTTCAGCTGAGGAAGCGGATAGGCTGCGGCGATCGCTCGCGACCTTTAAGCGGATGGGAACCATCAACACATTTCGCGACAAGTTCATCAACGGCATGCTGGCCAAGGGCTATCCGCCAGATTTTTGCGAGCGCTGCTTTGGTCAAATCGAGGGCTTTGGCGAATACGGCTTTCCCGAAAGCCACGCGGCCAGCTTTGCGCTCTTGGTGTATGCCAGCGCGTGGCTCAAGCGGCACCATCCAGCCACGTTTGCCTGCGCCCTGCTCAATTCTCAGCCCATGGGGTTTTACGCCCCCGCGCAAATCGTGCGCGACTTGCGCGAGCACGGGGTAGAGGTGCGCCCGATCTGTGTGAACAACAGCGCATGGGATAATCGGCTGGAACGGCGAATGGACGGCGCGCTTGCCCTGCGGCTTGGGTTTCGCCAGATCAAAGGCTTTAGGGCCGAAGATGCGGAATGGATCATTGCGGCGCGGGGCAATGGCTATCCCGACCCTGAAAGCCTGTGGCAGCGGGCCGGCATTTCGCCCTCGGCGCTGGAGCGGCTAGGCGAGGCCGATGCCTATACCAGCATGGGGCTGGGCCGGCGCGATGCGCTTTGGCAGGTTAAAGCCATTCAGGCCCCCAAGCCCCTACCGCTATTTGCGGGCAGCCTTGAAGGCGAAGGCATTACCGAGCCGGAGGTGCTACTGAATGCAATGAAACTGGGGGAGGAGGTGGTAGAGGATTATGTCTCGATGCGGCTTTCCCTGCGGGCGCACCCGATGGAACTGCTGCGCCTCGGGATAACGGGCCTAACGCCACACCACATGCTGGAAAGCGCGCCCATTCGGCGACACACGGTGTGCGGCCTCGTAATAACGCGGCAACGGCCCGGCACCGCCTCGGGGGTGGTGTTTGTAACGTTAGAAGATGAAACAGGGGTCTGCAATGTGATTGTATGGCGGTCGATTTATAAGAAATTCCGCAAAGCCGTGATTTCAGGCAGGTTGCTGAAAGTGACGGGCAGGCTTCAGCGCGAGGGGATTGTGACCCACCTGATTGCTGAAAAGGTGGAAGATATATCGGGGCGACTTGCCGAATTGGGGCATCCGGATTTTGATATTGTCGGCGAGACCACCTCTATAGCGGATGATGCCCCGCGGCCCGCACGGGCCCGACACCCAAGAGAGCAAGCCAAGGTGCTATTTCCGAGCCGAGACTTTCATTAAGGTGGCAGCGCGTCTAGCCTTGCGCGATTTTGCAAGGCTTGTGTAGGGAGTAGTTGAATACTGGAGTATGCGGGATTTGGTGGGATCAGGTGGGATTGTCTGGTTTAGGGCAACAAAAAAAGGGATTTTGTTGTAGCGTGTGCTTTTGGTTGGCACATACTTGGAAACTGGAGCAAATCGGGGATTTACTCACTATTACCATAATCGTGTAAAAACTGGGCAAATGGTTAGACACCTCTGAGAAAACTCTCAGAGGCTCTTAAATAGTTCTTAGTGTAAGTGGTTCGGGTTTACCCAGATCAGGCTTGGCGCTGGTCGCCTACAGTTTCAGGCGATGCTTCTTGGGGCTTCAATCCTTTGAGCATAGTCACCAGAAGGACCATTGCATCAGTTATCAGCTCCTCACGATCATCTGGCTTGGACATAACCTTGTTATATACATTGCAGGTAAATTCTATGTGCTGCTCGGGTGACAGGGTGTAGCTGTGATGTTGGACAAGACTATGTATTTTAAGGTATATTTCTGACATCAGGGCTTCGTCAGCCTTGCACTGGGCGGCGCTGGTGGCCGTTGCGCTGCCAGCGCCTTGACCAACACCAAAGGCCAGCCAGTCGAGGCTGACGTTGGCCACCTTGGCCAACTTAGCCATAGCGTCAAACGACGGTGTGGACTGCCCTTCTACCCATCGCTGGAACGAAGATTTGGCGACACCAATGGACTTTGCAATCTCAGACCTGTTTTTGAACCTGCCCTCTAACAGGCACAGTCTTTCACTGAACCCGCTTTCGGAACTAGGACCTTTGGGTCCCTCGGCATTATTTAGGTCCACGTTCACATCACACCCTTATTTATATGGCAAATGCCCAAAATTACAGATAAGAATCCGGATTTGCATCTAGGACCCATATATGGGTTTATACCGTTAGTCATAACACAGTGAGACCCAAAAATAGGCGAGCCGTTAACTCGCCTTGGGCCGGAAGAAACAAGAGGATTTTGCTATGACGAAAACCAACTGGAAGAAAAGCGAGATCAAGTATCGTCTCGCTCGTGCTGGGTGGCCATATATGCAGGATGTTGACCGCAGGTTTGGCCTGCCAATTAACACCACTGCAAATGCAACGCACCGCCCAGAACCACGTGGCGAACGGGTGATTGCAGATTTGCTGCAAGTGCCCGCACATGTGATCTGGCCCAGTCGGTATGACGCCACGGGCAACAGCACAAGCCTCAACCTGCTGCCAGTTATACACCAGCTCCGGTGCGCCGTCACTGTCAAAAATTGAGGGTGGCGTGAACATGGCTATGAGCAATCTAGAACGGGAATATTTGAAAGAGCAGTTGGACCTGATTGATGCGCGTTTGGACCGGGTAGAGCGTAAATTGAGAGCAATGAAGTGGGTGCTTTATTTCACTGCGCAGTCATCATTTTAGCTTTGGTGGCGATATGAGTAGAGGAAAGCAGGCACGTCTTCGCTGGGCGCTTATTGATTTTATAGCGGCTGACCCAACGAATATTGAGGTGATTCCCGACATGGTTATTGAGAGCGAAAAACGCGCGTTGGCAAAGGTGGCGCTTGAAGATTTTATGGCTGCTAGTCCAGAGAACGTGAATGCCGGTTATGACATGATTAATAAGGCAGCGCTTGACGCGTCAATGAAGGGGATGTCGGCTGGTCTGAAGTTTTACCGAGAAGAGATGGCAAGACTTATGGGTGCGGCGAAATGAGTGCAGATAAAATAGTCATGATCCCTGTGCTGAAAATCGCCATTCGGGATGACCGTTTACGGGCTGTTGACGAGGGCGCTGTTACTGCGCTTCGCAAGCGATATTGAAGCCAATGGTTTAAACCAGCCGATCATGGTTCGGACCCTGCAAAATGGCCGATTTGAATTGATTGATGGTGGGCACAGGCTGGAAGCTGTTGTGCTTTTGGGTTGGACCGAAGTGCAAGCGCTGGTGGTAAATTGCAGTGTGGAAGATGCTCGGTTGCGCACGGCACTAGCTAACCTGACCCGCGCAGAACTGACGATGCTGGACCGTGCATTGCATGTGTGGCGGGTTAAATCTGTATGGATGAAGCAGCACCCAGATCGGCAACATGGCGGGTTTCGTAAGGAGGGTGAATGTCAATTTGCAGCGACTGCAACTTGGACAGAGGCTATACCGGGCAAAGCTGGATTAAGCAACCGGACGTTGGCCGATGCGGCCAAGATCGGCAAGGAAATCTATGGCCCAGCTGCCACGCTTTTGGTGGGAACCGAGGCTGCGGATAGCCAAAAGAATTTGCTGGCCCTGATCAAATTTGGCCCCGAATTGCAGCTGTCGATTGCAAAGGAAATTTCGGCTGGCGAGGCCAAGACGGTGGCCCAAGGCGCGGCATTGGTTGCCGGTGAGCCGGAGGTGGCACCTGAGCCTATACCGGTAGTGAAGCAGGTGAACCGGATGTGGTCAGCTTGGGAGAACATGGCGGATGAGGCCAAGAAAGAGTTCATCCTGAAGCTCAAGGGTGAGGGTGTGATCTGATGGCAAAGCAGCCCGGTGATACTCATACTTTGGACCTTCTTTCGTGGGAGGCTGAGCCGATTGTTGAGGCGTTTGCGCCTGAGCGGGTGCGGGCTGCTAGCCTGCGGGCGAAGATCGCGCGGGGCGTGTCAGAGGCGCTGAAGGATTGCGAGCATAACCGCGTGGTGGTGGCTGATCGTATGAGCGAATTCATGGGCGAGTCTGTTTCGGTGAACATGCTAAACGCCTATGCCTCGGAGGCGCGGGAAGATCACTCTATGCCGTTTATCCGGCTGCTTGGGTTGATCCATGCAACGGGGGATGTGCGGCTGTTGCAGCTCGGGGCCGAAATGTTTGGCTATTCGGTCGTCGAGAACAAGTATTTGGGCTGGGTCGATGTTGGCCGGTTGGCAGACATTAAAGAGACCATCGACAAAGATTTCAGTGCGGCACGGCGCTTGGCAAAGGCGGGGTTTAAGTGATGGATGAACTCCAATTAGCCATGAGGGTTTCAGCCCTAATTGACGAGCAGCTTGACCCACAACAGGGCAACAAAAGCATGGTCGAAGTTAGTGAAATAACGGGAACATCTTGGAGCGCCATGTTGAACTGGGTGAATGGTACTGCGCATATCCCATTTGTGCCGATGGCTCGGCTGGCTCGACTAACAGATACCTCGCTGGATTGGCTAGCGCACGGGGATGAGTTTGATCGGTATGTAGTATCGGGCGAATGCGATTTGTTTGGTGATGAACTATGACCCGATCGGCTTTCCCAAAATGGTGGTCTCCCAAGGATTTTGCTGCGGCAAAGCTGACCAAGTTTCCGACGACGGCCAGAAAGGTAAATGCCTGCGCTGTGCGCGAGGGCTGGCGGGATGCGCTGACGCTTGACGGGCGGTCAATGTGCCGGAATTCGCAGGGGCGCGGCAAGGGGTATGAATACCGGATTGGTGTGTTGTCTGAGGCCCAGCAGGACGAGCTTTATATGAAGTGGTCGCGGGTGAATGCTGTGGCTGCAAAGCCTAGCACGGCGGTAGTTCGGGCAACGGATGTGAAGCGCATTGAGGCTTTTGCCAAGGCCAGCCCAAAGAAGAAGGCCGTGGCGCGAGAGCGGTTTGATGCCCTGATGTTGGTGGAGAAATATCGCGCCAGCATGAGTGTGCGCGAGGCCGTTGAGGCGGTGGCGGCGCTGATCGGCAAGGGGCCGAGCACGATATATGGCTGGATGAATTTGGTTAAGCCAGTGATTAGAGACACGCAATATTGGGAGGCGTTTCTAGCGCCCCAGCACAAGGGCAAGGGTGGAGTAAATGCCGAGTGCGACCCGATGGCATGGGCGGCTTACAAGGCTTTGTATCTGGATTTGGAGAAGCGCAGCTATACGAATTCCTACCGCTATGCTGATAAGGCCACGAAGGAAAACGGGTGGCAGCTTGCCAGCCCAGCGGCAATGCAGGCGCGCCTCAAGCGGGAAATCCCGTGGGTGATGGTGGTGCTTTGTCGCGAAGGGCGCGATGCGCTTTGGCGGATGTTTCCGCACCAGCGCCGTGACAGAACTATGTTTCATGCACTTCAGGGCGTACAGGCCGATGGCCACAAGATGGACTTCTGGGTGCGCTTCCCTGATGGCGAAGTTACGCGCCCGCTGATCACTATGGTTTCGGACATTTATTCCAACAAGTTTTTGGGGTGGCACATATCCAAAACGGTTTCTTCAACCGCCACACGGCTGGCCTTTGCTCGGGTGTTTAAGGACTGGGGTATTCCGGAATGGGCGCTCATGGATAACGGTATGGAGTATGCCAGCAAAGAGATTACAGGCGGGCAGAAAACGCGCTTCCGGTTCAAGATCAAGGAAGACGAGCTTGACGGAATTTTGACGGTTATGGGCATTAAGGCGCACTGGGCGCAGCCGGGGCGTGGGCAATCAAAGCCGATTGAGCGCAGCTTTCAGGACATCTGTAATTACATCGCAAAAGACCCGAGGTTTTCTGGCGCATATACGGGCAATAGCCCTGTAAATAAGCCAGCATACAATTACGATCCGCGAGAAAGAGCCGTCAATTATGATGATTTCCGCGCGATATTTGCCGAGGATGTTGCCGACATTAACGCCCGTGCTGGCCGCAACACCGATGTTTGTGAAGGCAAATTGAGCTTCGATCAGGCCTTTGAGGCCAGCTACAAAGCTGCCACGATCCGCAAACCAACCGCCGAGCAGCTGCGCATGGCGCTGATGAAAGCAGAGCGCGTGACCGCACGCAAGCCAACCGGCGAAGTGCATTTGCGCAAAAACCGCTTCTGGGCAGAGTTCCTGACCGAGCACATTGGCGAGCCGCTAACCTTGCGGTTTGATCCGGACAACATCCATGACGGCGTGTCGGTTTATGACTTCGAGAACCGCTATTTGGGGGATGCCGAGTGCATCATGAAAGTCGGCTTTTTGTCAGAGGATGATGCGCGAGAGCACGGGCGGAAGCGGACCAAGTTTGTGCGCAATACCGCTGAAAACGCCAAGATCGAACGGGATTTTGGGATCAGCAAGGTGGCTGCAATGCTGCCGGACGTTGAGCCAGTTGAAGAGCCGGAAATCGCACCCGCAGCGGTTCGCCTATTCCAGCCCAAAACCTTGGGCAGCACAGCGCTCGCGCTGGATGATGATCTTGAGGAAGAGGATGATTTCGAGAATTCCGCACTGGGTAAGATTGGCCCCGTCGTAGCGATGCATGCCAACCAGAGGCGGAAATAAATGGCGAGATGGTGCTCGAACACCATCCCGCCGACCACCAAAGTGGCGTTAGCGCGCCCTGAACATTGCAGAAAAAGGAGCACGATATGAGTATCCCAGAAAACAAGGGGCAATTCAATGCCGCTGAACATGAGGCAGAGGCAGAGGTTCTGCGCCAACGCATTCGGGCGATTATGAAGGGCGAGAGCCTGACCCAGACGGCACTGCAAAAAGAGAGCGAAATCAAGCACGGGACGTTCACCAACTGGTTCGCTGGCACGTATCCGGGGCGCGTGGATAATATCAATGCAAAAGTGCTGAAATGGCTGGAAGCACGCGAAGCGAATAAGGCCTTAGCGTTGACCATTCCCTCGGCACCTGATTTTGTGCCAACGCCGATCTCCCAGCGGATTGCGCAGGTGCTTCAGACAGCACAAGTGATGCCTGACATGGCTTTGATCGTGGGTGGCGCCGGTGTTGGCAAGACCATGACACTGGCCCGCTACGCGGCAGATAACCCTTATGTGACCATCATCACAGCGCGGCCAAGCTCGGCGCGGGCTAACCCGCTATTTTCGGCCTTGGGGCGGGCTTTGGGCGTGAAAGATACCAGCCCTGCCATGCTGTTTGATGCTTGCGCTGATATGGTGAAAAACCACCACCACCTGATTGTGATTGACGAGGCTCAGCACTTGAAGATGGACGCGCTGGAGGAGCTGCGCGTGCTGCATGACCAGCACGGTGTCGGGATTGTGCTTATGGGCAATCAGGATGTGCATAGCCGCCTGACTTCGGGCAAATTCGAGGCAGACTATGCCCAACTGTTTAGCCGGATCGGGTTGCGCTTGGTGCTGGATAAGGTCGGCATGGCCGATGTGAAAGCCATTCTGAAAGCGTGGAATGTGGATGATGCGGATCTAATCAAGACCTGCCGCCACATAGCCGGTCTGCCGGGTGCGCTGCGCGTACTCTCGAAAACCCTGAGAATGGCCCACATGATTGCGGGCGCAGAAGGTAAACCGCTTTGTGCCAAGCACATTGATGATGCCTACGGATACATGAGCAATGGGGGGACAAAATAATGGCTGAGCGTATTACTGACGAGGCGTTTGACGCCATGCCTTTAAGCCAGCAGCTCGAATTTGTTGCCAGTCATTTGCACGAATCGGACGAGGCCAGTGTGGGCAACCTGAAGTGCTGGGATATTTCCAACATGCTGATGCATGCACTTGTGATGGCGCGCAAGGCGGCTGCGCTAGAACACGAACTACAGCAGCGCCGCGATGATGAGCGCCTGCAGCTCCTGCGGTTGGAGACTGCCTTTGAGCAGTCGGATGCGCACACTTGCGATGTGATGGGCTGGCCGGTGATTGCTCGCAATGTGCGTGGCACCGACACACCAAAGCGAGCGGCATAATGGATCGGAAAACCGAAAAATTGATACGCGAGTACCCGACCTTTGACCCTGAATTTATTCCCGCAGCCGAACTCCAAGGCCAGCTGGAAGTGCTTGGCTCTTCCGCTAGCAAAGGCCTTCTGAGGCGTGGGAGGACTGGGCATATGGTTATTCAGGAGCCCGAACTGTTTTCTCCGAAAGGTCGGAAAATCGCGAATTTTGATCATTCGGCTGATGCTCATTTTGTGAGCGCACTAGTGAACAGTTGGCATGCTGGCCGGTTAGCTGTGATGCCGATGAAAACCCCGCTCACCGGAGAGCCATCATGAGACCGAAAACTTCTGACATCATCGCGGCTGTTGGGGCGCATTATGGCGTGTCAAAAAATGACATTGATTCGGATCGGCGGGAAGCCAGTTTGGTGCATGCCCGGCATGTGTGCTTTTGGCTGACTAAAGAGCTGACCTTGCTCAGCTTCCCGCAGATTGGCATGGCGATGCACCGTGACCACACCACCGTGATGCACGGCGTGCAGATGATCGAAACCAAGCGGCACTTGGATGAGGTGCTGCAAGGCGAGCTTTACGAGCTGATCGGTCGCATGGATAGCATGGTGCCGCCCTTGGCTGAATTTGTGGAGCAGCTCAAATTCGTGTCGCCGGAAATTCTGGCGGACAAGCTCCAGCACGCGGTGCGAATTACAGGCGGATTTTGGACCCCGCCCCAAGGTAAATACGGCGACCACCTGTTTGTGATTGACCTGATGGGCGTGAATGCCTGTGGGCTTGATCAGGAAGAGGCCTGCCATAACTGGCGCGATATCGCGCAGCGCGTAGCAAAAGCCCAAGCGGCATAAGGGAGAGAGATTATGAATAAGGAAGTTGAAATTCTGGGTGGGTGTGAAGACGTTGGCGGCAAACCATATATGCGAGATGCTAAAGGCTCGCTGGTGCCGCTTGAGCTGGTAAAGGCCGCGCACAAACTGGAAGACGATACAGTGCGCACGATCATGCACCACGCTGTTGAGCTCTCGGACGAGATAGACCGGTTTCGCGGGCATACTATGGCTGATTTAGGCGAATTTGACGCCCTGCTTATGCAAGAATACGCCCTGAAAAAGGGCGGTAAGAAAGGCAACCGGACCTATCAAACCTTCGATGGCTGCCAGAAAGTGGCCGTGCAGGGGTAATCCCCCTATTTTTGATGGGGTCCGCTTGTAGAATTACGCGGCCATTTTCAGTTTCATAGCAGGGGTGATCCCGCCGATACCCATGTTGGGGCGGTCGTTGTTGTATGTCCAGAGCCAATCTGT
>NVUX02000011.1 GCA_002402045.2 Paracoccaceae bacterium | reverse complement strand
TGTCTGACGTCAGCGCCTATGGGTCCAAATAGCAGCATTTGATAAGGGAGTGTTTCTGGTTCATCGTCACCACTTAGGAGTGGGATATGAGACAGACAACGAGAACTCGAAAGAGCCCCGGCGAGAAGATCGTCAAAGATATCAAACGTGCTACGCGCAAACAGTATTCTTCTGAGGAGAAGATCAGGATTGTGCTTGATGGGTTGCGTGGTGAAGATAGCATTGCAGAGCTGTGTTGCCGTGAGGGGATATCGCAGGGCGTATACTACAAATGGTCAAAGGACTTTATGGAGGCTGGCAAGAAGCGTCTGGCGGGCGATACAGCACGATCAGCCACGACCGACGAAGTCAAAGACTTGCGTCGTGAGGCCCGTGATCTGAAGGAGGTCGTGGCCGAGCAAACACTGGAACTCCGGCTTCTCAAAAAAAGCATGATCGGCCCCTCTCGGCGATTTTACAAATCACCTGCCGGGCAGTGGATGGGGGCGACCACGAATGAGGTATTCCGCATCCGAGAAACTGGAGATCATTGGGCTCGTCGAGGGTTCGCATTTGTCTGTGCGACAAACGTTAGCCAAGCTGGGCATTCCACGCACCACATTCTACCGGTGGTATGATCGTTACCTGACCCGCGAGGAGGCTGGTTTGCATGATCAATCCCCCAAGCCAAAACATGTCTGGAACCGTATTTCTGACGAAGTTCGGGACAAAGTCATCAAACTGGCATTGAAGGAAACAGAGCTGTCACCACGAGAGCTGGCTGTGACGTTCACTGATACAGAAAGCTATTTTATATCAGAGGCTTCGGTCTATCGTGTGCTGAAGGCGCATGACCTGCTCACCAGCCCGGCCTTCATCTCGTGCGATTGATTGAAAATCATTCGCACCTATCAAGGCCGCCAACGAGTTCAAGGATAAGACCACAGCGATCAATCAGCTTTGGTAGACGGACTTTACCTACCTGAAGGTCATCGCCCTCTCGGTGAATTTTCAATTCACCTGCTGGGTAATAGATGGGGTTGGTTCTATCTCAGCACAATTCTGGACGATTACAGCCGCTATATCATCGCCTGGAAGCTCTGCACCGCTGCCCGGCTGGTTATTGCGCAGCAATCACCGAGAGGGGAACATGCGAACTGAAGACGTGACGGATACGCTGGATCTTGCCCTGCAGGCGTCCGGCTGTGATCAGGTTCATGTCGTTCATAAACCACGCCTACTCAGCCCCTCTCATGGTTTGCAAGCAAACCACTGCCGGGCAGTGGATAATGGTTCCAGTTAGGTCTCTGGTGAATTGGCCGAATGGCATGATGACAAAGGCATGGATCACGTTCGCGGCGCACCATATCACCCGCAAATCCAGGGCAAAATTGAACGATGGCATCAGGCTTTGAAAAACCGCATTCTGCTGGAGAAATACGTCCTTCCAGGTGATTTGAACCACCAGATCGAAGCCTTCGCCGATCACTACAATCATCAGCGCTTTCACAAGAGCCTGAATAACGTTACGCCCTCAGACGTATACTTCGGACGTGCTCAAGCCATTATAAACAAACGAACCTCTCGGCGATTATTCCAATCACCTGCCGGTCAATGGAACGGATCAAACGCAAAACACTCGAAACCCGACGCTTGCAACACCGCAAGTTCGCTGCATAATGAAACTAACCAGATGAGCCAGAGACTCCCTTAGATTAAACGCCCTCTGGAACCAAAATTTGACGACGGACAGAAAAAAAGGTGCCTACAAATCTAGGGGATATTCAATGATCAAATAGTTTTGTTGTTGGAGGTGGGGTACCGTATCGTATGGCGTCATATTCATCGGGCGTGCCGCAGAATGTGACACCTTCTGACACCACCAGATGGTATTTTACTGACATGTTTTTTGCGATCAGCGCGTTATAGAGGGGTGCAACGTAACGCTCGCCACCCTGAAGTTTTGACAGGTCCATATCCAGTGTTTGCTCAAATGCCTGATCAAAATCCAGAGCACGCCTGAAAAAATACAGCCCGGTCGAACAAAAATCAGATACACGCTCTTTTTCGGTTACGCGGATTGCCGAATGATCTGGCCCGGGGACAACAAAAGACCAATGATTGCCTTCTCCGATGAAAACCTCCAGATAGCCGTCGGTTTTTTCAAGGTCCAAATCAGTAGGGAACACAAAATCTGACTGGAAAGAATCAATATTAAAAATAACAATTGCATCCGCAGGAGATAATCCAGCCTCACGATTGGCTATCCAGACCGTTTCAGCCTGTCCGCTCGTTGGGCCATCAAGTTTGACAATCCGGATGTTTTTATCCGGAATACCCATTTTCCTGCACTTCTGGATCACAAACGCCTCTATTTTTGGATCATTCAGAAAGGCGAAAATAAAGTTGTGCTGCTGGAAATAACGCTTAAACCCGATAACCGCGTGTTCAAAAACAGAAAACCCGTGCAAATCAAGCATGAATTTAGGGACTTTGTAGCCGGCATCAGTGAAGCGTTTGCTCAAGCCGCCCATTGGAAAAATAAAGTTCATTTGGCCTCTGTGCTAAGAAGTGCAACCCTTAGTGCATTGGCAAACAGGTGCTTTTGACGTGTTTTTGATTCAGCGTGTAACGGAAGCATCGAGAAAAACAAAAGTGCGGTCATTGACAACAGTTCACGTTTTGGGATGTTATATTTTTTCTCTACGAGGTCAAATAGAAGATCTGATATTTGCAAAGGTTCGGGAATATCGGTGGATGAAAACTCCCATTGTGTTGGGCTATGTTCGATCAACCGGCTGCGGGAATGTAGGATATGATCATATTTTCCAACTATGGAGTGGCACAGTTTGGCAATATCATAGCGATAGTCGCCATAATAGGTGGGTAGACCACTCCAGGTCATTGCACGAGGGTCAATAGTTAGCACTCGCACGGCTTTGAAATCGAAAAAAATATTCCCAAAAAAGAAATCACCGTGCATGAAACGAATATCATTTGGGGTTGTCGGGCGGATCTGCGCCAACAACCTGTCTAGCAAAGCATCGATTGGGCCAACTTTTGTTCCATTGAGCAAAAGTTGGGGGTCGGGCATAAAGTCCGCTGCACTCAAAAACTCGGCAAACCTTACCTTTGTTTTTTCGGCAAACATTTGGATGAAAAAATCAGTCGAAAATGTTTCGGAACTTTCGGGTGAGTCCTTTGATGGGCGGTGCTTCCCGGCTGCATCCAAAAAGTCAAAACAACCGCTCAGAATTGTAGACCAAACGTGGCTTGGCAAATTCCCAAAAACATAAAGATCACTGAGCAGCGGTTGGTAAACATACTCCAGCCGGTACCCTGCGCGGTGGTTTTTGTCGGACTGGCCCAGATATCGCGGTGCATAAGGTCGCAGATCATATGGTAGATCCCTAAACCATATGGATTCTGCACGCATCTTGTTTGTTTGCGCTGATGATTTTCGCACCGTGATACCGTCTGACTCGATGCTGTTAAAGGCGCGGGCAACCGAAAATTCGCGTTTGGACTGATAATAGAGCGCCAAATGCCCAAAATCAAACCAGGCGGTCACGGGTTCTTTTGCGAATGTTTTCCGGCGTTCATAAAAATTGAGTGCTTCAACAAAAGACTCAGCGTTTTCCAATGAGCTTTGTAACAGCTTTGCGCTGGACATTTTAAAATGCCCGCAAAGTATCCGACGCTCGGAAAGGCCTTCCCCATACCCGGAAGTAAACGGTATATCAGGGTTCTCGGGGGAATAGTAAGACCAGAAATGATTTGCCGGGTCGTTTTGGTAAGACACAAGGTCCGGATGCTCGCTCTTACGGCCCTGAACCAGCGTATCTCCGAATAAAATCTCTACAGGGCCTGAGTGATTGATTTCCCCCAGTGCAAAAAGAACAGATTCCCGCAGGCTCAGGTCGGGTTCGGGGCGAATTACGTTAATGTCGAGGTGCTCTATCGTTTTTTGATCAACCGGAAGTATCTGATAGTCATGCGGCAGGGATAAATAAACTTTGCCGGTTGCCAGTTTGCTTTGGTGTTCGAATAGCCTCTGACCACCAAGCGGCAAAAATGCTGGGGGGATATATCCCAGCTCGGCCGCCATTTCATCGCTGATATAAGCCGCTGACAGGATCAGGAAAACTGGCGGGATCGAGACATCGTGTTCAGCCATTGATCAACTCGATAATCTGCTCATAGCTGAGCGACACAAACTCCTTCGGCCGGATGGATTTGTCATCCACATAAAACCCTTCAGTGCCACACCATGGCTTCCCTACCCGGACCTCATCATATGGCACATCGTGTTTGGCCAGCCATTCCAGAATAACCGGCACCGTATTAGCGATAATTTTACCTTCGTTGCCGTCATAGGTGCGCATATTGCGGGCTGTGCTGATAACAATCGAAAACCCGCGCTCACGATAGGTTTTAAGCATATCGATGACTTCGGTATTTGGTGGCTTTTCCGAATACGGGGAGTCATCATTCACTGTAATCGTGTTGTCCAGATCAATAACAATTTGCTTCATGCAATCCTCAACGTTTAAAATGAAATCGTGGCTTCCAGCTCTCGGGTCAGCCCTGTTTCAGGCTATATGCTTACTGGTATTATTACAACGATGTTACCGTGAGACTCTCCGCCGTCACTATGGGCCGCTTCATCTACCGTTGCTTCGACGAACATGTCGTTGACTCAGAATAGCTGTTCGGATGCATCCAACAGGGAAAGCCCCTTGGCTTTTGAAAGGGGAAGCGCTTAAATAGGTTAGCGAAGTTAGGCTAAAATGCATCGCAGCCAGATTGGATGTGATGCATTAGTCTATTTCATCTGGTATTTTGAAAGTATGTAAGTATGAAATCAATATTACCAATATCCCCGATGCAAGAGTTTAGGAAGGTAACGGTTGTTCCAAGTATCGAGCGAAGAGGGCCTATTTTTCGCGGTGGACCAATTTGGCCCAGATGGGACACGCAAGTGTTTGCTCGGCATTGCCGCAGAAATAGGCCCGTTGACAGTCGACCGGATGACCCTGAAACCACCCCAAAAGTGTATGATGGCTCAGCCATCTGGATAGGTCCAATATACTGGCAGTTCGGACATCAAATTGCTGAATTTTCAACAAGAATCGTCCAGTCTATGGATGAACGTAACGGTGATAAACTTATATTCAGCGTTATGCCGCAATTTGTCGGTAAGATGACATGGGAAACTGCACCCGCCCATTTTAGAGCCATATCTGAATGGTTTGGTGTCTCAAGAGAAATTGTCGAACTATGCCATGAACCTATTACCATTGAGCATTTGCGGGTTGCAAAACAGGGTGAGCAATTGGGCGGGATAGGGCCATCCTCGCAATATCTTGATCTTTTGGATGAAAACTGGGAAAAGAAAACCCTTTCGCCGGACATTACAAAAACGACATACGTATCGCGTGCGAACTTGGCACCATACTTTGGTAGCCACGCAGGCGCTTTATACTTAGACGATGTGCTGCGCAAAGCTGGTGTCAACGTTATTTATCCTGAATCCATGACATTAACAGCACAGCTTTTAGCATATAAAGGGGCAGAAACCCTCATATTTTCTGAAGGATCTGCATTGCACGGCTTGCAGTTGTTGGGGCGAGGGCTGGGTTCTGTTGTTGTCCTAAATCGGCGGACAGTAGAGAGTTCTGGCCCAAGAAGAATGGCTGCCCCGCAGATTCGCCCCAGAGCCAGGCACTTGAGCTATCTAAACGTTGTTGAGAGCCTTCTGCAGTTTTATAACGCTGAAGAAATAGGTTTGGCAAACTCCGCGATTTCGTTGTTTAATACTGAAAGATTGCTGGATGAGTTTAATGCGTTGGGGATAGATTTGCGGCCTCATTGGGACGAAAAGGCATATATAGACATGAAAGAACGCGATATTTGCTCTTGGCTTTCAACCGGTTGGCTTAGGCATGTTGGCGAGCGCGGAATTTCTACTCAACAGCTTCTGTTAGACGATTTAGATAAAGCCGGATTGGGACATCTGCGTGTATTTGTGACTAACACATTGGTGCGCACATAATGCCGGTTCACCAAAATCCAAACCGCCCTGTTCAGAGCTTCCTTAGCGTGAATCCAAATCTTTGGATAGATTCCTTGACCAACTCGCGACACCGGTTGCTGTAGAATGATAGAGATTGCGTTCCTCGTCACTCAAGCCGTCATCAATATACCATGGACGATGTTTTGCTAAGAAGCCTGACCCAGCTAAACGTAGTGAAGGAACTGTGTGCTGTGACCAACCATACGCGCTCATTGGCTTCTCCGAACCAGAGTCCGGAACATGTAAAAAGAACGTTGTATCAATTTGTGCTTTGTAGACGTTTGGTTGTACTTCCTTGTTTTTTTTCCAGTAGCGTTCTTCCCAGAGAATAATGCCGACACCACTTTTTATGGTGAGATTTCTGAACAACTCAGGTTCGGAGATGTCTAATGCCAATCCAACTTTTGGACAGTTGTATTTTTTCCCCAATTTAAACATTTGTAGCAACATATCAGGATCTGGGTCGTCCGGTAGCCAAAGATCAGGATCAGTAAATATAAAGCTCGAATCAGGCCCTAAAAAACTCTGCGCTAATTGACAGGATGTTCGGGGGCCAACATTCTTTCCAATTTGGTGAAATCGTGCTTTGCTTTTGAAATCGTCGCTTTCGAAGTAGTCAAGTAGGTGACCTGAAGTTGACGCATTGTCCATGACTGTAATATTATTAAATCCATTGTGTCGAAACCAGTCTATCGTATCTCTCAGATACACCAATTGGCTAAATGAGTTTACAAATACTGGAATCGATTGTCGCAATAAAAATTCAGGTGTCATTTTTTCAAAACATTTATTTTAGTTGTTGCAAGTAATACTAGGGGCAAAACTGCAGTTTTTCAACTAGAGTTTGGCAAAACGGAATTTATGTCCGATTCAATCTCGCCATACTATCTACTTTTCGATTGATGGTGATCTGCGCCCCTAGAACTCCTACATTTTGATGTAGATCTCACCCAACCAGACGTAAGGCCAAACAAACATCCCGACCCAAAAGGCAGCTGTTCAAATTACCCTTAGATAAGTGATGCCTTTTGATTGAATGGGTTTCAAAATAAACACCAACGTCAGTGCATTGGCATTAGTCCTGTTTGTTGAAATCATATATAAGCGCATACATCATCTGTAGAAAGGAACTGGTAAATGCAAAAAATATATGAGGATCAACGGAGCCGGTACATTTGGAATTTCCAAAAATTGGGCTTGTCGTATTGCGAAATTCCCAAGACCGGTTCTTCTTCCACGAAGACGGTCCTATTTCGACTGAATTATGATCTTGAAGCAGAGTACGAATTGCAGATTGGTGGTGGGCAGCTTGCCCGGACTTTTCCAGCTTCTTCTGTCGAGAAGTATGAGGCCAAAAACTTTCTTGATCGGATACTGATTATTTATCGGGACCCAATTGCCCGGGTAAAATCAGCCTATCGCAGTATTTTTCTAGGCCGACAGGGTTTAACCGGATCATTATCTGAATATTTTGATAAGCACTTCCAGTCATTTTTGCATAGCGAGCCGAGAAACGGACTTCTCAACCACCATAAGCCCATGACGTGGTTTTTCCCGAACGCATTACTTGACGATACACGAACTATCTTTGTTGAAACATCGGAACTAAATTTATTACCGTCAGTACTGGACCTAAATATGGATAGGATATCCACAAAAGAATCAAAAATGCCACATTTGTTAAACGTAAATAAGAAACTTGGTGAAATAGACATGTCTGATGAGGAGATCAAAGCAGCGCTGGGATCTGATTTTGATCGAGATTTTGCTATGTATGAGAAATTGGCCTCTCATAGTTAATAGCTTGCGGGAGTGGGCTTGCCGCGCTTTAGTTGTTAGCGATTGTTTCTCACGACTGTTTTTTCATTATTAGCAAGATAATATCGTAATCGAGACAGAAAATATGACCAACCCTTCCATTGCATTTTGCATTTCCGGGCAGATCAGGACCTCTTTTGCAGAAATGCAGGAGATTGCGCTTGAGGCGGAATCCATAGGCGCTGATGTTTTCATTAGTGTCTGGAGTACTCGGGGCGGCAAAACCTTTGCTGGCGCCGTCGGCCCCAAGAATATTCGACGCATAATCGGGGATCGCCCAGCCCAATTACTTCCGGATAACTGGTTAGGGCGGATGCGGGATATATTTCCAGATTTTGTGACGTTATTTCCGCCAAAACCAGCTGTGACTGTTGAAGAGTTGAAACGTGTGTTCCCCAACGCTTCGATTGAAATCGAAGATGATGGACCTGAGTTTGACCTTGATGCTGGAGACAGCAACAGCTTGCGGATGCTTTATAAAATATGGCGGGCTAACCAGCTTAAACGACAAGCTGAAAAATCTAGAGGTGCGCGTTATTCACGGGTTGTCAGGGTGCGTCCGGATATGGTGTTGAAAGGCCATGCAATACTAGAACTTCCTTATAACAAACATCAGATATTTGTTCAGGGGCATGCCGGTGATAAGCCCAACTATCTGAATGATACGTTCTGGGTCGCCTCCTCAGAGGACGATGACGCACTCAGCGCACTACACCAAAGATGCGTGGCGGCACGCAACGGTGGCTGGCTTGGTATTCATCGGGAATTGTCTGATGTTGCTGTTGCTGCCGGTTTGTCAGCCCGACCAGCCAATATTGTAAAAAATGGTATTGGTGATTTTGGCGCTGATAACTCTACCCCGTTAGACATCGTCAGGGATAAACTATTTAATGCTATTGTGTCAGGACGGCTGGAGCAAAGAAAGGCTGGCGGACCAGAATTCTGTGCACTAGTGAGGGCCGTCATCAATAAAGGAAAAGGCTGGATTGATTCGGGCCCCGCGCCGCAGATTGATAACAGTATTATCCAATTACTGGCAGAGGTACAAAACGGCCCTCGTAATGCATATCAGCAAGCATTGATGTATATATGCAATATTGCAGTGCTTGACGGGGAAATCATTGCGGTTGATCGTATTGAGTTGATGAAACGGGTTATCTCTTATTATATCCACAGAAATGCGGCAGTGTTTTTGGACGTAAAAATTGGGGATATGTCGGCTCTTTTTGAGGATGCACCGTTGGCATTGCACCGTGCCGTTTGCTACCCAGATGAGTGTGATAACGAACTGCAATCCCCTATTGCCCAGGAGCTGCTCTTGCGATGGGAAAGTTTTTGGGGGAATAAACTGGGCGAGAGCAAAAACCAAGTCAGTCAAGGTGTTGCCGACAGAATTATTTCATCTCCCCCATTTACTATCCAGCTTCACCAAAAATTGGCGAAACTCGGAGAGCACAAGAAGGCGTATGAGTTGGCGGAAAAATGGGTGGATCTATCACCGAAGATGTGGCGGGCCTATGATCTTCTCTCTTCATCGGCGCAGGCATTGGGACAACCTGAAACAGCATGTGATATTTTAATTGCCGCAAGGCAGAAAACGGAAACACATTCCAGACTAGAAGAGCTAATAGGGTTGGCTTTGCTGAAGATTGGGCAGATACATGAGGCCGCACAGGCATTTGAACGGTCTCTTTCATTGCCGGGATGTAATGTGGAGCGGGTTTCCGAGGCATTAGAGGCTGTAAAGCCGCGGTTATAGGCAGAGAAATAGGGCGTTACCAGAATTGTGCCATAGTTAGAAACTAGACACTACACTTAAAAATATATTTTACGCAGTATGCACCATAGCTTTGAAAGAAAGATACAGTGATAAACGACACAAAAATCCCAAGTGTGAAAGTCATCACCCCCAAGCGCTTCACCGATGAACGAGGTTTTTTTTCCGAAACATGGAACCAAAAGACATTTTCAGGTTTGGTGGGCGATGTGGCGTTTGTTCAGGACAACCACTCGCTTTCTGTTGATGTTGGTACGGTTCGTGGGCTGCATTATCAATCGCCCCCACATGCGCAGGCAAAACTGGTGCGTGTCGGCCGCGGGCGGATTTTGGATGTTGCTGTTGATGTGCGGGTGGGGTCTCCAACTTATGGAGAGTGGATAGCGGAGGAACTTTCAGCAGAAAACGGGAAGCAATTGTATATTCCGGCAGGGTTCCTGCATGGGTTCATCACCTTAGAGATTAATACTGAACTGCTCTATAAATGCTCGGATTATTATGCGCCGGAATGTGACGGGGTAGTACGCTTTAATGACCCGGATATAGGGATAGACTGGGAAATGGCTACTGATCATGTCATTCTTTCGCAAAAAGATGCAGAAGCACCATTTTTTGGGGATTTCATTTCTCCTTTTAGATATGAGGAGACGGTATGAAGTTACTTGTAACAGGCGGGGCTGGGTTTATTGGTTCAGCCGTTATTCGGCAGGCCGTGGCAGGCGGGCATCAGGTGGTCAATCTGGATGTGCTTACTTATGCGGCGTGCCTTGATAATGTCGCATCGGTGGCGAACGATCCTGCTTATGCTTTTGAACATGTGGATATTCGGGATGCACCGGCGCTAAAACGTGTGTTTGCAGAACACAAACCGGACGGGGTAATGCATCTGGCTGCTGAATCTCATGTTGACCGCTCAATTGATGGCCCTGCGGCTTTTATCGAAACCAACGTGAATGGCACCTACCATTTGCTTGAAGCCGCACGTGCTTATTGGCAGGCCGAGGGAAAGCCGTACAGTTTTCGGTTTCATCATATTTCAACCGACGAAGTATATGGCAGCCTAGGTGCTTCAGGTTTGTTCACCGAAGAAACACCATATGCGCCTAGTTCGCCATATTCAGCATCAAAAGCTGCATCCGACCATCTCGTGAGAGCATGGCATGAAACTTATGGTCTTCCGGTTGTTATCACTAATTGTTCAAATAATTATGGTCCGTTCCACTTCCCTGAAAAACTGGTGCCGGTGGTGATTTTGCGGGCTTTGGCTGCAGAGCCTATACCAGTTTACGGTAATGGGGAAAATGTGCGTGACTGGCTATATGTCGAGGATCATGCCGATGCTCTACTAACCGTTATTACCAAGGGAACGGTTGGCCGAACGTATAATATAGGCGGAGAAAACGAAGTAACAAATATTGATTTGGTGCGAATGATCTGCAGCATTCTGGATGAAAAACGGCCGGCGGGTAGACCTTACGAGCGGCTTATAGCCTTTGTTGATGATCGCCCAGGCCATGATTTTAGGTATGCGATTGACCCTACCCGCCTTCGCACTGAACTTGGCTGGCGACCTTCGGTAACACTGGCGCAAGGTTTGGAAAAGACGGTGCAATGGTATTTGGACAACGAAGACTGGTGGCAAGCGCTGCTCAACTGTCAGGGCGTTGGAGAACGCTTGGGGGTTAGAAAATGAAGATACTGGTATTTGGCCGGACCGGTCAGATTGCAAGAGAGTTGCAGCGGCAAGCTGATACTATTTCACTTGGCCGGGAACAGGCTGACCTGTCTGATCCCGATGCCTGTGCCCGGATCATCCAGAAGACTGATGCTGATGTTGTCATAAACGCCGCAGCTTTTACTGCGGTAGATCTGGCCGAAGAACAGGAAGCTTTGGCGAATGCTATCAATTCCGATGCGCCTGCGGCAATGGCGCGTGCTGCCGCTTTACGAAGAATTCCTTTCCTCCATATTTCAACCGATTATGTCTTCGACGGAAGAGGAGAGCAGGCATGGCAAACTTCAGATATACCAAACCCGATTAGCGCTTATGGTAGGTCAAAACTCATGGGAGAAGCTGGCGTAGCGAGCGCTGGTGGGGTGTATGCAATATTACGTACAAGTTGGGTTTTTTCGGCACATGGAAACAACTTTGTAAAAACCATGCTGCGGCTTGGGCGGGACCGTGACACGCTTAGCATTGTAAATGACCAAATCGGCGGGCCAACCCCGGCGGCGGGTATAGCATCGGCGCTGATTACCATGGCAGGTGCGCTCCATACCGGAAAGGGAAAGAACGGAATTTACCATTATTCCGGAGTTCCCAACACAAGCTGGAAAGAATTTTCGCAAGAGGTATTCAACCAGTCTGGTTTAACGGTGGATGTTGCCGGGATACTAACATCACAGTATCCGACTAACGCGGCCAGACCGCTGAATTCGAGACTAGACGGCCATAGCTTATTCAAGGTTTTCGGCATTGAGAGACCAGATTGGCGTTTAGCTGTGCGTGACGTTTTAAATGAATTGAAGGAAAACTGATATGACCAACAGAAAAGGCATCATTCTTGCCGGCGGTTCCGGTACGCGGCTGTATCCTGTGACAATGGGTACTTCAAAGCAACTCTTGCCAATCTATGATAAGCCAATGGTCTATTACCCGCTATCGACGCTGATGCTCGCCGGTATTCACGAGATTGCAATAATAACCACGCCTGAGGATCAGGAACAATTCAACCGTTTGCTTGGGGATGGCTCACAATGGGGCGTTTCATTAACCTTCATTGCGCAGCCAAGGCCCGAAGGGCTAGCTCAGGCTTATCTGTTAGCAGAAGTATTTTTAGGCGGGGCCCCGTCGGCCATGGTTCTTGGTGATAATATATTTTTCGGGCACGGCTTTACCCAAGTGCTGGCGCAAGCAAATACACAAACACGTGGCGGCACAGTTTTTGGGTATCAGGTTGCTGATCCGGAGCGCTATGGCGTTGTCGGATTTGATAATAATGGCAAAGTGATATCCATTATCGAAAAACCAGAAATTCCAGCCTCGAATTATGCGGTTACAGGTCTGTACTTTCTTGATGGGACTGCCTCGGAAAAAGCCCATTATGTAAAACCGTCTAAAAGGGGTGAGCTGGAGATAACTACTTTGCTGGAAATGTATCTTGAAGAGGACACGTTAACCGTTGAGCTGTTGGGCCGTGGCTATGCATGGCTTGATACCGGCACCCACGGGAGCCTGCTTGAAGCAGGAAACTTTGTGCAGACTTTGCAGAAGCGGCAAGGACTACTGGTTGGCAGTCTGGATGAGATCGCGTTTGAACAAGGCTGGATAAATCAGGATCAGCTTCGGAAACGTGCTTCCCTGTTTAGCAAAAACGAATACGGGGCTAGCTTAAAACGGCTGTTGAAATAGCAAAGATACTAGCACCAATTCTGGATGGTCTTTCCAGCTCACGGAGCATATAATGTAGATGCCAATTTTAAGGTCAAAAATAAAAATGTCATCTTTGTTCATATTCCAAAAAGAGGTGGTGAAACGGTTGAGAGATATCTAGCCCCAATTGGCAGATTGGGTTTTTCTGGTCGAAAATGGATCAAACACTTTTTTAGTGCAAGCCGCAACATTGATACAGAAATGACGGCCTCATTATTCCCCAAAAATTACCTCGATTATTGCTTCACCTTTGTTAGGCACCCCCTTGATCGTGTTGTGAGCTAGGGCTTGTTGAGATTCAGGATTCACATTTGGCATAAGTTCTGATTCACTCCTTGCAAAGAGGAGGATTGAATTTTGAGCAACCGATTTATCATCACCGATGCGCAATGGGCTTTGATGGAGCCG
>NVUX02000095.1 GCA_002402045.2 Paracoccaceae bacterium | reverse complement strand
GGCACTTTGATCCGCACCCACCGTGGCTTTGTTGGCTGGCTTAGAAAGCCGGGCCTTCCATGTATAAAGCGACTTCGTGCTGATCCCTAGACGGTCGGCAACCTCGCTGACCGCATACCCCCGATCAACTACCTGTGCGACAGCATCGCGCTTAAACTCATCTGTAAATCTGTTTCTGGACATAACGTCCTCCTTGCTTCCAAAATTACCAAGCAAGGTGTCTACAAATCTAGGGGCTATTCAAATCAACGCTACCGCCGTTTACACACTACTGGATCGCCCACGCCCTCTGATTGAAGACGATGACGTAGAGGCCAGCCCTCCACCTTCAGGGAACGTCAGAGGGCCGGGAGACTACGACGATAATGATGATCACAACGAAGAGGAAAAATGATGCAATATCATATCCTGATAGAAATGGCCCGTGAACTACGCCTTGCTGGGCTTGCCGACGCACTGGAACTACATGCGGGCAACCCGAGTATCGACGAATTACCCTTTTCTGAACGTTTGGGCATGTTGTTTCTGGCAGAACGAGAAAAGCGGCATGCCAATACGATAAACCGGCTGCAGAAAGACGCTAAGCTGAAGCTGACCGGACTTCCAGAAGAAGCTAATTTGTCTCTGGAGCGGGGGCTGGACTCAGCGAGTATGCAAGAGCTCTACAAGTATGGCTGGATAGGCAAGGAATGGAACATCATTATTTCTGGCGAAACAGGGACAGGTAAAACGTGGTTTGCATGTAGTCTTGGGCACGCCGTTATTCGCCTAGCAACAAAACGAAATACTATCGTATAGATGGTTTACTCTATGAAATGAGTCTAACCCGAAAAGACGGGCTTCTGTTCAAAGTGCGGGAGCGTTTGGCTAAATATACGCTTGTGATACTGGATGACTTTGGTGTCAGGCCGATGAACCCGCAGGCCAAAGCAGATCTACTTCAGATTCTTGACAGCCGCATTGGCATGGGATCAACCATCTTTGTGGGGCAACGCCCATACAATGATTGGCATGAGTTAATTGATGACCCGTTAATAGCTGACGCCGTTCTCGACCGGCTGTCCCGCAATCGGTATCACATCAAGCTCAAGGGGAACTCACAGCGCCGATCTGAAGCAAAGTGGATATGCACGACGCGGTAACGCAGTGATTCTTCCCACAGATGCGCGGCCAAAATAGCATAAATAGGGGCGTTTAGAACGCCCCACTATTCTGGTGCTTTTTACCACTAAATTCGCGATTGGTAGGGGCACGACTGCCCCCACCGTTTCACTTCTCTTTACGAACACCTTTGAAGGGTGTTTTGCTGGAGGTTTTTACGTCCATAAACCTACCTGTAGTGGTATCACGCTTAACGTAATGCCCTGAAGGAGTTTTGGTTTGCGAACGCCCGCGCACCGCGCCATTGCGATGCCCGTCTCCGGTTGGTGGATTTGTCGCCATTGATCAATCCCCCTATGTTGTGTGGCAAATACGGCTGCAATAGTAACAGCCATTTGCCCGTGGGTAGAACCCTTTTGCCAGCGCGACCGCGGTCCAACAATTGGCGTGATACCCAAGGGCCATTTGGTTAAACGGTGCTGCAGGGTGTAAACAGCCTTCACGGTGGACCTCATGGTCACCATTCAATTGTGCGAGTTTGTTAACATAGTATAAATGCATAAAAATGCGCCTTTCTGATTTAAAAAATTGAAAGGGGCGGCGAACTATGCAATAATCCTCGTGAAAATGGGAGGAATTTTCGCGGTGCTTGTCGCCCCGAATTTACTATCTATTTTGAGAGGCCGGATTGACGCATTGCCGTGCATCTTTCTGGTCTCTTTTGTTTTAGGCCGTCCAGCGCCGGATAGCACGAAGCTGGCAGGCTGTTTATCTTCTCATATTGGTTCCTTTTGCGCCTACTACAATTGGTGGTCTAGCGATTTTACACCCCTAGTAGGAGCATAATATCCCATTGATCTGTCGCGATCAAGAGATGCCCAATCGATATCTTTAGGGGCCACCCCCTAGGGTTGCGTTATTTAGGCTATATCGCCGCTATTGATGATAATGAGTAATATTGAGCTTTTTTTATTCGGCTCGATTGACAAAATTTTTCCCGAAAATACGTTCCAAGGCCGTGCAAATAACATTTTGTCAACCAAAAGCAAGAAACGCGCGCGAATCATCGCGCGCGTTTAGGCGGTTCTAGCAGCTGGGCCAATTAACCCTTTTTCAGCTCCCGCCGCCCGAGCAGCTCGGCAATTTGCACCGCATTCAGCGCCGCGCCTTTGCGGAGGTTGTCTGACACGCACCACAGGTTCAGGCCATTTTCAACCGTTGGATCTTGCCGGATACGGCTGATAAAGGTGGCGTATTCGCCGACACATTCCACCGGGGTGGTATAGCCGCCATCTTCGCGCTTATCGACCACCAGAATCCCCGGGGCCTCGCGCAGCAAGTCGCGGGCTTCGTCCTCGTCGAGGAAGTCCTCAAACTCGATATTTATCGCCTCGGAGTGGCCAACAAACACCGGCACGCGCACGCAGGTTGCCGTAATTTTAATCGCCGGATCAATGATCTTTTTGGTCTCGGCAACCATTTTCCACTCTTCTTTGGTCTCGCCGCTATCCATAAATTTATCGATATGCGGGATCACGTTAAACGCGATCTGCTTGGTGAAAATCTTGGCAGAGCGCTCTTGGCCCGGGACATACATGCCCTTGGTTTGCATCCAAAGCTCGTCCATTGCGGCCGTACCACCACCAGAAACCGACTGATAGGTGGACACAACCACCCGCTTAATCGTTGCGCGGTCATGCAGCGGTTTAAGCGCCACAACCATTTGCGCGGTTGAGCAATTCGGGTTGGCGATGATGTTTTTATTTTTGTACATAACGATGTCTTCGGGGTTAACCTCAGGCACGATCAGCGGAATATCGGGGTGGTAGCGGTAGAGCGACGAATTGTCGATCACCACACAGCCCGCCTTGGCAGCCCGCGGCGCATATTTAGCGGTGGCCTCAGAGCCAATGGCAAAAAGCGCCATATCCCAGCCCGTGAAATCAAAGGTATCCAAATCGTCAGTTTTAAGCGTGCGCTCGCCAAAAGAGCATTCCGTACCCAGCGAACGACGGCTTGCCAGCACGGCAATCTCGTCGATCAGGAATTCCCGCTCATCAAGAATTTTCAGCATTTCACGACCCACATTTCCAGTGGCCCCAACAACAACAATTCGGTAACCCATGTGATTTCTCCAATTAGGGGTTAAGCATGGTTGCTTAGCCTTTTGGCCGTTAAATTAAAAGCCTGATTATGTGCGTGATTATATCACGGTTGCATGAACTGCGGGGTATTTGGCTAACGGGGGGGATTCTACGAAACCGGACAGCGGATAAAAATGTTAGATGACAGCTTTGAGCCATAGTTTCAAATTCAGTTGGGCCTTATTCCTTCTTTGGTTGCCAGCCGAAACCCGCATCCACATCACCACTCTTCGCTTTCTGAACGCTTTTCATCCAATCACCCCATGCGGCTGGATCGCAGGTTCCGCCATCAGGTAACAAACTGAGTTCACCTAAGACAGTTCCTATTTCTCCCGGCCCAAATCGCTTAAAGTGAAGTTCCAGATAGTCAAACATAGCTAAGAATGCTTGTTCAACCGTCAACGTATCTTCTTCAGTATTCATGATTAGTCTCACAAAATGAATTTTCGCCGGGGTAATGTAGTCAGTGTTTACGTAGCATCATCTTACGCTGGCAGCAAATTAGACGGCAACAATGTCCATTTAACCGCCGTTGATCATGTTTTATTAACGCGACATCTTTAAATGCCCCACACAACCTCAAGTGCCGCAGAACGTCGCCAATACGCGCTCGTCTTCGGTTGGAGGGGCTTCATATTCAGCATTTTCTGGTTGCTCATTGAATGGGTTGGCAAGCACCGCGTGCAGCTTTTCAAACGGGGCAAAATCACCATGCTCGGCGGCGTTTAAGGCGGCCTCTACACGGTGGTTGCGCGGGATGAACACGGGGTTTACCGCTTTCATATCGGCGGTAGCCGACTTGCGTATTTGCCAATTCTCATTCCATTCATCTGCTGTGGCCGGGTTTTCAAACAGGTTTCTGATGCCCTGCCCATAGGCAAGCCGTCGGAAGAAGAGCGTGAAATCCACGCCCTCATCGGCCATCATCTTCAGGGTTGCTACGATGAAATCAACATCCCGCGCTGCCAGCCCGAGCTTGGCCGTAAAAATGCTGGTGAATTCAGCGGCGTAGATATCATCAAACCGCCCGAGGCTCGCCTCCAGCGGTGCCACGTCTTCCACCAGCGGCGTCAGCGTTTGGGCCAGTCGCGAAAGGTTCCAGAGCGCGATTTTGGATTGGTTGGCATAGGCATAGCGGCCCCGCCTATCTATCGAGCTAAACACCGTTTCGGGGTGGTATTCATCCATAAAAGCGCAGGGGCCATAATCTATGGTTTCACCTGAAATCGCCACATTATCCGTGTTCATCACGCCATGGATAAAGCCAAGCCCCATCCATTTGGCAATGAGCTTGGCTTGGGCCTCAATCACGGCATCAAGCAGGCCCAGCGGCCCAACGGCCTCGGGAAAATGCCGCGCAATGGCGTAGGCCGTAAGGGTTTCCAGCGCGGGCTTATCTTGCTGCGCATAATGAAACTGAAAGCTGCCAACGCGCAGATGGCTGTGCGCCACCCGCGTGAGCACCGCCCCCGGCAAGGGGGTTTCGCGCTGCACCGGCTCGCCGGTGGTAGCCGCCGCTAAAGCCCGCGTAGTTGGCACCCCGAGCGCATGCATCGCCTCGCTCACGAGGTACTCCCGCAACACCGGCCCAATGGCCGCGCGCCCATCGCCCCCGCGTGAGAAATGCGTGCGGCCCGCACCCTTAAGCTGGATATCCCGCCGAATATCATCTAGCCCGATAACCTCACCCAAAAGCACCGCGCGGCCATCGCCAAGCTGGGGGGAAAACCCGCCAAACTGGTGGCCGGCATAGGCTGCCGCCAAGGGGGCCGCCCCCTCAGGCACCGCATTGCCCGCCAGCACCTCCACCGGAAAATCATCGGCAGAAACGCCGATCTCAGCGGCCAGCGCGTGGTTAAACTTCACCAACCTCGGGGCCGCCACTGGCACAGGGTCTTGCCGCATGTAAAAGCTGCGCGGCAAGTTAACAAAGCTGTTATCAAAGGGAATTGTCACTTGAAGCCTCAAAGGTTTGGGCGCATTCATATGCGAGGAGGCCTCTATGAAAGCACTTATTGCCCTGATTGCAACCCTCACCGCCAGCGTGTCACTGGCAAGTGACGTAGAAATCGTAAACGTGCAAGCCGCTCAAAGCGGCGGCATTTGGCAGTTTGACGTAACCCTGCGCCACGCCGATAGCGGCTGGGAGCATTACGCTGACGGCTGGGAAGTGCTGGCCCTCAATGGCACCAGCCTCGGCATGCGGGTGCTGGCCCACCCGCATGTAAACGAGCAGCCCTTTACCCGCTCACTTGGCGGGATTGTGATTCCCGATGGTACCACCGAGGTCATCATTCGGGCCCGCGATAATGTGGATGGCTGGACGGTAGAGACTTATACGTTTAATCTTCCTTAAAGATGACCGCGCTCACGCCGTGCGGGAAAGGCCGAAAAACTCACTTATAAAAGCAGTACAAGAGACAACGGCCAACGATTTACCAAGATTATACTCAGAATCCCCCAAACAGCAGTGTGGGATCCTGTTTCGATAAAAAGGTTGGAAAACAGAAGTGCTAAAACTTTCTGTTTTCTATAAATCGCCAATGTTTTTTGTTTTGCGCATAGATGCGACTCCCAGATCGCATAACTGACGACTCGTTAAGCTGTATCGCGAGACAGTTGATTTCTTGAGTCCTCAGGCTTGCAGCAACCCTATCACTTTGTGTGGCCATAAACGCTTTTGTGGGAGAGATTAGCAGGGCAAAAATTAGATTCGGATCGTCGATCTTGGCGGAAAGGATAAGTGGGTTGTCGCCGAGCAGTAAATCGTGTTTTGCCCCAGTAAAATCCCATAGCCACCAACGCATATTGCATATCTGTTGAAGGCAAACCGGGCTGTCAACAAATTCGCTTAGCCCTGAAATTCCAAAATTTTCAATAAACTCAGGAAACTTCCCTTTCGTCCATTCCACGAATGTTTCTGGCTCATGATTTTGTCGCGAACTTTCGTAATCAAACGGATTATTCCTCAAGCTTTCACGCAAAAGGTTGGCTGTCTTTTTACTTATTATCTCAAATATTACCGAGGGGTGGCGGACACTAAGCGACATTAAAAATAATGCCCAGTGGCTTCGCTCATCTGCTGTTAATGCCTTGATGCCACGGACCTCCATTGCTCCCAGTACTTTGGAGGCCTTGTCGTCAATTTTCTTGAAAAACAGTTCTTCGTTATCATGCATATCCATTCCAGCAACATGCGGAACCGTAAGAGCATAAAGGTTGTCTTCATATCCTGTATATTTAGGAGTATGTCTGTCTGATATCAACTCATGTAAATCTAACCTGAATATTTCGAGTGTCTTGTAAGCATTTTCACCAGCCCATTTTGACAGGAGAAATTGCGGGACATAGTGATGTTTCACTAGACTTTCCTCTGAATAGCTAATGCTCAATTGATAGGCTTGACGATATCACCGATGTGCACTATTTAATGCCCTACTTACGGAAGCTTGAACCCTTCCGGTCCTCGATTTTTGTGGATCGCCACCAGTCAGCGCGTTGCGCCCACTGGTGCGTTTGTCGTTTGTTTTGGGCCTGAGGAGGACCGCATGTTTGAGAACCTTTCCGACCGCCTAAGCGGCGTCTTTGATAAGCTTACCAAGCAAGGTGCGCTTTCCGAAGCTGATGTGGCAACCGCGCTCCGCGAAGTGCGCGTGGCCCTGCTGGAGGCCGATGTTTCGCTGCCCGTAGCGCGCGACTTTGTGAAAGCGGTTCAGGCCAAGGCCGAGGGGCAATCGGTTACCAAATCCATTACGCCCGGCCAACAGGTTGTTAAGATCGTCCATGACGAGCTGATCTCGATGCTGGCGGGTGATGATGCGGATGCGGGCGCGCTGAAGGTGGACAACCCACCAGCGCCCATTCTGATGGTTGGCTTGCAAGGCTCGGGCAAAACCACCACGACCGCCAAGCTTGCTAAGCGACTGAAAGAAAAAGACAATAAGCGGGTTCTTATGGCCTCGCTCGATATTTATCGCCCAGCAGCACAGCACCAGCTAGAGGTTTTGGGCGCGCAAATCGGTGTGGATACCCTGCCGATAGTCGCCGGCCAAACCGCTGTGCAAATCGCCAAGCGCGCCAAGCAGCAAGCTACCCTTGGCGGTTATGATGTGTATCTGCTTGATACCGCGGGCCGGTTGCATATTGACGAAGTTTTGATGAAAGAAGTGCAGGATATTCGCGATATCGCTGCCCCGCGCGAGACGCTTTTGGTGGTCGACGGCTTAACGGGCCAAGACGCTGTAAACGTGGCTGAGCAATTCGACGGCCAGATCGGTATTACCGGCGTTGTGCTCACGCGGATGGACGGCGATGGGCGCGGTGGCGCGGCGCTTTCTATGCGCGCTGTCACCGGCAAGCCTATCAAATTTGTTGGCCTTGGCGAGAAGATGGACGCGCTTGAGGAGTTCCACCCCGAGCGAATCGCTGGCCGCATTTTGGGCATGGGCGATATTGTTGGCCTTGTAGAAAAAGCACAGGAAACCATCGAGGCCGCGCAGGCCGAGCGCATGATGAAGCGCTTCCAAAAGGGGATGTTCAATATGAACGACCTCAAATCTCAGCTGGAGCAGATGCAAAAGATGGGTGGTATGGAAGGCGTGATGGGCATGATGCCCGGCATGGGCAAAATGAAAAAGCAGATGGACGCGGCGGGCATGGATGACAAGGTCCTCACTCGCCAGATCGCGCTTATCCAATCTATGACCAAGCGCGAGCGCGCTAATCCAAAGCTACTACAGGCGAGCCGCAAAAAGCGGATCGCCAAAGGCGCGGGCATGGACGTTTCAGAGCTGAACAAGCTGATGAAAATGCAGCGCCAAATGGGCGACATGATGAAGAAAATGGGCAAGATGGGCAAAAAAGGCCTGATGCGCCAAGGGCTTGGCGCCCTTATGGGTAAAGGCGGCGGGGCCATGCAACAAGGCATGCCCGGCGTGCCTCTCGGTGGCGCAAACAGCTTGCCCGGCCTTGGTGGCGGCTTGCCAACCAATATGAGCGGGTTTGAAAATAAGAAATGACCTTGGCCCCCACCCTTGAAACAGAGCGGCTAACCCTGCGCGCCCCGACCGCTGCTGATTTCGAGCCTCTGGCCGAATTCTTTGCTGACGAGCAGCGCTCGGCCGGGTTTGGCGGGCCGCTAAACCGCCACGATGCGTGGCGCTGGTTTGCGGGGTCTCTCGGCCATTGGCAATTACGCGGCTTCGGGTTTTGGACAGCGGTTCTAAAGGAAGATAACGCCGTATGTGGCATCGTCGGTCTTTGGGAGCCTGAGGGCTGGCCCGAGCCGGAGCTTGGCTGGGTTATGTTTGAAAATGCTGAGGGTAAAGGCCTTGCGTATGAAGCCGCGCTTAAAGTGCGTGATCATGCTTATGCTGAAATGGGATTCACCACGCTGACCAGCAATATCGTTCCGGGCAATGCCCGCTCGGTTAAACTGGCGGAAAAGCTGGGGGCAACTTATGAGCGCACGTTCACAAACCATAATATGGGGCCCGAAATGGCTTATCGCCACCCCGCACCGGAGGCTGCGCAATGACCTCCGACCAACTAAAAGCTGCTGAAATTCTGCAAGGCCACCGCGAAAGCATTGACCGGCTGGATTCCATCCTTGTTTACACCCTCGGTGAGCGGTTTAAGCACACACAAGCTGTGGGGGAGCTAAAGGCAGAGCACAATCTGCCCGCATCTGACCCCGCCCGCGAGGCCACGCAAATTGCGCGGCTGGAAGAATTGGCAGGCAAGGCCAAGCTAGACCCCGAATTTGCCAAAAAATTCCTGAACTTCATCATTGGTGAGGTGATCAGGCATCACGAGAGTATTAAAGACACCAAAACGTAGGGTGGGGTTTTACCCCACCACCACGCCATCTTAAGGAGAAACAAAATGGCTGTTAAAATTCGCTTGGCCCGTGGCGGCTCAAAAAAGCGCCCTTTCTATCGTATTGTTGTGGCTGACAGCCGCATGCCGCGCGATGGCCGCTTCATTGAAAAAATCGGCACATACAACCCGCTGCTGGCTAAAGATAGCGAAGAGCGCGTGAAAATCGACCTCGACCGCGTTAAGCATTGGATGGACCAAGGCGCACAGGTTACCGACCGCGTATCCCGCTTTTTGGAAGCCGCTGGCGTTATTGAGAAGAAAACCCGCAACAACCCTAAAAAGGGTGCGCCACACAAGGCCACCGTTGAGCGCACTGAAGAAAAAGCTGCCAAAGTGGCTGCCGCTGCTGAAGCTGCCGCTGCGCCAGCCGAGGCTGCTGCCGAAGAATAAGGGCGGAGGCCTTAACAGCCCCCACCCCGATTTTTTAAACGCTCCGCCTTTGGCGGGGCGTTTTTTATTGGCCGCTGATCCGCGCCATCAGGCCAGCTATATTGTTGACAAAAAACACCAACAAACAGGGTCACGCCTATCGAAAAGCGGCGCTCCAGTTTATCAACAAGCGAGCGCCTATCCGGAAACTACCTTCTGATGCTGAACGCCTAAACCGCTTATCCCTAGTTCCATTTTATCACCCGGCTTTAGGTAAATAGCCGGGTTTTGGCCCATACCAACACCGGGAGGGGTGCCGGTTGAAATAACATCACCGGGCTGCAGGCTCATGAATTGCGACAGATGAGACACCACTGTGGCCACATTAAAATGCATGGTCTTGGTGGAGCCATCCTGAAAGCGATGGCCATTCACCTCCAAATACATCGGCAAGTTTTGCGGATCAGGGATCTCGTCTCGCGTAACCAACCACGGGCCGATCGGGCCAAAGGTATCGCAAGATTTCCCCTTAACCCACTGGCCTGAGCGGTGCAGCTGAAAATCACGCTCCGAAAGGTCGTTCACCACGCAATAGCCCGCCACATGGGAAAGTGCGTCTTCCGCGCTCACATATTTTGTGTGCTTGCCAATCACCACCCCCAGCTCAACTTCCCAATCCGTTTTTTCAGATCCGCGCGGAATTTCTATATTGTCATTGGGGCCACAAATGGCCGAGGTCGCCTTGGCAAAAATTATCGGTTCCTCGGGCAATGCCATACCAGCTTCGGCAGCATGGTCGGCATAATTCAGGCCAATACAAATGAATTTGCCAACCTGGCCAACGCAGGCGCCTATGCGCGGGCTGCCCTTTACAACGGGCAGCGCATTCAGGTCGAGCGCCCGAATACGGTCCATGCTTTCATCTGCAAGCGCTGTGCCTGCAATATCTGACACATGGGCGCTCAGATCGCGGATCAGGCCGTCTTTTGCCATAATGCCGGGTTTTTCGGCGCCAACAGGCCCATAGCGTAGTAGTTTCATGATAATTCCTTTGGTTTTAGGTGGCCCAACCGCCATCAATGGCGTGGGTTTGCCCTGTCGTAAAGCTGCTCTCGTCACTGGCCAGATATAGCGCCAGCGCGGCAATTTCTTCGGCGCTGCCAACACGGCCCATCGGCTGGCGGGCGACAAAATCTTTGAGGGCCGTTTCATAATTGCCGGTGGCTTTTAGCCGCTCGTGCAAAGACGGGCTGTCAACCGTACCGGGGCAAATAGCATTGCAACGAATACCTTTGGTTACAAAATCGGCGGCAATCGCTTTGGTCATGCCGATCACGGCCGCCTTGGAGCTACAATAGACAAACCGGTTTGGCACGCCTTTTATCGACGACGCCACCGAGGACATATTAATAATAGAACCACCGCCATTTTCCAGCATTGCAGGCAGGCTAGCGCGAATAAGCCGATACATGGCTTTTACATTGAGATTAAAAGAAAAATCCCACGCGTCTTCGTCACACTCCAAAATGCTGCCTCCATCCACAAACCCCGCGCAGTTAAACAAAACATCCAGCGGGCCCGTTTCCGTCATTATGGCTTTAATGGCATCACCGTTCATAACATCAAGGTGCCGTGCGGTTATGCCGTCAATCTTCGCCAATTCCTGCAAGGCTTGGTCGTTGATATCTGTGGCAAAAACCTTGGCCCCCTCAGCGGCAAACATTTCAGCGGTGGCGCGGCCAATGCCTTGGCCCGCCGCAGTAATGAGGGCTGTTTTTCCGGCCAGACGGCCTGTTGTCTTGGTCATTTTAGGTCCATTCCTAGGTTATAAATGCTGGCTGCGTTGTTATAGCGGATTTTTTCCGCTTCGTCTGCGCCAAGCGCCGTCAAAAATTCTTGCGTAATATGCAGCCAGTCAGGCAAGCCATTGGCCATATTAACCACCGGCCAATCACTGCCCCAAACCAAGCGATCAGCGCCAAACGCGGTGATCACATGGTCAAGATACGGTTGAATCGTGGCCAGATTGGCGGCTTTTGGTGCGCAATACGCCAGCAAACCAGATATTTTACACGCCACATTCGGCAGAGCTGCCAGCGCAGTGATGCCCTTTTTCCACGGCTCGATATCGCCACCAGTAATATCGGGGACCCCGCAATGGTTAAGGATAAGGCGGGTATTGTCACAAGCCTTGGCGAGCTCTGCCGCAATGGGCAGTTGGGCGGGCAAAAAGCACATATCAAAGGTCTTATCATTTTGGCCCAGCTTGCGAATATTGCGACGAAACCCATCGTTTTGCGAAAGGGCATCCTCCATAACATGCAAAACGCGGCGGTAGCCAACCACCGGCAGGTCGGCGCACTCTTCCAGCCACGCATCATAGCCCGCATCTTCTTCAGGGCGGCAAGAGGCGATTATCCCAAGGATTTTATGAGCGGGGTCAGCGGCCAAGCCGGCTACAAACCGGGTTTCAGCCTGATAGTCGGCGTCATCAACGGCGGTTTCCATAAACAGCGTGCCAACCACGGCATCAATGGTAAGCGCGGCATAATCCTCCAGGCTAAAGCTTTGCTTGGCAAGGGCCGGAATGCCCGCTGCCCAGCTATATCCAGCGTGCTTTGGGTAAACCAAATGTTGGTGTGTGTCTAAAAGCATGTGCATTTTCCATTCCTGTTTTCAGGCCGGTAGGCAGGCAGGGCCGATGGGTTCAAATGTTTTGTAAGTGAGAATAAATTCGGTGTGGCCAAGCATTTCTGACTTGCTCTGCGTGCCCGAGGCCAGCGCCATCACCAGCTCAAAAATCTCGGTGCCAACCTCGTCAAGCGAGGCCGAGCCCTCCAGAATTTTTCCGGCGTTTATGTCCATATCCTCAGATAGGCGCGCATACATATGCGGGTTGGCGGCAATTTTTATCACCGGCGAAATCGCGGACCCAACCACAGAGCCGCGCCCCGTAACAAACAATGTCATATGCGCACCAGAGGCCATCATCTCAACAATTTCAGCATTGTCCGAGATGTTCGGAAAGCCAAACCGCACTTCACCATCCGGCACAACATCCATCAAATAGAGCCCACCTTTGGGCGGAATATCCCCCGGCTTAATCAAGCCAGAAATTTGCGATAGGCCCGATTTCGCGTAAGCCCCCATAGACTTTTCTTCGATCGTCGTCAGGCCGCCATCGGCGTTTCCCGCCGCAAAACTACCAAAGCCCAATGTTGCGTAATACCGCTCGGCTTTTTGCACCGAGGCCCGGAGTTCCTCGGCCAATGCGGGGGTTTTGGCCCGCGCGGCCATAATGTTTTCGCAGCCGATAAGCTCTCCGGTTTCTTCAAAAATGCAGGTTGCTCCGGCAGCAACCAATTGGTCAAACGCGCGGCCCACAGCCGGGTTGCCGGTAATGCCGCTGGTGCCATCAGAGCCGCCGCAAACCGTGCCGATGGTCAGCTCGCCGATATCCATTGGCACCATTGACGCATTGGCCAATATCGCTGCCTGCTCTGCCACCCATGCCTGCCCCGCGCGCACAGCGCTCAACGTGCCACCAGATTGCTGGATAACTATGGTTTTCACCGGCCGTCCCGAGGCTTTAATAACGCTCTCGAGCTGGTAGCGGTTAAAGCTTTCACAGCCCAATGAAACCAGCAGCACCGCGCCAACATTGGGGTGCGTGCCCAACTTCTCCATCATATTTTGTGCATACTCATTGGGAAAACAGCCCGGAAACCCGATCAGATGCGCGACATCACGATAAGGGGTGGAAATTTCCCGCGCGACATGGTGCGCACACTCAACCAGATACACAACCGAAACAATATTGCGAATACCTTTGCGTCCGTCGCTTCGTGGATAGCCTTTCATGGCGCGGCCCTCTCGGCTGATGCCTCAGCGAACTCATCCCGCGCCAGCTCCAAGGTGTGCGTCGGGGTGTAATCGCTAATCAGGTTATGGGTATGCACATGCGCACCCATCGGAATATCTTGGCTCGCAGACCCAATCGGAGCGCCATATTTCATCACTTTGGACCCTTTCGGAATGACCACCCGTGCCAATTTGTGGCCCAACCCAATGCGGCTTTCAACGCGGGTTTCTGTTCCGCTCAGCAAAATCTTCTCACCGGCTTCCACCACGCCGCGCAGCACAAAAACATTGTCGAGCGGGGAGAGGAGCAGCAAGCGAGGGTCCGTGCCGGGCATAGCTTAAAACTTCCCGTATTTAAGATAGGCCGCTTGCGGGTCCATCCCGGCCAAAATGCCAGTGCGCACTTTGTTTTCAGCGGCAATAGCCGCCTCGGCTTTTTCGGTCACATCCGCAATGTTGGCGCGCGGAATGCGCACAATGCCATCCCGGTCCCCATGCAAATAATCCCCCGGGCAAATCAGCACATCGCCGATCACGATATCCACATCAAAGCCGCGCGGCAGCCAATGGGCCACCACATCGCGCGGGGTGTGAAAACGGCTCCAGCATTGAAACCCCATTTTGATCAAAAAGTTTGTATCGCGAATGCCGCCATCAATCAGGCAGCCCAGCACCCCTTTGGCTTGCAGAGTTTCCGCCGATAACTCCCCCATTTGCGCTATGTTTTGGTCATGCGGTTGGCACACCCAAATATGGCCAGATTTGGCTTTGGACAAAAGCCCCGTCCACGCCAGCAATGTTTCATGGGCATCTGCGGTTTCATCCACCTTGCCTTCAATGGTAAACACCGGCCCGCACAGGGTTTTTTCTGGCAAAAGCGGCGTTATTTCATGGGGCAGCGTAAAATTTCGTAGCCCCATGCCGCGCATCACATCATGCACAACGCCTGTGTAACAAGCGGTTAACCGTTGGGTTATGTCTTCAGTCATGGTGAAAAACCTCCTCCATCATAGACCACCATTCACCCTCATCACGAGAGGCTAACGGGTCTTGGCAGGGCATACAGATATCCCACCATTTTTGCGTTTGCGGGTCTGCGGCCATTTTGGCACCGTCGGCGGCAAAATCTTCGCCGGAATATTCCCAATAGCCAAAAAGCAGCTGCTCTTTTTCGTTCAGATAAATCGAATAATTGTGGATATGGCAGGCCGAAATCATGGATAAAACATCAGGCCACACAACCGCATGCAGGCGTTTATAGGCCTCAATCTTATCAGGCTTTATTTTTATAACCATACCCATGCGCTGCATATTAAGCTCCTTTAGTAATACTGAAATTTGAGCCTTCGACGGAATATTTGGTAATGGCGGCCCAATCCCAATCTATCCCGATGCCCGCGGTATCCGGCGGCTGGGCATGGCCGTTTTTAATGGTCATTCTTGAGGTCGTGATGCTATCAAGCTGCGGAATATACTCCAGCATTGGCGCGTTTGGCACGGCGCATACCAGCGATACATGCAGCTCCATTAAAAAGTGCGGGCAGACCGAAATGTTAAAACTCTCGGCCATATGCGCGACCTTCAGCCACGGAGTAATGCCGCCAATGCGCGCAACATCGGGCTGCACAATAGAGCAGCCGCCCTGCACGAGGTAGTCTTTGAATTGCGACGCACTATAGAGGCTTTCTCCCACCGCAATCGGCACGCCAGATTGCTGCACCAAGGCGGCATGGCTGCCGATATCATCGGCGGGGAGCGGTTCCTCGAACCATGCGATATCTAGCGCGGCCAGCATGGCGCTGCGTTTTTGCGCTTCATGGCGTGAAAAGCACTGGTTGGCGTCAACCATTATGTCAAAGGTCGGGCCAACAGCGTTCCGCACGGCCGCAAGCCGCTTTTGATCCGTGGAGATATGCGGGCTACCGATTTTGATCTTGGCGCCCAAAAATCCCTTGGCCTGCATGGCCAAAGCATCCGACACCAGCGCTTCAGTTCTGATATGCAGCCAGCCGCCTTCTGTGGTGTAAAGCGGCACTCTGTTTTTGGCCCCTCCTGCCATTTTCCAAAGCGGCAAACCAGCGATTTGGCAGCGCATATCCCAAAGTGCTATATCAATCGCCGCGATCGCCAGAGAGGTAATCGCACCAACAGATGTGGCGTGGGTGGCGAACAAAAGCGAGCGCCAAATGGCCTCTATCTGCTCGGGGTCTTGGCCAATAAGCGCTGGTGCCAATGTTTTTTCCAGCAGGCTGATGATGGCGGGGCCACCGGTGCCAATGGTATAGCTATATCCGGTGCCGGTCAGGCCATCACTATCGGTGATCGTAACAATCGGCGTCTCTTGCGAGGTAAAAGCCTGAATCGCATCGGTGCGCCTTACCGGCGGCGCAAGGTCCACCATGCAGATCTCAACTTTTGTGATCGTCGACATGCTCAGCCCCGCAAACTTTTGCCGCTGGCAGCGTCAAATAAATGGGTTTTGTCGAGCGCACATTTAAAGTCCATCACTTCACCGGGCTTCACCATGCGCGGATTATACATTTTGGCTTGAATATCAACCCCGGCGAACTGGCAAAACAGCAAGGTTTCGGTGCCCAATGGCTCCGCGATATCAACCGTTAGCCGCAGGCCAGAAGCCTCACCCATAATCGGCACAGCATGGCCATCCGGCATTAGATCATCGGCCCGGAAGCCAAAAATAACCTTCTGCCCTTCTGTAGTTTTATCCGCCAAGCTCGCAGGCACCGGCACGCTTTGATCTGCGTTAAAAGCCACATGTAAACGCCCGTCGCGCATCACAACCTCACCGGGGATCAGGTTCATCGGCGGCGAGCCAATGAACGAGGCCACAAAGGTATCAACAGGGCGTTCAAAAACCTCAAGTGGCGAGCCGACTTGCTCAATATGACCATCTTTCATAACCACAATCCGGTCGGCCATCGTCATCGCCTCAACCTGATCGTGGGTCACATAAACAATGGTTGTTTTCACCTTTTGGTGCAAACGTTTAATCTCGGTCCGCATTTGCACCCGCAGCTTTGCGTCTAGGTTTGACAGGGGTTCGTCAAACAAAAACACCTGCGGATGGCGCACAATCGCGCGCCCCATGGCAACCCGTTGGCGCTGCCCGCCAGACAGCTCAGCAGGCGTGCGGTCCATCAGGTCTTCGATGTTTAAAATCACCGCCGCTTCATTCACACGTTCTTCGATAACGTCTTTAGGTTGCTTTGCAATTTTCAAGCCAAACCCGAGGTTTTCCCGCACGGACATATGCGGATAAAGCGCGTAGTTTTGAAACACCATCGAAATATCACGCTTTCGCGGCGCGAAGTCATTGACCACGGTGCCTCCGATGGAAATTTCACCGCCGGTTATATCTTCCAACCCGGCGATCATCCGCAAGGTAGTTGATTTGCCACAGCCCGAAGGCCCCACCAACACCACAAATTCATTATGTTCGATAAAGAGGTTAATGCCATGCACAACCTCAAGCTTGCCGTAGTTTTTAACCACATCTTTGAGCAATATTTCAGCCATAATCTATCCTTTAACCCCGCCGAAGGTAAGCCCGGCGATCAAGTGTTTCTGAACGAGGAAGGTCAGGATGAGCGCTGGTACGATGATAATCACCGCCATTGCCGACATGCCCGCCCAATCAATTGTGAACTGCGCGGTGAAATCCATCAGCCCCACCGGCAGGGTTTTACTATCTGTTGAGCGCGTGAGCTGGCTGGCCAACGCGTATTCATTCCACGAGGTCAGAAAGGCAAATATCCCCGCCGAAGCCACGCCAGATTTTGCCAGCGGAAACTCGATTTTCCAAAAAGCCTGCCAGCGGGTGCAGCCGTCTACCTGCGCCGCCTCTGACATTTCTTTGGGAATTTGCCGGAAAAACCCGTCGATCAACCAAATCGTAAACGGAATGTTCAACGCTACATAAATGATGATCATACCCATTTTGGTATCAATCAGCCCGAGGCGGCTCCACACCATAAAAATGGGCAGCGAAAGCGCAATACCCGGCACCGTGCGCGAAAGCATCAGCGCCAGAAAATAGCCATTTTTTCGCTTAAACCGAAAGCGCGCAAACGCATACCCACCAGACATGCCGATCAGCAGGGCAATGGCGGTGCTGGTTAAGGAAATTATCAGCGAATTCGCAAAATAGGACGGCACGGGAATGGCAATTTGATCTACCCCATAGCCGAAGATTTTGCCGAAATTATCCAAGCTAAGCTTCTCAGGTATCCAGATAGCCGGCTTGGCCAAAATCTCGCGATTTGGACGAAACGCGGTGAGCACCACCCAAAGTCCGGGCAAGCCGATCACCAGCATCAGTACAAATGTAAGGATCCAGTTTGCGACTTTGCCTATCTGTTTTTTTGTCTTGCTCGCCATTATTCAGCGCCTCCCATATATTTGCGTGCCGCGATCAGTTTGGTAAAGAAATAGTACGTAAACGCGATCGACAGCAGGATAGACACATAGGCCATGGCATTGGCCTGCCCCATTCGGGAGTTGTCATAGCCAACCCGTGCGATCATGGTCCAAAGCAGCTCTGTCCGGTTGGCGGGGCCACCCCCTGTCATCACATCCACAATGTCATAAGCCCGTGCCACATCGAGCGAGCGAATGGTCATGGCGATAAAAGCGAAGGGCATCAGGAAGGGCAGTGTTATGTGCCGGAAAACCTGCCAGGAATTACAGCCATCCACCTTGGCGGCCTCTAATGGGTCACGCGGCATGGCAAACAGGCCCGCCAGCAGCAGAATGGCAAAAACCGAGGTGGACATCCAGACTTCAGCAAAAATAATGGTGAACATCCCGAGCGGTTTGTCTACCAGCCACGCAATCGCGCCATCACCTATCCCCAAGCTTTGCAACGCATTGTTGAGCAGCCCGATATTATCATTAAAAATGAATTTGAACTGATAGCCAACCAGAATGGGCGAAAACATCATCGGGAACATCATAATAGTGCGCAGCGTGCGCTGGCCCCATGTGATTTTATTAATCAACAAGGCAATGCCAAGCCCAAAAATAAACTCGAGATTAAGCGCCAATGTCAGAAAAATGATCGTGCGGCCAAATGCAGCCCAAAATTTGCTATCGGTAAAAATGCGTTGGTAGTTTCTCAACCCTATCCACTCATACAAGCTATCTGGCCGGATAAGGCGATAGTTGGTGAAGCTGGTATAGAGCGAAAATAACAGTGGCACCAAGACCACAAATATCAACACCAAAAAGGCGGGCGACAGCAATAATGCTGGTGTCCAGTCTCGGCGGCTTTTGCGCCTTGGTTGAACGGATACTATGGACATGAGTGGCCTCGAATATGTTGTCTTTGGAAAGAAGGTGGCGGCATTGCTGCCGCCACCTATCGGGAGAACCCTATAGGTATCCTGCGTCTTCCATCACAAGGCGCGCCGCATCGGCGGCCTCATCAAGCGCTTCCTGAATGCCCATTTCGCCCAGGATGGCAGCCTGAAGGCGCGGCCAGATCTCGTTAGAAACCTCGATCCAAGGCGCAATCAGGGGCGGCGTAAAGGCATCTTCCGCCATAGAAACCGCATAGGTTTCAAAGACATTTACCATAAACTCGTTCCCAGCAGCATCAAATTCGGCAATCACGTCATCCCAAACCCGGCCACGCGTTGGCAGCAAGCCATTGCGCGCTTCAATCATCTGGTTCTCAGCAGAGGTCAGGAAGGTAATAAATGAAGCCGCGGCCGCTGAATTATCACAGGTTTCTGTAATCGAGAACGTATGGCTTCCGGCCCAGCCCGAACGCAGCCCGCCTGAGCCAACTGGCGCACGCACCAGCCCGATATTGCCCGCAATCTGCGAATTTTCGGGGTCGTTGAAGAAAGATGCCCAACCGGCCCAATCAAGATTCATCGCAATTGTTCCAGAGGCAAAGCCCAGCCCTGTGTCATCCCACAGATAGTTCAGCACGCCCGCCGGAACGGCTTTTGCATCATAAAGATCTTTGAACCACTGCACCGATTCAACCCCGGCAGCAGAGTTAAACGTCGGGTTCCAATCCGCATCAAACAACGCCCCGCCATTGGCGACCAGCATTTCATAAAACCGCCCGGTGATGGCTTCGTCTTTACCCACATATTGCGTGCCATAAAAAGTTGGTGCGTCCGCAAAGAATATGGCCATATCTTTGAATTGGTCCCATGTTTCAGGCGGCGTAAGATCATAACCATATTCAGCCTTAAACGCGGTCTGATTATCCGCATCTTCAAACAGGGATTTCAGGTAAAACAGGTTTGAAACATCCGAATGGCGGGGCAATTGCACCAGCCGCCCGTCTACAGTCGAGTTGGCCAAGGCCAATGACTGGAAGCCGGCCAGCACGTCGTCGCCAATAACCTCGTTCAGGTCCATATAGATGCCGCCGTATTGTGGCGCAAAACTGGTATGGTTAGAGCCAACGCACCAGTTCAAAGTGCCTGCGGCAATGTCTTGCTTGATCTCGCGATCCAGCTCAAAGTGATTTTTGCGCGACAAAATATTCACCGAGGCGCCTGTCATCTCTTCCCAGCGGGAAATCACCGCATAAAGCGGCTCATATTGCGCACCGCCTATTAGTTTTACCCGCAAAGTATAGCCCTCAAACGAGCCGTAATCGAATTCCTGTGCCGAGGTGCTGCCAAAGGCAAAAACCGATAAAGCAACGCCCGAAACGAGGGCTTTCATTGATGTAAGTTTCATTTCTTCCTCCGAGTTTGCGGCGCTTGCGCGCCAAAATAACGACCAGTTTTCATTTTTAGTCATGGTCCGCTATAGCTTGGCGCTCTGATGTTTCTTGATCGAGCGACATTTCTTCTGTAATTTCTTGGGTATGCTGGCCAAGCGTTGGGGCGGCCCGGCCAGATTTCAGGGTTTCCCCATTTATACGCAGCGGGCTGCGCAAAGTTTGCAGCTCTACCCCGTGCTTGCGCGTAATGGTTTGAACAAAATCCAGCGCGCTAAAGGCTTCACTGGCCAGTAACTCCGGCCAATCCAACACCTCAGAGCACCAAATATCTGCTGGCTGCAAAACCGAAAGCCATGCGGCATTGCTGCGGGTTTTAACCTGCGCCGCAATAATGGTTTTTATCGCATCACGGTGCTGCATCAAATCTGATTTACGATCATAATATGCCTCTAAGCCGCTGATATCCATCAGCTTTGCCAAGGCTTCCAGAGAGGGCGTCATGGCAATTGCCAAATACCCATCGCGCGTTTGATAAACGCCATAAGGCGCACCGAGATAGGCATGCGCACTGTTCACGCGGCTGCGCTCTGGCACACGGCCACCATCATTCAGGTGGGTTGTGAGCACTTCAAACTGAAAGTCGAGCATTGCCTCAAGCAAGCTGGTATCCACGCGGCTGCCTTGGCCATGCAACCCGCGCCCAACAAGCGCCGCCAAAACCCCTTGCGCCAGCGTATTTCCGGCCATCATATCAGCAACCGCCAGCCCCATCGGGGTTGGGGCCTGGTCTTTACTGCCCGTTAACCACAGCAAGCCAGAGCGCGCCTGCGCCAGTAAATCCTGCCCCGGTAAATCCCGCCACGGGCCGGTATCACCGTAGCCGGTGATAGAGCCATATATAATGCCGGGGTTATATTTTATCACGTCTTCATAGGCAAAGCCGTGCCGCTCAATCACCCCGGGGCGAAAATTTTGCAGCATCACATCGGCCCGCGCCACCAAGGCCTTCAATCGCGCGCGGTCCATCGGGTTTTTCAGGTCTGCGGCAAAGCTTTCCTTATTGCGGTTGATGGCATGAAACAGGCTATTATCGCCGTCAATTTCCGTATCTGTCAGGTATATATGGCGGCATAAATCCCCGCTGCCGGGGCGCTCAATTTTGATAACGCGCGCGCCAAGGTCCGCCAATTTTAGGCCACAAAGCGGGCCAGATAAAAACTGGCTGAAATCAACAACCAGCAAGCCCGCCAACGGGCGCTTATGGTCTGGCATGGTTTTCATGTGCGGCTCCGTAGATAAGCATTTTGCAGCTTGGCAAGGGTTTGCGCGATAGAGGCTTTGCCACACAGGCAATCATGAATAATATCGCCTCCCACCGCCTGAAACCCCATATAGCCATCATAGCGTGGCCGCACCCAAGACGATTCCAGCGTGGCGCGCGTATTGCTAAAAAATTCACGGCTGGCCCCGTTGCAAGCCGCGCTATCCCACGCCACCGCATTTGCGGGCTGGCCACCAGCTTCAAAAAACAACCCTGCCTGACACTCGGCGCTCGCGATCCAAAAGGCATAGTCCTCGGCAATGTCTTTATGCTTGCTCTGCGCCGAAACCGCGATGCCCGTGCCGCCAATAACAGTCCCGCGCGGGCCGTTATCTCCGAACCCCGGCGCATCGGCAAACACCAGCGGATATTGGCAGTATCCGTCGCGTGAATAGTTGGTATAGCCATAGCCAAACGGCGCATAGGAAGGTGCAATTTCCTGCCGCCCCATCCATTCAAAAATGTCGATCGGGTCCATATTCAGGCAGCGGCTATCCATCAGCACCGCAATCTCACACAGTGCCTCTAGCACCTGCGTGCCCGTGGCTGAGTCGATCAAAACTTCAGGGCTCACCGCGATATCCGCATCCAAATTGCGGGCCAAGCCAAGGAAGATCATCAGCGCATTAATGGGCTTGAGCGCAAAGGCAACCTTACCCTGCTGCGCAAGCTTTATCACATCATCCCAACACTTTGGTGGGTTTTGCATCACATCAGGCCGATAGCAGGCAACCGGGGTTGCGGCATCAATTGCCAGCGCCCATTGGCGCCCGTCAATGTTATAGGTTTCATGCGAGGGGCCAACAGATTGCCGCGCTAAATCGGCCAGCATCGCCGCTCTATTTTTGCTGTCCAACGCCTGCAAAACACCGGTTTTCGCAACTTCGCCAACATGCGGGTGGTCGATGACCATCAGGTCATACTCCCGCGCCATATCCTGAATCGGCCGGTCCGCAAATGCCTGCAATGAGCGCTTTTCCCATTTGATCAAAACCTCGGGGCACAGCGCAGAAAACGCCGCGGCCGTGGCCACCATAGGGTCAAACCCACGGCTATGGTCCCATGTTATCCCGCGCAAGATTACCGGCTCGGCCATCACTTTGCCCGGCCTTTGGGGGCCGCAATTTTTTCGGGGTGCTGGTAAAGCGCTGTCATCAAATGCTCGCAATACAAAACCAGTTCGCCCTCTTCTTTATACACTGAGTAGCTGACCCGAACCTTGCCCATCGTATCTGATTTCAGCTCTTTCCCGAGGTTTTCGCGGATTGTATAAATTGTGTCCCCGATAAACACGGGGGCAATAAAACGAAGGCGATCATAGCCGTAAGAAAACGAATTCAGACAATTGGTTGCGACCAGACCAAGACCATAGGAAAACACCTGCGCGCCCGCCACGAGCCTCCTGCCAAATACGCCCTCTTTTTCTGCAAAATGCCGATCGGCAACATAGGGGTGCAAGTCCATCACCAATGTGTTGAACGCCATCGCCTCGCCTTCGGAAATGGTTCTGCGAATTGAACGGATTTTGTCGCCCACCGCAAAATCTTCGTAAAACCAGTTTTCGGCATTCCATACAGGAATAGCGTTGTGGTCGTCGGGTAGCCCCAACATAGGCCGCATATGATTGCCGATTTCAGCCAACTTTCCCTCCGCCACGTAAATTCGAATAAATCCTGAATTGCACAAGTTATTTCGTATGTCAAATTCTTTTTTACATTTAAAATACTCTATTATATTTGAAACCTGCTGCTATACTGATGGCAACAAAAACAGGGATTCACCTAAATGCGGAAGGCAATACATTGGAAATAGCGCAGTATTTTGAGGAATATGAAGTAGGCACCCAGCGCCAAACTTTTGGCCGCACCATTACCGAGGCTGACATTGTTATCCATGCTGGCCATAGCGGTGATTTTTTCCCGCACCATATGGATGCCGAATTTTGCGCCACCCAGCCATTTGGCGCTCGAATCGCCCACGGCACTATGACCTTTGCCATTGGTATTGGCCTAACCGCTACCATTATTAACCCTCACGCCATGACCTATGGGTATGAGCGCTTGCGCTTCCCAAAGCCCGTGTATGCCGGGGATACCATTCGGACAACGGTAACAATATCAGCCAAAACCGACGACTCTAAGCGCCCGGAATTTGGCAAAATCACCGAAACAACCGAAACCAAAAACCAAAGAGGAGACACCGTGATGTTTTGCGAGCATATTCTTTTGGTTAAGCGGCATAAGGCCCTGACATGATCCAAAACCTCGTGCAATCCTGGCCTGCCCCCACATCCCCCAAGCCCGTTATTATCATCGGCACCGGAGGTATTGTCCGAGATGCCCACCTCCCCGCTTATAGGCAAGCCGGATTCACCGTTTCAGGCGTGTTTGATCTTGACCATGAGCGCGCAAAAACTTTGGCCAAAGATTGGGATATCCCACATGTTTTTGACTCGATGGAAGCCGTGCTCCGCAACGGTACAAACGTGGTGTATGACCTCGCGGTGCCCCCCCATGCCATTGTCGGCATTCTAGAAACCCTGCCTCACGGCGCGGCCGTGCTTATCCAAAAACCAATGGGGGCCGACCTTGCGCAAGCCCGCGAAATTCGCCGTATTTGCCGTGGCCGCGCGCTGAAAGCAGGCATGAATTTCCAGCTCCGCTTCTCCCCAATGATGATGGCGGTGCGTGACGCGGTGAACAAAGGCCTACTCGGGGATCTGCTGGAAATTGAAGTCCACCTCAACATCTACACCCCGTGGGATTTGTTTCCGTTTTTGATCCCGATGCCACGGGTGGAAATCGCGGTGCATTCCATCCATTACCTTGATACCATCCGCGCCATTGCGGGCAACCCAAAGGGCGTATTTGCCCGCACAATGGGCGACCCACGCGCCAAAGATTTTGCCCAAACGCGCACGTCGGTTATTCTGGATTATGGTTCCAAAATCCGTGGGCTAATGTCGATCAACCACAACCATCGCTGCGGGCGTAAATTTCAGGACGCCCACTTTAGAATCGAGGGCAGCAAAGGCGCCATGATCGTTAAACTTGGCGTTTGCTATGACTACCCTAATGGCGAGGCTGACGAATTATGGCTGTGCCAAAATGGTGAGGCCTGGCAGCAAATTCCGCTGGATGGTGGCTGGTTTATTGAGTCCTTCATGGGCAGCATGCGCAACGTTCAGCGCTTTGATGCCGGAGAGGATGATACGCTTTTTGCCGGGGTTGAAGACGGCTTTGAAACTATGGCGCTGGTTGAGGCCTGTTTTGAGGCCAACGAATTGCCAAGCGTACCTTTGAAGCTAGACTAACTCAGCACTTCAGCACTGGCCGCGGCGTCTCCGCCAAGGCTGGCCGAGAGGGACTTTGTCACCTCCAGCAGGCTGCTCACGCAATCCGTGAACGATGTCAAATCGTCAAGCCGTTTGATATGCGGCACGGTAAGTGCGGCAATCGCAAGGCCGGAATGGTCAATTATAGGGGCCGAAATATTCACAATGCCGCTGACCACGTAACTATCCATAACCTCATGGCCAATATTGCGAATATGAATAAGCTCCTGTTGAATATCTTCAAGGCTCATATCTGTGGGCAGCGGGGCTTTGTCTATTGTTTCCAAAAGCGCTTCATCGGGCAAATACGCCAGAATAACCCGCCCAGACGACGCCCGCCAAATGCCGATCTTCGCGCCAAGCCGCACGCTCATCACATTGTCACCCGGGCTGTCCACCTGCCCAATAACAAGCACATGATCGCCGCTTAATATGGTCAAATGTGCAGATTGGTTTATTTTCACCGTCATCCGCCGCATCGCCGGCCCCGCCAAAGAGGTCAGCCGTTTTACCAACGGAGTGCGGTGCGCCACTTCAAACAAAAACGTTGTCAGCATATATTTGTCACTATGCGGATCCAGCATAACATAGCGCCGATCTTGCAACACAACAATCATGCGGAAAATCTCACTCACCGAGCGATTTAGATTGCGGGCGATTTCCACCTGACTTAACCCGAATTCCTCCTCCGAGAGCAATTCCAGAATATCAAGGCCCTTTTCCAGCGCGGGGGCAGAGTACTTTTTTTCAGACATCGAAATCTCACCCCAGCTTAAATATCGCCGTTTTACCTGCGCTTGAATGCTCCTTCCATATATGAAATATATTACTTGAAAACACAATGGTTAGGCTTTCCTTGCGAAAAACGCCCCTTCAAGAGAAATTTAACACGCAAATTGAGCCTCATTCTGCTCAAGGGCACAGAAAGCGCGCAATCGGCCCGTCTTTTCGCTATGGCAGTGGCTATTCGGCGCTCTCGGAATCGTTGAAACGAGTGCCTTCATTCCCCCTGTTTTCAAAAATCTCACCCGTCACCAAAAAGCTCACTTGTTCGGTGATGTTGCACACTTGATCCCCCGCGCGCTCAAGGTTTTTAGCGATGAACAAGAGATGGGTGCTCGCTTCGATATTTCGCGGATTTTCCATCATATAGGTCAGCATTTCGCGAAACAGAGCGCTGTTCATCTGGTCTACGCTCAGGTCTCGCTTGCCTGTTGCTTCAGCCAGCGCCAGATCGCGCGCAATGAAAGATTGCAGGGCGTCGGTCATCATCGAGGCCACCGCGTTGCTCATCCGGCGGATGGTTTTGGTGGCGCTGTCCACAGGCTCACCGCTGGCCAAGGCTGGCACCCGCAGGGCCATGGTTTTGGCATAATCGGCAAAGCGCTCAATATTGGTCGAGATTTTCAGGGTCGAAACCACATGGCGCAAATCCTCGGCCATCGGCTGGCGCAGGGCAATCAGGCGCACGGCCAATTCGTCGATCCGCGCCTCCAGCGCGTTGATCTCTTTATCGCCATCTGCCACCTGTTGCGAAAGGGTGGTATCGTGGGTTTCCAGCGCTTTGGTTGCCATTTCCAGCTGGGCCACGGCCAGCCCCGCCATTTTTTGCAGCAGCTTCTCAATGCGCTTCACATCTTTATCAAATCGGCTAACAATATGTTCCATGATCTATCCTATTCGGCCTGAAATATAGTTCTGGGTGCGCTCGTCATTGGGAGAGGTAAACAGCTCTTTGGTGGGGCCAGATTCCACAAGATCGCCCATATGAAAAAACGCAGTGCGTTGTGAAACCCGTGCCGCCTGTTGCATCGAGTGGGTGACGATGATGATGGTGTAATTCTGCCGCAATTCGTCTATCAGCTCCTCAATCACGGCCGTGGCGATCGGGTCTAGCGCCGAGGCGGGCTCGTCCATCAAAATGATGCTCGGCTTTACCGCAATCGCGCGCGCAATGCACAAGCGCTGCTGCTGCCCGCCTGAAAGGCTGGTGCCCGGTTCTTGCAACCGGTCCGCCACCTCTTTCCACAGCCCTGCGCGGCGCAGGCTGGTTTCCACAATCTCTTCCGCATCGGATTTTGTTTTGATCATGCCGTGGATTTTCGGCCCATAGACTACATTTTCAAAAATTGATTTTGGAAAGGGGTTGGGCTTTTGAAATACCATGCCGATATGGGCGCGCAGGGCGACCACATCCACATCTTTGTCATAAATGTTTTTGCCCTCAACCTTAATCTCGCCTTCTACGCGGCAAATATCCACCAGATCATTCATCCGGTTGAGCGAGCGCAAAAAGGTAGATTTTCCGCAGCCCGAGGGGCCAATAAGCGAGGTCACCTTGTTGCGGGGCACATCCAGCGTAACGCCGTTCAGCGCCTGTTTGTCACCATAAAACACGTCTACATTCCGTGTGGTGATAATTGGTTCTTTACTCACAAAAGCACTCCTAGTACCGGCGTTCAAATTTTCTGCGCAGTACAATCGCTGCGATGTTCATCACGACTAACAAGCCCAACAGCACCAAAATCGCCGCTGAAGTTTTTTCTAAAAAGGCGCGTTCGGGGCTATCGGCCCAAAGAAATATTTGCACGGGCAAAGAGGTGGCAGCATCGGTAAACCCTTGCGGCACATCAACAATAAACGCCACCATGCCAATCATTATCAGCGGTGCTGTTTCGCCTAAAGCCCGCGCCATGCCCACAATCGCGCCTGTGAGCATGCCCGGCATCGCCAGTGGCAAAACATGGTGAAAGGTGGTTTGCACCCGTGTTGCCCCCATGGCCAGCGCGGCCTCCCGAATGCTCGGCGGCACCGAGCGCAGGGCCGCACGCGAGGCAATAATAATGGTCGGCAGCGTCATCAGCGCCAGCACCATCCCCCCCACCAAGGGCGAGGAGCGCGGAAGGCCAAAAACATTTAGAAAAATCGCCATGCCCAAGAGGCCAAACACAATCGAGGGCACCGCCGCCAGATTGTTGATATTGACCTCGATAAAGTCCGACCATCGGGATTTTTTGGAAAACTCCTCCAACGAAAGCGCCGCCATTATCCCCAGCGGAAACGACAGCGTAAAGCACACGATCAGCGACAATATCGAGCCAATCAGCGCGCTAAATATCCCCGCGAGCTCTGGTTCGCGAGAATCCCCCGAGGTAAAAAACGCCGTGTTAAACACTGAGCGCAGGGCGTCGTGGCTTTCCAGCGCCCGCACCCAGCCAAGGGTGGTATCTTTCAGGCGGCGCCGATTTTCCGGCAGGTTGGCGTCAATCGCGCCTTTTTCATACATGTCTATGTCGTCTGATGCAGTAAACCAAAGCACAGGCTCCTGCCCGAGCAGGGCGGGGTTGTCCTCAATCATACGTGCAAGTTCATAGCTGCTATCCGCGCTCAGCAGCTTGAGCAACGCACGCTTATCGCTCCGCTCAATGACCTCAGGAAAGGTTGTAAACAGCGCGGTGCGTACAGTTTTTTTGAGGTCCACATCCTCAAGTGTGCTGGCCGCACTCAGGTCTATCGACAGCTGAATTTCGGTGCGGCTCAGCGCGCCCTTGCCAAGGCTGATGATCGAAACCAACATGATAAGGAGGAACCCGAGCGAAAACACAATCGCCAGTCGGCCAAGCCAGCGAAAGCGCCATTCAGCGCGGTGGCGGGCGCGTAAATGCCCGGTCGCTGTGGTGAAAAGATTAGTCATATTGTTCCCGATATTTATTAACGATCCGCATCGCGATTATGTTGAGAATGAGCGTAGTGGTAAAAAGCAGGAGCCCGAGCGCAAAGGCGGAAAGGGTTTTGGCACTGTCGAACTCTTGGTCGCCCGTCAGCAGTGCCACAATTTGCGCGGTTACCGTGGTCACGGCCTCCAGCGGATTGGCCGTCAGGTTGGCCGCCAACCCCGCCGCCATCACCACAATCATGGTCTCGCCAATGGCCGCCGAAGCCGCCAGCAAAAAGCTGCCCGCGATGCCCGGAATGGCGGCGGGCACGATCACCTTTTTGATGGTTTCAGCCTGCGTTGCCCCCAGCCCCAGCGAGGCTTCGCGCAAAGCGTTTGGCACCGCGTTCAGCACGTCATCCGACAGTGAAGAAATCAGCGGAATGATCATCACCCCCATGACCAGCCCTGCCGCCAGCGCGCTTTCTGACGCCACCTCCAGCCCCAGTTGCCCGCCTGTCATCCTGATAAACGGGGCCACCACAAGCGCGGCAAAAAACCCGTAAACCACGCTGGGAATGCCCGCCAGCAATTCCAGCAGCGGCTTAACCCATGCCCGCATCCGCGCGCTGGCATACTCGGAAAGATAAATCGCCGAAATCAGCCCAATAGGCGCCGCCACCGCCATGGCAATGGTACTGATCAGCAAGGTGCCGGCAATCAGCGGCACCGCGCCAAAGCTGCCCGAAGAGCCAACCTGATCAGCGCGAATAGCGGTTTGTGGCGACCATTCCAGCCCAAACAAAAACTCAGCCACCGAGACCTTCTGGAAGAATTGCCATGTTTCAAACACCATGGAAAGCACAATGCCCAAGGTCACAAATATCGCTAAAACCGACGCCAGATTAAGCGCCAGTTTCAGCAGGGTTTCCAAGGGGCGCTTACGCCCTGTTAATGATATTTCTCGCTGTACCATACCGGCTCCTACACGTGGGAAAGGCGAGCACCCGTTTGGGTGCCCGCCATGTTATTAATCCAGCGAAAGCGGGGTCAGGCTGGCAGCGTCTTCAGCAAATTGCGCCCTTTCCGCTTCTCCCATCGGGATCAGACCCTTTTCGGCAAGGTAGCCAAATTCGCCCCAAGTATCCTCATTGGAGAATTCAGCAATAAACTCCGCAATGCCCGGAACTTCGCCCACATGTGCATTTTTCACATAGAAGTAAAGCGAGCGGGAAACCGGGTAATCACCCGCCGCAATGGCTTCGAATTCCGGTGCAACACCACCCACAATAGAGCCTTGCACGAGGTCAGCATTTTGCTCCAGAAAGCTATAACCAAAAATGCCAAGCGCATCGGGGTTGGCCGCCAGCTTTTGCACGATCAGGTTGTCGTTTTCACCAGCTTCAACATAAGCACCATCTTCACGCAGGGTATGGCACAGCGCCTTATAAGCCGATTTGTCCTCTTTCTTCAGGTCGGCAATCCAGTCAAATGTTTTACATCCACCCTCCATGGCCAGCTCGGCAAAGGCATCCCGCGTGCCAGACGTTGGCGGCGGCCCCATCACCTCAATGCGAATTGCTGGCAGGGCAGGGTTCACTTCGGCCCAGGTCTCGTAAGGGTTTGGCATGGTGCCCCCATTGCCATCGGGCACATTCGCCGCCAGCGCCAGAAAGATATCCCGTAGGCTCAAATCGAACTGAACTGCCTCTACCGAGTTGGCCAGCACAATGCCGTCATAGCCAATTTTCACTTCGGTAATGTCTGTCACACCGTTTTCAGCACAGCGCGCCACTTCGGAAGCCTTAATGCGGCGTGAGGCGTTGGTGATGTCCGGCGTATCCGCCTCGATACCGGCGCAAAACAGGCGCAAGCCGCCACCCGAGCCAGTGCTCTCCACAACAGGTGTGGCAAAATCTGTGGCTTTGCCGAAATGCTCGGCCACGGTGGTGGAAAACGGAAACACAGTAGAGGAGCCGACAATGGAAATGCGCTCCTGCGCGGCGGCTGCGCCTGCGGTCAGTGCCACAAGGGCAATCGCGGTAAACGTTTTGGTCATAGCTTGGCTTCTTTCTCAAAATTTCAGGCACCCGATATATCGAGCGCCCTCTTTCTAGGAAAGGAATGCGACAGTTTTTTTACACAAATTTCTCAAGTTTATGACACCGAATTGTGGGGCAAATTCGCCAATTCAATAAGGTATTCAATACCGGCATTTGCTAGGCACGACGTGCCGGTTTTTTCTTGCCAATGGTTACCACGTTACGCGCAGGCTGCATGGCTTTTTCAATCCGCGCCCACAGTTTTCTAAGGTGAATATTGGTGTTTTCGCTGTCTTTATACAACCGAATTTCCAGATTGGCCTCAAACTCTGGCCCGCCCGCCAGTTGCAGGGTTCCGGCTTTTAGCTCGTCTTTGCATAGCTCGAGGGGCAACCAGCCCATGCCGAAATCTTGCTGGATCATGGCCTTAACCCCTAATGCCTGCCCGTTGCGGCTCACCACCAAAACCGAAGGGGGGTTTAGCTGCTTGCTCATAATATCATCCACCACCACCCCAAGGGTGGAAATGGCGCCATAGCCCAAAACCGAAATCGGTTTACCTTTAACACCGGGCAACCGCCCTGCATTTGGCCCGTGTTTCACCACCGGCACCAGCCGATCATGCGCGAGCGTTATATAATCACATTTTGCCACTTCAAGCGGGGCCAAAAACTCCATTGAAGGGTGCCAATAGGTCAGGATCACATCACAATAGCGCTGCTGGAGCGCGCTCACAAACTGATCAGCCGACCACGTGGTGGAATTAAGGTCAATATCCAGCCCGCCTTTATCAACCAGCCCTTTAATATGGGCCTCGTAATGGGTCAGGTAAAGCGACTGCGTGGTGGCAAACCGTATAACATCGGCCGAGGCCGCGTCCACAATCTGGCAGCGCTCAATCGTTTCGGCAAAGGTGCGCAAAATTTTGCCCGCCTGCACCAAAAACACTTCGCCCGCCGGGGTCAGCGAAAGCGGCAGGGTTTGCCGGTTGATCAGCTCTACCTCTACCTCGGATTCCAGCATGCGGATACGGCGGCTAAACGCGGGTTGGCTTACATTGCACTCTTCGGCTGCGCGCGAAAAATTTTTCAGCGCGGCCAGAGTTTCAAAGTCTTTCAACCAGCGGATTTCCACTATTTGCTCCCTGTTTAGTCGATCCGGCCTTCTTCAACCGCGTGGCAAGCAACTATGGCCCCGTCCGGCTTTTGCACCGGCAGCGGTTGCTCGGCAAGGCACCGGCTATTGGCGTGCACACAGCGGCTTTCAAACGGGCAGCCGGGTGGGAGGTTTATAGGCGTGGGGATCTCGCCTTTCAAGCGAATATGGCTCGGGGCATCGTCGCTAAGCTTGGGAACGGCGCTCAGCAGGGCTTGCGTATAGGGGTGTTTTGGGTTGTCAAACAAGGTTTTGGTATCGGCCAGCTCACACAGGCTACCCAAGTAAAACACAGCCACGCGGGTGCCAAAATGCTGCACCACCGAAAGATCATGGGTGATGAAAAGATAGGTGAGGCCGCGCTTTTCCTTGGCCTCCAGCATCAGGTTAAGCACCTGCGCCTGAATGGAAACATCCAGCGCCGAAATCGGCTCATCCGCGATCACGAACTCGGGGTCCATAGTCAGGGCGCGGGCAATGGCAATGCGCTGGCGCTGACCGCCAGAAAACTCGTGCGGATAGCGCTTGGCCCAGCTTGGGTCCACGCCCACAGCCTGCATGACTTCGGCAACTTTATCAAAAACCTCGGCCCGAGACATACGTGGGTTATGCACTTTAACCGGCTCAACCAGCGCCTGCTCAATGCTCATTCGAGCATTCAATGACGCATACGGGTTTTGGAAAATCATCTGCATTTTACGCCGATAGGGCAGCATTTCTCGAGCCGACAGGTTGTCGATCCGGTTACCCTCATACAAAACTTGGCCTGCGCTTGGCTTAAGGAGCCCCACAACCAGCCGCGCAAGTGTGGATTTGCCGCAGCCGGATTCCCCGACCACACACAGCGCTTCGCCTCTGGCGATACTCAGGCTCACATTGTTAACGGCATGCACTTCGCGCTTTTCGCGCACAATTTTGCCGCCGCGGAATTTTACGGTTTCCAGAAAGCCCTCATCCAGTGGGAAGCGTTTTTCTAGGTTCTTTATTTCGATCAAATCAGGGGCGATGTGCTCAACCATTTTTGGCCTCAGCTTCTTTTGTCTGGTGCAGGCGCGCCACCTCGTGGCAGGCCACTTTTACGTCAGCAAAGCTCACATATTCGGGCGTAGTTTTTTTGCAAATATCGCTGGCGAAATCGCAGCGCGGGTGAAAGGCGCAGCCCGTAGGCAATGAGCCAAGCCCTGGCATATTGCCTGGAATTTGCTTTAGCTTCTGCCCCGGCACGGTTTGCTGTGGCAGCGCGTTTATCAACCCTTGAGTATACGGGTGCTGCGGGTCGTTCACGATCTCACGGGTTTTGCCGCTTTCAATGATCTTGCCGGCATACATCACCAAACAACGCTCGGTCATTTGGGATACAACCCCCAAATCGTGGGTAATCAGGATCAGGCTCACCTTGTTATTCGTGCACAGCTCCAGCAGCAGCTCCATAATATCGGCCTGAATGGTTACATCCAGCGCGGTTGTTGGCTCGTCAGCAATGATCAGCTGTGGGTCTAGCAAAAGCGCGATCGCAATGATAACCCGTTGCCGCATACCGCCAGAAAGCTCATGCGGATATTGGCCAAGGCGCTCTTCAGGCGCGGGGATGTAGACCTCGCGCAGCTTTACGATAGCGATTTTTTCAGCATCAGCCCGCGAGATTTTCCGGTGGGCTTGTAGCGTTTCAACCATCTGGGTGCCAATGGTCAGCACGGGGTTCAGCGTCACCATCGGGTCTTGGAAAATCATCGCAATCCGGTCACCGCGGATTTTGCGCATTTCTTCAGCGGAAAGCGACGCCATGTCTTTTCCGTCAAACATGATTTTGCCACCGGCGATAAAGCCGGGCTGGCTGAGCAGGTTAAGAATCGCAAAGCCGGTGATGGATTTACCGGCGCCAGATTCGCCCACAATGCCAAGGCGCTCGCCCTGTGCTAGCTCAAAGCTGATATTATCCAGCGCCGTAAGTGTTTGGTGGCGCATGGCAAATTTTACCACGAGGTCTCGGACAGATAAAAGTGACATGACCTATCCTTTATAAAGTTTGGGGTTAAGTACGTCGCGCAGCCAATCACCCAACAGGTTAATGACCAGCACCAACAGCACCAGAAAGAAGCCGGGAATGGCGGTCATCCACCAGCTTCCCGAGAAAATATACGCCTGCCCGCTGGCAATCAGCGACCCGAGCGAGGGCTGCGAAACCGGCATGCCCAAGCCCAGAAACGAAAGCGACGCTTCGGAAATAATCGCATTCGCGACCTGCACGGTCGAGATCACAAATATCGGAGACACCGAATTTGGTAGGATATGGCGCAGCATAATGCGAAGCGGCCCAAAGCCGAGCACCCTTGCCGCGTCCACATATTCCTTTTTCTTCTCCGCCAGCACGGTGGCTCGCACGGTGCGGGCATATTGCGGCCATTCGGCAATGCCGATCACCAACACCAACATAAGCAAAGCATATTCATTAAAGCTCTGCGTGCCAAAAAGCGCCTTGGTTACGGCCAGCACAATGATGGCCACCATAAGGGTTGAAAACGAAAGCTGGATATCGGCTATGCGCATTAAAATACTGTCTGTCCGCCCGCCAACATAGCCAGCTATCAGCCCGATGCTGATGCCGATAAAGGCCTGCAACACCACCGCACAAATGCCGATAATGAGGGAAATTCGGGTGCCATACAGAATGGCACTCCACAAATCACGGCCTTGGTCATCAGTCCCCAGCACAAATTGCGGGTCCGCACCTTCCTGCCAGCTTGGTGGCAGCTCGGAGTTCATAATATTAATCTGTAGTGGATCATACGGGTCAAACGGCGCAATAAGGGGCGCAAAAATGGTGGCCACAAGAAACACTGCGAATATCAGAAAGCTGAACATCGCCACTTTGTTATGGAAAAAGTCATACACAAGGTTAGAAGCTTTGAAACGCGCCCAGCGAGAGAGGGTATCTGTGTTCATGCGCCCATCCTCGCTAGTTTTACGGTTGGGTTTACAAGACCGTAAAGTAGGTCAACCAATGTATTTGTCACCACGAATATGAAGCCAACAATAATCAGGTAGGCCACGATTAGCGGGGTATCCACACGGTTCACAGCTTCCAGAAACATGAACCCCATGCCGGGCCACTGAAACACGGTTTCGGTGAGGATTGTATAGGCCACCATGGTGCCAATTTGCACGCCGCCCACGGTGATAACCGGCAGCATTGTGTTTTTCAGCGCATGCAAAAACCAGATACGCTTGGCTTTTAGGCCCTTGGCCCACGCATAGCGCACATAATCAGATTGCAGGGTTTCCATCATTTCAGAGCGGATAAGCCGGATAAACAGCGGCAGCATAATGCTGGCCAGCGCAACAGACGGCATGAAAATATGCTTAAGGCCGTCCCATGTGGCAAAATTGGTTTTCCAATAGCCAAACACATGCACCACATCGCCGCGCCCAAATGAGGGCAGTATTCGCAGCTCCACGGCAAAGAAATAGATCATCAGAATCGCGGTCAGAAATACGGGAATAGAAATGCCGATAATACTCAGGCTCATAATTGCCTTACTGGCAAACGCATTGGGCCTGATCGCGGTATAAACCCCCAGCGGAACCGACAAGCCAATGATGATAAACGCCGCCCCCATCACCAGCTCCAGCGTGGCAGGAAGTTTTTTCAAAATCACGGTCAGGGCTGGCTGCTTAAAGAAATAAGACGTGCCCAGATCACCCTGCAGTGCCTTTTTGGCAAAGCGGGTATATTGCACGATAAAGCTGTCATTCAGCCCCATTTCCTCGCGCAACTCGTTGCGGGTTTCTTCAGAAACAGACTGACCAACCAGCTCACGCAGGGGGTCTCCAAGGTTGTCCTGAATGGCAAAGCTAATGATCGAAATCACAAACATCACCGCTGCGGCTTGGATAATTCTTTTGACAAGATAGGCAAACATTGCGCGCACTTCGCTTGAGTTGTGAAAATAAATTTATGGAGTTTTAGGTAGATAAGTGCAAGCCATGCTCGCATTTTTTTGGAAATTGGCGGCAGGCCTAAGCCTGCCGCCAACTCAGAGATTAACCCCTATTCAACAACCAAGTCGCCGAAGTAAGGGAAGTTGAGGGCATTTACGATGGCCTCAGCATTTACGCCTTTGCGGGCGCCCCATGACAGGTTCTGCCAGTGCAGTGGAATGAAGGCAGCTTCGTTATAAAGAATACCTTCAAGCTGTTGCAACAAGGCTCCGCGCTCAGCTGGGTCAACGGTGGCGTTGGCCTGCGCCATAAGCCCATCAGCTTCAGCGTTGCAGTAGTTGCCCGAGTTATACTGCCCGTTTCCGCTTTCCTCTTCAGCACAATGTGAAAGGAACTGGTGGAAGTTGGCCGAGTCCTCGGTGTCTGAATGCCAGCCGATCATCATCATGTCCGCAGCGCGTTCATCAAATGCAGGCCAGTATTGCGCCTTTGGCATAGTTTTCAGATCTACCGTAATACCGATTTGAGCCAGCATACCCGCAACAGCCTGAGCGATTTTCTCGTCGTTCACATAGCGGTTGTTTGGCGCCATCATGGTCAACTCAAACCCATCAGCATAACCAGCTTCAGCCATCAACTCTTTGGCTTTTTCAAGGTCAAAACGCGGCGTAAGGGCAGCGTCATAGCCAAGGTAACCAGCGGGGCTAGCTTGCCCTGCTACGGTCCCAAAACCCTTCATGATACGGTCTACAATGGCAGCATTGTTGATCGCATAATCAATCGCCAAGCGAACACGCGCATCGGCCAAAGCCGGGTTGCGCTCTTGGTTCATCTGGAAGGTAATGATCCGTGTACCGGGCATGGTGATCAAGTTAATTGAATCATCACCATTCAGGCGCGCGTGGTCATTCGGTGGCACAGGCGCAATGAAGTCAACATCGCCAGCCAGTAAGGCGGCTACGCGTGTTGGGTCTTCTTTGATCGGCGTCAGTACAATTGTGTCAACATTACCGGGGCTGTTTGTGTCCCAGTAGCCGTCAAACCGTTGAAATACCATACGAACACCTTGCTCACGTTCGGTAACCGTATAGGGGCCAGTGCCGGAAATATTGCGCGAGGCGAAGCTGTCACCGTGCTTAACAATAGCACTTTTGTCATTGCCGTTTTCATCAGTGCCGGTAAAAAACGCTGAATCCATTGGGAAGATATAGGTCGCTGTGTGCAGAACCAGCGGGTAAATACCGTCTGTGTTCAGGTCGATGGTGTAATCGTCTACAATATCAAGCGATGTGAAGTTGGCAAAAATGCCTTTGAAATCTTCGCTCTCTTTCAGGCGGTTAAATGTCCACTGCACATCGGCGGCGGTCATTTCAGTGCCCGAATGGAACATCACGCCTTCGCGCAAATGGAAGCGCATAGTGTCTTCGTCGATTTGCTCCCAGCTTGTGGCAAGGCGGGCTTCAAAGCCCAGGTCCCGTGTCCAGCGCAGCAGCGGGTCATAGACCATGTGCGAAAGTTGCAGCGTTCCGCCTGACAGCTGCTCATGTGGGTCCATTGAAACCGGATCCGCGTCATAAGCAATATTAATGGATTCCGCATGCGCGCCCACTGTCATCGCGACAGTCATTGCACCAGCCGAAACCAGCTTTCCAAACATATTCATAGTTTTCTCCCTGTTGTAACCAACTGTTTCCTTCTAGGCAGATAATTTTCAATATACCAATACCGATTGTTTATACCCTATGCGTATTGTGGATAGACCCGAAATTTTGCCGCTCAAAACCCGGTTAGCGCGCCTGTAAAAATCCCAAAACCATCTGTTCAGCCAATACCTTATGAAGCTCCACGCGCGCCTCTATCTGCGCGATAGCACAGCGCGGCACAGCCGCCGTGAGGCCACGATCTTTGTCAAAAAACAAGGTTTCCCCCTTGGGGCGCGCCGTTACAAACGGTAAATCATAGCGCTTTAAATCAGCCAGTTCTTCCTGAATGATGGGCAAAACATCATGGCCTGAAAGGTTTTCAGGCACATCCCTCAGGCGTGAAAATACCAGCTCCCGCGCCAGCCCGTCGCCCGCAGCGTTAAGGTGCGGCACCGCACGCAAAAGTTGCGCATACGCAGATACCGGACGGGTAAAACACCGGACGGGCGCCGCGGATTTCGCTTTTTCAAGCAATGCCGGAGCCACTTTTTGCGCCACCTCAAGCGCCGCCATAGCACTTGCTTTACAGGCCTCCGTATAGGTGGGGCACAGAGGTAAATCCTCGTTATCAAAGAACAGCGCCAGCCAGCTTTTCAGCTGTGCTTTTTCGTCTACCACCCCCAGTGACGGCGCAAAAAGGCCATCGGCCTGCACTACATAAATATGGTCACCGCCCTGCTGCGCCATTACGCTTTCTGGCTCAATACCAGCCGCCCCAAACACCCACATCAGCACGGCAAAAGCTGCGAGGTCCGGCCCGAGCACTTCAAGCTCTGTGGCATCCATATCATCCAGATCTTTGCCATTTACCCACTCAACCCACGTGCCGGTAGCCACACCGAGATAGCGCGGAATTTGCCAATTCAGCAACATGCCCTCGCGTTGCACCGTCGCAAAAAGATGCTGCAATAATTCAAAGGCCACCGCCTCACGCGGTTGAAACACCCCCGCACCCTCGGCCATCACCACCGAAGTGCCACCTCTGTGCAAATCCAATGGCTCAATGAACAAATGAGTGAGGTTTTGAAGGTTTATATAGCTCGGTGCCGCGCTTAACGCAGCCTCAAACCTTAAAATGGTGGCGATAAATGCCCCAGAAACAGCGCGAGCGTGCCTTAAGGCCGCTGGTTTTGATGTCCAAAATTCATCAGCGCTTTGAGAGCTTGCGCTGCCAGCGGCACAAATGTTGGTGTCCAATACATAAAGCAGCTTCTCAAGCACCCCGTCTGCGAGGGTTTCCAAACCGGAGGTTTTAGCCATACGAGCAAAGCTTGGGGCCAAAGCCGTGTAGACCTCGGCGAGCAGCGGCAAAATCAAATACGCCGTTGCGCTTTGGCCAGACCACGCCTTCCAAGCCGGCAACTGCTGAACGTCCGCGTCTGGCTTCGGAAGCGGTGCGGCCCATGCTGGCCGAGTTTTATCCCGCGGGATACGCGCGCCAGCGGGTGCGGCACACAATGCAAGCAGGGTATTGGTCTCCAAACCTATTATTGCGCTTACGCTATCAATTTCCGCATCCGATTGCGCCCCAGACAGCACCGAAACCCACGCTTTTGCCAGTGCTGTATCGGCCGGAGCGCCTGCCGCTTCCAGCTCGTTAGAAAATAAACCCTCAACCCACCAAAACTCAGCCACCATATTCTTCACTCCAAAGTTTGACTTGAAACCAGCTTAGCATAGCGCTCGCCCTTGGCGATAAGCCCAGCATGGTTGCCAGATTCAGTAATCTTGCCATTTTCCAGCACCAGAATGCGGCGTGCATTGCGTACCGTCGAAAGCCGGTGCGCCACCGTAATAACCGTGCAATGGCTTTGCTCAATTTCCCTCACAATGCCCGCCTCGGTTTCTGTATCGAGGCTATTTGTCGCCTCATCCAGCACCAACAAAGCCGGATCGCGCGCGAAAGCCTGTGCCAACGAAAGCCGCTGGATTTGCCCGCCTGACAGGCCAGAGCCATTTTCACCGATAATGGTGGAAAACCCCATAGGCATCGCCTGAATCTCGTCAAGCAAGCCCGCCCTACCCGCGGCCAGCTCAATAATATCTTCGCGCTGGGTAGCGTCGGTTGCCAGCGGGTGGCCCAGCAAAATGTTTTCCCGCAGGCTGCCGCTCACCAAAAACGGCTGCTGCATAACCACCGAAATACGCGCGCGCAAATGGCGGACATCTAGCTCTGCCGCGTCATGCCCGTCATACAGCACGCGCCCCTCAGTGGGGGCGGTTAAGCCCAGTATCACCCGCAAAAGCGAGCTTTTGCCTGAACCACTTGCCCCGACAATAGCCACAGAATCCCCCGGCTCGATGGATAGCGAAATCGCCTTTAGGACATAGTCGGCATCAGGGCTAAATTTAAGCGAGATGTTTTCAAGCTCGATACGCCCTGAAAATGTGATTTTTCGACCAGGGTCTCCCGATTTATTGCGGTCTTGCTGCTCGGGCGGGCTGGCCCACACTTCGAGCAAACGCTCCACCTGTGCTTGGGCTTGCAATATTTGCTGGGCGCTGCTCACAAAGGTTTGAAACGGGGTAATGGCCAAGGTGCCAACGGCCACCAGCGCCAGCATTTCCCCAAGGCTTTGGCCGCCGCCCAACACCATTTTAGCCCCAAAGATAAGCAGCGCAAAATTGGCGATCTGCGTCACCACCGGCCCCACAGCGGCCAGCAAGTGCGCCATGCGCTCAGCATTGATGCTGGCCTCTAGCGCCGTGCGAAACAATGATTTCCAGCGATTTAGCAGATAAGGCTCCGCCCCGATCGCCTTAAGCGAGGCCACCCCGCGCACCATTTGCAGCAACAGGGTTTTTTCCTGCGCTTCGGTTTCAATTTCTGCCTGTCGAAGCCCGTGCAGCTTGCGCCAAAATGCCAATAAAATAGCGCCATCCACAAGGCCCACCCCCAGCACCACAAGCAAGAAAACAGGTGCCATAACCCCTAGCAAAACAACGTAGACAACAAAAAACCCGAGTTCTGTAAGCGAAACCAACAGGTTATCGGTGATCACCCGCCGCACAGCAGACACCGCCGAAAAGCGGTTCATCAAATCGCCAGTACCGTGCGCGTCAAAAAACTCTAGGTCTTGCCGCATCGTATGGCTGGTAAAATCCTCTTCCAAATGTTGGTCAAGCGCGCGGCGCACCCGCAAAAGTGCAAAGGTCTGAAAAATTGTTGCCCCGGTTGTGATGAGAACAATCATAGCGGCCGCAAGCCCCGCAACCACCAGCATATCGGGCTGCTCTTCACCCAGCACTTTGTCAATAATCAGCCATGTTACCAGCGGCGTCGCCAGTAAAATAAGCTGTAGCAGCGTTGAAACGATAAACACATCGCGCAGCCGGCGGTAAAATGACGGGGTGGCGCAGATTATCGCCCAGTATTGACGCCAAAGCCACGTACGGCTCGCCTTTCGGGGGATAAGCTGCGGTGTTGGCGCAAACTCTAGGGCAACACCGGAGAACCCTTGCCAAAACGCCGCCAGCGTCAACCGCTTTCGCCCAAGGGCGGGGTCCAGCACATGCACAAACTTATCATCAGCCTTTTCGATAACAATAAAGTGGTCTTGCTGCCAATGGGCAATAAACGGAAAGGACATGGCGGCCAAATCAGCCCCCGGAAGCAGCCTTTTGCCGCTGGCCTGCAAGCCCTCAGCGCGGGCGGCGGTTACGATAGAGGCCGCCGTGACCCCATCTCGGCCCACGCGCATAACATCGCGGATTTGGCTAAGGCTGGTGGCGCGACCATGCTGTGAAAGCACCATCGCAAGGCAGGCCGCCCCACAATCTCGCAAGCCCAGTTGCCTGACAAACGGCACCTTCACGATGCGGCTTTTTTGGCGAGTGTCAAAATTTCGAGACCCAAAACACTGGGCATATCAGCCGCTTGCCGCAAGCTTAACAGCCCATAGCCCATACCGGATATGCCGGTCATAAGCCCCGGTGGAGCCATGCCAAAGGGGAGGTCTGACTGCATATCGCCGGTGCCAATGCTTTGGGCAAGCTTCGCTTTTCGGACGTTCAAAACCGAGTCTGCGTCGAGGGCCTGTTGTGCGGCCAGCAAGTGCTTAAGGATCACCGCATTTCCGAGGCTCCCGTGGCAAAGCGTATGATTGCCGTTATCATCTGCCAACAGTGTTGCGGTGGCGGCGGCCATGTCTGCTTTTAGCGCCTGCGCATTCAAGAAAGGCAATTCGGCCGGCGAATTTAGCAGGCCCAGCCTAGACAGGCCAGCACCGGGCGCGCCGTGACACCAGCTCACCTGAAATGTACTTTCCTGCTCGGGGTGCAACGGGTCAAACCGTTTCCAGTTATTTTCCTCAGGCGAAAAGGCCCAGCGCTCATAGCCCAGCGCGCGATCGGCGACTTGCAGGAGGGTGCTATTCTCCTGTTCGGTGCCAAGTGCCGCCAAGAAAAGTGCGACCCCGGCGGTGCCATGGGCCAGCCCCGTAAAGGCCGGATTTTCTGCGCTTGGGCTGGTTTTTAAAGTCGGCCACATAGATGTTGTGCCATCAATCCGAATTTCCTGCGCCACAAGATGCGCGGCGCAATGGCTGGCCAGATCAAGCGCGCCTATGTTTGGGAACATCGCATGAACCGACATGGCCGCAAGCCCGAGGCCCGCCACACCGGCATAAATATCCAGCGATGTGTCTTGGTCAATGAGGGCTTCGGCACGGCGCAACCATGCAGGCAAGCACGCGCTCGCATCAATCCGGCCAAGCTGGTGCAACCGGCAGGCCGCCCACATCATGCCGCCAAGCCCATCAAACCCGCCAATGGCTTCGATATCCGGCAGCACGGTATCGCTCACCTTCATAAAGGTTTCGCACAGCTCGGTGGTAAAGCGGGTTTGCCCCCCGTTCGCCGCGTCAAGCTCGGCGAAAAACAGCGCCAGCCCCGCCAACCCGTTATCCAGCTCTGGGCCAACAAGGCCGGGGCCACGGCCAGAGACCATCGAAACCCAAATATGCAGCGCCCCTTTGGATGCTACACCGGATTTCAGCACCCGCGCAACATTATTGGCCGCGCTGAGCAATTGGGCATCAACATCGCCCTGTGGCTTTGGCAGGTCGGGCCGTGGGCGTATCCGATACGCCTCCGCCTTCGCCTCTGCCGTAAGCACCGAAATCATCTCGTGTTCTTGCGTGAAAAAGGCTGCGGTAATTAGCTCCATCTGGAAATGCATATCATCCGCACCCATAGCCTGCATACGGGCGCGCGCATGCCCAAACCCGTCCGCTTCAAGCACACCGCTAAATGTTTGCGCCCGCGCGTCTATCACCGCCGCACTTTTTGGCTCAGCGCCAAACCACGGAACATCGCCGTTTTGCAGGTCCAAAAGCTCCGCTATAAAAATGGTTTTAACAAAGGGGCTAATGAAAATCGGGCGGATGAGCTGGAAAAAGTGCAGGTCAGTTTCTAGGCCGTCACGCAATAGCTGAGGGTGTGTGGCCTCTTGCAAAATTGAGGCATAGGTTTGCGTATGGCGCAACAAAACCCGAATTTCGGTGTGTGCCAATATGCTAAGCGCAGCATCAAGCGCACCGCGGCGATAGCCTTTGGCCAGCGAAACATAAGCCGCTTCAAACCCTTGCAAAATTTGCGCCACATAGTCCGCCGCACGCATGTGTTTGCCATCAAATACAGGCACATTCTGCGCCAATTCGCCCTCGCCCTCGAAACGCTCAACGCGGATATCACCGGAATCAGCCCCGCTAACCATCGAATAGTTTATCTTGCCGCCCTTATCGCCATCGCCCAAGCCCGCCGCAAAGGCGGCATCCTCGTCTTGCCCGGCGGGGATAAGCCCGCTGGAAAGCACGCTGTCTCGCAGAATAGGTAGGAATTCGGTATAAATATCATCTTGAATGCGCAAAGGTGGGCTGAAAATCGTTTCGTAATCAATGGCCACCGGCCAGGCACCCACCGCGATCAGGTTTTCATAATGAAGATCCGTGCCGCCAATCATGTGCATTGCGGCCAGTAAGTGGCCAACACGGCGATAATGCGCCTCCACCTCCTCATGGCTTTCACACGGTTCAGGCGTCAAGAATTCTATCCAGCCATAGCCATCCCGAGGGAGCACCTTCCAAGCCTTGAAATCAGTTTCGCCGAGCGTATTTGCCGCTGCAAAAAAGCCCTGAATCTGGTGCTCAACCTCTACGGCGCGCGGTTTATAAACCAGCTTGGTGCCGCAGCTCAGCTTTATTAGCGCAACCGATAATCCGTCTTTATGGGTGTCGCCTTCGTTTGAGCGAATAATACTGACCCGTGAAGACCCCTCAAAACCCAAAGTATCTGCCAGCAATGACCAATCATTGTATAGCCGCGCCGTGAGGGTCCGCGAGGACGCAATCCATTGCTCGGACATCCGATCAAGGCGGCGCGCCATCACGGGAAAATCCCCGAGAATTCGGGCGCGATATGCCGGCGTTTTGAGCATCAAAAGCCATGCGGCATAGCTTTCGGCAGTATTTTTTTGCGGTAAAGCGCCGGTCATCCGCTGCACATGAAAATCTGTCACCAGCACGCGCACCACTTGCACATATGCGCGGGTCAAAAAACCGTCAATCTGTAGTGAAATGAGGTGGTTACCGAGGGGTTCCGGGCCAGAAAACCCGTGGCGCGCTAGGGTTTCAACAGCCTGTGTTGCGGCCGCATCTATATAGGGGCGCAGAAATTCCCCGATTTCTGGCGTATCCAGATAAGATGCTGCCTTTCTAAACGTATTTGAAAAAGAGTTCCCCGTATGGCGGCACCACGCCTTGGTCCGCTTAACCCATGCAGGAGGCGGCCCAGAAGCAGAAACATCAAGCCCCAGCGCGCGTTCAAAAGTCTCGGGCGCAAGGCCTTCAGCCACCATCCACGTATCCAAAACAGGCTTTGGCGGGGTATCAAAAGAGGTGAGCGTGCTTTGCCAGCGCGCCATGCGTTTGGCCGCTAAAACCGAATCAGATGTAATGTCGGGCTGCGTGGATAGCGCTTCAATGCGCTCTTGGAGAGTTAAAACCTGTGGCCAGCTCTCATCAAGTGGAAATTCCAAATCAAATGCTTTTCTGTGTTTCGGATCAGGGCGCACGCCCCGATCTGCTTCGCTCTGCACAGCCAAGCCTGTTTAGGCCTGACTGCACAGTTTGTTATAGCCTTAAGGCTTAGCCGCCAAATACGGCTGTTGCGGCGGCAGCGCCAGCAGTGCGCACTTTTGTTTTTGAGTAGCAACAAGCGCAACCAGTACAAGAGGCCGCAGCCCGTGCGCCAGCAACGGTGCGAAGCTCAGACATGGACAGGTCAATGCTACCAGCAGGGTTTGCTGGTACAGTGGCTTTTTCGGCCGCTGTTAACGCGTTAAAATACTCTGCATCGGTCCAAGCTTTTGAAATATCAATCATCTTTTTCTCCCTATTGAACGCATAAGCGTTGTTTGAGAGTTTACCCTTGCATGTAAAAAAAAGAAAATCAACTGTGCACTTTCAACTTTTAGGGTGTGCTGTACAGCTGCCGAATACACTCGCTATAAGGCCAATTTAACCATCAAATAGTCCGCTTTTCTTATGTCTGTTAGCTGTATAAATCGCGGCTGGTAAATGGGATATTGGCCGCTGGCGGCAAAACTGCGGCCATTTTTAACTAGGGCTTGTTGAGATTCATCGTGAATTGATGATGGCTGCCGACATATAGATCATTGAGGCGTAGCTTTGATCAGTTTTGCAGGACCGCATGGCTATACGCTTGAATTCCTTCAGTTTCTGGAAG
>NVUX02000094.1 GCA_002402045.2 Paracoccaceae bacterium | reverse complement strand
TGTCTTCGAACTGAACGTCGACAACAGCGCCAATCACCTGTGTAATTTTACCTACAGCTTTTTTAGCCATCAGTTTCTCTCCTATTTCAGCGCTTCAGCGCCCGAGATAATCTCGATCAATTCATTGGTAATCGCAGCCTGACGCGAGCGGTTATACTCGATGGTCAGTTTGTCGATCATTTCGCCAGCGTTGCGGGTCGCGTTGTCCATAGCCGACATCCGTGCACCCTGCTCCGAGGCGCCGTTTTCCAGCAGTGCCGTGAAAATCTGGGTACATACTGCGCGCGGCAGCAAATCGTCCAGAATTTCGCTCTCGCCCGGCTCAAAATCATACACCGTAGAGGAAACTTCCTCGGGGGTGTCAAACTTGGCAGGAATAAGCTGTAGCGCTGTCGGGATCTGGGTCACAACCGATTCAAACCGGCTGTAAAAGATCGTTGCCACGTCAAATTCAGCAGCATCAAAACGCTTGATCACATCTTTGCCAATTTCAGCAGCGTGGGTGTATGCAAGGCGTTTAACCTCGGACAAGTCCACGTGGTGAATCATGACATCACTGAAATCACGCTTAAGCTGGTCGCGGCCTTTTTTGCAAACAGTGATCATTTTCACCGTTTTGCCAGCCGCTGTAAGCTTGTTAGCATGCGCCCGCGCCATTTTAGCGATAGACGAATTAAACCCGCCGCAGAGGCCGCGCTCGGAGGTGGCGACGATGAGCAAATGCACGTCGTCTTTCCCCGTGCCGCGAAGCAAAAGCGGTGCGCTTTCACTTTCGGCAGCGCCTTGGGCCAAATTACCAAGAACCGCATTCATCTGCGCCGCGTAGGGCCGCGCATCTTCAGCTGATTCCTGGGCGCGGCGAAGTTTCGCCGCGGCCACCATCTGCATGGCCTTAGTGATCTTACGAGTGTTTTTAACACTCTGGATCCTAGTTTTTAGGTCTTTGAGGTTCGGCATGCGCAGAACTCCTTTCCCATAAGGCCAAAATTAAACGAAGTCTTTTGCAAACGCTTCGAGTACGGATTTGATGCTGTCTTCCAACTCACCTTTAACCTTACGGTCATTATCGGTGATGTCTTTCAGCAGGTCAGCTTGGTTGGAGCGCAAGTGCGCCAGCAAGCCAGCCTCAAAGCGGGTTACGTCTTTCACAGCCACTTTATCAAGGAAACCCTTGGTGCCGGCGTAAATTACGATAACTTGCTCCGCATTCGTCAAAGGCGAATACTGCGGCTGTTTCAGCAGCTCTGTGAGGCGCTCACCACGGGCAAGCAATGCCTGTGTAGACGCATCCAGATCTGAACCAAACTGTGCAAAAGCCGCCATCTCGCGATACTGAGCAAGCTCAAGTTTGATAGAACCAGCCACCGATTTCATTGCGTTTGTTTGTGCGGATGAACCCACACGAGAAACGGAGAGACCTGTGTTCACAGCTGGGCGAATACCCGCGTTAAACAGTTCGGTTTCAAGGAAGATCTGACCGTCGGTGATCGAAATCACGTTGGTTGGAATAAACGCCGAAACGTCGCCGCCCTGAGTTTCAATGATCGGCAGCGCAGTAAGCGAGCCAGAACCATAATCCGCGTTCAACTTCGACGAACGCTCAAGAAGCCTTGAGTGAAGGTAGAAAACGTCGCCTGGGTAAGCTTCACGTCCGGGAGGACGACGGAGCAGCAAGGACATTTGGCGATAAGCCACGGCCTGCTTGGAAAGGTCATCATAAATGATCAGCGCGTGGCGGCCATTGTCACGGAAGTGCTCGGCCATCGACGTTGCGCAATAAGGCGCAAGAAACTGAAGTGGAGCCGGGTCAGAAGCGGTAGCCGCCACAACAATGGAATATTCCATCGCGCCGGCTTCTTCGAGCTTGCGTACCAGCTGCGCAACGGTAGAGCGCTTTTGCCCAATCGCTACATAGATGCAGTAGAGTTTCTTGTACTCGTCATCGCCAGCGGCATCGTTATAGGCTTTTTGGTTCAGCACGGCATCAAGTGCGATGGCTGATTTGCCTGTTTGGCGGTCACCAATGATAAGCTCGCGCTGGCCACGGCCAACAGGAATGAGCGCATCAACAGATTTCAGGCCGGTCGCCATAGGCTCGTGCACAGATTTCCGCGGGATAATGCCGGGGGCTTTCACATCGGCTACGGCGCGCTTTGTTGTGTTCAGCGGGCCTTTGCCATCAATCGGGTTGCCGAGGCCGTCAACCACGCGGCCGATCAGCTCGTCACCAACGGGAACGTCCACAATAGAGTTCGTCCGCTTAACAACGTCGCCCTCTTTAATGTCACGGTCTGAACCGAAGATCACGATACCAACATTGTCGGTTTCGAGGTTCAGGGCCATTCCGCGGATACCACCGGGGAATTCAACCATTTCACCGGCTTGAACATTGTCCAGCCCATATACACGCGCAATACCGTCACCAACTGACAATACGCGCCCAACTTCAGCGACTTCGGCCTCAGCACCAAAATTCTTAATCTGGTCCTTGAGGATCGCAGAGATTTCCGCGGCTTGGATGTCCATTTATCCGACCTCTTTCATTGCATTTTGAAGGTTATTAAGTTTGCTGCGAAGCGAGCTGTCGATCATAACAGATCCCACCTTCACAATAAGACCGCCGATAAGATCCTTATCAACGGTCACATTTACAGTTACGTCTTTTCCGACAGATTTCTTCAAAGCAGCGGCCAAAGCCTTGCTTTGCGTATCCGTCAGCGCCTTAGCGGCGATCACGTCAGCGGAAACTTCGCCACGATCATCAGCCGATAGCGCCTTAACCTGAGATATCATCTCAGGTAGCACATATAGACGGCGATTTTCGGCCATAAGGGCAACGGTGTTAGCGGCCTCAGCCCCCAACCCCATTTTGTCAGTCAAGGCGCGCATGGCCCGGCCCTGATCTTCCCGGCTTAAAAGCGGCGAGGCGGTCAGCGCGCGCAAATCGGCGCTCGCGTCCAGTGCGGCTTGAAGCGAATCAAGATCAGCCTCGACGGCGGCCAGATTTTTGGCCTCCTTGGCGATCTCGAACAATGCGATGGCATAGCGCCCTGAGGCCCCTGCGGTTATTGATGCTGTAACAGTCACGAACACCCCTTTATTCTGTGCGCCCTCGGAAGGGCCATAAGCAACGGTTCGGCGAGTCAGTGCAAAAACCCGTTGAAATCGGGTGGGTAATAACAGAGGGCCACGCTTGAGACAAGAGACCGGCCAAAACCCGCTTATTTGCGTTTATGGATGCGTTATCAATGCGTTAACCCCAGCGCCTCACTCAACGCGGTGCATCGCACAACATATTTGTTGATTTATTTACCAAGGAAGGCCGTGAATCAGAAAGTTTCGTGACTGATGGGTGGGTTTTGCCCAACCGCTTGCGGCGCAGTGAAAGATAGAACTTCCGCGCTCTCACACAAAAACTGCATCAGATACAGCTTAGCCTTCAATGGCAATGTGATTTTTTGACTCCACAACTGGTTGCAAATCTGATTAAACTCGATCCTTGGGATTGTGAGGGGATTGAAAATGCCAGAACAGAGTATCTACGAAGAAAGCAGAAAAGCGTTTTCCATAGCCTATTCTGGCAAAAATAAGCTCCAAGATCACTCAATAAGTTTTGAGATTCTAGCACCGGCCCTTTTGGCTTATGAAAAGCTGTTACGTGAAGCCAATAGGGAAATAAGTGGGAAGAAATCTTCAGGTAAGCTCATGGTAGTTTCAGACTTTGAGCATAAGTGTTTCAATATCAACTTCGAGTACGTGCTAACTCTCTACGATCAAGCACAATCCCTAATTTCCAGCAAGGAAGAAATTGATGCCGGAAAAATTCTTGATTGGTTGGAAATCTTAAAAATGCCTGCTAGCGGGGCTGCCAGCGTCCTTGGGTATTTAGGGTATCTCAAAGTTAAAAATGGCCGGAAAATAGAACGTATTATCAAAAAAGATGACTCTGATGAAACTGGCCACGTTGACGTAAAGTTTGAAGGTGACAACAACGTTGTGACTGTAAATAATTACACTCTTAATTTATCAAAAAACCCCAGAGCATTGGCCGCGACCAGGGATATGCTATCACCGATTGGCCTAGAGGGGTTTGATAAAATCGAAATACGGGACGGAGGCGTAATTGTTAATAGAATTTCGAGTAGTGCAGCAAACGACATGCTTACGTCGTGTATCGTTGGAATAAATGATTCAAAGGATACATCTCCAACGGTTGAGCAAACATCCGCATGGCTAACCGTTTATTCACCCGTGTATGAAGAACATGCTGCCATGTGGCGCTTTACAATGGGTCGAGAAATAATTTACGCCGATATTTCGGGCACTGCTATAGCACACGATGCTATAGCGCGTGGCGGAGCAATGGTCGAAGATACTTATCAAGTAAAACTCGAAATTGAAACGCAAATTCCTCAGGATGGGAAGCCAAAAAAACCATCCTATCGTGTAATTGAAGTATTGCGATTCATTCCCGCGAAACCAGAAATTCAGAGTGAATTGAAAATGTGAATCTATGAAATTTTAGACCAAATTGCAATTAGCACGATCTCGCGCCGCTGGCTTAGGCCGGCCCAGCCCTTGCAATATCCCCACAGGCGCCTTCACCGCCGCGCGCAGCCCGCCTTTGGGCAAAGCATACACCTGTTTTGTCGCCTCCAGCACTATCGCCCCAGCCCCAAGAGATCCGCCCAGCTTTGGGCTCCATTTCTCCCAAAACGGCGCGGATTTCAGCCAAAACCGCCTCTGGCTGGGCGGGGCATATAGCGCCATTACATGTCGCTCGGCCTGAAAGCGGTGCAGGCGCAGGTAGCCCTCTAGCTGCCCTACCGAGTAAGGCCGCCCAAAACCAAACGGCGTGGCGTCACTCCGCGCCCAAATGCCGGAGCGGTTGGGCACGATAAACACCACCTTGCCACCGGGAGCCAGCACCCGCCAAATTTCGGCCAGCAAAGCATCGGGATGCTCACAGGTTTCCAAGCCATGCGCCACCACCAGCCTATCAAGGCTGCCCGCCACTATGGGCCACGAAACCTCTTCCACCAGCGCCGTCAGGTTCGCCCCGCCCGGCGGCCAGTGCATTACGCCCTGCTGCCCCGGCATTAAGCCCAGCACCCGCTGCGCCTCGCCGAGGAATGGCCGCAGCACCGGCACGGCAAAGCCAAAGCCCGCTACATTCATACCCTTCACATTGGGCCACAGCCCGCGCAAAGCCCCCTGTAAGCCACGCTGCGCCGAGCGCCCCAGCTTGGTGCGGTAGTAAAAATTCCGAAGATCTATCACATCCAAATGCATTGCATTGGCTCCCGCTTTCCGCCAAGCTTCCCACAAAAGGAGAGCTTATGAATTGTGAAATCCTAACCATCCCGTGCCTCGCAGACAACTACGCATTTTTGCTGCATTGCAACACCACAGGCACGACGGCGCTTATTGATGTGCCCGAAGCCGCCCCCGTGCTCGCCGCGCTCGCACAAAAAGGCTGGGCCCTCGACATGGTGCTGCTCACCCACCACCATTGGGACCATATCGACGGGCTACCGGACCTGCTGGCCGAAACCTCGCCAAAAATCGTCGGTGCGGCCAAGGACGTTGATCGCCTCCCTAAGCTTGATATCGCGCTTAACGAAGGCGATGAATTCACGGTTGGAGACCTTAAGGGCCGTGTCATTGATGTTTCGGGCCACACAATCAACCACATCGCTTTTGCCTTTGAGGGCGCCGTGTTTACCGGCGACAGCCTGTTTTCCCTTGGCTGCGGGCGGGTATTTGAGGGCACGATGCCAATGATGCATGAAAGCCTACAAAAGCTGGCCGCGCTCCCGCCGGACACCATGGTGTATTCTGGCCATGAATACACCCTTGAAAATGCCAAATTCAGCCTGACGATAGAGCCTGATAATGCCGCGCTTCAGGTGCGGATAAAGGATATTAAACGACTGCGCGCGGCGGGCATTCCGACCGTGCCGTCTCTTTTGTCGCTAGAGCTGGCTACCAATCCGTTTTTGCGCGCACAGAGTGCGGAAAGTTTCGCCAAAATCCGCACAGCAAAAGACAGTTTTTAAGAGATTAATATGACCACGCCCAAAGGATTTAAGCCCAATAATTCTGGCCCCGTCGAGACCCGCCTCAGCGTGCTGAGCTGGAATATCTGGTGGCAATTTGGCCCGTGGCAGGAGCGGGCAGCGGCGATTGAAGCCTCGCTTCTGGCCACGGATGCAGATGTTATTGCCCTGCAGGAAGTCTGGGGCGATTCTGGTGAGAATTACGGCGAAATTCTGGCTAAAAAGCTGAGGTTTCACTGCTTTCACGTTGAATGCATGACCATGAATGGCGTTGGATTTGGCAACGCCATCCTCTCTCGCTGGCCGATTGCTGAAACCAAAGTGGTTACGCTTTCTGGCAAAACCGAAACCGGAGAAACCCGCAACGCGCTATACGCTCGCATAGACGGCCCGCGCGGCCCGATTGACTTTTTCTGCACCCACCTCAATTGGCGCTATGAGCAAAGCCATATCCGCCAAGAGCAAGTGCGCGAGGTGGCGGAATTCGTGAAAGCGAATACCGCGGGAAAAATGCCACCGATTCTCTGCGGCGACTTCAATGCCGTATCAATGAGCGACGAAATTCGAATGCTCACGGGGCTAACCACCGCCGCCGCCAAAGGGCTGGCCTTCCATGATGCGTGGACTGTGGCGGGCAAAGGCGAAGGCCTTACGTGGGATAATCGCAACCCCTTTGTGGCCGCCGAATTTGAACCAGACCGCCGAATTGATTACATTTTCGCCGGCCACCCCAAAGCCCGTGGGCGGGGATATATTACGGATGTGGAGATCATCGGGAATGCACCGGTGGATGGCATTTGGCCAAGTGACCATTTTGGAGTGATGGCAAAAATTCGATACTAGGCACCGCCGCAGGCTGGTTTTGCAGCTTGCTGGAAAACCAGCCTTGGATGAGGGAGAGGCTTGGGGGCATTCACGATTTTCGCGCAAAACATTTTCACAGATCAAGCAGGTTTGGATTGGCAAAAATCCGTCCTCGGACGGACGTGGCCTCGCTGCGCTCGGCAGGTGGGGGCGTTCCGCCCCCTCGCGTAAACACGCTCCCCCCTAAAGGGGCCGCGCTTATCTGTCCCGGTGCACTTTTTCTTTGCGCTCGTGGCGCTCTTGCGCCTCAAGGCTCAGCGTAGCAATCGGGCGGGCATCTAGCCGCTTAAGCGAAATCGGATTGCCTGTATCATCGCAATAGCCAAAAGAGCCATCCTCAATACGGCGCAGGGCAGAGTCAATTTTGGAAATGACTTTGCGTTCACGGTCCCGCGTGCGCAACTCTAGCGCCATGTCGGTTTCCTCGGAGGCGCGGTCCGCCACATCAGGGATACTCCGCGTGCCTTCCTGCATTTGCTCGATAGTATTTTGGCTGCCACGCAGAATTTCATCTTTCCAAGCCTGTAGCTTGACGCGAAAATACTCCATCTGGCGATCGTTCATAAACGGTTCGTCATCTGCCGGCTTATAGTCGGTGTCGAGAATTGTTTCAGCTTTCATCAAGAAGCTCCTACCCCAATAGTTGTGCGCAATACGCAGCTCCTGTGCGACCAAATAGCCCCATTTCAACGGAATGTCACTAGCTTGTTGTGCAAGTTTATGTGAAATATTTGTGCAAAGCATGAAAACGCCGATTCCGGCAGTAGGCAAGGAATAGAAAATGAGATTTAAAGGCACGGATACCTATGTGGCCACCGATGATTTGAGCGTGGCGGTAAATGCGTCTATCGCGCTGGAGCGGCCGCTTTTGGTAAAGGGCGAGCCCGGCACTGGCAAAACCGAACTGGCGCGGCAGGTGGCCGAGGCGCTGAATTTGCCGATGATCGAGTGGAACATAAAATCCACCACCAAGGCGCAGCAGGGGCTTTATGAGTATGACGCGGTGAGCCGGTTGCGTGATAGCCAGCTGGGTGATCCCAAGGTGAACGATGTGAAAAACTACATCAAACCCGGCAAGCTCTGGCAGGCTTTCCAAGCTGAAGAGCGTGTGCTGCTGCTGATTGATGAAATCGACAAAGCCGATATCGAGTTCCCGAACGACCTATTGCAAGAACTGGACCGCATGGAGTTTCATGTTTATGAAACCGGCGAGCTGATAAAAGCCAAGCACCGGCCGGTGATTATCATCACCTCGAATAACGAAAAAGAGCTGCCCGACGCCTTCCTGCGCCGCTGTTTCTTCCATTACATCCGCTTTCCAGATGCGGAAACCATGAAGAAAATCGTTGATGTGCATTTCCCGAATATCAAGCAAGAGCTGGTAGAGGCCGCGCTCACGCAGTTTTATACCCTCCGCGAAACACCGGGCCTGAAGAAAAAGCCGAGCACTTCCGAAGTGCTGGACTGGCTCAAGCTGTTGCTCGCCGAAGATCTTACACCCGAAGACCTGCGCCGCAATGCCAAAGACGCCCTGCCCCAGCTGCACGGCGCTTTGCTGAAAAACGAGCAAGATGTGCACCTGTTTGAACGGCTGGCCTTTATGTCCCGGGGGCAACGATGAAAATAAGAGCGCTTGCACCAAAGGACCGCGCCGCGTGGGGTGGCCTCTGGAAGGGCTATCTCGATTATTACGAAACCGAGCTACCAGCCGAGATGTATGACACAGCCTTCAAGCGGATGCTTTCGGGCAGTGACCACGAATTCCACGGGCTGGTCGCCGAAAAAGACGGCAAGCTCATCGGCCTGACGCACTACCTGTTCCACCGGCACGGCTGGAAAGTGGAACCGGTGATCTACCTGCAAGACCTTTACGTGAGCGATGCCGCTCGTGGCACCGGCGCAGGCCGCGCCCTGATAGAGGCGGTTTATGCGGCGGGTGATGCAGTAAACTGCCCCACGGTTTATTGGCTAACGCAGGATTTCAACAAAAATGGCCGCAGGCTTTATGACCGCGTGGGGAGCCTGACGCCATTTATCAAATATCAAAGGTGATAGCGGAGAGCGATATGTTTCGGAAAATTTTGAGCCTAAGCGTGGCCGTTTTTCTATCGGGGTGCGGGGGGGGCTCGGGGCCTGTTAGCGCCCCAAATGGCGGTGGGGTGGCGCGCGCCAACACGGTGATTGCCGATGAGTTTATCTCGTATTTATTTGAGACAGAGGGCGGGGTTCGGATTCCGCGGCTGCTGAAATACGAGGGGCCTGTGCGGGTATCGCTGGCTGGATCTTTGGGCGCATACCGGAATGATTTACAAAGCGTATTGGCCGGAATGCGGCAGCACTCAGGTATTGATATAGCGCTCACCGATGGCGCGGCGCATATCCGCATATTGCAGGTGCCGGCAGCGCCGCTAAAGCAGATATACCCGACCGCCGCTTGCGTTGTGGTGCCTGGCGTCATCAGCTTCACCGAAGTGCAACGGCGGCAGTTTCCACGCTGGTCGCGGCAAACAGCGCTCACAAAAGCGGTGGTGCTTATCCCCGATAATGCGCCGCCTTATATTGTGCGAGCCTGTTTTAACGAGGAAATCGCACAGGCTTTGGGGCCGGTAAATGACCTTTATCGGGTATCGGACACTGTATTTAATGACGACAATGTTTTTAATGCGCTCACCACATATGACCACCTGATATTGCGCCTGCTTTATAGCCCCGAACTGCAAAGCGGCATGGGGCAAGCCGCGGTGCGCGCCCGCCTGCCAGCGCTTTTGGCACGAATTAATCCGGCGGGGCGACGCAGCGGAAATACTGTTCGCTCTGACGCACGCTGGAAAACCCTGATAGAAACCGCCATGAATAGCAGCAATCCGCGCCCTACCCGCTTGACCGCCGCGCAAAGAGCCGTGGAGCGGGCGCGGCGGCTAGGAGGGCATCGGCTGGCCCATTCGCTATTGATTTATGGCAGGCTAACGCTGCAACACCAGCCCACACAGGCTGCACCCGCCTTTCAAGAGGCCTATCAGCTTAACCTTTCCCAGCTTGGCCCTAACAATTTGCGCACCGCGCTGGCCGCCATGCATGTGGCGGCTGTGGCCATTAAGGCGGGCGAATTTGAGGCGGTGATCACTCTGACAACCCCGGCACTGGCAACCGCCAAGCGGTTTAGGGATCCGGTTTTGCAGGCGGGCATCCAAGGGCTACGGGCGCTGGCTTTTGCGCAGCTCGGGCAAAATAGCGCGGCACAAGCGGCACGGGTTGATAGCCTCGCCCAAGCACGCTATGCCTTCGGCAACAACGCCACGCAAATCGCGGCGTCGCAAGCGCAAATCGAAGGGCTGCTGCCCGACAATAGCTAGGAAAATTTATGCCATATCTCATAACCCTCGTACTCGGATTTGCCCTTGGCTGGATCACGGCCACCAAAAAGGGCGGCAACATGCTCGACAAAATCCAATATGGCACTATTTTTGGCATGATCGGGATGCTCCTAACTTTGATCGCGTTGGTGATTTATGGGAACACTCTGTAAATGTTTCTGCGCTTCTTTGAAAACCTGAGGGCGGCGGAGATTCCGGTTTCCCTGCGCGAATTTCTTAGTTTTCTGGAGGCGCTCAAAGCCCAAAACGTGATCTATGACGTGGAGGCGTTTTACTACCTCGCACGCTTAACCATGGTGAAAGACGAGCGCTTTCTCGACCGTTTTGACGTGGCCTTTGCCCAAACCTTTGACGGGGTTGAGGCAGCCACGCTGGCCGAGATTATGGAAAAGGTAGATATTCCTGACGAATGGCTGCGCAAGATGGCCGAAAAAAGCATGAGCGCCGAGGAAATGGCCGAGATCAAAAGCCTTGGTGGCTTTGAGGCGCTGATGGAAACTCTGAAACAGCGCCTTAAAGAGCAGGAAAAGCGGCACCAAGGCGGAAGTAAATGGATCGGCACGGCGGGCACCTCGCCCTTTGGCGCATATGGCTATAACCCTGAGGGTATTCGGATTGGCCAGCACGAAAGCCGCCACCGCCGCGCCGTAAAGGTGTGGGATAAACGGGAATTCAAAAACCTTGATGACAGCGTTGAGTTGGGCACGCGCAACATCAAAATGGCGCTGAAACGCCTGCGCAGTTGGGCGCGGCAAGGGGCCGATGACGAGCTTGACTTGGAAGGCACCATTCAGGCCACCGCCGAGCACGGCTACCTTGATGTAAAAACCCGCCCCGAGCGCCGCAATGCGGTGAAGGTACTGCTGTTTCTCGATGTCGGCGGCTCAATGGATGACCATATCGCCATGGTCGAGGAGCTTTTCTCGGCGGCGCGGACGGAATTCAAGCATATGGAATATTTCTACTTCCATAATTGCCTCTATGAAGGCGTGTGGAAAGATAATGAACGCCGCTGGGACCAGCAGCTGCCGACATGGGACGTGCTGCACACCTATGCCTCTGATTACAAATGCATTTTTGTCGGGGATGCCTCGATGTCGCCCTATGAAGTGGCCTATATTGGCGGGGCAAATGAGCATTATAACAAGGAGGCGGGCGGCACATGGCTAGCCCGCGCCCGCGAGCAGTGGCCAAACCATATCTGGATAAACCCCGTGCCGGAAAATGAGTGGCAATATACTCAATCAGTCGGCATGATCCGCGAGATTTTCGAGGACCGCATGGTGCCGATGACACTGGAAGGCATTGAGCGTGGGATGAAAGCGCTGGGGAGGTAAACACCTGTGATCATGATGGATCTACAACCTGAATTGCAATGCAAAGCCATATCTTTGCGCCCGCTGATGGCCTATGATTTTGAGAGCCTTTGGAGCGCAGCAAGTGACCCCGCCACGTGGGCTGGCCACCCCGCGAAAGACCGCTACAAGCGAGATGTATTCCAGAAGTACTTTACTTTTTTGCTGGAAGCTGGCGGCACGCTGGTTGTGATTGATAAAATGCAGGGCAAAATCATTGGCTGCTCACGCTACTATTTTGCACCCGTTAAATCTGCGTATATTTCGATTGGGTTCACCTTTTTGAGCCACACCTATTGGGGCGGTAGCACCAATTTTGCCGTGAAAAAACTGATGCTGGATCATGCCTTCAAAAGCACGGATCAAGTCTGGTTTCATATTGATCCAAGCAATAGACGCTCGCAAAAAGCCACTGCCAAATTGGGGGCTAAGCATATTGAGAATGACAAGCTCGACCTCGCCGGTAGCGTGGCCAAATGGATGTGTTTTCGACTGCTGAAATCCGATTGGAAAGCTTTTGTGGCAACGCGGATCGAGCCATGAGCACAGCCCCCGTTTTTCATATTGACCTTAAGGCCTTTCGCGAAAACCCTTATCCGCAGCTAAAACAAATGCGCGCCAAAGCCTCGATAGCCTTTGTGCCCGAGCTTAATCGCACGCTTTTCACCCGCCTTGATGACATCAAAAAAGCCGAGCCGGATGTGGCGCATTTTTCATCCGAGCAGCCCGGCGGGCTGATGACGGTGCTGATGGGCGAAAACATGATGCGCAAGGGCGGCGCGGCCCATGCCAAGGAGCGCAAGGCGATCTTTCCGACGGTTTCGCCGAAAACCGTGCGGGATCATTGGTCGGCCAAGTTCGCGGCCTCTGCCGATGAGATTCTGGACGACATTAGCTCGCTGGGCGAGGGCGATTTGTTCCAAATCTACGCGATGCGCCTGTCGGGCGAGGCTCTGCGGGTAATTACCGGTTTAGAGAGCCTGAGCTGGCGGGAGATGGACGCCGTTTCTCAAGCGATGATCGATGGGATATCAAATTACGCGGGTGATAAAGCGGTCGAAGCCACCTGCCACCGGGCCACCACACGCATTGACGAGGCCATCACGAGCCTGCTGAAAACGGGCAGCTCCGGCTATGATATGTGCGCAGCGATGATGGCGGCGGGCCTGCCCGAAGAACAGATACGCGCCAATATCAAACTGGCGATTTCGGGCGGGCAAAACGAGCCGCGTGATGTGATCGCGGGCATTATCTGGGCCTTACTCAGCCACCCGGCGCAGCTTGAATTGGCGCTCTCGGGCGAAGTGGGTTGGCAACAGGTGATGGCGGAATACGTGCGCTGGATCGCCCCCATCGGCATGACGCCGCGCCGCATTGCCGCGCCCACCAGCTTTAACGGCATTGATTTTGAAACAGGCGATGACGTGTTTTTCATGTTCAACTCCGCCAATCATGATGAGAAATATTTCGAACACCCTGAGGCTTTTGACATCACCCGCGACGCCAGCAAACACATCGCCTTTGGTGCGGGGCCGCATTTTTGCGCGGGGGCATGGGTGGCAAAGGCCCTAATCGCCGATGTGGCCCTGCCCAAGCTATTTGCGCGCCTCACGCCGCATCTTAGCGGCCGCGTACATGTGGGCGGCTGGGCCTTTCGCGGGGTGCTCAACCTGCCTTGCCGCTGGCAGGCCTAGCGCCTAAGCTAAGGCAAACAGGAGGCCAGCAGCATGAACAAAACAAAATACCTATGGCAAAAGCACCGGCTGCTGCTGATCGGGTTTTCTCTTGCTACGCTGGTCACGCTGTTCTTCCTTTTTCGCTTTGTATTTTCAGTGATCTACTGGAGCTATAATCGCGATTTGCCCATCGAGCCATGGCAGCCCCTCGGCTATGTTGCCCACTCTCATCAAGTTGATAGAGAGTGGCTAATGCGGCAAGCCAACCTGCCCGAGGGCATTAAATTTGTGCGCCTCACCGTGGAGGAAGCCGCTAAAATTGACGGCGTAACTTACGAGGAAATGCGAGACAGGCTCACCGCGGCCATCGCGGCTCAACACGCACAATGACCGACCTCCTCCTTGAATTGGTGACCGCCTACGGGCTGATCATTTTGGCCGGCACCGTTTTTATGGCCGCCCTTGGCGCGCCCCTGCCCGGCACCGTGCTTTTGGTGCTCAGCGGCGCCTTTGCCGCGGGCGGAGATATGGACCCGATAATGGTGGTGCTCACCGGATTTACGGCGGCCATAGCGGGTGATATGGCGGGGTATTTCATCGGGTTCAAGGGCGGCGAATGGTTGAAGGAAAAGCTGGGGCGCACGCCGCTTGGCAAGCACGTCAATAAAGCCGACGTCTTTATGGACAAGTGGGGCGGAGTCGGGGTTTTTCTGAGCCGCTGGCTGGTGGCCCCCATTGGGCCTACGCTGAATTATGTAGCAGGCATCGGCCAGTTTGACTGGCGGCGCTTTATGCTGTGGGATGTGCTGGGAGAGGTTGTCTGGGTTGGGCTATATGTCGGCATCGGCATGCTGTTTTCCGCCTCGGCACTGGCGCTGGTAGATCTTATCGCCTCGGCCAGCTGGATGATTTTAGGGGCTTTGGGTATGTATTTTATGGGTAAACGCCTGATGATTGTGGCTAGAAAAGCCAAAGCATAGTACCTATATAGGGCCTATGCTACGTTTTTCCCCCATTCTAATCGCCCTTGTTATCGGCTATGTAACCTACCTGTTTTCAGCTCGAAAATCCAAGCGAGACCTGAGCCGAAACTCTACCCCGCTGCAAGATAAAGCGCTAAATAAACTGCTGAGCCAAATGGCTGAGGCGCTAGATATTCCGCGGGTAAAAGTGATGGTTTACGAGATTGAAATGGTGAACGGCCTTGCCGCGCCGGATGGCCGGATTTTCATCACGCGGGGCCTGCTCAACAAATACATCTCAGGCGAAATTTCATCAGCCGAGCTGGCCTCGGTGGTCGCGCATGAGCTGGGCCACATCGCACTCGGGCATTCGCGCCGGCGGCTGATAGATTTTGGTGGGCAAAACCTGATGCGCGCGCTGCTTATGAGCGTTTTTGGCCGCTACCTGCCCATAATCGGCGGCTACATCGCCAATGCAATTATCCAAATGATGGCCGCATCGCTCTCGCGCAAAGATGAATACGAGGCCGATGCCTACGGCGCGGCGTTGCTGCTCAAATCAGGCATCGGGCTATCGGCGCAAATCAGCATGTTTCGGAAGCTGGAAAGCTGGGGGAAAGCCGGTGGCGGCGCGCCTGCATGGCTGCTGAGCCACCCCGAAACGGCGCTGCGGATTGCCGAGATCGAGAAGCTGAAGGCAAACTGGGAGATTTAGCAGCGTGCCCTTACATTCGGTGTAATTTCCGAAACTGTTTACAAAAATACGCAGACAACTAAGGGTTAACCACAAGTTAACCCTTAGTCTTGTAATCATTAAAGATATCACCCAGATGAAATTACCTTCGCTTACCGCATCCGCGGACAGTTTTGAACCCTCTATGGCCAATAAGCTGGGCCGGTGCATATTTAGGCGCTTTTGGCAGCTATGAATTTGGGATTATCGCTGTGAACGACAAAACGAGTGTGGCCGGCAGTTTGTCTATCTCCCGTAGATGGGGCCGCTTGCGGTGTGCTTGGCGGATTAACCAGCAGCGAGGAAAAATGGCGTTTGATGCCGCTCGCGCATTCTCAAACATTTCGTCCTGACGCCAAACGCCAAGCGAAGCTTGGTTATAGAACATCGCACTTGCGCGATTCCGCTAAGTCAGTCAAATGCGCTCGCCTTAGCGGGAGACTTTCAGGTAGCCAATATAGCGCTTTTCCAACTGCCTGACAGCACACACCACCACAAAATCCAGTGGCAGATTTAACGCTGCTGCGGTTGAAAACCCTCATAAGCAAGGTATACCGCGCATCCGCCCCACGCCCAAAATATCCTGAATAGTAATAATGCTCACCACCTCCGAGCCATGCAGTATAAACACAACCACGCTATCGTATTGCGGCAAAGCGCGCAGCAGACGGGATCAGCACAATTGCTTCACTCGGAAAGGCGACATCCCACGCTCATGGCCGCTTCGCGCTGGCCAGCAGTAGCCCCCTCGAAAAGTCTCGCTGAGGTAAGCGCCGTAAATAAAACCAAGGCCGCCAAGCAGCGAGGCCGTAGCCAAAGAAATCCCCCGTTATAGTGGTATCGGCCCCGCGCAGAAGGAGGGGCGCATATGCGATAAGTTATTCTATAGGTTAGCGGCGCCACAAAGCTCTCCTATTCACCACTATAGATGTCGATTTCGAAATACTTGCTGTTGATCCTCGCATTCGCGCCAGACGCCCGAATAGCCGTGATATCAACCAAGAACGCATCGCGCAGCTCGGTATAATCTGCCACACGCCAGCGCCGGCACCTTCACCGTGGTATTGCGCTCCTGAATACGGTTCACAAAAAGAGGCAAAATCAGCGCCCGCATCGGTGCTCAGGAAGCCGTCATCCATAGTGATGGAACGCCCATGGCGGCGTCAATCCGGCCCGCTTGCAGATCAAATACACCTCGTCTTGCGACCTAAAGGAGCAGCTCTACATTTAAAACACACCGTCCATGAAATCTTGGTGGATAGTGCCGCGCGGCACGCCGTCAAGCGCGTCAGCCATCATGCCATCTGCGCCCATAAATCCGGCAGGCGTATTATAGTATTTCTCGAGAAATCAATAACCTGCTTGCGCTCTTGGTAATAGACATGGACGCAACAATAGCAGCGCATTTGCCTTCCAGCAGCGCCGGAATAATGTCGTCCCAATCGGTTTTCACCAAGTTGGCTTCCATGCCCATATCAGCAGCCTGCGCATTGACAATGTCGATATCAAAGCCAACAACCGCACCCGAAGGCTCTGTGGCGGAAAACGGCGGGTTAGCGCCCTCGACACAGAGATTGACCTTTTCGGCTTAAGCAGCCATGGCGAATGAAGACATAGCCGTGGCGGCCAAAACGATCTTTTTCATGGTTCTCTCTGGTTGGTCAATTTGGGTGGTCGCAGTTTGTCCGCAGCCGTAACAAAGAATATTATGCGTTAGCCTCACGCCGTCAGCACCGTTGCGCTCTCCAGCTAAAGGGAATCGCGCGCGCGATAATCCACACCCAAGCTATGCTTGGCGTTTGATAAGGCACAGCACCCCTGACCGAAGGGAAGATTTTTGGCGGAGGGGTCAATCCCCTCCGCCAAAAATTCATCGGTTGAGATAGGCAGGGAGGCTGCCTTTTTGCGCGGCATTCACCAGCCAGTCAAACATGAATTGCCTGAGGCTGGCAAAGCAGATCAGCGTAATCTCGTCATCGGCTTCCATCCAAAACGCCACGGCAACCTGCCCGAGGCGTGTTCTTCGAAAATCACCTTGCGCAAAGGCGTCAGCCGAAAGATCAATCGGTGCGCCTTTTGCCAAAACTTCGCGGGCATTGTTGCCCTTAAGCGTAAAAACCGCACGCGCATCTGAAACATCGACCGCCAGCATGGGCGCTTTTATGTTGGCATTAAGCTGCTCGATTTGGGCTTCGGGCGTAGAGCCTTCTGGCACCATGATCAGAAGCTCGTCAGGGGCCATCCACGCCACGCCATTGGCAATTTTTCGTTGGGCAGGCACAGTCGTGCCGAGCAATTTTTTAATGGCCGCACGCGTGATTTTGTTGCTCAGGTCCGTTTTTAGCGTTACCATAGCCACACGTCTTTGTGCCGCAATAAGCACAGCGCCGCTCCCGTCAATTTCACTAAAGCTCATAAGATCAGACATCTTGCTGCGCTCCTTTTTTGTCATAAAATACAGGGTCAACCACACGGGCTTTATGCACTTTTCCACCGACCGGGAACGAAAGCACATCGCCCATTCTATCTCGGCCACCATGGATCAGTGCCATGGCGATAGGATGCCCCAACGTAGGGGAGAAATAGGTAGAGGTCACATGCCCAATGGCCTTGCCATCTTCAACAGCATGGGCAGATTCCGGAAGCTTTTCAGTGTCGCTCAACGTGCGCAAACCAACGAGCTGCTTACGCCCCTCGGCCACCAGAAAGCTGCGCTGCATACCGCGCTTGCCAATGAAGTCTTCTTTCTTTTTCGAAACAGCCCAGCTCATGCCAAGATCATGCGGGGTCACCGTCCCGTCGGACTCGTCTCCAACCACCACAAAGCCCTTTTCGCCGCGCATAACGTGCAGGGCTTCAGTGCCATAAGGCGCGATGCCATAATCGGCCCCGGCTTGCAGCAAAAGGTTCCAAAGCAGCAGGCCCTGCGAGGCTGGCACGGCCACCTCATAAGATAGCTCGCCGGAAAATGAGATTCGGAAAATGCGCGCTTGAAGACCACCAAGCGTGCCCTCCACGAACCCCATGAAAGGCAGCGCTTCACGAGATACATCGAGGCCGCCCAGCGCTTCCAGCACCTTGCGGGCATTGGGGCCAGCCACCACGATTTGGGTGAATTGCTCGGTAATGTTGGCGGTAAAGGCCTTAAGATCCCACCACTCGGTTTGCAACCATTCTTCCATATGGGCATAGATACGGTCAGAGCCGCCGGTGGTGGTATGGCAAAGGAAGGTCTCGTCATCCAAGCGCGCCACCACGCCGTCATCCATCAAAAAGCCATTCTCATTACACATCAGCCCATAGCGGCATTTGCCAACTTTTAGAGTAGACATCATATTGGTGTAAAGCAGATCAAGGAACTTGCCCGCGTCGGGGCCTTTAACAATGATTTTGCCAAGGGTTGAAGCGTCAAACAAGCCCACCGAGCCACGAGTGGCGAGGATTTCGCGGGTGATGGCATCTTGGGTGGTTTCGCCATCTTGAATATAGGCATAGGCGCGGCGCCAGTCAGCAACCGGCTCAAAAATCGCGCCGTGGCTCTCATGCCAGCCATCTATCGCGGTTTTGCGGGTGGGCTTAAAGAGCGGGCCTGAGGCTTCTCCGGCAATCGCACCCAGCGATATAGGCGTGTAGGGCGGGCGGAAGGTGGTGGTGCCAACATCAGGTATTTCGGCATTCAGCGCACCGGCCAGCACAGCGAGACCATTAATATTGCTGAGCTTACCTTGATCCGTGGCCATGCCAAGCGTGGTGTAGCGCTTTGTGTGTTCGACAGATTCGAAGCCTTCACGGGCCGCAAGCTGCACATCAGACACTTTTACATCGTTCTGAAAATCGAGGAAGGTTTTGGCGCGGAGCTTATAGGGGGCGTTGGCGGGCATGCTCCAGATGGGTGCCATTGCGGATTCATCGGGGGATTGAACCTCCCGAGGGGCGGTTTCCGCTTTAAGGCTACGCCCCACTTCTTTAGCCGCTTGGCGCGCCGCCAGCGTGGCGCTTTGCAGGCAGGCTTGCGTGGTAAGCGCGCCAAAAGCTGTGCCAGCGGTGAGCACAAAGCCTTCGCCATTTTGGTCGGTAGGGGGGCGGGATGGGTCTGGCGAGAACATAGCGTTGGCCGCATCCCAATTCAGCTTGCCACCACAATGTGACCAGAGGTGCACCACGGGAGAAAAGCCGCCAGACATCGCCACGCAATCGCACGGGATGGTTTCAACCGCACCGCCGGTGCCGGATTGAAGGCAGATTTCAACGCCAGTAACGTGTTTCTTGCCCGTGACTTTAGCAATGGCATGGCCGGTTTCTATACGAATACCAAGCGCGCGGGCTTGCTCTGCCAAGGCCCCGCCGCCTTGGGGGCGGGCGTCAATTATGGCGGGAATTTCCAAGCCAGCGGCATGGAGCGTGAGCGCGGTGCGGTAGGCGTCATCATTATTGGTAACAACCACGGTGCGCGCCCCAGGAGCAACACCGTAGAGCCTAACGTAATCTCGCACGGCCCCGGCGAGCATAACGCCGGGAAGATCATTACCCGCAAAATTCAGGGTGCGCTCCAAAGCGCCTGTGGCCGTGATGATGCGCTTGGCACGGATGCGCCACAAACGGTGGCGAGGGGTGCTCGCGGGGGCGTGGTCTGTCAGGCGCTCATAGCCAAGCGCATAACCGTGGTCAAACACGCCCGCGCCCTGCGTGCGATTGCGCAAGGTCACATTTGGCATGGTGCTGATTTCGGCCAGAAGATGGGCGATGTGGGCGGGGCCATCGCGGCCATCAACCATGACATCATCCACCATAAAGCGGCCCCCAAAATGCGGGGATTGCTCTAGGAGCAGCACTTTCGCCCCGCTGCGGCCTGCCTCAAGCGCGGCCTCTAGGCCGGCCACACCGCCACCTGCAATCAGGATATCGGTATAGCAATAGAAGTATTCATAGCGGTCGGCATCGCGCTCGCTGGGGGCTTGGCCGAGGCCTGCGGAATTGCGAATGATCGGCTCGAAGATGTGTTTCCATGCCCATTGCGGCTTCATGAAGGTTTTGTAGTAAAATCCGGCGGGCAAGAAACGGGAGAGGCGATTATTAATGGCGCCAATATCAAAATTCAGGCTTGGCCAATGGTTTTGCGAGCGCGCGGTGAGGCCCTCGAAAACCTCGGTGGTGGTGGCGCGCTGGTTGGGCTCAAAGCGGCCGCCCTCACCCATGTTCATCAGCGCATTTGGCTCCTCGCCACCGCTGGCGACAATGCCGCGTGGGCGATGGTATTTGAACGAGCGGCCCACCATGCGGTGGTCTGTGGCCATAAGGGCCGAGGCGAGGGTGTCGCCCGCGAAGCCCTGCACGGTTTTGCCGTTGAAGCTGAAACTGACGGGTTTTTTGCGGTCAATCAAATGGCCAAATTCGGGGATACGAAAACTCATGGCTTGGCCTCCCACTCTGGGCGCTTGGCTTTGATTTTGGCTATAATGTCCTTGGGGGGCTCAAAAGTTTGCGCGCTATAGGTGCCAAACACCTCCAGCGTTACGGCACAGCGCGCCGCGTGAAACCACTTACCGCAGCCATATACATGCCGCCAGCGCTCAAAAACGATGCCTTTGGGGTTTTTGCGCTCAAACAGATAGGCGGTGAATTCCCCATCTGTGCTGCCATCCATATGGCGCTTCAGGTGCGCTTGGCCAGCACCAAGAAATTCGGTTTCTTCGGCTTCAACGCCGCAATATGGGCAAGTTAATAATAGCATTTCATGTCCCTCGTATCAATTCTATCAGCATTTTGCCAAAACCCCATTGCAGGGTGCCCAGCACCGAAAACGCCAATTCGTATTTATAGGTTTCAATCGCCTTCTCTTCGGCCTTGGCCGCAAGAAGATCATCAAAGTTATTGGTTATTTGGTCGCGCAATTTTGGCATTGGCGTTGGATCTTTTATGGCGGCATCCTCTATCCGGCTAAAATAGCGCCACATCATGCGGGATTGCGTCAATATTTGGGAATCCCAACGCCGGCGGGCTTCTTGCGCCATGAAACGATCGGTTAAAAACACAACGAAGCTAATGCACAGCGCGAAGGACCCGAGCGCCCCGAACAGGTGTGAATACCCCAAGACGACAGACGCTACACTCGCGATCAACCAGAGGCTTAAAGCGGCATAAAGGGTGATTCGCTGCCATTTGCTAAAATGCTCTAACATGCAAAGCCACCACGCTTCGCATAGGCGGACAACCGCCTATGAGCGACAATCCACCCTGTAAATACACGCAAAGCATACTCTCGCATACCCCACTCAAGAAATACGTCTTTCCAGCAGGTTGCAATGCGGCGCTCACATGAAAGCCGAGTGCTGGGGGCAAGACTCCCAGCTTTCTGCATTAATCTTTGATAATATGGCTTTTTTGAGTTAAAATTAAGGCAATATTGTGACGATGCAAGCAGATCCGCATGAATAGTAACTAGAAAATAAGGAGAGTGAAGATGGAAGAATTTATGACATCCGCATCCGAGATGTGGGACAAATTTGCCACCGGCGGCGCTTCCGCTATCCAGAGTATTGTATTTAATTTGAGCGGCTATGAGATGAGCGAGTTTTGGGCGCTCGTAATATTGCTCGGAAGCTTTGCCAGCTTGTTTATTTGGCTGATATTGCGCCTTAAACGGCCTAAAAAAATCCACTACCTTATGGAAGGTGGGCATCGCTATTATCGGCCATAATACCGGCATTAGTGCGCCACCCCAGCGGCAACGCTTTCATCAATAAAGCGGCCCTCGGCAAAGCGCTCAAGGCCAAAAGGGGCGGCCAGCTTGTCTGGTTCGCCCAAAGCCATGGTCGCGGCCAAGGCCCAGCCCGAGCCAGGAATGGATTTAAACCCGCCAGTGCCCCAGCCACAATTTATAAAGCAGCCCCCCAGCGGGGTTTTGCCAATGATCGGAGAGCGATCGCCCGTCATATCCACAATACCGCCCCATTGGCGCAGCTGCTTTAGGCGGCTGATAATCGGGAATGTCTCGATGAGCGCGCGTACGGTTTCCTCAATATGGTGGAAGCTGCCGCGTTGGGTGTAGTTATTATAGCCATCCGCCCCGCCACCAATAACCAGCTCGCCTTTGTCTGATTGGCTTAGATAACCATGCACCGTGTTGGCCATCACCACCACATCAATGCAAGGCTTTATCGGCTCGCTCACCAAGGCTTGCAGCGATACCGACTCGATCGGCAGCCGAAAGCCCGCCATTTCGGCCAGCACACCCGAATGCCCCGCCACCACAATGCCAAGCTTTTTACAGGCCACATCGCCGCGCGTGGTTTGCACGCCCGTCACCTGACCACCAACTTGCGTGATCCCGATAACTTCGGTTTGCTGAATGATATCCACGCCCAAATCGGAAGCGGCCCGGGCATAGCCCCACGCCACGGCATCATGCCGCGCCGTGCCGCCCCGCGCTTGCCAGAGCGCCCCCAACACAGGGTAGCGCGGGCCATTTATTTCCATAATCGGCACTTTTGCCTTAACTTGCGCGGGGGTCAGCATTTCGGTGGCCACGCCCTGAAGGGTGTTGGCTTGGTTCACCCGATGAAAGCTGCGCAGCTCGTGCTCGGTTTGCGCCAGCATCATCACGCCCCGCGGCGAAAACATGATGTTATAGTTCAGCTCGGCTGACAGCCCTTCATAAAGCCCCCGCGCCTTTTCATAAATCGCGGCGCTTTCGTCTTGCAGGTAGTTCGAGCGGATAATCGTGGTGTTGCGCCCGGTATTTCCGCCGCCCAGCCAGCCCTTTTCTATCACCGCAATATCTCGGATACCGTGATTCTTTGCCAGATAATAGGCCGTGGCCAGCCCGTGGCCCCCTGCCCCGACAATGACAACACTGTAAGATTTTTTCAGTTCTGGCGAGCGCCAAGCACGCTGCCAGCCGCTATGCTGGCGAAACGCCTCACGCGCGATGGCAAAAGCAGAATATTTTCTCATAGGCTGGCTCCGGTTTTTTCGCGGTTACAAGGGTGTAATAGCGAGATTCCACCCTATATGCAAAGCCTGTAACCGTCGCTGCTTACAGGGTTCGCGACATTTGCGCCTCTAACAGCTTTGTTACACGATTGAATGTTGCATACAGGCATGGGCCTTGGGTAAAGTGCGGCGAAATTAAGCTAAGAGGGTAGCATGGCAATGGTTTTCTGGATTTCGGTTGGGCTGGTGACGGTTTTGACTATTTTTTGGACCCTATATCCCCTGTTTAAGCGGGAAAGCAGCGCTCCTGCCGCGCGGGCAAGCTATGATATTCAGGTGTTTAAAGATCAGCTGGCAGAGATCGAAATTGACGAAAAACGCGGGACGATAACCGAGGCTGAAGCCGCCCGCGTGCGCATCGAGGTTTCGCGCCGCTTGCTGGCAGCCGCCAAGGCCGAAGAGGTTGAGGCCCCGTCGCTCAACGCGCCAAAATCCGCCACCTATGGTCTCGCCGCACTTTTGGTGCTGGCCACCAGCATTGGCGGGCTTGGCATTTATTCAAGCTGGGGCAGCCCCGGCCGGCCAGATTTGCCATTAGCCGTAAACCTCGCCCAGCGTGCCGCAGCACAAAATATCCGCATTTCGCAAGAAGACGCAGAGGCGATTGTGGCCGCTCGAGCCGAAGGCACGCTGGGGCTACCCGGCCTTGGCGCGCTGACGGAAGGCAGCGATGCCGCGCTATTGGCGCAGCTGGCCGAGGTGCTAAAAGACCGCCCGAACGACCTAGAAGGCCACCGTTTGTTAACCCGCAATCTCGCCTCTGCCGGCCGCTTTATTGAAGCCCATGCCGCCGAGGACGACGTGCTGCGCATTTTGGGAGACGCCGTTACGCCTGAAGACCACCTGGAGCATGCTGAATTGATGATACTGGCCGCCGATAGCTATGTGTCTTCGGACGCCATAGCCGCTCTGAACGAGGTTATGAGCACCATTCCTGAAAATCCGCGGGCGCGATATTATGCCGGGCTGGCGCTGGCGCAATATGGCAAGCCTCGGGAAGCTTACATTATGTGGAACCAGCTCTTGCAAGAAGGGCCGGAAAATGCGCCGTGGATACCGGCTATTCGGGCCACGATCGCAGAATTGGCCCAGCAGGCGGGCATAGCCGCTCAGCAAGCCCCGCTGGCAGGGCCCAGCAATGAGCAGGTGCAAGCCGCATCAGAAATGAGTGATGCCGAACGCGCCGACATGATCAGCTCTATGGTTGCACAGCTGTCCGAGCGGCTTGCCGCTGACGGCGGCTCCGTTGAGGAATGGGTGAGGCTGATTAGCACAAATACAGTGCTGGGCGATGTTGACGCCGCCAAGCAGGCCTTAGTGGATGCCAAAGCTGCGTTTGCAGATGAGCCCGCCGCCTTGGCGCGCATTGAAGCTGCGGGCGCGCAAATAGAATGATATATGAGGATATAGAGACCTTTGCCGCCGCCCTGCCCCCGCGACGGGCGCTCATAGGGCTGGACCTTGGCACCAAGACCATCGGCGTGGCGCTTTCAGATACCTTACATTGCATTGCCACCCCCACCTTAACCGTAAAGCGCAAGAAATTTGGCGTGGATGCACAGGCGTTGCTGGCGTTGATTTCAGAGCGCAATATTGGCGGTGTTGTGCTGGGGCTGCCCCGCAATATGGATGGCTCAGAAGGGCCGCGCGCCCAATCTACCCGCGCCTTTGCCCGCAACTTTGAGCGGCTTTGCGCGCTGCCGATTACCTATTGGGACGAGCGGCTTTCTACTGTCGCCGCCGAGCGCGTGCTTTTGGAGGCGGATACCTCGCGCGCCCGGCGCGCCGAGGTGATTGACCATGTGGCGGCGGGCTATATTTTGCAGGGGGCGCTGGACCGGCTGGCGCATATGCGCAATGGATGAAACGTGGCAACGCGACGAGGTGGAGTCTCCTTGTGTGGGGCTATGCATTATCCAACGCGAGAGCGGGTATTGTATTGGCTGCCACCGCACCGGAGACGAAATTTCGCGGTGGAGTACGATGAGCCGTGACGAGCGGCGCGCGATGAAGGCGGCCCTTCCTAAGCGGGCGGCTGCGCTGTTGCCCAAGCGACGGGGCGGACGAAAAGGCCGGAAGTGAGTCTTTCTGGTCACAGAATATTAATTTTTGCATCTTAGATTTGTAAGATAGGCCTTGATACGCTATGCTATCGGCAGAATTACAGGATTATCATGCGGTTACTCACCTTTATTATCACCATCTACGCCATTGGGTTGCTGTTCGCACGCGATACAATCGCCGGATATATCTCGCTCCCTGGCGGAATTATCTGGCTTGATGTGCTTACAGCCATTTTATTTGCAACGGCTTTCAGCTTGCTTTGGAGCAAGGGAAGAGGCTTTGCCATGGGCACCATTCCGGTGCTACTCGTGGGGGGCGGTGTGTTTGGGGCTACGCAAGTGGGGGTAATTGCACCCGCACCATATGCCGCCGTGGCCACAGCGCCCCAAGAGGCGACGCTGAACCGCGCATGGGATGGACATTTCCGCACCATTGCGCGGATAAATTCAGGCGATATTGGCGTGTTGGTTGACACCGGGGCCTCATTAATACTGCTCCGCTATGACGACGCGTTGCGCGCCGGCGTGGACCCGACTTTGCTTGATTTCAATATTCCGCTAACAACCGCCAGTGGGCAAAGCTATGTGGCCTCGGTCCAGTTTTCGCAAGTCCGCATTGGCGGCGTTGTTGTGCGGAATGTTGAAGGGGCGGTGGCTAAGCCGGGAGAGTTGCATAACTCATTGCTTGGCATGAGCTTTTTAGAGCAATTAACCGAGACGGTTATCCGCAAAGATGCCATGATTTTGCGCCAGTAAATCACCTGAGTTCAGGCCCAAAACGCACGGTGGCGGCGCGGCAAGCGTTGCACTACTTGGCAAGGCCATGCGCGCGCCGCGCTGAAGCCTTGGCATTTGTGGCTGGTGGGTTTTAAAAACCTCGTTAAGCCAAAAGCGCCTTTCCTAGCATATTTAGCGCCATCAGGATGATAAACCCGGCGAACACCCGTTTGAGCGGCTTTGGATTCATCATATGGGCAAGTTTTACGCCTATGGGTGCGGTGAGCAGAGTCATCGAAACGATAACGCCAAAGGCGATGAGGTTTACGCGACCTATTGTGAAAGGGGGCGCGCTGGGGTCTCCCCAACCGCTGAGCAGAAAGCCGATGGTAGAGGGCACAGCAATGAGGACACCAAACCCGGCGGCCGTGGCCACAGCGCTATGGATCGGACGGCCATAGAGGCTCATGAGCGGCACCCCGAAGCTGCCGCCGCCGATGCCCATCAGCACAGACAGAAAGCCAACGATTGGCGAGAAAATAGCGCGAACGAGGCCGGTAGGCATGGCCGCGCCAAGCCGCCATTCACTTCGGCCAAAGGCCATATAAAGGCCAACAGAAAAACCGAGCACACCAAACACCAGCATGAGCGTGTGGGATTTCAGCCCCGAAGCCAACAGCACGCCCAGCACAGCGCCTATCGCAATTCCTGGCGCCCAACTGCGCAGAATGTCCCATTCTACCGCGCCTTTTTTATGGTGGCTAAGCACAGAGCGGAGCGACGTTACAATGATGGTTGCCAGCGAAGTGGCTACGCAGATCTGCATCAGCGCATCGCTTTCATACCCCAGTGAGGAAAACGCGTAATAGAAAGCGGGCACCAGAATGATGCCACCGCCAACGCCAAGCAAGCCCGCAGCTACGCCCGCAAAAGCGCCAATCGCCAGCATCAAAAGCAACAACCAGATGTATTCCATAAACTACCCTTTCACGGCCTCATAAGCCTGCATAATCAGCGCTGGTCCCGCGCCGTCCAAATGCGCGCCTTCCGACAGCACTCGCCGCCAGCGCCGCGCGCCCGGGCGGCCAGCAAACGCGCCCAGTATGTGGCGGGTAATTTGGTTGAGCCGCGCACCTTTAGCAAGCTCGGTCTCAATATATTCGCACATTAGATTGATAACCTCGGCTTCATCCCGCGCGGGTGGGCCGTTAAACACGCGCGCATCGGCCTCGGCCAGAATGCCGAACGGATCATGATAAGCAGCGCGGCCAACCATTACGCCGTCCACATGTTTTAGATGCGCCTCAGCCTCGTCAAGCGTCGCAATGCCGCCATTAATGCAAATTTCCAACGCCGGAAAAGCCGCTTTCATGGCGTAAACCAGCGGATAATCCAGCGGCGGCACATCGCGATTTTGCTTAGGGCTTAGCCCTTGCAGCCACGCTTTGCGGGCATGGACAGTGAAGCTTTGCACCCCAGCCGCCGCGACTTTCTTCAGAAAGTCTGGAAGCACGTCACGCGGCTCCTGCTCATCCACCCCAATGCGGCATTTCACCGTTATTTCAGGGCCAAAGCCCTGCATGGCCACCACACAGTCAGCCACCAGTTCGGGCTGCTCCATCAGCACCGCACCAAAGCTGCCGGATTGCACACGGTCTGAGGGACAGCCAACGTTGAGATTAACCTCGTCATAGCCAAATTCCGCCGCAATCCGCGTGGCCTCGGCCAGCTCGGCAGGCACAGAGCCGCCCAGCTGAAGCGCCACGGGGTGCTCAGCAGGGTGAAACCCCAGCAGGCGCTCGCGGTGGCCGTGGATCACCGCTTTAGCCGTCACCATTTCGGTATAGAGCAAGGTTTCACGGCTGAGCAGCCGGTGAAAATAGCGGCAATGGCGGTCTGTCCAATCCATCATCGGTGCAACGGATAGGCGTGAAGCCTTGTAACTATTGGTTATTTCTACACTATTTCCCAATTTCGCCCCTATAACTCTTTGCCATTTTAGCTCATTTTAGCTTGTATTTGCCCGTTTATTCCTATTTGAACAGTACATATTGTTCAAATAGACAGAAAATGTTGTTCAGATGGCTCTTATTGTAGAACGAAAACGCAAAGATGGTTCTGTTGCTTATGTTGCAGTAATCAATATTAGACAAAATGGCAAATGGGCGCATAGAGAATCCCGTTCGTTCAACAAACGATCCTCAGCTGAGGCATGGTTCAAAAAGCGGATGAAGGAAATCCGTTCAGCCGGGGAAGACCTATCGTCCATCAAGAACAAAGGCCGAAGTTTAAGCACAGCAATTGACCGCTACATTACAGAAAGCGTCAAAGATATCGGGCGGACAAAAGCACAGGTTCTGCGCTCAATCAAAGAATATGACATTGCCGATATGCCCTGCAATGAAATAAAAAGCCACCATATCGTGCAGTTTGCTAAAGACCTCGGGGCAACCCGAACACCAGCGACCGTTGGAAACTACATGTCGCACCTTAGCTCTATTTTTGCTATTGCACGCCCAGCTTGGGGCATTCCCCTGGACCAGCAGATGATGAAAGATGCGTTCATGGTTTGCAATAGACTGGGCATCACCGGAAAAGCGAGGAAGCGCAACCGCCGTCCAACACTCGACGAACTGGATGCCCTACTGACCATGTTTGACGACAAGCATCTCCGCCGCCCCAACACAGTACCGATGCACCGTGTCGTCGGCTTTGCGTTGTTTTCCATCCGGCGACAGCAAGAAATCACAAGGGTGGAATGGGCAGGGCTGGACCAAACGCATAGCAGAGTATTTATCAAAGATATGAAACACCCCGGCGATAAAGCTGAAAATGATGTGTGGTGCGACCTGCCCTCCCCAGCCATGAACATCGCACTGGCGATGCCAAAGAAGAATTCGTTTGTGTTCCCCTACCACAGCGACACGATCAGCGCCGCATTCACACGAGCGTGCGAAGTTCTGGAAATTGAAGACCTGCGCTTCCACGATCTTCGACATGAAGGGGTAACCCGCTTGTTCGAAATCGGTGAAACGATTCCGCAGGTAGCCGCCGTTTCCGGCCATCGCTCCTGGTCTTCACTTCAACGATACACCCATATCAAACAGACAGGCGACAAGTATGAAGGGTGGAAATGGCTTGCACGGTTGACAAAGAAATGACGGGTGACGTTCAGCTTCCTAAGCTGAACGTCGAGGGTTCGAGCCCCTTCGCCCGCTCCATTTTTCCTAGGTGTTATTGGTGTTTTTGCAGGCCGCTTGCCATCGCTAATGGACACACGGGGACAGGAATGAACAGCAATACCCCACACTCAGCCACTCTGGACCCACTCTTGTTCTCGAACCGTTCCACCGATATGGTGCACGGATGAGCCGCAGCCGATCTCCAAAGAAGACTGATGACGAGGCGGGGTTTCCCATTCGCATTCGGGTGCTGGTACCCGAAGCTGGCTTTGGCATTCATCTTGACGAAATGTATGACTGGCTGAAGCGGCGAACCGAAAACGATTTCGCGATAAATGCAGATAGCCTGCCAGGCACAGACGCTATGTCGATTTATTTGCGAGATTGGGGGATAGGAAAAGAATTTGTTGAGCGATTCGGATTGGCTTTTTCGACTAAAAGATAACCTTAAGCAAGGACAGGGTAGTCCCCCTATTTTTAATGGGGTCTGCCTGTAGAATTACGCGGCCATTTTCAGTTTCATAGCGGGTGTGATCCCGCCGATGCCCATGTTGGGGCGATCATTGTTGTAAGTCCATAGCCATTCTGTGGCCTGATGCTGCGCCTCCTCAATTGTTTCAAAGATGTTTTGGTCGAGCC
>NVUX02000093.1 GCA_002402045.2 Paracoccaceae bacterium | reverse complement strand
TGAAAGGGAACGGCTTTGCGCAGTTTTTTGCTCTCGCTGGATAACTGCGTCCGATTAATAGAATCCTTTCGGCCTTGACCAATATTTGCGACAGAACCCCACCCTCAACGACTCCCCCAACCCCATAACCCCCGAAGAACACAGCTTCATCGGCGAAAGATTCGATGTATCAACAGGCCTGCTGTACCTAAATGCGCGGTATTACGACCCCGCCATTGGCAGGTTCATCCAACCAGACTGGTGGGAGGTCAGGAAAAGGGGTGTCGGGACGAACAGGTATGCTTACGCTGGGAATGACCCCGTAAACAATTCCGACCGTAACGGGCATACCTTCAAAGAATGGTGGAATAAACAAGTAGAAATTGGGCGAAACAGGCGGAGTATATCGCGCCAGTTTGCTGGCGGTGGAGATGTAAGGTATCGAGGCAATAATTTATACCAGATACAAGACACCGGCCAAGCGGTAATGTCCTTTGGTGGAGGGCTTTATGCGTCACTCACTGTGAACCGTACAGCCACTGGGCGCAGTAGTTTTGCACCTAGAAGTATTCTTGTTTATGGCAATAAACCCGGAACAGGCTATAGCACAGTTCCGATAGCAGGAAATAATAACCTATTTGGAAGCACTGGTGGGTTTTTTCCAATAGTTGCTGGAAACCTTGGCGATTTCGCCAGAAATATCATTGGGCCAGTTGTCAATGGTCGGGGAGATACAACCAGTGGACGGATACCGCTTAACAGTGATAGCTATACCATATCGTTTACATTCAATCGAGCGATTGGGAGGTTTGACCCTCGGGGTCGATCTGATGTAGAATCCCATGTTCGTTCCTATTATGGCCGGACTTATTCAGATAGTACGTATCTACCCACGAATTCGATTGAACTGGAAATAATACAGGCTACTACAAGACTTACTCCCGTTTTGCGAACTGCTGTACCAACAGCGCCACCTTCGTTAACAAACATTTTTTGGAACAACATTATGGCCGAAGCACTTCGGTAATATTAGGGAAGAAAGCCTATGTCAGAATTTGAAATAATGCTATCGGAGTTCTCACCAAATTCCAAAGAAACCGTTGCGAAGGAAATTTATGCTGCGGCGCGCGAAACGGATTTCTTTGATGCGGCGGCATATTATTTTTCGGGGATAGTCAGAGTCAGTGATGATGAAAAATTTGTCAAGTTTCCCGTACAATCGATCGTTGGGCACTTTGTTGGCTTGCTCAGTAATACGTTTGCAATGAATTTTAGTTCAGACTATTTGATAACACCATCGCGCGTGTCGATGAGCCAGCTACCCGTTAATAGTATCGATTTTGGGAAACAAATGAATTTTTCTTTTGAAATTGTTGAAGACAAAATGCACCTAACAGTTGATTTCCACTATGACGGAACTTTCACATCCAACGTCGAGCCAGAGGGAGGTAATACCTTTAATTTTGAAGTTCCGCTGGCGGTCTTCAACAGAGCTGTTGGGAAAGCATATGATCAAGCAATTGATCATATGGAAAAAATGTCTTTGAATATTGATGGATTTGAAGATCGCTTTTGCACAATTCCATTTCGGCGGGCATTGAGAGACTATTAATATATTTATCTGGAAGCTTTTGCTTTGGTTTATTAGATAGCGTTCACCACAGACGGACAAATTGTCCTCCAACCCCACTGCAATTTCTATATTGCACAGCCTGTGGGAGGGGTGTTTTGGCCAATATAGTTGAGTTTCCTAAGCAAGATAGAAAGCATTTTATGGGGGCTGTATTTGGGTTTTCCGGGCTTTATGCTGAGGCGTGGTTATTAGCCAGTCCGCAGCCTATTGTTTGGCCAGCGCTTATGCTTGGCCTACCGTTGATCTGGCTCAGCGTGGTGGATATCGATCGATTCGAAATTCCAGATTTGGCGAGCGCTTGGATACTCCTCGGCGGCATTTGGTGGCATTACGGGTATGGGTGGGGCGTAATGATGGATGTGTTGCTAGTGTTTTTGTTGGTATTCCTCTTCTCTATTCTGGCCGAAAAGTGGTTGCAAAAAACCGCGCTTGGCTTTGGCGATGTGAAGCTTTTGGCGGCAAGTGCGGCATGGGTCGGCGCGCTTGGGATTAGTTCAGTTGCATTGCTCGCATCGGTTGCGGGGGTCGTTTTTACCGTTATGATGTGGGGCATCAAGCGGCGTCGATTCGATGCGCCGATCCCCTTTGGGCCGTTTATAGCCATGGGCGTTTGGGCGGTCTGGTTATTTGGGCCGATACTCTAGGAGCAAGATTTTGAAGAAGAAAAACGCAGGCGTGACCTTGCTGGAAGTAATGGTGGTGCTAGGTATAATGGCGCTGGTAATCGGTATCGCGGGGCCGCGGGTGATTGGCTATTTTGGCAAGGGTAAGGCCAAGGCAGCGGTGATTCAGATGGAGAACCTGAACAGCGCTCTAAAGCTGTTTTATCTTGATAATGGACGCTACCCTTTGGAAACCGAAGGGATGGCGCTGCTGCTGGCCCCCTCAGGAGAAATGCCGGATTGGGCGGGGCCGTATTTGGATAAGGAAACCGGCATCATTGACCCGTGGGGGCGGCGCTACATTTATAGCTTCCCCGGAGCGGTGCGACCGTTTGACCTGATGAGCCTTGGAGAGGATGGTCAGGTTGGTGGCGAGGGGAATAGTGCGGATATCAAGCTTTGATGGTAGGCAACGGCGGGGCGGATCACTAGCGGGGGCATCGGGCTGCCATTTGGGCGCGTGGCTTGAAAACGGATGAGGCGCGGGAGCCGGGGCTCCTCCCACGTTTCGTGCCAACGCGGGGCTTCGCCGCTTTTTTTGCCGTAATAGCTGAGGTTCGGGGATAGGAGCGCAGGTGCAAATATTCGGGTATCCTGCAAAACTTCCGCGCCGGGGTCATCTTTGCCATTGATCTCAATAAGGGCCGCATTGGTTTCGGATAAGGAAAAATGAATTGCTATGGATTTGGCAAGTGGCTTGGCCCGTAGTCCCCCACCGAAATTGAAATTAAAGCCGGTGGCACTGCCCCTAAAACCGTTTTCGGACGCCACAGGCGACATGTTTTCAACCCAGCTTCGCAAAAGCCCGCGCAGGATAATTGGCGTTTCTTGGGCTTCATAGGCAATGGCGCGGGTTTTGGCTTGGCGAGCAAAATCAAACGCGCCGCCGATAAGGGTGGCTGTGATGGCGAGCAGCATCAACACGATCAGGAGCTCGAGATAAGAAAGGCCAGCTTTACGGTTCATCATGAGCCCTCGGCGGGGAGGATGCGGGAGAGGGTTGCGATTGGGTCCGGGCTTTTAAGGCTGTAAACCTCCACCCTGATTTGCCGGAAGGAAACCGTTGGCGGGAGCATTTCAACAGGGGCAACCGGCTCAATGCGGGCCTCCCAGCGCCACGTGTTGCCAATCTCGCCGTTGGTGGGCATTTGCGGCCGGATGGCTTCAAACTCGGCAATAAGCGAGATGGCGATTTCGGTGGCTTCATAGCGTTGCAAGCGGGTATGCGCGGTGGTCAGGCCGGTGGTGAGAGATTGGTAGATTGAGGTGACGGCAATGCTCAGGATGACAAAAGAAATCATCATTTCGAGCAGGGTAAAACCGGATTTAGCGTTACTCTTCATTGGTAAGCTCCGGCACGCCGGTGAGCCAGTCGATGCGAAACCTTACCGGCTTTGGCTGGTCTGTGCAGAGGTCTGGGGCCAGCACCGTGCCATCCGGGAAAATACTAAGCGGCTCTTGGGAGGCGTCGCACGCGGCAAGCGTTATCCGGTTAAACGGTGCGTTGAGCTGGTTAAGCGACACGGTGATGGTTTCCTGGTTGCGCAGGGCTTGGTTCCTCGCAAGGGAAATGGTTTGCGCCAGCCGCGCCCTTATGCCTTGCGGGCTTTCTGGCCGGTTCACCCCCCGAAACCCGCTGGCAGTAAGGCCCATAACCAATGCCAGCACGGCGAGCATCACAAGGGATTCCAGCAGGGTTACCCCCGCTTTTGAGCTATTGGAAGGCAAGTTCATTGATTTCCAGAATGGCGCTGATGACCGAAACCACAAGGATTCCGATGGTAGAGCCGATGATGATGGTCATGATCGGGGTGATAAGATTGGTGAGCTTTTTATCTGCCTGCTCAATTTGGGCATCCAGCGCCTTTGCGGTTTCTCCCATGATTTTTTGCCATTGGTTAGCGCGGTCGGCAAGCTGAATAAGCTGCTTGATATCTTTGCCTATGAGCGGGGTTTTGGAAAAATGCTCGGTAAAACTGCCGCCTTGTTTCATCTCTTCAAGTGCGGTTTTGGCGAGGTCTTGCAGGGCGAGCAAATAAAAGGTTTTGCTGGCGGCTTGCATAGATTTTTGAAACGACAGCCCGGACTCCAGCATTGCGGCGAGCGCATGGGTAAAGCGTGCGAGATCACCCAGCACCAGCCGATTGCCAATATATGGCAACCGCAGGGTTACGCTTTGCAGCATCCGCAGCCCGCCGCTTGTGGTCCTGAAGGCCGTGAGTGCAACTGGAATAAGGGCAAAGCCAAAAAGCAAAAACAGGCCGTTATTTGCGACAAACCCTTTTATATTTACCAATATGCCCAACATGGTGGGCAAGGCGAGCCCAGAGGATGCAAAAAGCGGCTCTAGGGCTGGCACCAAAAAGAACACCAGTACTGCGAGGAGAAAAACCGAAAATACCAGCAAAATTGCGGGGTAAGTCAATGCTCCAATAAGCTTTTTACGGTTTTCGGCTTGGCGTTCAAAATGCTCAGCCGCGCGGGCAAAGGCCTGGGGAAGCTGGTTGGCGATCTCTCCAATTTCGATGAGCATCAGGAATGTGTCTGGAAGCTGACCCTTGTGGCGGTTGAAAGCCACGGCGAGCTTATCACCTTGGCTGATTTGCCGGATAACCGCTTGCAATATGGGCTTCATTGGCTTGGAGGCCGAGTCGAGCGCGGCTGTAAGCGCGTCTTTTAAGGGGAGGCCCGCATTGAGCAAAATGGCGATGGCATTGGCCGTGGTAGCAAGGTGCTTGGCCGCAATTGCACTGGAAAACAACGCAATATCGCGTTGCCACCACTTTAAGTCATCCGTGTTCAAACCGGAGTGCTCAAGCGAAAGCGGTGTGATTCCAGATTGTTTGAGCTCTGCATAGGCCAGCTTTTCACTGGCGGCTTGCAGATTGCCGGAGACGGTCGCCCCGCGCTCTGTCACCCCGCGATACCGAAACTCGATCATGCTCTAGTTTCCGCCGATAACAACATGAGTGGGCGGCGCGGCGCCAACATTATAAACCCCGTTTGCCCCTGAAAGCCGTCCGCGCCAATAGTCGGTGACTCTGGCAGCATCCGACGCATTGGTGATCACTAATGGCCGGATTAGGATCAGGAGCTCGGTACGGCGATAGCGGTTATTGCGGTTACCAAACAGCGCGCCCAAAATGGGAACGCGCTGCACTCCCGGCACCCCACCACGGATGCGGCTGCTGTTTTCCTGCACCAACCCGCCAAGAGTCAGGGTTGCGCCATTGGCAATGGTCACGGTGGTTTCTATTTGTCGTTGGCGAATGGTGGGGGAATCAATCCCCGAGGTGGTGGTTGCCACCACGTCGGAAACTTCTTGCGAGATTTTCAGCGTCACCGCGCCGTTGGCCCCGATGCGAGGCGTTACTGTCAAAATCACCCCTGTATCTCGATACTCAATAGTCGTCACGACCCTTGTATCGGAGCCACTCGCAGAGTTTTGCGTGGCCACCGGCACCTGATCCCCGATGCGCAGCGTTGCCGAGCGGTTTTCGACCACCATTATTGTGGGTGACGACAATATTTGCACGTCCGTAACCGAGGCAAGCGCATTAAGGGCAACCTGCGCGTTAATCCCAGAAAACACAGCCGAGAACCCGGGTGAAGTAGAGCTCACAGCCCCGCTCGAAAGGTCTGATAGGCCCGCAGATAGCGGCCCGTTCTGAAAGAACCAACGCACCCCGAGGTTAAGATCATCATTCAGCGTCACCTCGGCAATCGTGGCCTCTAACAGCACCTGCCTTGCACTGATATCAAGCTGGGCCAGTAGCTTACGGACTTCTTTATGGTCTTGATCCCGCGCCCGCACAATGATGCCATTGCGCGCAACATCCGCACTTATGCGCAGGCCATTTCCGGCTTGCGGTGCGGCCCCGTCTTCGTCATTGCCCGCAACAGCCGGATCTATCATCAATGAGGTTAGAATTGGCGCAATTTCTGCCGCATCGCGATAGTTAAGAGGGTAAACCTCGACATATGAGCCAGATTCCCGTGCGGCGCGGTCTAGTCGCTGTACCCATGATTTTGCGTCGCTTAATTGGCCGGATTGGTTGGCAATAATCAAAATAGAACGTGACGCTGGATTTGGAATAAAATCAATCGCGCCACTCAAACGCCCGCCTTCATTTGATTCAAATATCGTAGCCAACTCTTCTGCCAACGCTACCGGTTCAGCCGCCTGAAGCGGGATCAAGGCGATGGATTTACCGTCCATAACGTTAACATCAAATATATTCAGGGCTTCCATCGCAGTGTTAACCGCAGTCGGCGACCCTGAAAACAGGATCAGATTATAGGCATTTTCAGCCTTCACCCAAAGGCCATCCTCGATAATGGGTTCCAACACGCTGAGCATGCTTTCTGGTGAAATATAACGCAAGGGTGCCACGATAATAGCCGAATTCGGATCGGCCCCAACCGCGCGAAAGGCCCGTGAGCTGCCATCGGCCTGCACAATTTGAATGGTGCCGCTTCGGTTGACCATCTTTGCATTATTGATAGCCAGCGCCTGCTCAAAAAGGTCCAGCAAGGCGGCCTTTGAAACCCGGCCAGTGGTTTGCAAGGTTATGGTGCCGGATACATCATCGGCCACAATAAAATTGCGGCCCAGAGTTTCCCCCAAAACGGCGCTGGCAGCAGCCCCGATACTGGCATTTACAAGGTTAAGTTGAACGGTGTTGCCGCCTTCAGGCACAACTATTACGCGCTCGGGTGCATTTGGTCCAAAGGCATTGGCGTTAAAATACTGATCATTTCCAGCCACCGAAAACCCGGCATATGGGCTGCTGGCATTGGCCGTGCTGCCGCCATTGCCACCTCCCCATGGGAAGGTGGGCCGAGACGTGCCGCCAGGGCGGCTTTGCTCTTCGATGCAGCCACCAAGCAAGAGGACGCCGCACAAAAATGCCAGAAGTTGAAGTCTCATAATACGAATCGCCCACGTCCCGTTAATCAATTGAGTAAATATCAACCGATTCATCATTTAATTGCAACGTGATACTCAGGGTAGAAATGCGCACAACCTGCCAGCCCTCAATAGTATCTCCGGTTTGCACCCATCTTTCTGTGCCATGCGCATTGCGAATTAGGGCCTTTGGGGTTGGGCCATCCAACAGTATGCCGATCATTACCAGCTCCGGCGGGGGTAAGGCTTCAGGTTGTGGCGTTTGGTTTATTGCGGGCGGCGTAGGCGCGTCCAGTTCGATTGCTGCTGGTACAATAACCTCTGGCACACGGCGGATAGGAGAAAACAGCGGGCGGGCGGTTAGGGGGTAAATATCTACGGCTTCGACGGATTCATCCAGCGTGATGGGAGCTGTACTTGCGGCACTGGTAACCAGCGATGTCGGCTCCAAAGATTGGAAACTCTCTTGATCGTCCATAGACGACTGCAAAAACAGAATGGATATAGCGAGCCCCGAAAAAGCAAAAAGCGTGGCGAGGGAGGGGAAATATAGACGCATATTCATTCACCGTCCCCACGCTCTAATGCTGCCCAAAAGGTAATTTGGAATGAAATGCTGACCTCAGGCACACCATTTTGGGCCGGAAGCTGCCGAATACTAAAACTGCTCATCGCAATCTGAGGGGTGCCCTGAATGGCCTTACGGACAAAGGCAAGCAGGCTGGCATAGCCGGCACTGCCTTCTACGCGTAGCGCCACAGTTGAAAAACCTTCAACATCACCGATCGCAAGCGGTGTTATGCTGTTAAACCTGATTTGGTGGCGCGCGGCGGTCTCGCCGAGGGTCTTTTGCAGGGCGGCCTGAATTAAGTTGGCGGTGTCTCCATGCCATAAAACACCCTCTGCAAGGGGCGCGCTTTGCGGCGTGTTTTCCAGCCGTAGGATTACCTGTTCCAGCCGCGAGGTAATAACGTGGGCAGAGGCAATGCGTGCATCCATATCCACAAATGCGGCACGCATGGGCTGGATGGCCCCAAACCATATGGCCAGCAGCACGCCCCCGAAAACCCCGAGAAACTGCAATCGCCGCGACTTGGACATACCGCTATTCATCCAACCCCACCAGTTTAAAGGTCATCTCAAACCGGTTTTGCCCCAGGTGCTGGTCCCGAGTGATTGGCCCTGAGAGAACCACTTGTTCAAAGTCTGGGTTTTGCGCCAGTTTGATCACCAGCGCCGAGGGATCATCGGTGGAAAAACCGGCCATGCGAACCACACCTTGCCGAAGGTTGAATTGTGAAAGCCATGTTGTGTCGGGCAACTCATGCGTCAGGGCTTCAAATATCTGCAATATTTTTCTTTCATTGCCCAGCCGGTCCAGAAAAAGGCCAATATGCGCGGCCTCGCTTTCCTGGCTTTGCGCCGCCTCCCGCAAGGCCACGGCTCTATCTTGCAACACACCGTTTTTGGCGGTTATTGTTGCAAGTGCTTCCACACGGTTTTGATAATTGAAATAGCTCGACAGCAGCGCAAAAGCCACCGCAAGAGAAAACGCCAACCCACCAAGGCTGCGCCAAACCCTGTGCCCACGTAATACCGCATGCGCATGATCTTGAAACACCAAATCAGACGCCACCAGCTCGATGGATTTGAGGCGCAATCCGGCCTTGCTAACGGCTTTATTGAGCGCGTCCAGCGTTTGGGTTTTTATGATGAATTGTTCAACAGAGACAGCGCCAGCGCTTTGTTTTACCTTACGATGACGCCATACAATTTCACCCGAAGAAAAAGGCGTATTTTGCCGAATGAAAAGGGACAGCACAGCATTTAGATATCGGGCCGCCTTTTTGGGAATATTGTGCGGGGTCACAAGAAAAAATGACGGGGAGAGCTGCAAGCTAATAATTTTACCCCCTGAAAGTCGCTTTTGGGATCTGGTCAGAGCCGCGTGCAAAGATGTTTCTAACTCCGGCAGGGACACCAGGAAATCATACCCCGCTGGCGCGTCTTTGCCCTCAATGCCAACGCTGAACACACGCCCAACCCGGGGCAACATGCCGGGATTCACAAAGCGGGCGGGAAACAGCCCCGCTATGCCCGCAAATACGGTTTTTAGTGCTTTTCCACTCACGTGCTGGACCCTGTGCTCAATCAACCTTATTCTGGCACTATCCTATCAGGTGCGCTAGATTGATACAGATAATTCTTTAGATTGAGCGGATTATATGCGCATAGATGAAATTAACATCGCAATTGCGAGCGCGCTTTTGGCTCGTAAAGCAATGACGGCAAGTGATGTGCAAAACGCATTGGCCATCGTGCAGGAAAGCGGCCATCGGTTGGATAGTTATATTAACATGACAGGCGCGCTGCCGGAATCCACTCTGTTGGATGCCGTGGCCGAGGCGGCGAGCGTGCCGCTCATTGTGTCCACAGAGCCATTTGACTTGAGCTATGATGATTTCGAGCCTGCGACTGCCGAATTTTTTGCTGATTCCGGTATTTGCCCGGTGAAATTTTCGGCTGGGGGCCTTCTCATTGCCGTACCGGACCCGTTTGATCAGCCGCTTTTGCAAATGCTGGGCTTTCATCTGGGCCAGGATGTCCAGGCGGCGCTTTGTGCGCGGGGGCTGATATCTGACACACTTCTTAGGTTGTTTTCACCACCTATTGAGGGAGGGGGACCAGAAGACGACCATCACCTTGTCGAGCTTGCCCAGCAAGGCCCTGTGGTTGCATTGGTGCAGGATACCCTTGCTAAAGCGGCCGAGCGTGGGGCTTCGGATGTCCACATAGAGGCCTTGGAGCATGGGCTTCAGGTGCGCTTTCGCATTGGCGGCTTTTTGTCCGATATTCCAGTTGACCGGGCTATTACGGCCACGGCGATAATCACCCGGCTCAAGGTGTTGGCTGAGCTAAATATCTCTGAGCGGCGAATGCCACAAGATGGCCGTTTTCGCATGCGCCTGCATGGGCGAAATATAGATTTTCGCATGTCGACCCTGCCCACGCAATTTGGGGAAAGTGTGGTGCTACGATTGTTGGACCAAAGCCGCGCACCCAAGGGGCTGGATGATTTGGGGATGGACCCCGAGATTGTTGAAAAGGTAAAGAACATTATCGCCCAGCCCAACGGGTTATTTTTGGTTACTGGCCCTACAGGCAGCGGCAAAACCACAACCCTATATGCGGCCTTGCAACGGCTTAACCAACGGCGGTTAAAGGTTTTTTCGGTTGAAGACCCGATCGAGTATTCGATAGCGGGTGTGAACCAAGTGCAGGTAAATACGGCCACCGGCCTGACCTTTGCCAAAGCGTTGCGCGCCATATTGCGACAAGATCCAGACATTGTAATGATCGGCGAAATCCGCGATGCCGAGACTGCCCAAATCGCCTGCCGCGCCGCGCTTGTGGGTAGACTCGTACTTTCAACACTGCACACAAACACACCTACTGAAGCCAAAACGAGATTGCTCGATTTAGGGGTGCCATGTTATATGATTGAAGCAACGTTGAGAGGCGTTTTGGGGCAGAGTCTGGTGCCTGTGCTGTGCAATACCTGCTTTGGAAAAGGTTGCGGAAGCTGCGCAAATGTTGGATTCTCAGGGCGGCAGATTTCTGCCGAAATTGTTGGATAGCTTATTAATGTGCTGTTTTCAT
>NVUX02000092.1 GCA_002402045.2 Paracoccaceae bacterium | reverse complement strand
GGCTCCATCAAAGCCCATTGCGCATCGGTGATGATAAATCGGTTGCTCAAAATTCAATCCTCCTCTTTGCAAGGAGTGAATCAGAACTTATGCCAAATGTGAATCCTGAATCTCAACAAGCCCTAGTTGCGAAAATCTGCTCCAGTTTCCAACCGCATTTGCTCCAGAAATCAACCGCGCGCTACAGCTTGCACCTGAGGTGATCGAGGTTAGGGGGCCGGCCCCCTCGCTGCGCTCACCCCCGGGATATTTTGGCAAAGTAGAGATGGTTTTACATTTTCAAAAAGCGACCAAGTCTTGGCGCGGCGCATGTGCAGCGCGGCAAAGCAAACAAAGGTTCGGGCGCCGCTTTGCTAGAATTCAACGCCTTCTTGCGCTTTAATGCCCGAACGAAACGGGTGCTTGAGTAGTTCCATTTCGGTGGCCAGATCTGCGATCTCCAGCAGCTCGGGCTTGGCATTACGCCCTGTTAGCACCACATGGGTCATCGCTGGTTTTTCCTCAGTCAAAAACCGCACAACTTCGGCAATATCAAGATAATCATAGCGCAGTGCGATGTTGATTTCATCAAGCAGTACCATCTGGTTTTTCTCGTCCAGAATTAGCTCTTTTGCCTTTGCCCACGCGGCCTGCGCCATTTCGATATCACGGGATTTATCCTGCGTTTCCCATGTAAAGCCCTCACCCATGGCATAAAACGGGCAAATATCTGAAAATTGCTCAGTGATCAACTTTTTCTCACCGCTCTCCATGCCGCCTTTGATGAACTGCACCACCGCACAAGGCCGCCCCCAAGCAATATGCCTAAAGATCATGCCAAAGGCCGCCGAGGATTTTCCTTTGCCTTTACCCGTATGCACAATCACGAGGCCCTTATTAGCGGTTTTCGTCGCCATAATTTTATCGCGCGCGGCCTTCTTTTTAGCCATCTTCATGTTGTGACGGTCATAATCTTCAGAATTTGCCATTTCGCGCGCCTTTGGTTAGGAGAATATAACGCATCATATAAGGAACACCCCGATGGACGCAATGGACTGCAACGGCAATGAACTAGCCGATGGCGACAGTGTAATGGTTAACAAAGACCTGAAGGTGAAGGGCATGAGCAAAACCCTGAAGCGGGGCAGTGTTATCAAAAACATTCGCACCACGGGCAACCCCGAGCAAGTGGAGTGCCGTGTTGGTAAAGCCACCATCGTGCTGAAAACCCAGTTTTTGAAAAAGGCATAAAAAAACCGGCGAGGGGGGCCTCGCCGGAACTCGTTACATGCTTACGCTTCCTTATTCAGCCGGCACAGCCGCTTGCCGCGCCTCGGCGCCAAAGTGTTTATGGTTTAGCTTAAACAGCAGCCAAACCATGGCCATCTGTGAGGCTATCGCAATAGCGGTAAACGCCCAGTAAATAGCCGAGTATTTGTCAACAATACCATTGGCAACCAGCCCCTTATTGATGAAAAACTGGAACAGAACCGAGAAGCCAACGCCCGGACAAACCAGCGCATAAGAGCCAACCGATTTGTCAGAACCTGTGATAAAATGCGACCAGTATTTTTGCGCCTTCAGCACCATAATGCCCAGCAGTGCAAACACAGCTTGAATAGAGATCAGGGTTGTCAGAAACCGCAATGTATCACCGTTTGAAATGTGGCTTTCAAAGAAAACATGCATACCGTGGTCTTGCCGGACAACCAGAATCCCCAGCACCGTGACAATCGGAATCACGATCAAAAGCGTTGGCGATGTTTCTTTGGCCGCGCCGTGTTTCATCATGGCCGCAAAGCCAAGCACCAGCGCGATAGACATCAGGATAATCGACGTTACCAGAAAGAAAGTAGAGGCCACGAGGCTCACCGCAGCAGTGGCTTTAATTGTGCTCATTGCCGCCGGTGCCGCAAGGCCAACACCGATCATTGAAAAGGCAAAGGCCGGCAGAAGCTGGGCAAAGCTGTTATTGGCGGCCCGGTCAAACCCGCCTTCAACCAGCACCCGCGAAAGGAACTGACCAAGATTGCGGAACGCCAGTACGCCCACAGCCAAAAATGCCACGATGGCCACAGGGAACAGATATTCAACCACGCCCCACAGGCCCGGCACAAATACAAGGCCAACAATAAAGCTGACATTGATCGACATCGCCAGCGCCAGCGCTTGGGCCTTTACTTGGGTTTGGGCATTGGTTTTCTGATGGTTGACAAAGGCATCTAATTTCTTGAATTTGGCAAATTCCGAAAGGTTCCAAACCAACAGCCGCAGGTTCAAAAACGCAAAGAACGCGATCGCCGCCATGGCAAATATCGTAACCGCCTGCGCCAGTGTAGAGGCACTGGCCAGATGGGCCATGATATCTTCAAATACCGGCACGGGGCGGCCAGGGTGCGGCACCCAAAACAGCAGATACATAAAGAAGGTTGTGGCAAGGCCTCCCGCCCCGACAGAAGCAAGAAAATAGAGCGGAGAGTAGCGCTCTTTCATATTTTTCGGCATTGTTAGCATGATTATGATCCCATTAAATTAGCAGTTAAGGTGCTATATAAGGGGGGAACCATTCACATTCAAGATGTTGAATTCGTTTTGTTTGGCCAAGAGACAATTTCAAGCTCGGGCCACATTGCCTTTTGTCGCGCGCCTTTGGCATCATGCGTCGCCTTGTTATTTTGCAGGGGGTTGGGCTGCACCTTCATCTCAAAAATCGAGCGCAGCCCATAGGGGGCGTATAGGTCGTAGTGCCCATCCACCAGCCGCAACCCCACGCAATGGGTGGTGCTGGCAAAGCGGTCTATCCCGTCTTCTACGGAGGTGATCGGCGCGATTTCATAGCCAAAATGCCTGGCAAACCACAGATGCACCCGCGCTTGGTTGCGCAATTCTACCGGTGGCTCTATTGGAAATCCGGTGGCGCTTTTTATCGCCCTGTCCTCGGCTTCCCAGCTGGTATCCGGGTCATAATAAAGGATATCCACATCCTTAATCCCATAGCCCTCGGGCCGCCCCGTAAGCTGGTTCCAGACCGTATTATAGAGCGCGCCCGAAACCACGCGCCAGTTCGGCAGGTTCAGTTCTTGGGCGCGGCTGAGAACATCGCGAAGGAAACCCGTTTGCAGGACCATTTCCAGCAATATCTCTTCTAGCTCGGCCTCGGGCAGATGCGCATAGCGATGGGGGTTCATCGCAAATACGCCAGCTTTTGGGCCAGCCATGGCCCAAACAGGGCATTCAGCCGCTTCTTTTGCCGTGCTTCCATCACATAGATCACATCGCCCCATTCAATTTGTTCGGATGACACCTTCTCGTCCACATCATGGCTCAGCCCCCCAAAGTCGGTCTTGCCGCATATGAACAGCGGGTTGCTCATTCGCGAGTAAAAGCGTTTGCGCCACCACCCTTTGAGATTTCGCCCAAAACCGCCTTGGCAGAATTGCTTTTCGGTCGCCACATTCCCCGCTCAATCGCTTCCTCAAACCGCGCGGCCATTTCGGTAAGGGCCGCAGGGTTGGCATCCTTGATAAAGCTCCGCGTGTCGTCGTCTTCAATATAGGCCGCATAGACCATATCAAAATGGTGGTTGGAAACAGCGTTAGTAGTGGCGGCAAAGGCAAACATATAGTCCAGCGTTGCGGCCATCTCAAAGGCCCCTTTATAGCCGTGGCGCTTAACGCCCGCTATCCATTTCGGGTTCACGGCACGGCTCCGCACCACGCGGTTCATCTCCTCTTGCAGGGTGCGAATAACCGGCCGCTCGGGGCGGGAATGGTCAGGGTGGTAGTTCACGGGAGCCTGCCCGCTCAGCGTCTCGATGGCCGCCGCCGCGCCGCCCTCAAACTGGTAATAATCGTCACTGTCCAGAATGTCATGCTCGCGGTTATCCTGATTTTGCACCACAATTTTAGCCTGTTTTAGCCGTGTCTCCAAGGCTCCCCGCGCGCCAGCGCCCTCGGCCCCGCCGCCATAAGCAAAGCTGCCCCACGCGAGGTACGCCTCGGCAAAATCTGCCTTATCCTGCCAGAGCCGCTCGTCAATCAGCGCTTGCAGCCCCGCGCCATACGCCCCCGGCATGGCCCCGAATATCCGTGCCCCCGCAGCCTCGCCCAGCTCGGCTTTCTCTGCCTTATAGCGTGCCGCTAGGGGGTTCTCCGCCTCTGGCTCTTCCAGCTTCATAATCGCCCGAATGGCGCTGTCCAATAAATCAATTTGCGCCGGAAAGGCATCCCGAAAGAACCCCGAAATCCGCAGGGTTACATCCACCCGAGGCCGCCCGAGCACGCTCATTGGCAAAACCTCATAGCCCGTCACCCGCGCGCTGTTATCATCCCAAACCGGCTTCACCCCGATTAGGGCCATCGCCTGTGCAATATCATCGCCGCCCGTGCGCATATTGGCCGTGCCCCATGCGGTAAGCACCAGTGCTTTTGGCCAATCGCCGCTATCCTGCAAGTGCCGCTCAATCAGCAGGCTGGCTGATTTCCAGCCCAACTTCCACGCTGTCCTCGTTGGCAGGCTGCGGCTATCAAGGCTATAAAAATTCCGCCCTGTGGGCAGCACATCCAACCGCCCGCGCGTGGGCGCGCCCGATGGCCCCGGCGGTACAAACCGCCCTGAAAGCCCCCGCAAAAGCGCACCGATTTCAGCCTCGCCGCAGGCCTCAACCGCCGGCCGGACCCGCGCCTCGATCTCGTCCAAAACCGCCTGTGTTGCGGCCCAGTCCGCGGGGCACGCACCGCCCGCCACCAATTTCGATGCCAGCACCTCCAGCCGCTCCACGGTATCGCCCACAATTCGCCACGCGCCCTCGCCCACCAGCACATCTGGCCTCGGACCTTCCCAGCGTGCGCCCATCTCGCAATCGAGCGGGTCAAAGCCCAGCTGCAAATCATCCGCCAGCGCACGGATAAGCGACGCATCGCCGCCCTTGCCCGCCTCACGCGGCACACGGGTCAGCGCCACAATCAGGTCTTCCGCCAAGCGGCCCTTTGGGGCCTCGCCAAAAATATGCAGCCCGTCGCGAATTTGGCTTTCTTTCAGCTCGCAAAGGTAATTATCAATCGCGCCCAGCGCGCTGTCATCCCCCGCAGCCCAGTCCACCCCTGCCTCTTCATCCAGCCGCGTAGTACGGGTGAGGTTCAGGATATCCTCCCGCAGCACTGCCATGCGCCGAGGGTCCACCCCCGCAGCCTCGTAATATTCATCCACCAGCGCCTCAAGATCACGCATCGGGCCGTAGCTTTCGGCGCGGGTAAGGGGCGGGGTGAGGTGATCAATGATCACGGCTTGAGTGCGCCGCTTGGCCTGCGTGCCTTCGCCGGGGTCGTTCACAATAAACGGGTAAAAATGCGGGGTTGGCCCCAGTGCGGCCTCAGGAAAGCAAGCATTAGACAGCGCCAGTGCCTTGCCCGGCAACCACTCCAAATTGCCGTGTTTACCCATATGCACAATCGCGTTGGCCCTAAACTGGTGGCGCAACCAAAAGTAAAACGCAAAGTAATTATGCGGCGGCACGAGGTCGGGCGAGTGGTAGCTTTCAGTCGGGTTAATATTATAGCCCCGCGCTGGCTGCACCCCCACAACCACATTGCCGAAGGTCAGAATCGACAGGCTAAAATGCCCACCATCCGCCGCGCCCGCCGTAAAGAAGGGGTCGGTCTCAGGCGGCCCCCAGCGATCCTCTACCTGCGTGCGCACTTCAACCGGCAACTTGCCGTAATCGATGAGATAATCAGCCTGACTCAGGCGCTCTCCGCCTTCGCGGCGCGCGCGGTCCGTCAACCAATTGGTTGGCCCTTTAAGAATCCGCGCCATCAGGTCGGCACTATCCTTTGGGAGGCTATGGGTATGATACCCCGCGCCCTCAAATGCCCTAAGCACCCCCACCGTGGCGGCTGGCGTATCCAGCCCCACCCCATTGGCCAAGCGCCCGTCTTTGTTCGGATAATTCGCCAACACCAGCGCCACCTTGCGCTCACACTCAGGCGTGGCCCCTAATTTGGCCCAGTTCGCCGCCAACGTCGCCACAAAATCAATGCGCTCACCATGGGCACGGTAAGCCGTGATCAGGCACTCAGTGGCCTCGTCAAAATAGGCCTCGCCCTTGAAGCTGACGGCCCGCGTCAACACCCGCCCGTCCAGCTCCGGTAGGCTCACATTCATTGCGATATCCCGCGCTGAAAACCCAGCGGTACTGTCCTCCCAAGCGGCCTCTGTGCCGGCGGCAAATACGATCTGAAACACCGGCACCCCGGGGGCATCCAGCGGTGTAGGCGGGTTTTTAGCGCCGCCCTGCTGCGGCGTAGACACCGCAAAGCTGGTGCCATTCAGCACAATATCCGGCGGAGCCTGCTCAAATATCTGCGCCAGCGTGGCGATTGAAAGCGGATCTTTTAGCGACGCGACAAAGATCGGCAGTGGGTTAAGCCCCTTGCGAACCAGCGCCCTGATCATCCGGTTTACAGGGTGCAGCCCCGCCCCTTGCACCAGCGCGCGGTAAAAAACCAGCGCCACAACCGACTGGCCCTCAGCCCACAGGTTTTCCTGCAAATCTTGCACCGAAGCCACCGCCAAGCCCGGCGCATAAATCCCCGCCCGAAGCAGGGTTTTGGCGGCAGGGGGCACCGCGCCCTCCCCCAGCATATGCCGGATATGCCGTAAGAAATTCCCACAATTCTCTGGCCCGCCTTCCACGAGGTAGGCCCAAAGCGCATCGTAATCAGCATCACTGACCGTTGAGAGGTTCCGCAATTCCGCATCGGGTTTATCATCACCGGGCAGCACCACCAGCGCCACACCAGCCGCGCGCAGCCGAATGGAAAACTGCTCCATCCCGTAGGGCCAATAGGCCGCGCCGCCCAGCGCACGGATAACCACCAGCCGCGCTTTGGTCGTGGTATCATCAAGGTATTTGTCGACCGTAAACGGGTGAGATAAATGGGTAAGGTTCGCCAGCCGCAAACTTTTCGGCCCGTCAGATAGGCTGCCGTAAGCTTCCGACAAGCCCGCAATCTCCGTATCTGCCGCTGAAATCACGATCACATCGGCAGGGGTTTGCCCAAGGTCTACCGGCTCAGAGCCATCGGTAATTTCACCTGCTTGCGCCTGAAGAAGGTGCATCTTATCCCTGCAATGCTTGGGTAATAACCGCGTGATCCAGCCCCGCATGCCCGATCACAACCAGCATGGTTTTACCTTTTTCGCCCTCAGTGAGAGGCCGATCAAAATAATGGTCTACCCGCGGCCCAACGGCCTGAATAACCAGCCGCATCGGCTTACTGCCAACCTGCGCAAAGCCCTTGAGCCGCAAAATATCGTGGTCGATAATCACTTGCTTCATGCGGTCCATAAAGCTGTCCACATCGTCAATTGCGCCCAGTTCCACCTGAAAGGTTTCAAAATCGTCATGGTCATGATCGTGGTGATGGTCGTCGTCGCCATCCTCATGGTGATGATGCGCATGGCGCCCAGCCATATCGCTCTCCGCCCCCACGCCAAGCCCGAGCAAAGTGGCCGGGCTAACCGCCCCCATTTTCGCGCGCACAAACTGCACACCCGCACGCGCCTCGCCCTTAAGCTTGGTCTCAAGGGCCGCTACGTCTTCGCTGGTCAAAAGGTCTGTTTTGTTCAGGATAATCATATCCGCACAGGCAAGCTGGTCTTCAAACAATTCCGAAAGCGGGGTGTCATGGTCGAGCATGTCGTCCCCCTGCCGCTGCGCATCTATCAAAGCTTCATCATGCGCAAACCGGCCAGCATGCACCGCCGCGCTATCCACCACGGTGATAACACCGTCAACCGTTACACGATTACGAATTTCGGGCCAGTTAAACGCGCGCACCAAGGGTTGTGGCAAAGCCAAGCCCGAGGTCTCGATTATAATATGGTCTGGCGGCTCGGCGCGATTGATCAACTTTTCCATGGCGGGAATGAAGTCCTCAGCAACCGTGCAGCAAATACAACCGTTGGAAAGTTCTAAAATGTCATCGTCTTCACAGCCCTCAATGCCGCAGCCCTTAACGATGTCACCATCCACGCCAAGATCCCCGAACTCATTGATGATCAAAGCCAAGCGCTTGCCATTGGCATTTTTGAGCAAGTGCTGAAGCAGCGTGGTTTTACCAACGCCCAGAAATCCGGTGATAACAGTTGCAGGAATTTTAGCGGCCATGGGTTTCTCCTTAATGCTAAGCTCCTTTTAAGCCCGCATCCAACCCGCGTGTCCAGCCCAAAAACGCCAATGCCCGGTGGCGGCGCGACACACATAGCGCTTGTTTCAAGGTTGCACCCGCGCCGCCCTCACCCCATGCGCTTGTGGCCGGCATCGTCAAGCCATACCCCTGTTACAGCGCGGCGCGCGTGAAACACCGCAAAGCAGTGCAACGTCAGCCGCGCCGCTAGGTTCGACGCGAAGGCTCCTCGACCGCTGCCCGCCGCTCCCGCGCCAGCGTGCTCAACCCAAAATCATCCAAAATCGCGTAAAACGATGGCAGCACAAACAGCGTAATGAGGCTTGAAGCCGACAGGCCAAACACAATGCTGGCCACCAGCGGAATCAGGATTTGCGCCTGCAAACTGGTTTCCATCAAAATTGGCATCAACCCCACCACCGTGGTTAATGACGTGATGAAAATTGCCCTAAACCGTGCCCGCGCCGCCTTAGCCGCCGCTTCGGCCACAGTTTTGCTAGGGCTTGTTGAGATTCATCGTGAATTGATGATGGCTGCCGACATATAGATCATTGAGGCGTAGCTTTGATCAGTTTTGCAGGACCGCATGGCTATACGCTTGAATTCCTTCAGTTTCTGGAAGT
>NVUX02000091.1 GCA_002402045.2 Paracoccaceae bacterium | reverse complement strand
GAATGGCACTACGTCGTTGCCAGATAACGCATATTTTATGCTGCGCTGGCCAAAGATTGTCTTTGAAGGCAGCTATGTGGCGTTTGAATCTCCGGCTGCTGTGGATGAGCGCTTTCGGGCGTTTTCTTTTATTAAGCGCGTGGCCGGAATGCCAGGGGATGAAGTCATTACCAGTGGCAATCGCGTTTGTGTGAATAACCGATGCCGTGTGCTTCAGGGCAGCCTTGTAGCGCGTGGAATTTTGCCCACGCAAAGCCAAATCCTTGAGCGCGACCAATTCATGGTTTTTGCGGATACCGAGGACTCGCTGGACAGCCGCTACGCGGTTATCGGGCCAATCAGGTTCGAGAAAATCGAGGCGGTAGGTTTTCCCATCCCGTTTCCCCATTGGAAGGAGATTGAAGCATGGTTTCATTGAGAAATGGGTTGGCCACCCTTTTGATTATATCATCAAGCAACGGAGCCATCGCAAAAGACTTTGGCACCTTTGGTCCGGTTTGGGAAATCATCGAGCCGTCCATTCTGGAAACCATCAAAGCGCGCTTAGGTGAAATGGAAAGCTCCGGCGCACTGGCCGAAATGCAACAAGAAATGCAGGACACAACCCGCGCTTATGTTAACCGGCCCCGCCCAGTGCATGGGCTCGTAGATGCTGAAGAGCCATTTGAATTTGAGGTTGATCTCAGCATTACTCTCAACCGTGATCTTGCAGATCATCGAGGGCAGGTATTTGCGCGGGCTGGCACGGTTATCAATCCGCTGGATTATTCGATTTTCAACAAACGCATTGTGTTTTTGGACGGCGACAATCCAGATCAGGTTGCTTTTGCGCTGAGTGAAGGCACCGAGCTGGATACGCTGATTGTTTTAACCAACGGCGCACCCTTGGAACTGATGCGCGCGCACGGGCGGCGGTTTTACTTCGATCAAGACGGGCAAATGGTTGCAAAATTCCAAATACGCAAACTGCCAAGCGAGGTCGTGCGCGGTCAACGGGTCATGTTGGTGCGCGAAGTGCCAGTGCATGGCTGGGCAATTCAACATGGTTTTGAGGAGAATGAACAATGAAAGGCAGATTTGGTGGCGTCCTACTTGCCCTCGCTATGTTGGTCAGCACGGGTCAAGAGGCGCAAGCGAAGTGCAATGCAAAATTCCTCAACCCGATTACGGAAATCTGCTGGGATTGTATATTTCCGATTTCTGTTGGTGGTGTAAGCCTGTTTACCAACCGCCCCGATACTGCCAACCAAAGCTTTCCGCTCTGCCTCTGCTGGCAGGGGATTCTTCCCCGCATCGGGCTTTCCATCGGGCTGTGGGAACCAGCTCGCTTGGTAGATGTAGCCAATGAAGCGGGTTGTTTTGTAAACATGGGTTTGGATATGGATTTTGGGCTTTTTTCTCTGGGAACAAGCTCGGTCACAGCTTCAAATGGCGCAGATAATGGGTCTTCTTGGCAAGCGCATTATTATTACTACCCGCTGATAAGCTGGCTTGGCACCATTGTTGATGGGCTTTGCCTGGAAACAACGGCCTTTGATGTGGCTTATATCAGCGAGATTGATCCGCTCTGGAACAATATCGAGCTGAACAATCTGCTTAATCCAGAATCAATTCTTTTTGCCAACCCGATTGCACAAGCGGCCTGTGCCGCTGAATGTGTAAAAGCCTCAAGCGGTAATCTTGGTATGGATATTCTGTTTTGGTGCAACGGTTGCCAAGGCGGGCTTTACCCTCTCGCCGGTCAAGTGAACAACCATTATGGCGGTGTTATGGCCAGCCAATCCGTGGCTACACGCCTCACCGCGCGGATGCACCGGCTTTTGCTGGCGCGGGATACCGCATCAGTGCCTACGCGCTGCCAGCCGGCTATTGCCCCAATAATTCCCAAAAGCCAATACCGCCAGCAAATCACCCGTCCGCGTCCTGCGGTGCGGGGTCGTTATGCTTGTGCGCCGATTGGGGCCAGCACGCAATTCATTGATGCTTTTAGAGAATTTCCATTCAAAGGCGAAAGCTTTGGATGGCTTATGTGGAGGAAAAGAAATTGTTGCGCACTTTAATCACAACCACCTGTTTGGTGGCCCTCGGATTTACGGCATTTGCACAAGAGACTGCGCCGGAGGTATTATCAGAAAGCCCCCTGCCGCTGGTGGAAATTGCACCGGGCGCGCAGGGCTTTATTGAGCCTTCCATTGCAAGGATTTTGGATGATGCCCGCCGCCTTGGCGCTGCATGGGAAGACCGCTTGAGCATTCAGGAAGCTGATGATTATGGCCGAAGCTATGATATCGACGGGTTTCGGGATCGCGCCTTGGCAAATCCGCGTGTGCGCGCTCTGCTCGGCGCTGACGTTGAGGGGTTGCCACAATCTGAGGGCATAGAGCCGCGTTATGGCAATAAGCAGGTTTTCTTGCTAGCCAGTTTTTCCATGCCACCCAATATTCTTCGCGCGATGATGGATGAGGCCAAATCGCTGGATATTCCGGTTATCTTTCGCGGGTTCGTGAATAACTCGGTTTATGACACGCAAGTCGCGCTGCAAGCCGCTTTTGGCGATGATGCTGATCTGGTTGGCTTTGGCATTGATCCAACAATTTTTACACGTTTTCAAATTGAGGCCGTTCCCCAGCTCATTGTGACCTTTGAGCAGATAGACGTGTGTGAGACAACCGGCTGTGAGGCCGATCCCATCCCCGTGCATGATCGCGTTGGCGGCAATATCCCGCTGCGCGATGCCCTCCAAATGATTGTAATGGGGCAGGGCGATGCACTGGAAGTGGCAAAAGCGGCACTTGCAACCATTGAGGCACATCAGTGAACAGGTTCGCAGCTCCCCTGATGTTCGCAGCGCTGGTTCTGGGGTGTCCAGTATTGGCTGAAGGGGAAAGAGATCGCGCCGAGGGCGCTCTGGATATTTTGGGCGCGGTGACTGATCTTCTCACGCAAGGGATTATGGAAGACACGGTAACGCCTTTTGAAACCGCTACACCGCCCGAAAGTACACTCACTGAGCCAGAGTTTGATGATGCTGAATTTGCTATTCGAACCGGAAGCGGTGTTGACGGGCGTGCCTACTCGGCAACGGTTGATAGCGCGCTTAAT
>NVUX02000010.1 GCA_002402045.2 Paracoccaceae bacterium | reverse complement strand
TGCCAAAACCGGGTCAGTTTTAAACGCTCATTGACACCCTGGGTCTTGGTACTTAACAAATAAGTATTGGGAACTGAATGCTTTGCTTCGCGTGCTGAGTCTAGTGGCAAGCGATAAAACGATAGAGGACATTGCTTCGGCAAAGAAGAGAATTGCAGAGCTTAGCTATTCTTCAATCTACGCTGGGGCAGCTAGAGAGAGGCCATTTGCGGTAAACAATTATTGCGGTGTTCATTCCGCCTTATTGCACCTTGCGGCACCGGACAAATACGAGTCCATTATTTCCAAGAGCCATAAACAGCGGATAACGAAAGTTTTCGAGCACCTGATTTATGATCGACCAGAGGTTGTATGCCGAGAGCAAAAGATCCGTCTAACTCGTGAACGGTTATTTGAGGAATATGGCGATGATGGGAATCCTGACTATAAGTACCGTTGGTTCTTTTATCTCGACCGAGTAAAATCACTCTGGATCGGCAAGGGTGGGGTTTCGCAACAGTTGATTAGCTCCATTGATGACGAAGTCCGTCGCGAGCAGCTTGCACAGGATCATTCTGAAGAGGAGGGAAAAAAGGAACCTACTACGGGCTATAGGGTTTATAGATCAGCAAAACTCGTAGCTGAAACGAAGAAGCGAGACAACTTCACGTGCCGTGCATGCCAGTTCAATTTCAAAAATAAAATAGTCCATGTACACCACTTAAATCCTCTATCGGAGAGGCAGTCACCCAAGGAAACTACCCTCGATGATCTTGTGACGCTTTGTCCAAACTGCCACTATGTTGCGCATTTTTGGTTAAGGAAGAATTCTAAATATAAAAATCTAGAGGATTTGCTTCAAAAGCTAGAACCAACAAGGGATTGAGCATTGAATGGTGTCGAATAAAAGGGAATTAAAAATCAAATTATGAACATCCGCTTCGGGGCTGACAGCCGCTGAAAATGCGACTAGCCTTAGTGGTTGAAATGTCCCCATAGCAGACCTTAGTGCTCGTGTGAATTTATGTTGAAAAACGAAATCGTTCAGCGCTTATGACTCAGTGTATTACCTTACGTAACGACACGTAACTTAGTGGGTGTATCATTACGTACTGGCGAAATCGCCCCCGCTATCATACCTGATACCCTATCTGATGCATTGCGTACCGCTTCGTCAGCAAGGTGTGCATAGCGCTCGGTGGTTTGATAATTCGAGTGGCCCAAAATCTTACCAACCGTCAAAAGATCAATCCCGTTGGTAACGGCCATAGAGGCATAAGTGTGCCGTAGGTCATGGATGCGCACATCTTCCAACCCTGCCGTCTTCCGCAGCCGCTGCCATGCGTGTTGCAGGTCGGCACAGTGAGTATTCGGCAACTTCCCTTCGATTACGTATGGATTACCTAAGGTGCGGGGCAGGGAGGCCAGAACGGCGTGGGCATCCGCCGAGAACGGAATGCGCCGTTTTCCGGTCTTGCTGTCTGGCAATTCCAAATGGGTCGCCGTGACGTATTCCCATTTCAAAGTCATTATTTCAGACATTCTACAGCCGGTCATTAAAAGAAGTTGATAGGCCGCAACCACAAACGGGCTTTCTGCGCCGGAATATACTGCGTCAAAAAACACTTGCCCGAGCCGCATGAGTTCAACATGGGAAAGATAGCGCTCTTTCGGTTTCTCTTTGTACTTTGGTACCAAGCGGACCGGATTAGAGCCATCTGGACGAATGCCCCAAAGCTCTGCCAGATTGAACATCTTGGAAAGAGTCGCAAGCGCGCGGTTTGCCTGATGTGGCGTTTCGCGCATCGAATGGTGAAATTCGGCAATATCGGAACGACGAATATCTACGGCTTTGAACATTCCCAGCCTAGGCTGAATATGGTTTTTTATCAGGCCACGATAATTTCGTAGCGTGTTTGGTTTGCAGTGTGCTTGCGCGTGTTCTGTCAAATACCGTTCGCAAAGCTCTGCCATGCTGGGGGCGCGCAGGCGCTGATTGCGGGCGTGTGAAGGGTCTTCGCCCTTGGCAACCTCACCAAGCCGCCTGAGCGCCTCTTTGCGCGCCTCATCGGTTGCCACGGTGCCGTGCTTCCCTATCGCCAAGCGGCGTGTTCGGCCACCGCTACGATACTGGATCAAATAGCTCTTTCGCCCTGACGGAAACACCCTGACTGCAAAGCCGCCAACATCGGCATCGAAAACGATATAATCAGTGGGTTTGATCGCCAGTTTATCGACAAATCTCTTGGTTAGTTTTGGCATGTTTTGACCCCTCAAAGGTGCTTCCGCGGAAGCATTACGGAAGCAATAGGCAGCGAAATGTGGGTTTAGTCATGCGTGGTGAGCGTGCCCAACGTCAAGAAAAATTGTGCATTATCAGACGTTTATGGTTGGTAGGCGTGGTTTGGCGAAATCAGGAGAAATGGCGTTCTCGCGTCTTCTAATCAGCAGGCCACAGGTTCGAATCCTGTCGGGGTCACCAATTTATTATATATAACAGTGTGGTATTGAATGATTGATGGGATGAGCCGCCGTGGTTCTGAGTATGGGCCCTGAGCCACTGTCAGAAATTAGGTTTGCTGTGTGAAATGTTGATCACAAGGTTGCCGCATTTATGGCCTTTTTCCACATAGTGGTGGGCGGTTACAATTTGGTCCAACGGGTAGCTTCGGTCTATCACCGGAATAAGCTTACCTTCCACCACCAATGTTTTGAGGGCATCCATGTCCTTGATTTTGTCGGCATCCTTTCGCAAGCCGGTTGCCATCATTTTTGCACGTTTCCCGCCAAGAAACACGCGAAACAACGGTGATAGTATCGTGGCCGGATCTGGCACAGTCGTGATGAAAATACCATTTTTGGCTAGGGAGGCACAGCATTTGCCGAAACTGCTTTTGCCAACAGTGTCAAAAATCACGTCATATGTCTGGCTTGACTTTGTGAAGTCTGATTTTGTGTAGTCAATCACCTGTGTCGCCCCGAGATCGCGCACCATTTCCAGATTTGTAGTGCTGCACACGCCGGTTACTTTGGCCCCTATGCCCGCTGCGAGTTGGACAGCATACGTCCCGATTGAACCTGAAGCTCCGATGATCAAAATCTTTTGTCCGCGCTGAAGTTTTGCCGCGTCGCGCAAAAACGGTAGGGCGGTTAACGCGCCATTCTCAATCACTGCGGCTACTTCAAACCCCATTAAATCGGGCATTTGGGTGATCGCGGCGTTTTGTGGCATACAGATATACTGGGCGTGGGCACCAAACCCGCCGGGGGCGGCGGCAAAAACCCTGTCGCCGGGGCTAAAGCGCGTCACATTTTTGCCAATGGTTTCGATCACGCCAGATAGTTCGGTGCCGAGAATCTGGTTTTTGGGCCGAAATAATCCGGTGAAAAGCCGCGCAAGTATGGAGCGCCCAGACCGGAATACAGTATCGACAGGGGTGACCGATGTGGCCATTATTTTTACTAATACATCACGGGCGCCGGGGGTCGGTGTTGGAATGTTGACCAGCGCTAGAACATTGGGTGTGCCATATTTTGAATGGGAAACAGCTTCCATCGTGTTTTTCCTTAATTTTGGGTTAAGTTTTTGGGCCTTTGACGATCAGCCAAAGGCTAAGCGCGATTTCAAACAAGCCACCGGGGGCCGAAAGCAGTAGGCCAATGGGGTAGCCAAATATTTCGCCAATCGTGCCTGTGATGAAAATGACATAGCCCGCAAAACCCCAGATCGGAAACACCCGTGGAACGAGCTTTGAGATGAATAACAGGTGGCAAAACATCAGGCCGCCAAGCCCCCAAAGGGTCATGCCAAGCTGATAGCCATAAAACCCACCTTGCTTAAGCAGAGCTGACAGCGTGCCAAAATACGCGGCATCGGTTTCGGCCAAAACGTAAGCCTCGCTCAGAGGTACAAGCAGAAGCAAGGACATTGCGCCGATAACGGTGACCACCGTTGCTGTAATGGCTGCGCTAAAGTAGCCATAGGCCATGGTTTTGTTATGGGGCTTAAGGATAGGCAGCATGATAACCGCGAGCCCGATGGTAAAGAATGAGTGTATAACGGCCATAAGGATAAAGCCGAGGGTGAGGGTGGTTTTGTTGGCGAATACGCCCGCAAGCCCGTCGGCGCTTTCGGCAATATCAGCGACCATTGTGCTGCCCGCTCCATAGCTGATGAAGGCGAGCAGGAAAAATATCCCAAATGCCCGCGTGGCTAGCCTATGGGGCGAATCGGGTTTTTTGCGGGGTGTCATGACATGTCCTTTCAAAAGGCAAAATTTCGTCTCTATTTGAAATATCGCGTGGTGTTGGCGTGTTGTTTACGTCTTGAAGCCGTTTTATCCGCCCGTGTTGAAAAATTGAATTGACCAATTTTGCCAGTTTGATATGCATATTTGCATGGATTGGCGTGCGGTAAAATTTGACTGGAATAGGGCCCGGGCGTTTTTGGTAACGGCCGAAGAGGGGTCTTTGTCGGCGGCGGCGCGCGCCCTTGGCATGGCGCAACCCACTTTGGGCCGGCAAGTTGATGCTTTGGAGCAGGAGCTGGATATTGTTTTGTTCGAGCGGGTCGGGCGTGGCTTGAAGCTGACGCCGAGCGGGCTTGAACTTTTGGACCATGTTCGCGCCATGGGGGATGCCGCCAACCGGGTTTCTTTAGCTGCCATGGGGCAATCTCAGTCGATAGACGGTTCAATCTGTATCGCCGCAAGCGAGACCTATGCGGCGCTTGTATTGCCTAAGATCATCGCAAAGCTGCGCTTGCTGGAGCCGGGGATTATAGTCGAAATTGTGGCTTCCAATTCACCGAGCGATCTGCGGCGGCGCGAGGCCGATATTGCCATTCGCAACTTTCGCCCAACAGAACCGGACCTGATTGCCAAGAAAATATGCGACGTGCCCGCGCGGATTTATGCAACAGAGGGTTACCTCGACCGGATAGGTAACCCCAAGCGGCCTTACGATTTGCGCAATGCTGACTTTATAAATCTTGATAATACCGGTATGTTAATGAATGGCCTGAATTCGATGGGCATGAGCCTGACCAAGAAGAACTTTCCTGTTTTGACCGAGAATTACAATGTGATGTGGGAGCTGGTTAAGCAAGGCGTTGGCATTGGTATATTGGATGGAAATATTGGCGATAAGGAGCCGTTGGTCCAACGTGTATTGCCCGATTTGGAGCCGCTGATGTTTCCGATCTGGCTTGTGGCGCATCGCGAGCTGAATACAAGCCGCCGCATCAGGATGGTGTTTGATTTGCTCAATAAAGAGCTGGGGCAGGAGGAGGGCCATCTGCCGGTGGGCCTCAGGCATTCGTAGGGTTCACGCTGAATTTTTTATCTGTAATACTCGTTTAGCGCCCCACCAAAATAGCAGGGGCGCTTTTGTTTCAGCACTGATGGCTGGCAGAAAATGTCCAGCTTGAACCGGCGTTATTGCGCCGTTTCAGCCAGCCGAACCAGACGGATGAACTCGGAGCGATAGCCGAACATGTCCTCGCCTTTTCCCTGCTGCGCGAGGCGCAATACATCGTCAAAACCCCAGCCGCCCATGCGGGTATCTCCGCGCAAAAGTTGGCCAAAGCTGGCCACGGCAGTGGAGAAAATCACGTCCTGCGTCACTTGATCCATCGGCGTGTTGAGCACGGGGGTCGTGATTAGGTTAGAGGTCGCTTGCCCCGGCAGCTTATAGCGCAACTTCAGGAAAGCCAGCTCGCCATTGCCTTCTGGCAGGGGCTGGGCCTCGCCGTAGCGCAGAGGGTCAACGCTGATGGCTGCCGAGCCAACGGGGGTGATCTCGTAAAGCGCCGTTACCTGCGTGCCTGCGCCGATATCGCCCGCATCCACCGTGTCATTGTTAAAGTCTTCACGGTTCAGCGCGCGGGTTTCATAGCCGATCAGGCGGTATTCGGCCACCTCGGAGGGGTTGAACTCCAGCTGAATTTTCACATCCTGCGCGATGGTAAATAGCGCCCCGCCGATTTGGTCTACGAGCACTTTTTGCGCTTCTGCGAGGGTATCAATATAAGCCGCCGTGCCGTTGCCGTTTTGGGCGAGGGTTTGCATGAGAGCGTCATTATAATTGCCTTGGCCAAAGCCGAGAATTGATAGGTAAACGCCGGTTTCGCGCTTGTCCTCGATGTAGCTCTGCATTGCTTCGGTGCTAGACATGCCAACATTAAAGTCACCATCGGTGGCAAGGATAACCCGTGAGGTTTCCCCGTCTTTCATCATACTTTCTGCCAGCCCATAAGCCTGTTCAAGCCCCGCTTGCCCAGCGGTGGAGCCACCAGCTGAAAGCCGCGTGAGCGCCGTGAGAATTTTGCGGCCCTCAGAGGCTGAAGTTGGCTCTAGTGCCATGCCCGCCGAGCCGGCATAGGTCACAATCGCAACCGTATCGTGCTCGTTCAGCGAGGTTAGCAGCAGGCGGAAAGACTGGATGAGCAACGGCAGTTTGTCCGGCGCATTCATTGAACCGGAGGTGTCTATCAGGAACACAAGGTTTACCGGCGGGCGGTCATTCATCGGGATTTCATAGCCTTGAATGCTGATATGCAGCAGCAGCGTGTCGTTGTTCCACGGGGTGGGCATCAGGGTGGCTTGCGGGGCAAAGGGCTGCTCGGCTGTTTGGGGACTGGCGTAGTTATAATCAAAATAATTGATCAGTTCCTCGGTGCGCACCGAGGCAGGGCTGGGCAGATAGCCATTCAGCAGGCTGCGGCGCATAACGCTATAGCTGGCGGTGTCTACATCAATCGAAAAGGTGGAAACCGGCTCATCGAGCACAGATTTGACCAAGCTAACGGCTTCACCTGCGAATTGGTCACGGTTTTCACTATCAAGAGATGGGAGCAAGGCGTCATTCGACAATGTAGCTTCTTGGCTTGACGCTACGCCCGAGAATCCGGTTATTCCCATTATCAAGCCGCCAGCAGCGGGGGCAGGGCTGGGCGCGATGACGGACATTGATGGTTCGGGGGGTGCGGAAATGGCCGCGCGCGGCGCTTCTGTCTCGGGGGCCTGCGCCGGTGCACTGCGCATATCATCGGTTACCGACATACCTTCAGCGCCAACGGTGGCGGGGCTGTTTGCCGGTTGGGTCGCATTGCCTTCAGTGATTTTTCCAATTTGGCCAGCGTCACCATTTTCCGCAGGCGGTGCGATAAGGACTGTAACCATATCGGGCAAGTTGACGCTCAGGGTCTCCTCGTCAGGGCGGGTCACATAGCCTACTTCGGTATCGGCCTCGCCAAGGATGCCTTGGCGAGGCACATTCCCGTCCATCTCTGGCGGTTTGGGTAGGTCAAACGAGGGGGGGCTGTTAAAGCCAACATTTTGGGTCACAACAATGGCGAGCGCGAGGGTGGCAAAGCTGGCGCCGCCGAGCATCAGGCCGCGGGGGGATAATTTCTCAAACATAATTCTTAGTCCTTCCAAAAAACCACGCCCGTTTTGGGGGCGGTTATTGGTAAGACGCTTGGCATCAGCCGATCCTTGGACGTCTTCTGTGTTTTTTTCAAAGGCGGCCATGCCAGCTTCCATTGCGGCCAGTTTGGCCTCGGCGCGCGGCGGCGGCACATCCTCTTGCAGCAGGGCGGCTAGTTTTTTCAGGTCATCAGTCATTCCAGCATCTCCTCTGCTTGCGCTTGTCTGCGGAGCTCTTTCTTTACTTCGTTCATGCGCCAACTCACCGAGCCTTCCTTAAGGCCCAGCACCTTGCCCGCTTGCGCGTGGGTCATCTCCTCCCCCAGCACCAACGCCACGGTTTCTCGCAGCTCGGGGGAAAGCCGCTGCATGGCGCGCGCGAGCCAGCTCAGGCTCTCTTTCTTTTCCACGGCGGCGGCGCGCTGCATCACCTCAACATCGCCCCAACCATCGGCCGCGCGGGCATGCGCGCCACGTTTGCGCATTAGGTCACGGCCCGCGTTCACCACAACCCGGTAGAGCCAGCTCTCGAACTTTGCATCACTGCGAAAGCTTTGCAGCTTTTTGGGCAATGCCGCGCAAATTTCCTGCACCAAATCCTCCGCATCTGCCTGTTGCCCGAGCGTGCGGTAAGCAACCCGATACATCAGGTCATAGTGCCGCTCAAGGAGCACGCGAAACGCTTCCGCGCTGCCTGCTCCTGCCTCAGCCGCTAATTTTTCGCTACTCTTTTCCATATATCCTATTGGTGTGACGCATCTGTTTCCACAATCCTTGGCAGAAAAGTGAATCTTTTTAAAGAGGCGGGCGAAAAGGTGTTGTGGAAAAAATAAACTGAACGATGGTTCAATTAATACTTGCCTCATAGAAATTAGTTGATAGTCTAACCGAAATCGACGGGCACAAGCCTGCACATTTTACGGGGCCCAACAGCCCGCTAGGGAGGAGATTGCATGAGCGATAACGTTCTGCCTGAAGGCTTGGACACATTTCCAAAGCTGCTGGCGAGAAACGCAGTGCAGTGGGCCAATGTGCCCGCCTATCGTGAAAAAGAATATGGCATCTGGCAAAGTTGGAGTTGGTCGCAGGTCTCGGAAGAGGTGAGCGCACTGGCGATGGGTTATGTGGCATTAGGGCTGAATGAGGGCGACTTTGTGGCCGTTATTGGCCGCAACCGGCCCTATTTATATTGGGCAATGCTGGCCGCGCAGGCTGCCGGCGCCATTCCTGTGCCGCTTTACCAAGACGCTAACGCCGAAGAAATGGCCTATGTGCTAGAGCATTGCGGCGCACGGTTTATCATCGCGGAAGATCAGGAACAGGTCGATAAGGTTCTGGAAATTCAGGACCAATTGCCAAATGTTGAGCAGATCATTTATTATGACAAGCGCGGGATGCGCAAGTATGAGCACAAGCACCTGAATGCTTATGAGGACGTGCAGGCCGAGGGCCGCGCTGGGCATGAGCGCCTTGCACCGGTGCTAAAAGAGCGCCAAGCCAAGCTGGATGAAAACTCCACCTGCGTGATGCTTTATACCTCCGGTACCACCGGAAAGCCCAAGGGCGTGGTGCTTTCCAACACCAATATTATTGCCTCTGCCAAGGCATCGTCCGAGTTTGACAATCTTACCATGGACGATTCTGTGTTGGCCTATTTGCCGATGGCCTGGGTGGGTGATTTTATATTTTCCATTGGCCAAAGCTGCTGGACAGGCTTTTGCGTGGCGTGCCCAGAAAGCACGGAAACCATGCAGGCTGATCTGCGCGAAATTGGCCCGAGCTATTTCTTTGCGCCGCCCCGATTTTTTGAGGGCCTGCTGACCAATGTGATGATCCGCATTGAAGATGCTTCGCCAATGAAAAAATGGCTGTTCCGCACCTTTATGGCCCACGCCAAAAAGGTGGGGCCTGATTTGCTGGATGGCAAGTCGGTGAGCTTTGGCGACAAGCTGAAATACCGGATCGGCGATCTGCTGATTTATGGCCCGCTTAAAAACACCCTTGGCCTGTCCAAGGTGCGGGTTGGTTATACGGCCGGCGAGGCCATTGGGCCCGAGATTTTTGAGTTTTACCGCTCGCTGGGGATTAACCTCAAGCAGCTTTACGGCCAAACCGAGGCCAGCGTATTTATCACCCAGCAGCCAGATGGCGAAGTGCGGGCCGATACTGTGGGCGTGCCTAGCCCCGGTGTGGAGCTGAGAATCGCCGAGAATGGCGAGGTCTTTTACCGCTCTCCCGGCACTTTTGTAAGGTATTACAAAAACCCCGAAAGCACGGCAGATACGAAAGATTCCGAGGGCTGGGTGGCCACGGGGGATGCTGGCTTTATTGAAGAAAGCTCCGGCCATCTGCGCATTATCGACCGCGCTAAAGATGTGGGAAAAATGTCTGATGGCAGCATGTTTGCCCCGAAGTTCGTTGAAAACAAACTCAAGTTTTTCCCGAATATTCTGGAAGCCGTGGTGTTTGGCGATACGCGCGAAACCTGCACCGCCTTCATTAATATTGACCTGAACGCAGTGGCCAGCTGGGCCGAGCGCAACAATGTGGCCTATGCCTCATATCAAGAGCTGGCAGGGCATCCGAAAGTGCTGGACACGATCCAGAGCCATATCGAAGAGGTGAACACATCTGTCGCCACCGATGAAATGCTCTCTGGCTGCCAAATTTACCGTTTTTTGGTGCTGCACAAGGAGCTGGATCCGGATGACGGCGAGATGACCCGCACACGTAAAGTGCGCCGCAAGGTCGTTGCCGAGAAGTTCCATGACTTGATAACGGCACTGTATGATGGCTCCACAACCATCAGCACCGAAACAGAAGTGACCTATGAAGATGGCCGCAAAGGTTCCATTAAAGCAACGCTGGAGCTGCGCGATGTGGCCGTGGTGCCGATAAAGAAAGAGGTGGCCGCATGAGCGACGGTTATGTAACCCCCGATGGCCGGACCATCGGTGGCAAAGTGCTGGAAATGCGCAATATCACGCTGCGTTTTGGCGGCGTGGTTGCCATTAAGGACATTTCGTTTGATATTCGCGAGGGCGAAATTCGGGCGATTATCGGGCCGAACGGCGCGGGAAAATCCTCGATGCTGAACGTGATCAACGGGTTTTATCACCCGCAGGAGGGTGAGATTCTGTTTCATGGCGAAGTTCGCAAGCCCATGAAGCCTTTCCAGATTGCGCAGCAGGGCGTTGCCCGCACCTTTCAAAACATCGCACTTTTCAAGGGCATGAGCACGCTGGACAACATTATGACTGGCCGCTTTACCCATATGAAAACCAATATATTTTCGCAGATGATCTGGAAAGGCCCAGCAGAGCGCGAGGAGCAGGAAAACCGCGAGATTGTTGAGAAAGTTATCGATTTCCTTGAAATTCAGGCCATTCGCAAAACCCCCGTTGGGGCGCTGCCTTATGGCTTGCAAAAGCGGGTGGAGCTGGGGCGGGCCTTGGCCGCGCAGCCCAAGCTTTTGCTGCTCGATGAGCCGATGGCAGGCATGAACGTAGAGGAGAAAGAGGACATGAGCCGCTTTATTCTTGATGTGAATGATGAATTTGGCACCACCATTACCCTTATCGAGCACGATATGGGCGTGGTGATGGACATCTCTGACCGCGTGGTGGTGATGGATTACGGCAAAAAAATCGGCGATGGCACGCCGGACGAAGTGCGCAACAATCAAGATGTGATTGATGCGTATCTCGGTGTGGATCACGGGTAGGGGAAAGCTATGTACGACCAACTTTTATATGGCATCGAGGCCGCAATTAACGGGCTAATGACGGGGGTTATGTACTCCCTCGTGGCGCTCGGCTTTGTGTTGATCTTTAAGGCCTCGGGCATTTTCAACTATGCCCAAGGGGTTATGGCGCTGTTTGCCGCGCTTACCTTGGTGGGTATTCAAAGCGGGCAGGTGCCGTTTGCGCACCTGATCAACGCTTTGTTTGGCACCAAGGTTCACCATTTTGGCTGGACGTTGCCAGCTGTTGCCGCGATTCTGCTCACCATTGGGGTGATGATATTATTTGCCTGGTTGGTGGAGAGATACCTGCTCAAGCACCTTGTGAACCAAGAGCCGATCATTCTGTTTATGGCCACCATCGGGCTGGCCTATTTTATGGAAGGTGTCGGCGATTTGATGTGGGGAGCCGAGATCAAAAAGATCGATCTGCCCATTCCGCAGGGGATAAACGAGACCATAGATAGCCTGACATATGATTGGTTTGGCTATGGATTTTATATCGACAATCTCGATATTACGGCGAGTATCATTGCGATCTTCCTCGTTATTTCGCTCACGATTTTCAGCCAATATTCCACCACAGGGCGCGCGTTGCGTGCGGTGGCGGATGACCACCAAGCCGCGCTTAGCGTCGGTATTTCTCTACGCTCGATCTGGGTGATAGTCTGGGGCCTCGCAGGCTTTATCGCCTTGGTAGCGGGCGTGATGTGGGGCGCAAAATCTGGCGTTCAGTCTTCCCTTTCGCTTATCACGCTCAAAGCCCTGCCTGTGCTTATGCTCGGCGGCTTCACCTCAATCCCCGGCGCGATTATTGGCGGGATGATCATCGGTATGGGTGAAAAAGTGTTTGAGTTTGTGGTCAGCTCTAGCTGGTTTGGAGATGCGATGGGCTTTACTATGAATGCCACTGAAAACTGGTTTGCCTATGTGCTGGCCCTTATCTTCCTCGTCTTCCGGCCTCAGGGCCTGTTTGGCGAAAAAATTATTGAGAGGGTATGATGGGTAAGTTGTATCCGGTGTACCGTATTTTGCCACCATTCCTAATTGTATACGGTGTATTTGCAACGTTCGGAAATATGATGGAATTGCGAATATCATCCGACGCGGCACTGTATGGATCCTCGTCATATGAAGCTCGAATGCTGTACTTTATTGCGGCAATTCGCGGGTTTTACGAGTTTTTCTTTTTCGCCGGAATCGCGGCTGTCGTAGCCGGCGTCAATAAATATTTAGTGAAGGGAAACATCTGATGTTATATCGTGAAGCAGGTGACTTTAAAAAATCCTATGCGGAGGATAGCCAAACCTTTCCGCTAAAGCTGGACCGCTATGGCTATTATGCCATATTGGCGATTGCCTTTCTCGTGGTGCCGTTTGTGATCAATGATTACTGGGCGAGCGCCGTGCTGATCCCGTTTTTGATCTGGTCCATTGCCGCGCTGGGGCTCAACATCCTCACGGGGTATTGCGGGCAGTTGAGCCTTGGCACCGGCGGGTTTATGGCTGTGGGCGCGTATGCTGCCTATAAGCTGATGACATCGTTCCCCGACCTGAACATCATGATTATCGTGCTGCTTTCGGGGGCAATTACCGCGGGTGTTGGCGTGCTTTTTGGCTTGCCGAGCCTTCGGATCAAGGGGTTTTATCTTGCTGTGGCCACGCTGGCAGCGCAGTTTTTTCTGGTTTGGCTGTTTAATAAATTTGAGTGGTTTTACAACTATTCCGCCTCGGGGCAAATCTCGGCCCCCACCCGCGAAATGTTTGGCTTTGAAGTGACAGGCGCGACGGCCAGTGCCAGCTCTAAATACCTTTTCTGCCTTGTTTTGGTGGTGTTAATGGCGTGGATTGCACGCAACCTCACCCGTGGCCGCATTGGCCGCTCTTGGATGGCCATCCGGGATATGGATATCGCGGCGGAGATCATTGGGGTGAACCCGCTTAAAGCCAAGCTCACCGCCTTTGCTGTCAGCTCGTTTTTCGTCGGCGTGGCCGGATCGCTTATATTTACGGTCTATCTTGGGGCGGTTGATGTTGGGGATACCTTTGGTATTCAGAAATCGTTCCTTGTGCTGTTTATGATTATCATCGGTGGTTTGGGCTCGATTCTTGGCAGCTTTATCGGCGCGGCATTCCTTGTGTTAATGCCGGTGCTACTCAAAAACATTATGGTCGGGTTTTTGGGATGGCCGAGCGACATTGCTTCGCACTTAGAGCTCGTCATTATCGGATTTTTGATCATGCTAACGCTGATATTGGAGCCCCACGGTGTGGCCCAGCTTTGGCGTGTCACTAAACAGAAATTACGCTTATGGCCTTTCCCGCACTAGGGGCAGGCTGCATCTCGCTACCGGAAAAACCGGAGCATAACTATGTCAAACCTAAGGGAGGAACGACATGAAATTTACTAAACTTGCAAGCTTTGCGCTCGCAGCGGTTATCGGTGCAAGCCCGGTTCTCGCAGATCTGGAATTCCCGTCAATCAGCTATCGGACTGGCCCATTCGGCGCCAACGGTGCTGAAGTGGCAGACGGCTGGGCCGACTATATGACGCTTTTGAACGAGCGCGATGGTGGTGTTGGCGGTGTGCGTATCAACGCAGTTGAGTGCGAAACCGGCTTTAACGCTGAAAAGACTGTTGAATGCTATGAAGCCACTAAAGGTGACGGCGCACTGGTTTATGCACCGCTTTCAACCGCGGCAACTTATCAGCTTATCCCTCGGGTTACGGCTGACGGCATTCCTCTTCACTCCATGGGTTATGGCCGCACGTCGGTTGCCAACGGTGATGTGTTTAGCCAAGTGTTCAACTTTCCGGCAAACTACTGGAATGCGGCTTCGGTTATTGTAAACCACCTGCTGGATATCAACGACGGCAGCCTTGAGGGCAAAACAATTGCCTTGGCTTACCACAATTCCGCTTTTGGTAAGGAGCCAATTCCGACGCTCGAAGCCCTTGGTGAAATGCATGGCTTTGATCTGACCTTGCTGCCAATTGACAGCCCAGGCCAAGAGCAGAAATCGCAATGGCTACAAATTCGCCGCGAAAAGCCTGACTATGTTGTGATCTGGGGCTGGGGTGTTATGAACCAAGTCGCGATTCAGGAAGCTGCCAATATCCGCTACCCAATGGAGAACTTCATTGGCGTTTGGTGGTCTGGTTCTGACAACGACGTGATCCCGTCCGGCATGTCATCTGACGGCTATAAAGCTGTGACCTTCCACGCTGTGGGCACTGATTTCCCTGTGTTTGATGACATCCAGAAGTATGTAACCGATGCGGGCCTTTCGGCTGGTACGGGCGCAAATGTTGGCACCATCCTATATAATCGTGGCCTCTATCAGGCAGCCCTTTTGACTGAATCGGTTCGGGTTGCTCAGGAAATGCACGGCGTTGCCGACATTACCGCCGCCATGATGCGTGATGGCATGGAAAACCTTGTGATCAACGACGAAGTTATGGGCGCTATCGGCCTTGCCGGTTTTGGTCCTAGCTTTGAAGTGAGCTGTGAAAACCACGGTGGCCCGGGTCTTGGTGCTATTCAGCAGTGGGACGCAACCGCGCAATCTTGGTCTCTGATCACCGAATTTTCGGGTTCTGACATGAGCGTTATTCAACCGCTGATCGATGCGGATTCATCTGCCTATGCAGCTGAAAACAACATTGAATCGCAGTGTAACTAAGCTTATCCCCCGCCCCGGCTTCTGTCGGGGCGGGCCTCATTTTTCAAGGAAATACCGATGCTGGATGATGGTGAAAAGCGCGAGACCTTGCTAGAGGTCAACAATATCGAAGTGATTTATAATCACGTGATTTTGGTCCTGAAAGGCGTGAGCCTCAAGGTCCCCAAAGGTGGAATTACCGCTCTGCTGGGTGGCAATGGCGCGGGTAAAACCACCACATTGAGGGCGATATCCAACTTGCTGCACGGCGAGCGTGGCGAGGTGACAAAAGGGTCGATACTTTATCGCGGCAAGCCGATTGATAAGCTTAATCCGGCGGCATTGGTAAAGCAGGGTGTGATTCAGGTGATGGAGGGCCGGCATTGCTTTGAGCACCTCACCGTAGAAGAAAACCTGATGACGGGCGCCTATACGCGTCGTGATGGCAAGGCCGAAATAAAGAAAAGCCTTGAGCTGGTATATGAAAACTTTCCGCGCCTGAAAGAGCGGCGCAAATCCCAAGCGGGCTATACTTCGGGCGGTGAGCAGCAGATGGTCGCCATCGGGCGGGCCCTTATGAGCAACCCTGAAATGGTGCTGTTGGATGAGCCAAGCATGGGCTTGGCTCCGCAACTGGTGGAAGAGATTTTCACGATTGTGAAAAATCTGAACCAGCAAGAGGGTGTTTCGTTTTTGCTCGCCGAGCAAAACACCAACGTGGCGCTACGCTATGCGGATTACGGCTATATTCTCGAGTCAGGCCGTGTGGTGATGGACGGCGTTGCGTCTGAACTCCGCGAAAACCCCGACGTAAAAGAGTTTTATCTCGGGATGTCCGATGATGGCCGTAAGAGCTTTCGCGATGTGCGCTCCTACCGGAGGCGAAAGCGGTGGTTAGCCTAGGCTCCACCATTACCTGCCCTAAATGTGGCCACCAATCTGTCGAGCAAATGCCGACGGATTCCTGCCAGTGGTTTTATGAATGTAAAAACTGTGCGGCGGTGTTGAAACCGTTAGCTGGCGATTGCTGCGTTTATTGCTCCTATGGCTCGTTGCCTTGTCCCCCTATCCAAGAGGGCCAAAGCTGCGGCTAGCCCTATTTATGAAAGCTCCGCCATGACAGATTTTTTTGATACGCTCGAAACCCGCTCGGATGATGAGCGCATGGCTGACCAACTAGCACAGCTGCAAAAACGGCTGACCGAGGCCAACGCTTCGGATGATTGGAAGCAAAAGGCGGCTTTAATTACCAGCCTTGAAGACCTGCCCAATATGCCGATCCTGCGGAAATCAGACCTTTCTCAATGGCAAAAAGATATGCCGCCATTTGGCTGTATCCGCACCCAAAACATAACCCACTACTTTCAGTCCCCCGGCCCGATCTATGAGCCGGGCCGGATGCAGGGCGATTGGTGGCGGCTCGGGCGGTTTTTGCATGCGGCGGGCATTGGTGCCTCTGATGTGGTGCAAAATTGCTTTTCCTATCACCTTACGCCTGCAGGCATGATGTTTGAAAGCGCGGCGCAGGCGGTGGGGGCCAAAGTGCTGCCCGCTGGCACGGGGCAGACCGAGCTTCAGGTGGAAGCGGCGGCGCATCTGGGTTGCACCGCTTATGCCGGCACCCCAGATTACCTCAAAATCATCCTTGATAAGGCGGATGAAATGGGCCGCAAGCTGCAATTTACCCGTGCAGCTGTGGGCGGCGGCGCGCTGTTTCCGAGCCTTCGGGCCGAGTATGCCGAGCGTGGTATTGCCTGCTTGCAATGCTATGCCACTGCCGATCTTGGCAATATCGCTTATGAGAGCGAGGCCATGGAGGGCATGATCATAGACGAGGGGGTGATTGTGGAAATCGTTACCCCCGGCACGGGTATTCCTGTGGCCGAGGGGGACGTGGGTGAGGTGATTGTAACCGCGCTTAATGCTGACTATCCGCTGATCCGGTTTGCGACGGGAGATCTTTCGGCGGTGCTGCCGGGGCAAAGCCCCTGTGGCCGCAGCAATATGCGCATCAAGGGCTGGATGGGCCGCGCTGACCAAACCACCAAAATTAAGGGTATGTTTGTGCGTCCCGAGCAAGTAGCTGCGCTGGTGGCTCGCCACCCCGAAGTGGCCAAGGCCCGCATTACGGCTACCCGCGTGGGCGAGAAGGATGTGATGACCGTGCAAATGGAGGCCGAGGGCGCTGACATTGCCGCGCTTGAGGTCTCGGTTCAGGCCACACTTAAGCTGCGTGGTACGGTAGAAATTGTGCCGCTTGGCAGCCTGCCTAAAGACGGCCTCGTGATCGACGATCAGCGGAAATATGACTAAAACCGGCGGCCAAAACCGCTAGGGCTGGCCTGCGCCGCTCAGCTTGATAAGCTGAGCGGGTAACGCAGGAGGATTTAACATGCGGATAATTGTCTTTTCACTCATCGCCCTGCTCGGCCTCTCCGGCTTGGCACGTGCGAAAAATCTAGCATTGGTGCTTTCCAATGGCTATTATGATAATGGCACCGATGTGGCCACTATTTCGCGCAAGCACCAGCAGCTGGTGAATGCGCTGGAAAGTCAGGGTTACGAGGTGATCGAGGGCAAAGACCTCAACCGCCTTGAAACCCGCCAACGCATCGGTGCGTTTGCCGATAAAATAGCGCGGGCCGATACGGTGATCGCCGTGCTTAGCGGCCATGTGGCGCATTTTGGCGAGGTCTCTTGGCTGTTGCCTGCCGATATGAATGTAAGCTCAGTTACGGGCTTGGCTTTTCGCGGCGCCGATATCAGCTTTATCGCGCAACTATTGGCGCAAAAACCCGGGAAATCGGTGCTGTTTGTGGGAGAATCAGGCCGTGAGCTGGTGCGGATTCCGCTGGTGCAAGAAGGCCTTGCCCGCATGCCTCTGCCGCGCGGTGTGATGATGATTTCGGGCGCGTATGATAAGGTTGGCGACCTGTTGCGCCACAGCTTCCTGCGCCCAAATGTGCGGGTGATAGATGTGCTGCGCACTGATATAGGGCGGCTCGAAATTGAGGGCGATATTCCGGCTTCGCTAGAGCTGGTTGGCACCCGCAGCGTGGCTCGCACACCTGAGCAGCTGGAAGATGCCCTTGGCTTAAGCCGCGGTGAGCGCCGAAATATCCAGCAAGACCTAACGGATCTTGGCTTTGATACCCGCGGGATAGACGGGCTGTTTGGCAACGGTACCCGCACAGCGATTCGCGGCTGGCAGCGGCGCGAGCGGCTAACGCGTAGCGGATATTTGAACGCTGACCAAGTAGCGCTTTTGCGCCAACAGGGCGATGAGGCACGGGTGGAACTGCGCGCAGGGGACCGCAGCTATTGGGCGCAAACCGGGGCCAATGGCACCGAGCGCGGCCTTCAGCTTTACCTTCAGCGCTACCCTAACGGCCAATTTGCCAACCGCGCCCGCGCAGAGCTGGCACGGATGACAGCGCAAACTGACGAGCAGGCTTGGGGGCGCGCGGTGCGCATAAACACCGACCCAGCCTATCGCGAATACCTGCGTGATTTCCCGAATGGGATTTATAAGGACATCGCGCGCATCCGAATCGGTGCAGCCCCCGAAGTGGTTGATAACGATGCTAAACGAGTGGAAGATGCGCTGCGGCTGAACTCGGTTTCACGCTTGCTGATTGAGCAGCGTGTGGCAGACCTTGGCTACCGTACCGGCCCGCGCGATGGCAATTTTGACCTCGCCAGCCGACAAGCTTTCAGGAGCTATCAGCGAGATCGTGGCATGCCGTCAACAGGCTATGTGACCGCCAATATGATTAGGCGCTTGTTGCTCGGGCAATAAAAAACGGGCCGCGCTGCTAATGCAGCGCGGCCCAAATTCTGTGGTATTTCAATAGGCTAACTTAGCCCTGACGTGCTTTAAAGCGCGGCTGGGTTTTGTTGATCACATATACGCGGCCTTTACGGCGCACGATACGGCAATCGCGGTGGCGGCCCTTGAGGGAGCGAAGCGAGTTCCTGACTTTCATAGTCATTCTCCAATTCTGGGCGCGCGATGCGCCGGTTAAAATTCATTTCCGCGAGGCGGAAAATGGTGGGCGTAACTGGGATCGAACCAGTGACCCCTTCGATGTCAACGAAGTGCTCTCCCGCTGAGCTATACACCCGAAAAAGCAACAAGCGCTGCATAAGCAACGCCCGCGTGGCCTGTCTATAAGCGCTTGCGGGGGTGGGTTCAAGCGGTTTTGTAGTGTTTGGGCAAATCACGGAAAATTGCCATTGGCGGCGGCAGGCCTTGTGGTAAGGTGCTGATGCCAAACAAGAGATTAATATGCAGCAACAGGCTTATATTTTAAATTCAGCCCCTGCGCCCCGCAGTTGCGCAGTGTTTTCCAGCCCCCATAGCGGGGCCGAATACCCTTTGGCATTTTTACACGATTCTTGCCTGACTCCGCTTCAGCTTCGGTCTTCTGAAGATGCATATGTGGACCAGTTTATTGATGATATTCATGGCGCTCCCGTACTCAAAGCCCGCTTTCCGCGCGCCTATGTGGACTTAAACCGTGCAGCGGATGAGCTGGACCCGGCCATTATTCAGAATGCAGGTGGCTATCTGACCAATCCGCGTATTGCGGCGGGGTTGGGGGTTATTCCGCGCGTTGTGTCCAATGGGCGCGCTATCCAGCTTGGCAAAATGAAGCTGGCCGAGGCGGAGGCGCGGCTTGAACACGGCTATTATCCCTATCACGCGGCTTTGCGCGGGTTAATCCAGACGCAAAGGCAGCGCTTTGGTGCGTGCTACCTTTTTGATATCCATTCCATGCCCCGCGCGGCCTTGCCCGGGGGCTTGCAAAATCGCCGCCCTGATATTGTGCTCGGAGATCGCTACGGCACTGCTTGTGATCGGTGGTTAAGTGATAACGTGGCGGCATTTTTTACCGATGCGGGGTTTGAAGTGGCGCGAAACGCACCTTTTGCGGGGGGGTATATTACCCGCCACTACGGGGCCCCGAGCCAAGGGGTGCATGTGCTGCAAATTGAAATTGATCGCAGTCTTTATATGAACGAGGCACGGGTAGAGCTGCATCAGGATTTTGAGACTATCCGCGCGCAGATTGCAGGCGTGTTCACCCAGATTGCGGGCATTTCAGCTTGTCCGCAAAGTCTTGCAGCCGAATAAAAAAAAGACCGCGCATCGCGCGGCCTCAGGATATGGGAGGATGCGCCTGATGAAAGGCGCATGTATACCTATATTGGTGCAGTGCAGCAAAGTCAATGGTGCAGCGCACACTATTTTAAAGCCCGCCCTTTTTTAATAGCGTCTTTTCCAAATTTATCGCGAATAGAATCTGTCGCTTGCTCAATAGCGCGGCGTTTTGGGGCGTCTATGTCCAACAAGTCGGTGGTCGCATTGGCGGTATCTTCCGGGCAAAGGTCGGTGATGCCTACGCCCAATAGCCGAAACGGGCCTTGAGGCAGGGTGGCTTCAAGCAATCGGCGCGCGATTGTATAAATTGTATCGGCGTGCTGCGCTGGGGTTTCAAGGGTTAACCTGCGGGAAATCTGACGAAAACCGCTGGTTTTGAGTTTAAGAACCACAACGCGGCCAGCCAAGGACTTGGCTTTTGCACGGTCGGCGGTTTCCACACATAGCCGCCAAAGATAACCGTCTAGCACCTCAGGGTCTGCGGTATCTTTGTTAAAAGTTGTTTCTCGCGAAATACTTTTAACCGGCGCGAGGGCGTTGATTTTACGGGCGTCTTGCCCGCGCGAAAGATCATAAAGCCGCAGCCCCATACCACCAAAGCGATCGGCGAGGTCTTTGGCCGAATATCGCAGAAGGTCGTCAATTTTCCGAATGCCCTCCTGCGCCAATTTTTGTTGCATTGCAGGGCCAACGCCCGACAGCATCCCCACGGGTTTTCCCTTCAGGAAGTCGGTGGTTTCGGCTTTGCCGATTAGGGCCATGCCACGGGGTTTATCAAGATCAGACGCGATTTTAGCGAGGAATTTATTGTGCGAAAGGCCGATGGAAATGGTAATACCAACTTCGGCCTGAATGCGGTTGGCCAGCCGCACCAGCTGCGCGGCGGGCGGCGTTTTATGCAGGCGGGCGGTGCCGGTGAGGTCCAAAAACGCCTCGTCAAGCGAGAGCGGTTCGATGATCGGGGTGAGTTCATCCATCAGGGTGCGAATTTGGCGGGAGGCCTCGACATAAACACTCATGCGAATCGGGACTTCCACCGCCTGTGGGCAAAGTTTGCGCGCTTGAAACATGGGCATGGCAGAGCGCACGCCGTAAAGCCGCGCAACGTAACACGCCGTGGTTACAACCCCGCGCTGGCCGCCGCCAACGATGATCGGCAGATCACGCAGTGCGGGGTTATCGCGTTTTTCAACCGAGGCGTAGAAGGCGTCACAATCCATATGGGCAATGGAAAGCTGCCACAGCTCGGGGTGGCGCACCACGCGATGCGAGTGGCAGGCGGGGCAGGGGCCAGCGCCCGAAAACGGGTGCAGGCAGTCTCGGCAGAGCGCGGGTGTAGTGTTTGGCATAGAGAGATTATTGCGAAAACGGCAGATGTTCGCAAGCTGTTCTTTTACGGGGGCAAAAGGCGCTTCATGGCACGGGCAAACGCGCGCGCTGCATATTATTTTGGCTAGATCGTGCTTATAATAACAGCGACCGTCCCGAAAACAGCTATTGATAGCGTGATTTTGTCGAATACCGACAGGCTTTTTATGGCAATTAATGACTTGATGCGACTAAACATTTTACACTCCTTACACCCAATTAGATCATCGTTAACTATTTGAGTACGCAGGATTTATGACGCAAGTGTGACGGAATTGTGGTCCAAATTAGACCAAGAGATAAAACTTTAGGCAAATGCTTATGGGTGAAAGCGGCTATTGACGCCACCTGCCTCCAGCATATTGGCAATGATCTTCCGAGCGGCCATTTTGGGGGCAGGGGCCTGCCAAATGGGGCGGCCCACGACAAGATAATCAGCCCCTTCGGCGAGGGCTTGCGCGGGGGTGGCGATGCGTTTTTGGTCGCCCGCATCGCTACCCGCCATGCGCACGCCGGGGGTGACGATGAGCTTGCCTTTGGCCTCTGGCAGGGCGCGAATGAGGCCCGCCTCTTGCGGGGAGGCGATAACGCCGTCAGCGCCGGCAATAAAGGCATTGCGGGCGCGTTCGACCACAAGCTCATGCACCGCACCGTCTTTAATCAGGCAGTCGTCGAGGTCGTTACGCGCCATGGCGGTAAGAATAGTAACGGCGAGGATTTTGGTTTCGCTGTTACCACGGCCAGCTACGGCGGCGCGCACTACGTGGGGGTCTCCGTGCACGGTTAGGAAATCAAGATCATACTGCGCCAGCCCTCGGGTGGCCTTTTCAACGGTCGCCGGAATATCAAACAGCTTCATATCCAGAAAGACGCGCTTGCCCTTATCTTTAAGCTCCATGGCCAGCGCCAGCCCGCCACCCGTAAGCATCCCAAGGCCGATTTTGTAAAAGCTAACGGTGCTGCCAAGCTTTTCAGCCAGCGCGAGGCCCTCTAGTGCAGAGGGGACATCAAGGGCAACAATCAGGCGGGGGTCGGCATTTGGCATAAAAGGCTCCGAAATAAAGGCGGTCAGGGTTGCAAGGGCTATGTGCATTTCCCATCTATGAGTCAAGGGGCCGTGCCAAGTGGGCGGCTTGAAACCAAAGGCCATTATGGCGTGCCAGATGGGCGCCTGAGGATGGATGCTTCAAGGAGAATAATATGAATTTTGAGAAATTCACCGAGCGCTCAAAGGGCTTTGTGCAGGCCGCGCAAACAATTGCACAACGCGAAGACCACCAGCGGTTTTTGCCCGAGCACCTGCTAAAGGCGCTGCTTGATGATGAGCAGGGCATGGCGGCGAACCTTATTAAATCAGCCGGCGGAGACCCAAAGGTTGCTGTGGCGGCCATTGAAACCGCGCTGGGCAAGCTGCCGAAAGTCGAGGGCGACGGGCAGCTTTATATGGATGGGCAAACCAACAAGGTGTTGGGTGAGGCTGAAAAGCTGGCCAAGAAAGCTGGCGATAGTTTTGTAGCCGTAGAGCGGCTGCTAACAGCGCTGACGATTGTGAAATCTAAGGCGGCCGATGCGTTGAAAGATGCCGGCGTAAATGCGCAATCTTTGAATGCGGCGATTAACAAAATTCGCGCTGGCCGCACGGCGGATAGCGCGAGTGCCGAGGATACCTATGAGGCGCTCAAGAAATTTGCGCAGGATTTAACGCAGGCGGCACGCGACGGAAAAATTGACCCGATTATTGGCCGCGATGAGGAAATTCGGCGCACCATGCAGGTGCTTTCTCGCCGGAGGAAAAATAACCCCGTGCTTATTGGCGAACCGGGCGTGGGTAAAACCGCGATCGCTGAAGGGCTGGCCTTGCGGATTGTAAATGGCGATGTGCCGGATTCTATTGCCGGTAAAAAGCTGATGGCGCTGGATATGGGCGCGCTGATTGCGGGGGCTAAATACAGGGGTGAGTTTGAAGAGCGGCTGAAAGCGGTGCTTAAAGAAGTGACCGATGCTGACGGTGATATCATCTTGTTTATTGACGAGATGCACACGCTGGTGGGCGCGGGTAAGGGCGATGGCGCGATGGATGCCAGCAACCTGTTGAAGCCCGCCTTGGCGCGCGGCGATTTGCACTGCGTGGGGGCCACCACGCTGGATGAATACCGCAAACATGTGGAAAAAGACCCGGCCTTGGCGCGGCGCTTTCAGCCTGTGCTGATCGAGGCACCTTCGGTGGAGGACACCATCAGTATTTTGCGCGGCATCAAGGAAAAGTATGAGCTGCATCACGGGATCCGGATTACTGACGGGGCTTTGGTGGCGGCGGCGCAGCTTTCTGACCGCTATATCACCGACAGGTTTTTGCCGGATAAGGCGATTGACCTGATGGACGAAGCCGCCAGCCGTTTGCGCATGGAAGCGGACAGCAAGCCCGAAGAGCTGGACAGGATTGATCGCGATATTTTGCAAAAGCGGATCGAGGCCGCGGCGCTGAAGAAGGAGACTGATTCCGCGAGCAAAGACCGTCTTGAGACGCTGGAGCGGGACTTGGCGCGCATGCAGGAAGAGTCTGACCAGCTGACGGCCCGCTGGCAGGCGGAGCGGGATAAACTGGCAGGGGCGCGTGATATTAAGGAAGCGCTAGAGCAAGCGCGGGCGCGGCTCGAGCAGTCCAAGCGCGAGGGCGATCTTGGCAAGGCGGGCGAGCTTTCTTACGGGGTTATTCCCAAGCTGGAAAAACAGCTGGCCGAGGCGGAGGCCGCCGAGGAAACCGACGTGATGGTTGAAGAGGCCGTGACGGCTGAGCATGTCGCTGGCGTTGTGGCGCGCTGGACGGGCATTCCGGTAGATAAAATGCTGGAAGGCGAGCGGGATAAGCTGCTGCGGATGGAAGAGGAGATCGGCAAGCGGGTGATCGGCCAAGGCCAAGCTGTGCGGGCGGTTTCTAACGCGGTGCGCCGCGCGCGGGCAGGGCTTTCGGACCCGAACCGGCCACAGGGCAGCTTTTTGTTCCTTGGGCCAACCGGCGTGGGTAAAACCGAGCTGACCAAAGCGCTGGCGGAGTTTCTGTTTGACGATGATCAGGCGATGGTGCGGATTGATATGTCGGAGTTTATGGAAAAGCACTCCGTGGCGCGGCTGATCGGGGCACCTCCGGGCTATGTGGGCTATGATGAGGGGGGCGTGCTGACGGAAGCTGTGCGCCGGAAGCCTTATCAGGTGATCCTGTTTGACGAGGTCGAAAAGGCGCATCCGGATGTGTTTAACGTGCTGCTGCAAGTGCTGGATGATGGCCGCTTAACTGATGGGCAGGGGCGGGTTGTGGATTTTAAGCATAGCTTAATTATCCTGACCAGTAATCTTGGCTCGCAGGCGCTTTCAACGCTGGCAGAGGATGCGAATGTGGACGAGGCGAAGGCTGAGGTGATGGAGGCAGTGCGCGGGCATTTCCGGCCGGAATTTTTGAACCGGCTAGACGAAATTGTGATTTTTGATCGGCTTAGTCGCGCAGATATGGACGGGATTGTCGATATCCAGATCAAGATTTTGCAACGCCGTTTGGCTGATCGGAAGATCACGCTGGAGTTTGATGCTGCGGCCCATAAGTGGCTGGCGGATGAAGGCTATGACCCTGTGTATGGCGCGCGGCCGCTGAAGCGGGTTATTCAGCGCAGTTTGCAAAACGAGCTGGCCGAGCTTTTGCTTTCGGGTGAAGTGATGGACGGGGCGACTATTCCGATTTCGGCAGAGGAAAGCGGGTTGCTGGTGGGCAAAAGCCCTGCGGTGGTGCACTAAATAGGGTCCTCCGGCTTAGACCGGAGGACCGAGCCTCGCTACGCTCGGTGGCGGCGCGGAAAGCTTTGGGGGTGCTGCGAGGGCGTGAACGCGCCGCGCGGCACCTTTTTTGCTTTTGGCGGGGTGGTTAAGGATGGAGGGGTATGCCAAGGTGCGGCATGATTTTTGAAATGCCGGATTTACGAAAAAAGGCCAAGCTGTGATCTGGTGGATAACGCGTTTTTTAATCCGCTGGAGTATCCGGCTGGCGATATTGCTTTGGCCGGTGTCGCTGGTGCTTGGGGCCTATGTATATGTAGTGTATTTTCGCTAGGGGCTTTTTTGTATGGGCGTGGGGCTGGAGCCGCTGATCAGCCCTGTTAGCATTACATGTGTTAGGGAAGTGAGCGTCTCACCAAAATCTTGGTTGAATCTGATGAATTCTGGCTCCTCATAGAGCGCCATGAGCGCTGGGCCCGGGGTGCTGTGCGGCCATAAGCCGATGGTCAGGGTCCACAGGATTTGCATAGCTGTTTCTGTTTGCGCTTGTGAGAAACTGGGGACGGCAATGTGCAAAGCTTTTGCGGTTGTTTCCAACGATGCTATCAAATCGCGTTTGATTTCGCGCAGAGTGTCGGTGGAGATATTATGCTCTAGTGTTGACGCGGTGATGCTGATGAGCAGGCAAAGCCGCGGGTTGGCGGCAAGGCCACCCGCGAGCATATCGGCCACCTCGGACAAGGGCTTTGGCTCAATCAGGGCTTGCGTTAGGGCCACGCAGGTATGGCGCAAATCTTCGGTTAGCACGCGCATCAGGATTTCTTCGCGGCTTTCAAAGTAGCGGTAGATGTTGGATTTTGTGATGCCTGCCTCGGTGGCGATGGCGCTCAGAGTGGTTTGCTCTGGCCCGCCTTGGGCGAGTAATGCGCGCGTGGCGGCCAAAATGGCGGCGCGGCGCTTGGCCTTGGCCTCGGGGGTGCGGGCGCGGATGAAATCGGGCTTGGTCATGGTGAGAATGTAGCGCGGGGCTGGTTGAAATACAATAAGAAACCGGAAGTCTCTTATTGACAGCGTTGTCATTCTGAGGTTTAAGAGACCAAAGGTCACTTAAGGAGAGCGCCGCCATGAAACTGCAGGTAAATGGACAAACGCATCAGGTTGAGGCACCGGATGACATGCCCTTGTTGTGGGTGCTGCGCGATTTGCTGGATATCAAGGGGCCGAAATTTGGCTGTGGTGTTGGGGCTTGCGGGGCGTGCACGGTGCTGGTTGACGGCATTCCGACGCGCACTTGCATAACGGCAGCGGCGGATGTGGTGGGCGAAATCACCACCATTGAGGGCCTGCCTTCAGGCGAGCGGCTGCACAAAGTGCAGGAGGCTTGGATGAGGCATGAGGTGCCGCAATGTGGCTATTGCCAGAGCGGGCAAATTTTGGCTGCCGTGGCTTTGCTGGAAGAAATTCCACAGCCAACGGATGAGGATATCGACGCGGTGATGACCAATCTTTGCCGCTGTGGCACCTACCCGCGCTTGCGGGCGGCCATTCATGAAGCTGCAGGAATGGAGGGCTAACCTATGGGCAAGATTGCAAAATATACACGCCGTGGGTTTTTGGGCCTTGGGATTGCGGCCGCTGGCGGGCTGGCCGTGGGGTATTACTATTACAAAAAACCTTACCCAAATCCGCTGCCGGATACTCTGGCAGAGGGCGATTTTTCGTTTACGCCTTATGTGATTATCGGCAGTGATAACGCTATTACCATTATTACGCCGCGCGCCGAAATGGGGCAGGGCATTCATACTACGCTGGCGGCTTTGGTGGCGGAGGAGCTGGATGTGGATATGGACCAAATCAGCGCCGAGCACGGCCCCGCAGCCGCGGCTTACTATAACAGCGCCATGCTGCGCGAAGGGGCGCCGTTTGCGTTTTTTGATGAAGGGTTTGTTGCCGAAATAGCGCGGGGCGCCTTAGGTGTGGCTGGCAAATTTTTGGCGCTTCAGGTTACCGGCGGCTCTTCGGCCAGCATTGATGCTTTTGATAAAATGCGCGAGGCAGGGGCGACGGCGCGGGCTGTGCTTGTGGAAGTCGCTGCACAGCGCTGGGGGGTGTCGGCTGAAAGCCTGACCACGGCGCGTGCCGAGGTTGTTAATCCGAATGGTGAGCGCCTAACTTATGGGGCGCTGGCCGCAGACGCTGCCACGTTAACTCTGCCTAAACCGCCCGCGCTAAAAGACCCTTCGGAATGGCGCATTCTTGGCAAAAGCCAGCCGAGGGTGGAGATGCGGGAGAAGATTACGGGTGCGCCGATTTACGGCATAGATGTGCAACTGCCCAATATGCTGTATGCTACCGTGGCCATGTCTCCCCGATTTGGAGCTAAGGCAAAGCACGCTGATGAGGCCGCGGCTATGGCCGTAGCGGGCGTGCTGAATGTTGTGGAGATTGCGACGAACACCGGCCATGGTTTTGGCATAATCGCCAGCAATACATGGGCAGCTTTTGAAGGTGCGCGGGCGCTGGCACCTGAATGGGAAGCCGCAAGCTACCCTGAAGATACCGCCGGCCTAAAAGTGCTCTGGGCCGAGGCGCTGGATCGTGAATCCAGCTTTACCCTCGGCGGGGAAGGCGACCCAGAGGCCGCCATGCAAGGGGCCGAGGTGATTGAGGCACGCTATAGTTTGCCCTATCTGGCCCACACCACCATGGAGCCAATGAACGCCACCGCACAGTTTGTGGATGGTAAGCTCACACTCTGGCTTGGGTCACAAGCCCCGGGGCTTGCGGCGATGGTTACGGCTGATTTACTCGGGATTGAAACCGATGATGTAGAGGTTATTACCACCAGCCTTGGCGGGGGCTTTGGCCGTAGGGTCGAGGCCGATGTGCCGCTTTATGCTGCCGCAATTGCCGCGCAAACCGGTGGCAAGCCGGTGAAGGTAACGTGGTCGCGCGAGGAGGATATTCAGCATGATACCTATCGCCCAATGGCTGAGGCGCGCCTGAAAGCTATCCTGAAAAATGGACTGCCAGAGGCGCTGGATTACCGCGTCGCGGCGCCTTCTATCAACAAATCCCTGTTTGGCCGCACGTTCCCGAACTTGAGCGCGGCAGGGCCGGACCGCTCAATTTTGGATGGTAGCTTTGATCAGCCCTTCAGTTGGCCCCATAGTCGGTTTGCAGCGCATCAGGTGGATACGGATATTCCGGTGGGATTCTGGCGCTCGGTTGGCAATTCGATTAACGGGTTTGTGCATGAGAGCTTTTTGGATGAGCTGGCTTTTGCAGGCGGGAAAGACCCGCTTGAGATGCGGCTAGCGATGATGCAAGACGAGCGGCACGCGCCTGCCCGCGAGGCCCTGAAAGCTGTGGCCGAAATGGCAGGCTGGGGGCAGGCGTTGCCCGAGGGGGTTGGCCAAGGGATCGCGCACACCCTGAGCTTTGGCACATGGGTGGCCGAGGTTGTGCAGGTGGATATGCGCGGGGGCACGGTGAAGCTTGAGAAGATCTGGGCGGCGGCCGATCCGGGGATGATCCTTGATCCGGGTAACTTTGAGGCCCAGATAACCTCTGGCATTATTTACGGGCTTTCTGCTGCGATTGGACAAGAAATTAGCTTTGCCGATGGGCGGGTGGTTCAGGAGAATTTCTATGATTATGACGCCCTGCGCATGGCGGGTGTGCCCCCGATTGAGGTGGCTTTGCTGGAAAACTCCCCGCGCATGGGCGGTGCTGGAGAGCCAGGAACGCCGCCGATAGCGGCCGCGCTCGGAAACGCAATTTTTGCAGCGTCCGGAAAAAGGCAGCGGTCGCTGCCTTTTGGCAACGAAATTGATTTCGACATCGATTAAGTGCGCGCCAATCACCGATTTTTCTGCGGTTTGAAGCTAGGGTCCTTCTAGCCGACCAGCAAAACAACCACTCCTTTCGCAAGCCTATGTTCTCCTGACATGACACTGTCTGCCGAACGTTTTCTATCTTGATCCATGGTTGCCGTCTATTCTGCGAAAAGCATAATTGCTTTCGTTGGAAAAGAGGTAACTAGGATCTCTTGATAATTGGAACCATTATATTCGTACTTATCTATGTGTTCCTGAAGTCCTTCAAAAATCACCAAAAAATTTGAAAACCCCTTCATTACTTAATGATACTTCGGGCTCTGATTTTTTCTCTTGGCTCATTTGCTTCAGCAAATCTTTATGCATTTCACTGCCAGATGACCCGGCGAAGCCCCCCCAATATGCCGCGCATGGGGCCACCGCCAGCAAATCGGGGCAAATCAACATAGCTCAGCACATGGTCGCGAAATCTCGGATGGGCATAATTGAAATAACCGAACAATGCTGGCGAAAAGCGAAAATCATTGGTCGTCGACATGGCTTCAAGCACGTGAATGGGGTTCCATTTCACCGCATCCGACGGCCCGGCCAAGTACAATTTTTTAAGGATGTGAAGCGCTTTCAATCCATTTTCATCCGAGGTGAAATCATAGTCCGAAAATGGCAGTTTGGTTTCCCCGGCTGTCGCCAAAAGCGTCATCATCAAATCAAAAGCATCAACAGGTAAAAGCGGGGTTACTGTTCCTGCAAGATCTGCCTTGGCATTCAGCACTTCATCCCATGTGCCAAATGTTGCCCCCCCTAGATCGATGCGTTCAACCGCCATCTGACAGGCCGCATCAACAGGCATAACCCAAATCTGCCCTTTCCAGACATAGCTTTCAAGACTATGATCCAGTGATCTATCGGCAGAATCGTCTGGCATAACCATTGGGTGTAAACACCCGCTTTCAGCAATCAGCCCCACATGGGGGTGGTCCAGCACGATCAGGTCGAAACTTTTGGCCAACGCATCAATGGAAGCATCAGCAAAGTCCTGCAGGCTACGTCGATCCCAAGTTAAACTAATCCCAAAACGAGACTCATACTCCTTACTGGCTGATTCAAGGCGCGCATAAGCATCTCGGATGGTCCCATGTTATACCGCGAAGAATCATTCGATTTCCTTTCAGCATACCATATTTTAACTTTTACTGAAACTTGGTAAAGCGATTTACCAAATAATATTGATATCTTACATTAGCGCCTTGGCCTGACGTCAGGGTTATGTCGCAAACTTGATATTTCATTTCGACGCTCTGTTATCCTACGGGATTCCAGAATAGATCGTGATTGATAAAAGTGGTGCCAACACAGCTGGTATTAGAGGTGAAAACAGGATCCAAAAACGCGTTGGACGCCAGATACCAATCGCAACCACTAATTGTCGGTTCTTATTCGGAAAAATCTGAGGAACAGTTCATGCTGGTCTTGGCTGACGAGGATATCCTCAAGTGAGAGAACATCTTCCAGCGCAAGTTCGTCTATGTCTGCATGTGCAACTTTAGCACGCGTCATATCAGCTCCGAAAAGCCGTAGGTTCCCCATGTTTGACCCAACGAAATTTACGCCCGTAAGATTACACTTGCTAAAATCTGCGTTGCCTAAATTACAGCAATCAAAAGTACTGCCTTCCAGATTCAGCTGGCTGAAATTTGTCTCCGTCAAATTACTACGATGACAAGATATACCGCCAATAGTCAGTCGATTGCTGACTTGTCGTTGCACGTCTAGTCCAAAGCTAGCGCCTATGGCTTTGCATTCGCTTAGGTTGAGCATAAATCCTTTGCAGGCTATTAGCTCATTTCGGGAAAAGTCGCATTTTTCAAACTTAGCATCTGACAGATCGCACCGGTTCCAGACACAGCCTTTCTCGGTGGATTCATCATAAAAATCACAAGACATCATGTGAACATCCCGGAACGAGCAATCTGTGAACCGGCAATTTCGGAATTTCGAGAGTCCGATCCGGGCGCTATCAAAGCCACAATTCACAAATGTACACTGAACAAATTCAGTCTCAAATATCGAGAAATCTTCCATAAAGTCATCACGGAAAATATTGTTGGAAACGGTGCGGCGTGTTGCGGCTTCTTCCAGTGAAATTTCAGACATCATCCTACCTTTAGCCCAAGTTGGCCAAGAAGCTCGGCAGCCTGCGCTCGCGAGATCATTGCCCCTCGAAAACGCCTTGCATCATTCATTTGGACGCCGCCCAAATCAGCGCCCCGTAGGTCAGCTTTTTCAAAGCGACACCCTACAAGATGCGCATTGCGGAGTGAGCAATCTTCAAAAATAGCCCCTCTGAAATCGCTACCCGCCAAATCGGCATCGCTAAAATCTACTCTCCTTAGGACGGCTTTATTGAAGGATAATCGTGGCATTTTAGCGAGAGAGAACAAAACTTCCTCTAGCTCAAGCCCGAGTATTTTGGCTTCAGACAAGTCAGCCCCGGTCATTTTACATTGGAAAAATCGAGCTGACGACAGAGACGTGCCGCGAAAAATGGCATTATTAAAGTCACTACTTTCGATAACGGCATCAAGTAAATCCGCCCCTACAAAACTTGCCGCACCCGCTCTGCAAGACACAAAGTGTACATCTTCTAGGTTTGCACCGTTGAAGTTGGCCCTCGCCAGCCGACAACGTTCAAATCGCCATCCACTCAAGTCCAACCGCGACAAATTTAGGTCTTCGAGGTTGTAGCCTCGCAAAGTGATAGGGCCTTCCGCATCGACAAGCTTTTTGATTTCAGCACGATCGATCATCTGGTTGGTCGGCATATTTTCACTTTCAGAGCTACTCATTAGAACCTCCAGATTCAATGTTTTTCGTTAGTGTACGTGTTGAATCGTTCTCCCAAGAACGAGGATGATATCGAATGTTTATAGCTACAATTTCTCGGGTGCAACGGTTCTTTTGCAAAAATTTTGCTGTCGATTACGCCGAACATCAAAGCTGGCGTTTAATGCACCAAACAACTTGGAAAGAGAGACCGACGCATGATTTCTTTGAAGGGCGACCTCGAATCGCTGCCTGTGATGCCATTTGGAACCCACGCTGCGGGGAAAAACGCCCCGGCATTACAGCCGGGGCGTAGAAATTATTCATACCAAAAACGCTATTGGCGAATGCAGCCCGTTTCGGGGCTATTTACCTGCATACGCGGCCGCGATGATAGCTTCCACATTATCGCCAGAGATTAGGGGTTCAACATCGAGATCAGCAGAAACCGTTTCGCTCGCAGCGAGAATAGCCACAACTGTCTGCCAGGACGAAAGGTTGAGCTCACCGGGGCGATGGCCCTCGGGTGGGGTGATGAGGTTCATTGACTCAGCAAACAGGGCTTTAGCCACGACTTCACTTTCGCAGGCTGACTCGATGGTTGCGCAAACCAGTTCGAAGGCTTCATCAGCATTTTCGATGGCGTAATACTGACCATGAACCCACGCCGTTGTCAGGGCTTTCGCGGCATGCATGCCCGCTTCGGTAGCAAGAACTTCCTCGGTCGTTACCATGCATGCACCGGGTATGTGAATAGGCATGCAAAATTGACCCACTTGGGTGGGTAATTGGCGTTTAAAATTGACCCACTTGTTTTGTTAACATCCGCGTATTTGAGCGCGGAGAATGAGCAGGTGATATTAGGGCTTGTTGAGATTCATCGTGAATTGATGATGGCTGCCGACATATAGATCATTGAGGCGTAGCTTTGATCAGTTTTGCAGGACCGCATGGCTATACGCTTGAATTCCTTCAGTTTCTGGAAGT
>NVUX02000090.1 GCA_002402045.2 Paracoccaceae bacterium | reverse complement strand
GGCTCCATCAAAGCCCATTGCGCATCGGTGATGATAAATCGGTTGCTCAAAATTCAATCCTCCTCTTTGCAAGGAGTGAATCAGAACTTATGCCAAATGTGAATCCTGAATCTCAACAAGCCCTAGTTGGTTTAGGTTGTTAGCAATCCGTGACGCGCCCAGCAAAGCCAAAGCTCGCGCCATTGCTTCGTGATCTTTCACCGGCATGTGTGATCGCCGTTTCCGCCTCGTGGCATCCCCCGCAAAAAATGCATTTGCGGATATAGGCACTGACAGACATACCCGCAGCCAATGATTTAAGGCGTTCCCGCTCTTCATCGGTCACACGCAATGTTATCGGCGATTGAGATGGCTTCTCTTGTTTCGAAACTGCCTGCGCTTCGCCCTGAAACGCTGACCTGACATCAATCGCAGCCTTTATGTTTTCTGAGCGGTTCATAGTGACGGCCCCCGCAAACGAGGTGCCGGAGGCGTTCTGGATTCTGAGCTGGGGATATCCATCTCAATTCCCTTGAGGTGGCTCTCCCATTCTTCTAAAACTTCAAATAGAGAGTTCGAGGTTACTCCCTCTAACTCCGCCACTTATCCAATATATTGTTCAGAGGTTTACGGCGCGAAACGCAAATTTTGGTTTGCGCTTGGTATTCGCCATTTCCATATCAAACCAGCGGGCAGTATTTACGCTCGGGGTTTTCCATTCCATTTAGGCTCACCAATGTCATCCTTGGCCGCGCGGGGTATTCGCTAGGGCCGCTGTTGATGTGCCGGAATTGTGATTGTTCGCGGGCCTGAATGGCTGATACTGTTGCGTTAAAAGGAGCCAGTGTGAAAAATATTCTATACATCGTTTTGAGTCTGTCTGTGGTGGCAGGGTTGCATTTTTCCGGGGCATTAGAGAGCTTTAACCTCACGCATCCTATTTGGCGCAGCAATGCCACGCTTTATGGCAGCCTTGCCGGCGGGGCGCTTTCGGCCCTGATATTTTGGGCTTGCGCCGCCAAGCCCCGCCTTGGGCGCTGGCTGGAGCGGTTGGTGATGCTTGGTTTTGTGGCTGCCCTTTTGCTCACATTGTTGAGCGCAAAGACATTTATTGATGCCGCAGCGTATAACGCGGATGCGGTTAACCTTTGGCATAAGGGGTCGTATATTGTGTTTATAACCTTTGTGGCTGGCGTGGCGGCGCTGTTGGCAAAGCTAAGAATCATAGGCAGCCATTCCCGCGGGTGATAGGCTAAGCCTATGCAGAACTACGACAATATTATCGAGATAGCACTGGAATGGCACGCTGCGGGGAAGCCCGTGGCGCTGGCGACGGTGATAGAGACTTGGGGCTCGGCCCCGCGCCCCGTTGGCAGCCAGTTGGTTATATCGGGCGACGCTGAAATCATGGGGTCGGTTTCTGGGGGCTGTGTTGAGGGGGCCGTGGTGGAGGAAGCGCTGGCGGCGCTGGAAAGCGGGGCCTGCACGGTGCTGGAATACGGTGTGACCAGTGAAGACGCGTTTGCCGTTGGGCTGGCATGTGGCGGGACCATAAAGATATTGGTAGAGCCGGTGGGCATGGGGCAGGGGCCGGATGTGGCGCTGCTGGAAGCGTTGGCCGCGAGGCGCGCCGCGCGTGAGGCTGTGGCCTATTCGGTGCATCTGGGAAGCTGGGAGCGCGCGCTGTTTGGGCCGGAAAACCCGCTGGCGGAGGATCGGTTTGTTAGCGATAAATCGGGGCAAAATGGGGAGTGGTTTATTGGCATTCACAACCCGCCGCTTCGGATGGTGATCGTTGGAGCCGTGCATATTGCCCAGCCCTTAGTGCAAATGGCGCGGCTTTGTGGCTTTGATATTGTACTAAATGATCCGCGTGAAGCCTTTGCCTCGGCGCTCCGGTTTCCGTCTGAAACATTAGTGCATGATTGGCCCGACGAGGCGCTTGGCAGCATGGGGCTAGACGCGCGCACAGCGGTTGTCACCCTTTCTCACGATCCAAAAATAGACGACCCAGCCATTCTGACCGCACTCAAAGCTCCAGTGTTTTATCTTGGCTGCCTCGGCTCTCGCCGAACCCACGCCAAACGCGTGGCACGGCTTGAGGGCGCGGGGGTGGCGGCCGCAGACCTTGCCCGCATTCACGCCCCCGTGGGGGCCGATATAGGCGCAAAAACCCCGGCGGAAATTGCGGTTTCTATAATGGCCGAAATCACCGAACGTTTGCGCAAGCCGGAGACCCGCCCGTGAAGTTTGGCGCGGTGCCTTTGCCCGAGGCTCAAGGGGCGATCCTTGCACATTCCTTCAAGGCGGAGGGCGAGTTGCTGCGCAAGGGACAGCGCCTGACCAAAGCTGATATTACCGCGCTGGAAAAGGCGGGGCAGGCCATGGTGACTGTGGCCATTTTGGCAGAGGATGACCTTGGGGAAAACCGCGCCGCCGAGGTGATTGGCGCCGCGGCGCTTGCCACGGGCATTACCGTGTCCGCACCCCATGCGGGGCGGGTGAATTTGGTGGCGGCTTATGCTGGCCTATTAGGGGTTAATGCAGCGGCAGTGAATGCGGTAAATGCCGCTAATCCGGCTATCACGCTGGCGACCCTTGCGCCTTTTGCCCGCGTTGCCAAAGGCCAGCTTTTGGCGACGATAAAGATTATTCCTTACGGCGTTTCTAAGCAAAAAGTAGATTTGGCGGCAACAAAAATAAGCGGGGCATTTGCGCTTCACGGTGCGGCCAAGGCCAAAATTTCATTGGTGATGAGCACAGTTGAGGCGCTGAAGCCAAGCGTGCTTGAAAAGGGCCGCCGCGCCGTTGAGGCTCGGCTGGCGCGTTTTGGGCTGGTGCTGGCAGACTGCCAGATTGTGCCGCATCAAGTGGCCGATATTGCGAAAGCGATTGCAAAGAGCGAGGGGGAGATTTTATTGCTGCTCGGCGGGTCGGCCACAGGTGATATCGCTGATACCGTGCCCGAGGCTTTGCGGCATGCCGGTGGCGAGGTTACCCGTTTTGGCATTCCGGTCGACCCGGGAAACCTGCTGTTTATCGGCAGCCACCATGGCCGTAAGGTGCTTGGCCTGCCGGGATGTGCGCGGTCCTTGGCCTTAAACGGAGCCGATTGGGTGTTGGAGCGGTTGATCTGTGGTGTTGAAGTGGATGAGGCAATGCTGGTTGGCATGGGCGTTGGCGGGTTGCTGAAAGAGATCCCTACGCGCCCACAACCACGCCGCAATGGTGGGGAAACCAAGGGCAAGGTGGCGGTTATATTGCTGGCGGCGGGGCAATCACGCCGGATGCGCGGGCGGGATAAATTGCTGGAGCCAGTAGGGGCCTGCACAATGCTTGAACATGCGGCCAAAGCCGCCTTGTACAGCAAGGCAGATACGGTGTTTGTGGCACTCCCGCCGCAAGCCGATGCCCGAAGGGCGAGGCTTGCTGGGTTGGCCGTAAGGCCAATAGAGGTGCCGGATTATGCCGAGGGCATGGGTGGCAGCCTACGTAATGCCATGGCCCATATCGGCGCGGATTATAAAGCTGTGATTGTGGCGCTTGCTGACATGCCCGAAATAACGCCCGCACATTTTAATGCTCTGATATCAGCCTATGACCCCGCCCAAAACCAAGAAATATGCCGCGCTCAAACGGCGGATGGCACCAAAGGCCACCCCGTTTTGTTTGGCCGGCGGTTCTTTGAAACATTGGGCGATAGTCATGGAGATTTAGGTGGGAAAGCTGTTATCCGCAGCAGTCAAGACTATGTGTTTGATGTGAAAACAAAAGGCCAAGGGGCGAGTCTTGATCTCGATACGCCAGAGGCGTGGGCTGCATGGCGGCAAGGCCAGTGCTTTGAAACACCCTAAGCGCTTGCCTTTGGCTTTGCGAGGGCTGGAATAGCGCTTGTGGGAGCGGCTTGGAAAATAGTGATATTTGCATGTTTCCAACGCGCCCCCAAGCCATCCGCCCCCACACGCCAAAGGCACCTTATCAGCAAAGCTGAACGGCTTTTGCCTCCGGCCGTGGCCTCGCTGCGCTCGGTCGCAAGCGCAAAGCCTAGGGGTTTTTGCCAAAAACGGGGAGGTAAAGCGCGGCGCGCATGTGGCGTTGCCAAATTGAAAAGGGTTGCCGCGCCGCCACCGAGCGTAGCGAGGCCAGGGCCCAAACGCGAGGTTTTTGCGCAAGCAAAAACCGGAGCGGAGGGGGCTATGTTGGGGTATTGCGGCGAATATCTAAGCCGAGGCTTCATCTGCTTTCGGGTCGATGGTGCAAAACATCTGATGTAGCAGCTTTATCATTTTGGTCGCTTTCTGGTCGCCCAGCGAATAATAAATCACTTTACCATCACGCCGTGAGTTGACCAGGCCTTCTAGCCGCAGCCGTGCCAGCTGCTGGCTTACGGCAGCTTGGCGTGAGGAAAGCAGGTTTTCCAGCTCGGTTACGGATTTTTCGCCTGAAACCAGATGGCACAGGATCATCAGCCGCCCTTCATGGGCCAGCGCCTTCATGAAGTCGGTGGCCGAACTTGCGCTCGAAATTACATCGGCAATGGTGTCGTTAGACATTTGGTCGGTAGTGCCCGGCATTGTCATTAGCTTCCTTCCGAAGTCTGCTCTGGCAATTTAAGTAACATACGATCGACCAAGAACCAAAAGAAATCTTCACCGGGGTACCCCAAAAGGCGGTCTATTTCTTGACCGTTATGGATAAGGACAAAGGTGGGCGTATATATTGGCTTTGACACTATGCTGATCCCCGCTGGTAGCGGGTCGTCTACGTCTATGATCATCAGCGGGGCAATTTCTGCCTCGCTGGTTTTTGGATAGATCGGCCCGATCTCGGCTTTCCAGCGTTCGCAATAAGGGCAGCCCTGATCTTCAAACATTATAAGAATAGTTTCAGCGCGCACAGGGCCAAAAAGCAAGGTGGAAAGTGCAAAAGCCATCAATGCTTTGATGAGGTAAGAATAGAATCGCATATATCCGCCCTTTACATATTAAAGTATAGCAATATGATTTGCACAGAATCAAAATAATATCAATAATAATTCAAGATGGGGAATGTAATGGATTTTGATCCGAGCTATTTAACGGCGGCTACCGCGGGGATTCTTTCGTTCCTTTCGCCCTGTATCCTCCCGATTGTGCCATTTTACCTGAGCTATATGGCCGGGCTCTCGATGCAGGAACTTACCGAGGATAACCAGATTGCCCGTGGGGCCAAGCTGCGGCTGATCTTGTCTTCGGTGTTTTTCGCGGCTGGCGTTATAACCATTTTTGTGCTGCTTGGTCTAGGCGCTACGGCCGCAGGCCAAGCACTCGGACAGTATAAAGAGCCGCTTTCTTATGTTGCGGCTGCTATCCTCATAGTATTCGGTCTGCATTTCTTGGGCGTTGTCAAAATACCGTTTCTGTACCGCGAAGCCAAGATAGATTCGAGCACGGTTAAACCGGCCTCCTATGTGGGATCCTACCTGATCGGCCTTGCGTTTGGCTTTGGCTGGACCCCTTGCGTCGGCCCCGCGCTTTCGCTGATTTTGTTTATTGCCATGGATCAAGACAGCCTGATCAAAGGCGGCTCGCTATTGTTTGTTTACGGCGCGGCCATGACCTTCCCGTTTATCATCGTTTCGTTTTTCTCCGGTCCGTTCCTTTCATGGGTCAAGCGCCATCGCGCGATGATGGGCTATGTGGAAAAGGTGATGGGCGCGTTCCTGATTTTGTTTGCACTGCTTATTGTTACGGGGCAGGTATCTGCCATTTCACAATGGATGATCGAAACGTTCCCCGCCTTCCAATCTATCGGCTAAAAGAGGTAATTTTATGCTAAAGAACTTACTCCTAATCCTTGCTTTTGTGGTCGCGCCCCTTGCGGCCTCGGCAGAAGTTGAAATGGGCGAAGACGGGTTGCACAAGCCCACATGGCTCCGCGATACCTTCCTTGATATGCGTGAAGACCTTGAGGAAGCCAACGCGCTGGGCTTGCGGCTGGCAATTATCGTTGAGCAACGCGGCTGCATTTATTGCACCAAAATGCATAACGAGGTTTTTCCGATTCCTGAAATAGACGCTATGATTCGGGATAATTACTACTTTGTGCAGATCAATATGTTTGGCGATCTTGAGGTCACCGACTTTGATGGCGAAGTTATGATTGAGCGGGATATCGTGAAAAAATGGGGTGTGTTCTTTACCCCCACCACGCTGTTTTTGCCCGAAGAGGTGCCAGAAGGTGAGGGCCTGCCCCAAGTGGCGGCCTCGGTTATGCCCGGCGCTTTTGGCAAGTGGATGACCCTCAATATGCTCACCTGGGTTGTAGAACACGGGTATGACACAGACGAACATTTTCAGAAATATCACGCTAGAATGTTTGCTATTCAGCGTAATCAGTAAGGTATACAATTGAATACGCAATAATATTGCGCAAATTCATTCTACAATTCATATTTATGATTGAAATCTAAATGAGAATGCGTAAAGTATTGTGACGTAAAGTAACGCCAATAAGAGGGCCGGCTACGGCCTCAAGTGCGTTAAATAAATAAACTAGGGAGAGAAATACATGAAAAATTCGATGCTTCTCGCTGCTTGTGCTTCCGTTGCCTTGTTCGCAACTGTAGCCATTGGTGAGGTCGCGCCAACCGACGTTGTGTTTTCAGACACGGGCGCTGTTGAAGGCTCGCTGACCGGCGTTGCTGGCGACCCTACAAATGGTGCTATGGTTTTCAAAAACCGCAAAAAAGGCAATTGCCTTGCGTGCCACAGTAATAGCGATATGTCTGACCAGCAATTTCATGGTGAAATCGGGCCGTCATTGGATGGTGCCGGCAGTAACTGGAGTGAAGCCGAGCTTCGCGGCTTGCTGACCAACTCGAAAAACACATTTGATGGCACAATGATGCCGGCATTTTATGTGGACAGCGGTTTTTTCCGCGTGATGTCTAAATTTGAAGGACGCACAAATTTGACAGCCCAAGAGGTTGAAGACGTGTTGGCCTATATCCAAACATTGACCGAGTAATCCCTCGAGATGCTTAGAAATCAGGAGAATAGTATGAAATTCACAAGACGCGACACCCTCGCTATGGGTGCCGGTGCGGCGGTCGCTACATTTATGCCTATGCAGGCATTTGCGGATGCCAATGACGAGGCCGTTATGGCCTTTACCGGCGATGCGGACATCATGGACGAAGGCGTAGAGCTGACGGCACCTGAAATTGCTGAAAATGGCAACACTGTGCCGATTTCTGTTTCAGCGCCCGGCGCAGTTTCGATCCTCATTCTCGCAACGGGCAACCCAGCCCCTCGCGTCATTGAGTTTAGCTTTGGCCCCTTGGCTGGTGCACAATCCGCATCTACCCGTTGTCGGCTGGCTGGCACACAAGATATTGTCGCCCTCGCCAAAATGGCTGATGGCAGCATAAAGCGCGCCACTTCGATTGTAAAAGTAACCATCGGCGGCTGCGGCGGCTGAGCCAGAGAGGAATTGAACCAATGGCAGATAATGTAAAACCCCGCGTTCGCGTTCCTCGGTCAGCAGTTGCTGGCGAGGCGTTCGAAATCAAAACCCTGATTTCCCACAAAATGGAATCGGGCCAGCGCAAAGACTCAGATGGCAACCCCATCCCGCGCTCGATCATCAATCACTTTTCATGTGATTTTAATGGCGAGAACGTGATGCAAGCTATGCTTGAGGGCGCGATCTCCACCAATCCGTATTTCCAGTTTGAAGCTGTCATTCAGGAAAGCGGCACATTCACATTCACATGGCTTGATGACGATGGTTCGGAATACACCGACTCCAAAGACATCACCGTGGGTTAACAAAAAAAGGGGAGGTAAACTATAATGAAAAAAATGAAAAAATTCACCCTAAGCGCAACAGTGGCGGCTAGCTTGGCATTCTTTGCCGGCACAGCAAGCGCACAAGTATCAGATGCGCTTGAAGTCGATGGCACGGTCATCTCTACGACCGCACCTGCGCCAGATTTTCTGGATATTGATCAGGTGCTTTCGGGCTGGCTGTTTCGCACGCCTGAAACCCGCGCGCTCCAGACAGACGATTTCGACAATCCTGGCATGGTCTTTGTGGATCAGGCTATTGATGACTGGAATGCTGTTGATGGGTCTGAGGGCAAATCTTGTGCCAGCTGTCATACCAACGGCCCGGAAGAGTTTGCTGGCCTACGCGCCGAGCTTCCTCGCTGGGACGAAGCGCAGGGCAAGGTTATGAATATGGAAGACTATATCAACCTTAGCCGGGTTGAGCATATGGGTGCTGAGCCTTTGAAATGGGCCAAGCCGCGCATGGATGCTATGGTGGCTTTGATCAGCCTGCAATCTCGCGGGATGCCGATCAACGTTGCCATTGATGGCCCTGTTGCGGATATGTGGGAGCAGGGGCGTGAGCTTTATTACACCCGTGTTGGCCAGCTGGATATGGCCTGTGCAAACTGCCACGAAGATAATTACGGCGTCATGATCCGCGCTGACCACTTGTCTCAGGGCCAAATCAACGGCTTTCCGGTGTATCGTCTGAAAAACTCCAAGTTGAACTCGGTGCATGCCCGCTTCTCGGGTTGCATGAAAAACATTCGTGCCCAGCCTTTTGCGGTTGGTGGTGAAGAGTTCCGCGCGCTTGAGCTTTATGTTGCCTCTCGTGGCAACGGGCTGTCGGCTGAAGGGCCATCAGTGCGTAACTAAAAAATTGAGCGCCTCCGGTTTTCGGGGGCGCTTACCACGCTCGGGGCTAGTGCTGGTATGCCGCATGGCACCCTTGCTTTATCCCTAAAACTCGGAGAATAACATGATCTCACGTCGTGATTTTTTGCAAGCGTCCGTTGCTGCTTCAGCAATTTATGGTGCCTCTGGTGTTGGCAATTGGGCGCGCCTTGCCGCCCAGCAAGCGCTTACCCAAGAAGACCTGCTGAGCTTTAATAAAACCGGCAACGTGACGATCATTCATATCACCGATATTCATGCCCAGCTTAAGCCGGTCTATTTTCGCGAGCCAGAGGTGAACCTCGGGGTAGGCGATGCCACCGGCCTGCCGCCGCATGTAACCGGCAAAGATTTTGTCGATATGTTTGGCCTGACACCGGGCAGCCCCGAGGCCTACGCGCTGACATATACCGACTTTAGCGCGCTGGCCAAAGGCTATGGTAAAATGGGCGGCATGGATCGCTGTGCGACCGTTATTAAAGCCATTCGCGCTGATCGCCCCGATGCGCTGCTGCTTGACGGTGGCGACACATGGCAGGGCAGTTACACCGCGCAAATGACCAAGGGCCAAGATATGGTCAACGTGATGAACTTGCTGAAGCCCGAAGCGATGACCTTCCACTGGGAGTTCACACTTGGCTCTGATCGAGTGCGCGAGATTTTGGCTGACGTTTCTTATGACGGCCTTGGGCAGAATATTTTTGACAAAGAGTGGGAAGAGCCTTCCGAGGACTTTAAAGCCTATGAGTTTTACGAGAGCGGCGGCGTGAAAATTGCTGTTATCGGGCAGGCTTTCCCTTATATGCCCATTGCCAATCCGGGCTGGATGTTCCCTGAATACGCCTTTGGTATTCGGGATCGGCACATGCAAAAAATGGTCGATGAGGTGCTTGCCATGGGGGCCGAGCTGGTGGTGTGCCTCAGTCATAACGGCTTTGATGTGGACCGCGCGATGGCCAGCAAAGTGACTGGCATTGATGTGATCCTGACAGCCCACACGCATGATGCGCTGCCTGAGCCTGTGCTGGTTGGCGACACCATGCTGATTGCTTCTGGCTCCAACGGCAAGTTTATCACGCGGCTCGATTTGGACGTGCAGAATGGCCGGATCATGGGGTTTGCGCATAAACTGATCCCGATATTCTCGGATGTAATTGAGCCGGATGCCGAAATGGCGACGCTGATTGACGAGCAGCGCGCCCCCTTTGAGGCCGAGCTTTCCGAAGTGCTGGGCACCACCGATAGCGAGCTTTACCGCCGTGGAAATTTCAACGGCACATGGGATGATCTGATTTGTGATGCGCTTATTAGTGAGCGAGATGCTGACATCGCCCTGAGCCCCGGCTTCCGCTGGGGGCCGAGCCTGATTGCGGGGGATGATATTACCCGTGAAGATCTGTTTAACTGCACCGGGATGAATTATCCGAATACCTATCGCTCGGAAATGACGGGCGAAACCATCAAGCTTATTTTGGAAGACGTGGCGGATAACCTGTTTAACCCCGATCCATATTACCAGCAAGGTGGTGATATGGTGCGGGTGGGCGGCATGGGCTACCATATTGATGTGAGCAAACCGCAAGGCGAGCGGCTGACGGAAATGACGATGCTGAAAACCGGCGAGAAGATCGAGGCGGATAAAACCTATATTGTGGCTGGCTGGGCAAGCGTGGCCGAGGGCGGCGCGCCGGGTGAGCCGATTTGGGATGTGGTGGAAAACTACATCAAAAAGCAAGGCACGATTAAGCTCGACCCAAATAACAGCGTGGTCGTAACGGGCGTATAAGCCCGATTGAATAAAACTCGTTTGGTTGGAGAGCCTCGGCGCATTGCCCCAAAGCTCTCCCGCCCGTCGGGCACCGATTTGCAAGCAAATCGAGCCCTCCCGTTGGGCGTGGCCTCGCTACGCTCGGTGGCGGCGCTGCCGGCGCTGCGTTTGTGGTGGAGTTTGGCCCGCGCCGCGCTGCAACGAAATCACTGTTGGTGAGATGCTAGGAGGCAGCCCCTTTTTTCCCATCACAAACGCAAAATTTGCCGTGCGGCGCGGGTGCATTCTTGCCACAAGCGCTATCTCTGACGCGCCGCTACCGTGCCGAAGGCGCGGCGTGGTCCGCTGTGAAACACCGGAAACGGGAAATGGCGCAGGCGTGTAGGGGACTATAAAAATGATTATAGATCATATGATCGAGTTTCATTCCTAAAATTTGCGGAAAGGGGTGGAAATAGCACGCTTTTTTGGACTTTTATCGAGGGGAATGGCGCGCACGCCTTGACATTGCGTGCTAGAATGAACAATTCCAAGGGCAGTATGAACCTTTTAAAGGATAACTTGGCCTATGCCTAATAACAGCAATTCCGGTGGCCCATGGGGCGGCGGCGGTGGCAACCGCGGTGACGATGACCGAAACAGGGGCCAGCGCCCCCCCAACCGTGGCCCGCAGCCTGTGCCTGATATTGACGAGTTGATGCGCAAAGGGCAGGAAAAGCTGAAAGACATTATGGGCGGCGGCGGTGGCCGTGGCGGCGCAGATGGCGGCGGCATTGGCAAGGGTGGTTTTGCGCTTATTGCTTTGGCGGCTGTTGCCCTTTGGGGCTATAATTCGTTTTACACCTTGAAAGAAGAAGAGCGCTCGGTCGAGCTTTTCCTCGGAGAATTCTCCAAAATCGGCAATCCGGGCCTTAACTTTGCCCCGTGGCCCTTGGTTGAAGCCGTGGTGCTGAACGTGACCTCGGAGCGGACAGAAAGCATCGGGGTTGGTGGCTCTGGCCGAGGCTCTGAAGGGCTAATGCTGACGGGTGATGAGAATATCATCGACATTGATTTCCAGCTGGTTTGGAATATTAACGATCCGAAAAACTATCTTTTCAAGCTGGAAGACCCGCAAGAAACCATTCGGGCCGTGGCTGAATCAGCGATGCGCGAAGTGGTTGGTCGCTCTGACCTTGCGCCGATTTTGAACCGTGATCGTGGCGCCATTAGCCAAGAAGTTGAAGAACTGGTGCAAGTGACGCTGAATAGTTATGACAGTGGCATTAACGTTGTTCGCCTCAACTTTGATAAAGCCGACCCGCCCGCCGAGGTGATCGACTATTTCCGTGATGTGCAGGCCGCCGAGCAAGACCGTGATACATCTGAGAAACGGGCCGATGCCTATGCAAACACTGTGCTCGCCCAAGCGCGTGGTCAATCTGCTGAATTGCTGCAACAAGCCGAAGGTTACCGTGCGCAAGTGGTGAACATTGCGGATGGTGAAGCCAGCCGGTTTATTGCGGTGTATAACGAATACGCCAAAGCACCAGAGGTTACCCGCCAGCGGCTTTACCTCGAAACCATGGAGCGTGTGCTCGGTGACATTGAAAAAGTGATCATTGACGAAGCTTCGGGCGGGCAGGGCGTTGTGCCTTATCTACCGCTTAATCAGTTAACAAGCGGAGGGACAAACTAATGAAAAAGCTTCCTGTAATTGCGACCGTTGTTGCTATCGTCAGTGTGTTTCTTGTGCTGTCCTCTGCCTTTGTGGTGGATGCACGGCAAAAAGCGCTGTTGTTAAAATTTGGTGAGGTTGTTGACACAATCGAAGATCCGGGCCTACATTGGAAAATTCCGTTCATTCAAGAGGTTGTGCTCTATGATGGCCGGATCCTGAGCCTAGACATCCGGCCCCTTGAGGTGACCCCTGCGGATGATCGCCGCTTGGTGGTTGATGCGTTTGCGCGCTACCGGATTTCGGATTTGCGCAAGTTTCGCCAAGCGGTTGGCACCGGCGGCACAGCTTTGGCCGAAGACCGTCTTGGTTCTATCCTGAACGCGCAGCTGCGTGCTGTTTTGGGTGAGGTAGATAGCGGGGCCATCCTTTCGGATGACCGTGCCGCGCTTATGGCCAAAATCCGCGATGGCGCGATTGCGCAATCACGCAACCTCGGGCTAGAGGTGATTGACGTGCGGATCAAGCGCGCCGACCTGCCAGAGGCCAACTTGGTTTCGACCTTTAACCGGATGCAAGCCGAGCGCCAGCGTGAAGCTGCCGACCAGCGGGCACGCGGTGAAGAGGCTGCGCAAAGGGTGCGGGCGAATGCCGACCGGCAATCGCTTGAGCTAGTGTCCTCCGCCCAGCGAGATGCGGATATCATCCGTGGTGAAGCCGATGCGGAAAGCAACCGGATATATGCCGAGGCCTATGGCCGCGACCCCGAGTTCTTTAACTTTTACCGCTCACTGAGTGCGTATGAGAAGGCTTTGCAGGGCAGCAATTCCACTATGGTATTGTCGCCTAGCAGCCCGTTCTTCAGCTACTTCATTGACCCGATGGGCGCTGCCAGCGGACAATGATTGAAGACATACTCTTTGGCCTCGGGTTTGTGGCCGTTATTGAGGGGCTGGTGCTTGCACTGGCCCCTCAGCATTTAAAGCGGGCTTTGGCGGTTATTTCGAGCCTGCCGCCCGAGCGCCTGCGGCTGATGGCGCTAATTTTAATCGCCCTAGGGGTTGCTTTAATCGCGCTGGTGCGGCGATAATCAGCCGAGTTCACATGGTGTTGAACTATATTTTAGGCCAGCTCCCTTGAAGCTGGCGGCGTATATTTGCATTTATAAAGGCACAAGGGCGATTTGCCCTATGCCGAAATTACTTTGGAGGAATGAGCATTGACCCAAGTTAGAACCCTCACCAAGCCGGTGCTGAGCGCCAACCGGATGTTGCTGATGCTGCTGGCCAGCATCGCTTTGATGCTCACAGCCGCGCAAGGCGCGCGCGCGCAAAACATGCCGAACAGCTTTGCAGATCTCGCGGCTGAGGTAAGCCCAGCGGTGGTGAATATCACCACCTCAACCGTGCTTAATCGCCCGGGAGACCAGCTGAACGCACCGCAAAGCTCCCCATTTGACGACTTGTTCAAAGAATTTACCGACCGCAACAATGGAGACCGTCCCGTGCCAGAGCGCCGCGGCACGGCCCTTGGCTCGGGCTTCATTATTTCGGCTGACGGCTACGTGGTCACAAATAACCACGTGATCGAAGACGCTGACGAAATCGAAATTGAGCTGCGTAATGGTAAGAAACTGGTGGCTGTCATTATTGGCACCGATGCGCGCACCGATATTGCATTGCTGAAAATCGAAGCGGATGAACCGCTGCCATTTGTGAACTTTGGCAACTCAGATGAAATGCGCGTGGGCGATTGGGTGTTGGCGATTGGTAACCCGCTGGGGCAGGGCTTTTCGGTATCTGCCGGTATTGTTTCGGCCCGTGGGCGCGAGCTTTCGGGCTCATATGATGATTTCATCCAAACCGATGCCGCGATTAACCGGGGCAACTCGGGCGGGCCGCTGTTTAATATGAAAGGCGAAGTGGTGGGGGTGAATACGGCCATTCTTTCGCCCAGTGGCGGCTCTATCGGGATCGGGTTTTCGATGGCGTCTAACGTTGTGTCTGGCGTGACAGACCAACTAGAGCAATTTGGCGAAACCCGCCGTGGCTGGCTTGGCGTGCGCATTCAGACCGTAACTGAAGATATCGCTTCGGCGATCGGGCTTGAGCAAGCGTCTGGCGCGCTGGTAACAGATGTGCCCGCGGGCCCTGCCGCCGATGCTGGTATTGAAGCCGGTGATGTGATTATGCGCTTTGACGGTGAAGAGGTCGATAGCACCCGCGAGCTTGTGCGGCTAGTGGCTAAAACTGGCGTTGGCGCTAGCGTGCGCGTGGTTGTTTTTCGCGATGGCGGCACAGAAACACTGTTGGTAACGCTTGGCCGCTTGGAAGAAGCCGTGTTGGTGTCGGCGGATGGTGGAAGCACATTAGAGCCCGCTGAAGCACAGCAGTTTTCAATACAAGGCTTGCTTTTGGGGCAACTCACACCTGAGTATCGGGAGCGTTTCATGATATCTTCTGAAACCAGTGGTGTAGTTATTCTGGAAGTTGAGGCAAGCTCCCAGGCCGCCGAGAAAGGGCTGCGGGCCGGGGATGTGATAACCGAAGTATCGCAAAACCCTGTGAATGTGCCAAAGGATGTGGTGGACCGGATCGAAGCCGCACGCGACGCGGGACGGCGGTCAATTTTGCTGCTGGTGCGCTCATCTGGCTCGGGCCGGTTTGTGGCGCTGACGCTGGCTGAGTAACCTGCTGAAATGAATGAATGGCCTCCGGTTTTTCGGGGGCCATTTTTATGTGCTACGGCCGCCGAGCGAAGCGAGGCCACCGCCCAAACGTCTTTGTTGTATTGCGTAGCAATACGGCATGGACGGAGGGTAAGCCGATGGCTGGGTGCCAAGCTTTGAACTAGGCGGCCTTTGCTTCGAGGAGGCGACAAATGTGATGATTTGGGGCAGGCTTTTCCCATCCCCCCGCTCAGCAAAGGCGAATGGCCCTCACGGGCTATGGCCTCGGCTTCACCTCGGCGGGGATGGGCTTAACCGCTGAGCTTTAACCGAAACGGGGTTAGCTGATCATAAAAGGGCTGGGCTTGCGCACATAAGGCTTTGCCTTCCTCCGTAAGCATTGGCGGAGACGAGACGCCTTGGGCAAAGCCGGTGGATTTGTGGACGGCATTATACCAGTGTTTGGCCCACGGGCCGTCAGAGGCATGGCCATCTTGGGGCCAATTTAGCATGGCAGGCGAAAAGGGAAGCTTAATGGCTTTGCAAAGGGCGCGCAGAGCGGGTTCGGGTGCTTTTAAGATGTCATCGGAATCGATAACCACAGGATTTTGGGCGCTTAGGCTTTGAAAAATCTCGGCCTGTTGTTGAAAGCCAAGGTCGCTGAGCGTTGGGTTTTCGCGTTTGGCGTGGTAGCTGGCGATCACCCGGTCGGGGCGGCGGATGAGGAAGATGTTGGTGACGTTTTCCAGCCAGCCAAGCGGAAATTCGGGCAGCATATGGTGGGTCATGTGCTTTTGGTAAAGCACAGATTTTCCGTCGGGAAGGGGGCCATTGCAACGGCTGGCGATGCGGGCGGCGTCGGTGTCTCCTGCCTGTAGAATTTCGGCGCGCATGGGGTGGTCAAGGCCGGTGGCGGCAAGATAGGCGGCGTAAAATGGTTCGTCCCAAACTGCCGTATCGGGGCGGTTGCCAAAGCTATACATCAAGGCTGTGGACAGATTGCGTGGCCCAGACCACATAGCGATGTGCATCAGGTGGTTTCCTTTTCGATCAGTGCTTTGTAAAGCGCGCGGAGGCGTTTGGTGATGGGCCCAAGCTGGCCGCTGCCAATGGTGCGGCCGTCAAGCGAGGCTACGGGGGTTTGCGCCCCGAACGTGCCGGTGAGGAAGGCCTCGTCGGCGCCGTAGGTGTCTACCAGTGAAAAATTGCGCTCAAAGACCGGAATGCCGTCAGCGCGGCAAAGGTCGATGACCTTTTGGCGGGTGATACCGTTCATGCAGTAATCGCCGGTGCTTGTCCAAACCGCGCCCTTGCGGACGATGAAAAAGTTGCAGGCATTGGTGGTGTTCACAAAGCCGTTTACGTCAAGCATCAGGGCCTCATCAGCCCCGGCCTTTTCGGCGGCGATGCAGGCGAGGATGCAGTTAAGCTTGGAGTGTGAATTGAGTTTTGGGTCTTGGGTCATGGGCAGCCCCCGCATGTGTGGCACGGTGGCGAGCCGGATGGGCCGGGGGATGGACGGGGTGGAATGCTCGCAGATAATGACCATGGTTGGGCCAGATTGCGAGAGCGCCGGATGCTGGAACGGCTTGGTTTTAACACCGCGCGTGATCATCAGGCGCGCGTGGGTGTTGTCTTCCATGGCGTTGGCTTCGCGAGTGGCCTCTAGCGCGGCCATTACCCCTGCACGGTCCATGCCGATATTAAGATCAAGCGCGAGGGCAGCCTCAAAAAGGCGGTCCATGTGCTCGCTGAGAAACGCCCATTTTCCGTTATATAGCCGCAGCCCTTCCCAAATGCCGTCCCCCAGCATAAAGCCGCTATCATAAACCGAAACCTTGGCATCGGCGCGCGGCACAATATCGCCGTTTACATAGATATGGATATCCGCATTGCGGGCATCGTCGGCGGCTTGGTGGGTGGTGACGGAATCAGTCATTTGCGGCTCCTTGTTTTGGATACGCTAGGGGGGGCGAGGGGGGACGTCAAAGGGTTTAGGCTGGCCCTCCTGAGACTAAGGTAATGCCCTTTGGGTTTTGAGCTTGGGTCGCTTTGAAATTGCTAGGTTGCGAGCGAGAGTAACCCACCGGGGTGCCGCGTGATTTCACCCGCTAATTCGAGGTCGAAAATGAGTTCCATGGCCTTGGGTGTCGGCAGGCCGGATTCTCGAATGAGGGTATCTTCGGGAACGGGCGCGGTGCTGAGGAGTGACTTGAGGTTGGGCGTGATGGAGGAGGCCGTAGGCTGTAGTGGTTCGCTTTCGGTGGCCGCGCGGCTATGTGCTATTTGCGGTGCGGTGAGTTCTACCGGAGCCGGAAAATCCGCCATGCCTTGCAGCGCGCTTTCCAGATATTCAATCACATCCGCACCAGAGAGCACCAGCCCGGCACCGTCACGCAATAGCATGTTGCAGCCGGTGGCTCGGGGGTCTAGCGGGGAGCCCGGAATAGCCATAACTTCGCGCCCTTGATCAAGGGCGTTACGCGCGGTGATGAGCGAACCAGATTTTGCGGCTCCCTCGATAACGACAATCCCCAGCGACATGCCGGAGATAATTCGGTTGCGCTTCGGGAAGTGGCGGGCTTGGGGTGATGTGCCGATAGGGGCTTCAGAAACCACAAGGCCATTATGGCAGATTTGCTCCCATAGGCCTTTGTTTTCGCGTGGATAAACCACGTCTACGCCACCGGCCAGCACCGCAATGGTCCCAGTTTCCAGGCTGGCTATATGCGCGGCTGTATCCACGCCGCGGGCAAGGCCAGATGCAATTATGTAACCTGCGGGGCCGAGTTCTTTAGCCAAAATGCGGGCCATACGCTGGCCAAGTGAAGACGCGTTGCGCGCGCCAACGAGACCAACGGTTGGGCGTTGCGCGAGCGCGGGATCTCCGATGGCCCAAAGCACCGGTGGTGGATCAGCTATGAGGGCGAGGTGGGGTGGGTATTCTGGGGTGCCGAGGCACAAAAGCTCTGCACCGGCGCTAAAGCCAGCTTCCATTTCGGCATTGGCTTGATCTGCGCGGCAGGCCATGTAGCTTTTGGCCCCCGCTAAAGACGCAACCTCAGGCAAGGCGGCAAGGGCAGCTTCGGCATTTTTGTGTTCGCGTAAGAGCCGAATAAAGGTGCTGGGGCCAACACGGCGGGAGCGGGCGAGGCGGAGCCACGCGAGGATTTCTGACTCTGATTGCGGCAGAGCACTTGGCGGGATTTTTTGGCTGTGGGTGGCGGATGGGTTCATTAACCAATTCTGACACGAAATTGGTTAATGGCAGGTAAACGGGGATGAAAACAGCGGCGCAGGCCCGAGCTGCGCCGTTTCTCATGTAATGCCTATGCTTTAACCAAGCGGAAAACCTTGGCGCGGGGTGCAAATATCGAGTCGGTTGGCACATGCCAAACGGTTTGCTCGTCACTAACAATCCCGCTGCACCGGCTTGAAGCGCAACGCTTTGGCTTCATTCTTTCCTAAATACTCAAAGGCCGCACGCACTGCCCATCCAGCGCGGCGCGCGTGCAAACCCGTAACAAAGTGCAATGCCAGCCGCGCCGCTACCGAGGCGAAGCCGAGGCCAGGGCGCGGCAGCGCAATTAAGGTAACGGGCCTATCCAGCAGATCCGCCGACCGTAAGGCCGCCGATCAGCAGTGTCGGTTGCCCAACCCCCACGGGCACAGTTTGTCCGGCCTTCCCGCAAGAGCCTATCCCCGGGTCCATGGCCGAATCGTTGCCAATGGCGCGAATTTGGCGCAGAGCCGAAGGGCCATCACCGATCAAGGTTGCGCCTTTAACCGGATATTTGATCTCGCCATTTTCAACTTTATAGGCCTCTGTGCAACTAAACACGAACTTTCCGTTGGTAATATCCACTTGCCCACCCGAGAAATTCACGGCGTAAATCCCGTCTTTGATCTCTTTGATCACATCTTCCGGTGTGGCGTCTCCGCTCTCCATAATCGTATTGGTCATACGAGGCATCGGTGCGTGGGCATAGCTTTGCCGCCGCCCGTTGCCGGTAGGGGCGACGCCCATTAAGCGGGCATTTTGGCGGTCTTGCATATAGCCGACAAGCACACCGTCCTCAATCAGCACATTCCGCTGGCTCGGGGTACCCTCATCATCAAAGCTGATAGAGCCACGACGATCAGGGATCGTGCCGTCATCCACCACCGTTACGCCCTTGGCCGCCACTTGCTTGCCCATAAGGCCCGCAAATGCGCTGGTTTCTTTGCGGTTAAAGTCACCCTCAAGTCCGTGGCCGATGGCCTCGTGCAGCAAAATGCCGGGCCAGCCATTGCCGAGGGCCACGTCCATCATGCCTGCGGGGGCATCCTTGGCTTCCAGATTAACCAGCGCGATGCGGAGCGCTTCGCGGGTGGCAGATTTCCAGTGGGCGGCATCGAGCAGCAGGCCGATTTTGGAGCGGCCGCCAGAGCCGTGGCTACCCGCTTCGCGCCGGCCGTCTTTTTCAACGGTCACGGATACATACAATATAGTCATCGGGCGGACATCGCGCAGAATGTTGCCTTCGGGCCGCAGGATCTCGATCTCTTGCAGCGAGGCTCCGAGGGTAGCTGAAACTTGCACCACACGGCTATCCAAGCCACGGGCGAAATCGTCGATCTCTTTCAGGGTTTCAACCTTTAGGGCAAACGGCGCGTCGGTGATCGGATCGGCCTCAGTATAAAGCCGCTGGTTGGTTTTTGCCGGAGCATCAGCCAAGGTGCCGCCACCAGCACCAATCGCCAGCCGTGCGGTTTCGGCGGCGCGATTAAGCGAGGCCATGCTGATCTCGGAAGAATGCGCATAGGCGGCAGTTTCGCCATTTATCGCCCGCAGGCCAAACCCCTCGCTGGCATCAAAGCTGGCGTTTTTCAAATTGCCATCATCAAAGACCAGCGTTTCGGAGCGTTTGCGCTCAAAAAACAGCTCGCCATCATGGCCGCCAGAAACGGTATCGCGCAGCACGCGCAAGGCGGCGTCTGGGTCTAGCGTGGTTTCAAGCGGGCGAAACGGGGTGTCTGACATTTTTTGGCTCCTGTCTGTTTGCCTTAATATGGCGGCTTGGGGCTGCTGGGGCAACGGGGGGCAGCAAAATAATATAGCGTGGCTAAAAAGTGAGTCGGCGATGCCGAGCGGAATATTGGACTTGGGAATAGTGTATTTATTCTTTGCTAAGACAAAACCTATTCTTTTGGCGATTTTTTCTATTTTGCGGCTGAATGCCGCAAACGAATATCTTGTTATCTTCGGCGTAATATGATTGATCTAGGTCAACTTTATGACTGGCGACTCCCTTAAGCGGGGGCCGCAACAAATATCGCGCATCAAGTGCGGATGAACTGGGGACTATAATTATGAAGATGACCAGCCTTATTCGGGGTTTTCTATTTGGAATTGTCAGCTTGATGGCGGCAACCGTGGGCTTTGCACAAGATGCGCTGGACGGGCTGGAAGCTATTGGCAAACCCACCTTGGGTGCTACCGGCTTTCAAACCGCGGCTACAGAGCTGGCGCGGGACGGCCAATGGCTGGACGGCATGGTGCACTGGATCATGGCGATTGTTACGGTTTTCGTAACGCTCCTGCTGATCTGGGTGGTTATTCGGTATAACCAGCGTGCCAATAAAGAGGCGTCGCGGTTTACGCATCACACCATGGTGGAAATTGCATGGACGATACTGCCAATTATTATCTTGATCGTGATCGGCTCGTTTTCCCTGCCGATCCTGTTTAAGCAAATCGAGATTCCCGAGAGCGATATTACCATTAAAGTAACGGGCAACCAATGGTATTGGACCTATGAATACCCTGAAAGCGGTGTGGCTTATGATAGCTTCATGATCGGTGCCGGCGAGCCGGGCCTTACGGAAGGCGTGATCGCTGAGCTGGAAAGCTATGGCTATGAAGCCAGTGATTATCTGCTGGCCGCTGACACCGCGATTGTGGTGCCTGTGGGCGCGGTTGTGCGGGTGCAAATTTTGGCGTCAGACGTAAACCACTCGTTTGCAGTGCCGGCTTTCGGCATTAAAATGGACGCGATTGTGGGCCGTTTGAACGAAACTTGGTTTAAAGTGGGCGCGGACCCACGGGACGTGGAAGCCGGTACAGATGCTGATGAAAACTACATCGGCGTTTACTATGGCCAGTGCTCCGAGCTTTGCGGCAAAAACCACTCCTATATGCCTATCGTTGTTAAGGTTGTGAGCCAGGAAAACTATGAAAAGTGGCTGGCGGGCGCGATTGAGGAATATGCTGGTATTCCGGCGTCCACAACGGTGGCGTCAAACTAAATGGCTGACGTTTCTTCCATAGATACGCGCGAATATGAGGCGCAATTTGGCGATTACGTGGAGCTGCTTAAGCCCCGCGTAATGCGGCTTGTGGTGTTTACGGCGCTCGTGGGCATGCTTGTGGCCCCTGTGCCTGTGCATCCGGTTATCGCGTTTGCGTCTATATTGTGCATTGCCATTGGGGCCGGGGCCTCGGGCGCGCTGAATATGTGGTGGGACCGTGATATTGATGCCATAATGAAGCGGACAATGGGGCGGCCTATTCCGAGCGGCCGCGTGCAGCCCGGTGAGGCACTGGCGATTGGCTTGGCGCTTTCTGGGCTTTCAGTGATGCTGCTGGCGGTGTTTGCTAATTTGGCGGCTGCGGGCTGGCTGGCGTTTACCATTTTCTTTTATGTGGTCGTTTACTCTATCGGGCTTAAGCGCCGGACCCCGCAAAATATCGTTATTGGCGGCGCGGCAGGGGCCTTTCCTCCGCTGCTGGGCTGGGTTGTGGCCACGGGGAGCATAAGCGTTGAGCCTGTTTTGCTGGTGGCGCTTATCCTGATCTGGACGCCGCCGCACTTCTGGGCTTTGGCGCTGTGGCGTAATGAAGATTATAAGGCAGCAGGCATTCCGATGCTGCCGGTTGCGCGCGGTGAGCGGGTAACGCGGCGTTATATCTTTGGCTATACGTTGCTGCTTATCCCTGTGGCGCTGGCACCGAGTTTCACTCAAATCGGCGGCATCGCCTATTTTGCGGTTTCACTGGTGCTGAATGTGGTGCTGCTTGCGGGCGCTTGGCGGCTGCTTAAGCGGCAAGAATCTGACCGCGATGCTGATAATTTTCGCGCTGAAAAACAGTTTTTCGGCTTTACGATCGTCTACCTGTTTGTGCATTTTGTAATGCTGCTGGTGGAAGCAACCCTGCGTGCTTTTGATCTTTCGATCACCGCGCTTCCGATTTGGTTTTAAGCATGGCTATTCAACGTGAGCACGAACTTCATTCCCGCCGTAGAGGCCGCAACGTGGCCATGGGGCTTATCCTTGGCGGGCTGGTGGCGATGATATTTGCGGTTTCTATTGTGAAGCTTTCGCAATCCCAGAGCGAAGATTCGACGGCGCCAAATTATGTGCCCGCAACCGCAGGGGCCAGTGAATGAGCCAGCCAGACGCCAAAAAGGTGGTTTTGCCGCTGATCGGGCTGGTGCTGTTTATGACGGCGGGGTCTTTTGCGGCTGTGCCTTTTTATAACTGGTTTTGCGCTGTGACCGGCTATGGCGGCACCACCACCACAGCCAGTGTTGCGCCCTCGGATGACCAAATCCTTGATCAAACAATGATTATTCGATTTGACGGCTCGCTGGGCGCAGGCATGGAGTGGGAGTTCAAACCCGCGCAGTTTGAGATGGAACTGAAAATCGGCGAGGTTGGCTTGGCTTTTTATGAAGCTTATAACCCGACCGACCGCGTGATTGCCGGCACGGCCAGCTATAACGTAGCGCCATTTTCCGCGGGTAATTTCTTTAGCAAAATTGATTGCTTTTGCTTTACCGAGCAGGTGCTACAACCCGGTGAGCGGGTGATGATGCCGGTTACGTTTTACGTGGATCCGGCCATTGTAACAGATATCGAGGGAAAGTTTGTGCATTCGATCACGCTTTCCTATACATTTTACGAAACAGACCTTCCGGTGACGCAAGCCTCACTGGAGACCAACGAAAATACGCAGGTTAACTAGCGTTAAATAAGAGGGACCCGCCACATGGCACATGAAAAGAACCACGATTACCACATCCTAAAGCCCAGCCCGTGGCCGCTGCTTGGGGCTGTTTCGGCCTTTATTATGCTGTTTGGCGCGGTGATGTATTTTAAGGGTGATAGTCCTTGGATGTTTTATGCTGGCCTCGTACTGGTGCTTTACACCATGTATGTATGGTGGTCTGACGTGATTAAGGAAGCCGAAGATGGCGACCACACGCCGGTTGTGCTGATTGGCCTGCGCTACGGTGTGATCATGTTTATCGTCTCCGAAGTTATGTTTTTTGTGGCGTGGTTCTGGACCTTCTTCAAACACGCAATGTACCCGATGACCGAAGGCTCGCCGTTGATTGACGGCATTTGGCCACCAGCAGGCATCGAGACGTTTAACCCTTGGCACCTGCCGATTATCAACACGCTGATCCTGATCTGCTCGGGCGCGCTGGCCACATGGGCGCACCACGCAATAGCAGAAGATGGCGACAATAAAACCATGGCCAAAGCGTTGGCGGGCGCGATTGCCCTCGGGGCATTGTTTACCGTGTTTCAAGGCTTTGAGTATGCAGAGGCGGCCTTTGGCTTCACCGGCAACATTTACGGCGCGTCATTCTTTATGGCCACAGGCTTTCATGGCTTCCACGTTATTATCGGGACGATCTTTTTGGCGGTGTGCATGATCCGTGCGATGCGCGGGAAATACACCAAAGAGCACCATGTGGGCTTTGAGGCCGCGGCTTGGTATTGGCACTTTGTGGACGTTGTATGGCTGTTCCTATTCGTTGCGGTTTATGTCTGGGGCGGCTGATAGCGCTTGAATATTCTGAAAAACGCGGGCCTAATTGGCTCGCGTTTTTGTTTGGAGATGCGATGAATAAGCGGATGATAGCGCCGATTGTTTTCGGAATTGTGGGTATCGCGATACTGGTGGGCCTTGGCAATTGGCAGGTGCGCCGGCTGGTGTGGAAAGAAGCGATTCTGGCGGAGATTGAGGTGAAAATCAGTGGCCCCGCCCAGCCGGTGCCTGAAGCGCCGACCCGTGAGGAGCACATGTATTTGCATGTGGTGGCAACGGGCGAAATGGGCGCGGGCGAGGTGCATGTGCTGTCTTCCAGTCCGGCTACTGGCCCCGGATACCGGATAATTTCACCGTTTACGCTGGAGAGTGGCCGCCGGATCTTGGTGGACCGTGGGGTGGTGCCGGAAGGGCAGAAGCGCGCGGAGCGGATGCCGGAAAACGGCAGGCTGGAAGGTAACTTGCTTTGGATGCAAGACCCGCCGACATTTCCCCCGGATTTTAGCATAAACATCTGGTTTAATCGCGACACCGAGGCGTTGGCCGAGGCGCTGGGAACCGAGCCAGTTCTGCTGGTCATGAGCCATACCAGGCTTTCAAATGGGCCGCATCCGGTGGCCGTGGGGGTGAATATTCCGAACAGCCATTTGGGCTATGCCATCACGTGGTACGGGTTCGCGCTTGTGTGGCTCGGGATGACGCTGTATCTGCTTTACAGGATCAAACGCAAAACCATTTAGGTGAGTGATGAAATATATTTCTACACGCGGGCAAGCCCCCGCACTTTCTTTCGAAGATGCAATGCTCAGCGGGCTCGCCGTGGATGGCGGGCTTTATGTGCCGGATACGTGGCCGCAAATGAACGCGGATGAGATTTCGGCGCTGGCGGGGCTTTCCTATGAGGATGTCGCGTTTCGGGTGATAAAGCCCTTTGTGGGCGAGACCTTTAGCGATGACGAGCTGCGCGGAATTTTGGCGCGGGCATATGGCAGCTTTCGCCACCCCGCGCGGGTGCCGCTGGTGCAAACGGGGCCAAATGAATTTGTGGCAGAGCTACACCACGGGCCAACGCTGGCCTTTAAAGATGTGGCAATGCAGCTGATCGGCCAGATGTTTGAGGCCGTGCTGAAGCGACGCGGTGAGCGGGTGACGATTGTGGGGGCAACCTCTGGCGATACCGGATCGGCGGCGATCGAGGCGTTTAGGGGCCTTGATGCGGTGGATGTTGTTATTCTGTATCCGCATGGGCGGGTTTCAGAGGTGCAGCGCCGGCAGATGACAACGCCGAGCGAGGCCAATGTGCACGCGGTGGCGATGGATGGTGATTTTGACGATTGCCAAGCCCGGCTAAAGGATATGTTTAACGACGCGGATTTCCGCGACGAGGTTAAGCTGGCGGGCGTGAACTCGATCAACTGGGCGCGGGTGATGGCGCAGGTGGTTTACTATTTCACTACGGCGGTGAGCTTGGGCGCGCCACACCGGAAGGTGTCTTTCACCGTGCCTACGGGCAATTTCGGCGATATTTTTGCGGGCTATGTGGCCAAGCGCATGGGGCTGTCGATTGACCGGCTGGTGATTGCGACCAACCAAAACGACATTTTGCATCGGACATTGCAGAGCGGCGCACACCAAAAAGAGGGGGTAACGCCGAGCATTAGCCCTTCGATGGATATTCAGGTGAGCTCGAATTTTGAGCGGCTGCTGTTTGATTTGTATGATCGCGAAGGCGAGGCCGTGAGCCAGCTCATGGGCGAGCTGGGCACGGGCGGCTTTAACCTTTCGCAAGGAGCGCTGGCGCGGATGCGGGCAGAGTTTGATAGTGGGGCCTGCTCGGAAGAGGAGACCTCGGAAACGATTAAGATGATGGCTGATAGCACGGGCGAAGTGCTGTGCCCTCACTCGGCTGTGGCCGTGAAAGTGGCGCGGGATCAGGGTGTGAGTGCGGTGCCAATGGTGGTTTTGGCCACGGCGCACGCTGCCAAATTTCCCGATGCGGTGGAGGCGGCCTGCGGGCTGCGGCCCGATTTGCCACCCCATATGGCAGACCTGTATGAACGGATCGAGCAGGTGACCCGCTGCACAAACGACCTCGGCGCGCTGAAAGCGTTGATCAAGGAGAAAATCGCACGATGAGCGTTGAAACCCACCGGCTGAGTAACGGCCTGACAATTGTGGCTGAACATATGCCTGGGCTTGAAAGCTCAAGCGTGGGCGTGTGGGTGCAGGCGGGGGCGCGCAATGAAGATGCGACGCAAAACGGCATTGCGCATTTCTTGGAGCACATGGCTTTTAAGGGCACCAAAATGCGCAGCGCGTTGGAAATTGCCGTGGTTATTGAGGATGTTGGCGGGTTTATCAACGCCTATACCTCGCGCGAGATGACGGCGTATTACACCCGTGTGCTTGGGGCCGATGTGCCGCTGGCGCTGGATGTTTTGGGTGATATTTTACGACATTCCACCTTTGATGAGCGCGAGATCGAGATTGAGCGCGGGGTGATTTTATCTGAAATTGGCCAGAGCCTCGACACGCCGGACGATGTTATTTTTGACTGGTTGCAGGGGGTTTCCTACCCCGATCAGGCGATGGGGCGGCCAATTTTGGGCCCTGCTGAAAACGTGAAACGCTTTCAGCAATCTGATCTTTCGGGTTTTGTGGATACGCACTACGGGGCTGAAAACCTTGTGGTCTCGGCCGCGGGGATGGTTGATTTTGCAGCACTTGTAAAACAGGCTGAGGCGCTGTTTGGCGATATGCCAAAAAGTGCGGCGCCGGCGGCTGAGGCTGCAAAGTTTATTGGCGGGGAAAAGCGCAAGGAGAAAGACCTTGAGCAGGCGCATTTTACGCTGGGCTTTGCCGCGCCGGGAATACGCGATGCAAATGTTTACACAGCACAGGTCTACTCGATGCTGCTGGGGGGCGGGATGACCTCGCGGCTGTTTCAGGAAGCGCGGGAAAAGCGCGGGCTTTGCTATAGTATTTATGCCAGCATTTCGCCGGGTCTGGAAAACGGTATGCTCACGATTTATTCGGGCACATCAGGCGAGCAGATTGCCGAGCTGGCCGAGGTAACGATTGCCGAGATGAAGCGCGCGGTGGACGATATTTCGGAGGCGGAGCTGGCACGGGCACAGGTGCAAATGAAGGCGGGCATGCTGATGGGGCTGGAAAGCCCTTCGGCGCGGGCCGAGCGCATGGCGCGGGCGATTAGCATTTGGGATAAGGTGCCTGATTTAAGCGAAGCCGTGGCCAAAATTGAGGCCGTAACCGTGGCGGGGCTTCGGGAGTATGCGGCGTCGGTTTGTGCGGCGCAGGAGATGTCGATGGCGCTTTATGGGCCGATTTCTGGTGCGCCGTCGATGGCAGATTTACACGCAAGCCTTCGGGGGTAAAATGGGCTTTGGCCTCAAAACACCTGTGCTATTTTCCGGGCGGCTGGAGCTGCGCCTGCCAAAGCGGGCGGACTATATTCCGTGGGTGACGACGCGGCGTGAAGGCGTGGACTTTTTGCAAAAATGGGAGCCGATACGCGGGCGCGATTATGAGAGCCGAAGCTCTTTTTATAGCCACGGGGTTGGGTGGTCAAAGCAGGCGGCCAAAGCCAAAACCGCGTTTTCGTTTTTGATATTCCGGCGACAAGATGCCCGCTTGATGGGCGCGCTTAACCTGAGCAATGTGCGCTATGGCCCCGCCAAAACCGCGATCGTAGGCTACTGGATAGGGCCGGATTTTGCCCGCCAAGGATTTATGCGGGAAGCGCTGGGGATGGTTGTGGATTTTGCCTTTGATGAGCTTGATATAAGCCGGATCGAGGCGGCCTGTTTGCCAGAAAACGAGCCTTCACGTGGGGTGCTCGAAAAATCCGGCTTCAAGTATGAAGGCGTGGCGCAGAGCTATTTGCAGATCGCTGGGCGCTGGCGGACACATGTGCTTTATGCGCGCTTACGCGATGATAGGCGGGGGCATGCGGATGCTGTGTAGTGCTGGGGCGGAGCTGATTACTGAACTTGAGGCGAAGCTGGGCGCGGGGGCCGTGCGGGCGGTTGAGCCGCGTGATATTGAGGAGCCTCGGGGGCTTTTTAAGGGGCAGGCGGCGGCGGTGCTGCGGCCGGCTAATACGGCAGAGGTTTCGCTGGTTTTGGCGGCGTGTAATGCGGCTCGCGTGCCGGTGGTTCCACTGGGTGGTGGCACGGGGCTTGTGGGCGGACAGGTGATGGCCGATGGGCCAGTGCCGCTGCTGCTTTCTCTGGAGCGGATGGTCGAAATTCGAGAAATATCGCCGGAAAACAACACGATGACCGTGGAAGCGGGCGCGGTGCTGGCGGATATTCATACGGCGGCCGAGGGGGCGGGGCGGATGTTTCCGCTTAGGCTGGCCTCGGAAGGCTCATGCCGGATTGGCGGAAATTTGGCGACCAATGCGGGCGGGGTTAATGTGCTGCGTTATGGCAATGCCCGCGCCTTGTGCATGGGGTTGGAAGCCGTGCTGGCGGATGGCACCGTGATTGGCGGCTTAAAGCGGCTACACAAAGACAATACCGGCTACGATATGCGTGATCTGATGATTGGCTCTGAGGGGAGCCTTGGCGTGATAACTGCGGCAGTGCTGCGGCTTTATTCGATGCCAGAAGCGCGGCATACGGCTTTTGTGGCGGTGCCCTCGCCTAAGGCAGCGCTGGGGCTTTTGCATGCGCTGGAAGGGGCAATGGCAGGGGCGGTCACGGGGTTTGAGCTTATTCATCGAGCTGGATTTGATTTTCTGTTGGAAACCGGATTTGATCTGCGGCCTCCGATGGCGAACGAATGGTGTGTTTTGCTGGAAATTAGTGGCGCGGCTTCGCTTTCGGAGCTACTGGAAAACGTGCTGGCCATGGCGCTTGAGAGTGGGCAGGTTACCGACGCGGTGATCGCGCAAAATGAGACGCAACGGACGCATTTTTGGGCGCTGCGCGAAACTATTCCAGAGGCGAACAAGCGCATTGGGGCGATTTCGTCGCATGACATTTCAGTGCCGGTGAGCGATGTGCCGGCTTTTATTGAAAGCGCGCGTAAAGCGGTGCCTGCGGGGCTTAGAGTTAACTGCTTTGGCCACATGGGTGATGGTAATTTACACTACAATGTCTTTCCGCCCAAGGGGAAGAACCGTTCAGAATATGCGGATCAGCGGGCGGATATTGCCCGGACTATCTTTGATATTGTTGATGAATTTCATGGTAGCTTTAGCGCCGAGCACGGGGTTGGTCGGCTAAAAGTGGATGATTTGCAACGCTATGGAGACGCGGGCAGGATAAACGCGATGCGCCGGATTAAAATGGCGCTGGATCCGGTGGGGATTATGAACCCCGGAGTGGTTATTAAAGCCTAGCCTTGCCACGTAAACCGCTGAGCGCAGCGTCAGTGGTAATAGAGCAAGCTCAGATCCACCGAAGGGCCTCGAGCCCGCTTTTTGCATCTTGCTGGTGATATAAATATGCCCCCCCGCCATTCGAGCGGAGAGGCACAATCAGACTTTGGCCGTCTGAGGTTTGCAAGTGGCCCCGAATTCATCGGGATAACTCTTTATATTGGTTAATTAGTTGAGGAAGTGTTACCGTTTGCAGAATAATTTGAGGTTCTTTTGCAAGACCTACGCCCCTTCGTAATCACATAGCCAATGTAGGTCTATGCCCATGGCCTCTAGCCGCGCGCGGCCGCCAAGCTCGGGTAGATCGACCACAAAGGCGGCTGAGATGATCTCGCCGCCGAGGCGCTCGATTAGTTTTATGCTGGCCTCGCAGGTGCCGCCGGTAGCCAGCAGATCATCGACCACAAGAATTTTTTCGCCGGGGAGAATGGCATCTTCATGGATTTCCATCGTGGCTTCGCCGTATTCAAGCTTATAGTCTTGCTCAATGGTTTTACCCGGCAGCTTGCCTTTTTTGCGGATAGGCACAAAGCCCACTGATAACTGGTGCGCCACCGCGCCGCCAAGGATAAAACCGCGCGCCTCAAGGCCTACAACTTTGTCAATTTGCATGCCGGCATAGGGGCTTAGCAGCTGGTCTATGCACATGCGAAAGCCGCGCGGGTCACTGAATAGCGTGGTGACATCGCGAAACATAATGCCTTTATGGGGGAAGTCCGGGATCGTGCGGATGTAATCTTTAACGTCAGCTTTGGGGAGCATTTCCTGCGCCTTTCGGAGTTTTTAACATGTTTTTGACCACGGCAATGGCTTGCGCTTCGCGCTCCTCAAAGCTGCCGTGGATGAGGGTGTAACTGGCGCCATGGGCCTTAAGCTTGGTCTCGATTTTGGCGAAAAACTTCTCACGCATGTCTTGCTTGGCGTAATAGCGCAGCGGGTCTTCGGCCCACGGCGTATTGGCGTCTAGTAGCAGGTAATGCTCGGGCAGCTCTATGCGCGCCTCAAGGCTGGGCAGTGGGCGGCCGAGCAGCATTTCGGCCCATACGGCGGTGAGCAGCGGGTCGGTATCTTCAAAAAGGATAGGCCCCGCCTTCATGGAAAGGGTTTTGCGGTGGGCTTCGTGGCCGTCTACAATATAGTGCAGCTCCTCGGGGCGATAATCGCCGGGGGTGCGGTATTTCTCATACGGACGGCCATATTCGGGTACATATGGCCCGCCGAATTCCTGCGCCAAAAGGTCGGCCATATAGGATTTTCCGGTGCTTTCCGGGCCGACCAGCGTAAGGCGTTTTTGGAACCACGGGCGCACATAGCTCGGCAGGCTATACCAGTGCGCATAAGGGTCTTTCCGGATATCGGCAGAGTTGGCGGGGAAGGCCATCCACATTGGGTCAAGAATAAAATGCTGTGCGCTCAAAGCTTTGGCGAGTGGCACAAGGTAATCCTCAGAGCCAACCACGCGGTGGATAGGCTCTGGGTGGAGCTGCCGGATGATATCGGCCCATGCAGGATCGCGGGTTTCCAGCGGCTCATCTGTGCAGTGCAGCACCACGCGGGCCTTCGGAAACAGGCTTTCCATCCAACCTTGGCGAATGCCCGCAGGAATGGGGTCTGATTTGGCGCAGGCCAGCACAATGGTGAGGCGATCCACCAAATGGGTGGCCGTGCGCACCAGCGCCACGTGGCCCTCATGGGGGGGCATAAAACGCCCGAGTATAATGCCGTTGCCCATTTTGTGGCCCTCAATAATATGCTGCCCGCTGGCACTATAAGCGTTGCACCCGCCACTGCAAACCAAATCCGGTGGGTCCGGCGGATAATTATGCGCAGGCGCGCTTCTTAGTGGATGCGCAGGCGCGCGGCGTCGATAAAGCTACTGAAGCTCTCTAAAAATAGCGGGTTTTCGTTTGTGAGGTCGTTTGCCATATTCGCAAACCCTACCCGCATGCTGCTCTCCTGCTTTTCAAGGAAAATAATATAGGGCCAGTTCTCGCTTATTATGATCCAGTCTTCGGCTTCGGGCGGAAAGACCGTGTTTTTCCAGTCTCTGTCTGCCCGCAACCCAGACGCATAGCCAAGCTTTGAAAGGGTACGCCAGCTCCCGCCGGTTGGGCCGGCAATGGGGCGCCAATCAACCAGATAAGAGCGTGGGTTTTCAGTTGTTGGCAGGTAAAGCCAAGCATAACCACCGCCGTTATCGACCAGATACATATCTTTAAGAGCCTGCGGCAGCGTGGCTGCGAGCCGCCACTCGGCATCGCCGATTTGAAGCTGTGTTGCCGGATACAGGGGGCTGTAGTGGGTTTGAAGCAGGGTTTGCGGGGTTAATCTGGTATCAAGATCTACATATTTGGCGGGGTTGGGGATGCGCTGCTCCAGCGAATTGCGCATGGTTTCAAGTGGCAAAAATGTGGCTGCGATAAAAGCCACCACTCCCAGAAAGGAGAGATCTAGCCCGTCCATCCGTGGTGGTGTGGCAATGGCACCGCGTTTTTTGCCGATAAATCGAGCCAGTAGGAACACAGCCGTTAACGAGACCAAGGCGAGCACCGTAAGGATGGAGGTCTCTACCCATGGCGGGAATAATGCGCGGGCGTAGGCCGAGCCTACATTGGTGCCGAGGGGCCTGGGGCGCTGGTCATCCAATATGTGATGCCGCACACACCCGCAGTATAAGCCAGAATATACAACACACGCGGGCGCTGTTTGTAGCCAGCATAGAGGAAAATGGCAGTTGGAATAATAACGCTATAAAACGCGAGCAAAAGGTCGGTGACCGTCATAATAGCGGTATACATTGGCTTGCTTCTTTCAACCGTCAGAATTGTGGCTTGGTTACCATTAACCAGAAAATGCCCATAAGTGCAATAAAGGCGGGCCAGCCGAGGGCGAACCATAGGCGGTAATATCGAAGGCATTTTTTGCAAAGTGGTTGGCCGGTGGCAGCAGAGGCCGTGGCCAGATCACGGATGCGATGCTGAAGCCACACCACGGGCACCCATGCGATAAAGGCGATTATGTAAAGCGCGTAAACCAGCAGCAGCCAAGGCTCGGCAAGGGAGTATCCGGCGAGGTAAACCAGCGCAATGCCGGAGATGGGCTGAATTATGCCCGCAGGGGTGGTGAACACCCAGTCAGCGATCACCACATTGCGGGCCACAGCGGCCACCACCTTTGGGTCGCCGGTTTGCATAGCCATCACCATTTGAAAGGCCGTGCCCGCGCCGGTGCCAAAAAGCACAGTGGAGCCGATGATGTGCAGCCATTTTGTCAGCTCATACCAGTCCATCTAGCGCTCCTCTTCAAGGATGAGGTGAACCCAGATCAGGCAGAGAATAGGAATGTTTTTCAGCAATCCGCCATATGGCTCCAGCCAAAGGGCCGGGGCCATTAGGCCAAAAGCCAGCGTGTAGCTGCCCACCATTGCGAGCTGTAGCAGCGCGAGCTTTGGCAAACGCCACGCTACGAGCAGCCCGAAGGCAATGGCCACGTCTACAAAGCCAGCTCCGCGGGCTGCTATGGTGAGCGCTTGGCCTGAAAGCGGCACGCCGTTAAGGCCATCCAGAAACCGCTCAGGCGGTAAAAATAAGCCCACGAGGCCTGAAAGTAGCCACATAAACAAAAGTGCAAATCGGATGAGCGGGCGCACAAGGTAAAGCCGCGCGTGCCACAGGTCTTGGGTGCCAGCGGGGCGCTGGGCCAGCATTTCGGAGAACCCGCGCGGCAGCTGGCCAGTGGCTTTGGTAAAAGCGGGGTAATCTGCGATGACACCCCTCTCAAGTTGCGCAACCGCCGCAGAGGAAATCGGCCCCAACTTTAGCTTTTCGCCCAGCCACCCCATGGCGCGGGCCAGCGGGAGTGGTAGGGAAACAGCACGTGCGGGAGCGCGGCCCAGCCATGCGCGCATAGCGGCCAGCATCTCGGATTGCGTTACGCGCTCGGGGCCGCAAGGGCTAAGGGTTTGCCCGTCAAGGGCGTCGGTCTCCAGCGCTTGCCGTACGGTGGCGGCGAGGTCATCCGTGTGGATCGGGTCAAACGCTTGCGCGCCACTCCCAACCATTGGGGTTATAAGCGGCAGGGCGGCAAGGGCGCGCATGAGCGACGAGCCGCCATAACTGGTTTCGCCGAGCACCATGGAGGGGCGCAGGATGACGGTGGGGAGGCCAGAGGCTAAGGCCACTGCTTCGCCTTCGCTGCGGTGGCGAGCGAAAGGGGTATTTGCCTCGATGCCCACAGCCGAAATTAGGATTATTTTGCGCAGGTTGGCTTGCTTTGCTGCCGCGTAAAGCGCGGCGGGGGCCTTTGAGTGCACGGCGTGCATGTGGGCTTCAGAACCGTTCAGCAGGCCAGCGGCATTCACGATGGCATCACAACCTTCCAGCGCCTCAGCCCAGTTAACGGGCTTGGTGAGGTCGGCCTGAAAGGTGGTAAACCCCATTTGCTCCAGTGCTGAAATACGGCGTGCGCAGGCCATAACATGGTGGCCATGTTGGCGCAGGTGAGTGGCGATGTGCCGCCCGATAAAACCGTCTGCGCCGAGCAGGAAGATGTGCATATTACCTCCAGAGGTGGGTGCGCACAGCTACTCTACGGGAGGGTGGCTACTCTGGCAATCCATCCCATATTTTGGATGGATCGAGAGATTCGTGATTGCAGTGTGCATAGCGCTGAAATTGAGACCATATCCGCACGTCTTAACCACTGGATAATGTTGCTACTGTCTTACTTCAAAACCCGCCCCGCCACGGCGTCTAGCTTGGCGATGAGCGCGGGGTCGCGGGCCTCGGGGGCGGTCATGATCGCGAAATCCAGCGCGTGGTCGCAGCCATTTGGGCAAGGCGCGCGGGTGGCGCCTAGGCGTGCGGGCAGGCCTTTTACAAGGGTGCGGGCTTTGTCGGCATTGCCGGTGAGCACCTTGATGATTTCGGTGATATTCACCGCGCCGTGGTCGGGGTGCCAGCTATCAAAATCAGTAATCATGGCCACGCTAGCATAGCACATTTCGGCCTCACGGGCGAGCTTGGCTTCAGGCATATTGGTCATGCCTATTACATCAACGCCCCAGCTTTCACGATACATTTTGCTTTCGGCAATAGAGGAAAACTGCGGGCCTTCCATCGCGAGATAGGTGCCGCCATTATGCACAGTTACGCCCGCGGCTTTGGCGGCCTCAAGGCAGGCGACACCCAGCCGTGCGCAGGTGGGGTGCGCCACCGAAACATGGCCAACGCAGCCGGTGCCAAAAAAGCTTTTTTCGCGGGCAAACGTGCGGTCAATGAACTGGTCAATGATGACAAAATCGCCGGGGGCCATGCCCTCGCGAAAGCTGCCACAGGCCGAAACTGAGATGATATCGGTAACACCAAGGCGCTTGAGCGCGTCAATATTGGCGCGGTATGGAATGGTGGAAGGTGAATGCACATGCCCCCGCCCGTGACGCGGTAGGAATGCCATTTTAACGCCGTTTAGGGTGCCTGTTAAAATCTCGTCTGAGGGCGTGCCCCACGGGCTTTCAACCGCTTGCCACTTTGCATTCTCCAGCCCGTCGATATCATAAACACCGCTGCCGCCGATCACCCCGATCATGGTTTCCATAGTCTGCTCCTAGGCTGGTTTTTTAATTGAAAACACGTTTTCTACCGCAGCGTAATCCATATAGCCTAGGCGGGAAAGGGGGCGATAGCGGGTCACATCAAATTGGCCGTTCACAATGAAGTCATCCTTCATGTGCACGCCGACGACCTCGCCAATCACCATGCTATTTGACGCCCCCGGCAGATCGACTATTTTGTAAAGCTTGCACTCCAACACGGCGGGGGCCTCGCCCACATGCGGGGCGCGAATGGCTCTACCCGCGGCTTTGGTTAAGCCAGCGGCCTTAAATTCGTCTACGTCGGCGGGGAACGACGCCGCCGAAGCATTCATTTGGTCTTTCAGCGCATAAGACACGATGTTAACCGCAAATTCGCCGGTGGCGATGATATTGGCAAGGCTGTCTTTGCCCTTTGGCTGGTCTGGCTTTTGGCCGGTAGAGGCAAACATAACCATGGGAGGATTGTCACACAGGGCGTTAAAAAAGGAATAAGGCGCGAGGTTGGCGATGCCGTTTTCGCTTTGGGTCGAAATCCAGCCAATAGGGCGGGGCGATACGATGGCTTTAAACGGATTATGCGGCAGGCCGTGGTCGTTGTTTTCGGGGCGATAAAACATGGTATGGTCCTTGATTGCCCAAGGGGGGGCGTGATAGGGGTGGCTTGCATTTAATAGGAGCAGGCTATGAAATCCAGAGCGAAACGACGAGGCTAACTTATAGCCCTTCCTTTCCCTGCTTTTCCGGTGGCCCCCTATGCTGCGCATTTCTATTGAAACTCCCGATGATATCCAAGAGGTGGAATACCTTTACGACCTCGCTTTTGCCCCCGGGCGGCAGGCGCTTAGCTCATATCGGCTACGCGATGGCGTGCCGCCTGTGGCTAAGCTTTGCATGGTGGCGCGCGGAGAAGAGGGCGCGCTGGCGGGTGCTATCAGGTATTGGCCGGTGCAGATTGGGGGCGTGAAAGCACTGCTGCTTGGGCCGATCGCCGTGCACCCCACGCGGCAGGGCGAAGGCGTGGGGGCTGAGCTAATTGAGGCCAGTTTAGCGCGCGCCGAAGTGCTTGGCTGGCAGCGGGTGCTGCTGGTGGGCGATGCGCCCTATTACAAGCGCTTTGGGTTTGAGAAAGTTAAGGGGGTGGAAATGCCTCCGCCAACGAACCCCGATCGGGTGCTTGGGCGGGCACTGGTTGATAGTGCATTTGACGGTGTTATCGGAGTGGTTCGACAGGAAGTGTGACTGCCGAGCGTAGCGAGGCCACGGCCAGAGACAAAAGCAAGCGCTGCGCTTTAGGGTGGTTCCGAGGGTGCGCCTCCTCGCCGACCCTTCGGGCCACCTCGTCGGCGCATGCGGCGCTTCGCTTGCAGGGGCGCGGTGGGTAAGGGCATGAATAAGCCCCGCCGGTGTGGGCGGAGCTGAGGGCGGCATTGATGAAAACCGCTTGGCTTTAGGCGCGCATTTCGGCGCGGATTTGCTGGCGTAGCATGTCGATCGGGATCTGCTTTCCGTCGCGTTTATAGCTCCAATAGGTCCAGCCATTGCAACTTGGTGCGCCTTCCAGCGCCGCACCAACTTGGTGGATGGAGCCACGGCTTTCGCCGGTGATCAAGGTGCCATCGGCCCGCACTTTAGCGCGGTGGCGACCATTGAGCGAATAAAGATTTTCGCCGGGGCGGAGCATGCCGCGCTCGATCAAGTTGCCAAAGGGCACGCGCGGTTCGGCGCGTTTGGCGGTGGTGACACGGAGCGAGTCAGCGTCGTATTTACGAGTGTCATCAATGCGCTTTTGGGCAACCTTACGGTAGGCTTCTTCGCGCTCGATACCGATGAAATTACGGCCGAGCTTCTTGGCCACGGCGCCTGTGGTGCCGGTGCCAAAGAACGGGTCAAGCACGACATCTTCGGGGTTGGTCGAGGCCAGCAACACACGGTGCAGTAGGGACTCGGGCTTTTGCGTTGGATGCGCCTTTTCACCCTTTTCGTTTTTCAGCCGCTCGCCGCCGTTGCAAATGGGCAACACCCAATCTGAGCGCATTTGAATACCTTCGTTCAACTCCTTAAGAGCTTCATAATTAAAGGTATATTTTGAGGAATCTGATTTACCGGCCCAAATCATGGTCTCATGCGCATTGGTAAAGCGCTTGCCACGAAAGTTTGGCATCGGGTTGGATTTGCGCCAGATGACGTCATTCAAAATCCAGAAGCCGGCATCTTGCAGGGCCACGCCAACGCGGAAGATATTGTGGTAGGATCCGATGACCCAGATCGCCCCGTTGGGCTTGAGAATGCGGCGGGCAGCGGCGAGCCAATCCCTTGAAAATTTGTCATAAACGGCGAAGCTGGAGAACTTATCCCAGTCGTTGTTAACCGCGTCTACCTTGGAATTATCAGGGCGGTGCAGATCACCGCGCAGCTGGAGATTATAGGGCGGATCGGCGAAGACTAAGTCCACTGAATTGGCCGGAAGGCTGTTCATCACGTCGATACAATCGCCTGAAAGGATCGTGTTTAGCGGGAGAGTTTTCTCTGTAGTTTTTATCATGCTGCCTGTGCCTCGAAGCTTTGTTGCTCGTTATGGCCCTAACATGATTCATCGATGATTCGCTGTCAATGTCTTTCGAATCAACAGCTTAGATAAATAACCTCATGTAATGCCTTGGCACAAGATCTTGTGGATTGGCTTGAAGGAGACCCTATGATGTGGGGTGACGCCGAGCTTCGCCAGCCCCGCTTGGTGAGCTTTTGTGCCGTATCCCATGTTTGTTTCCCATCCATAGCCGGGGAATGTGGCCGAAAGGTCACACATCAGGCGGTCTCGGGTGACTTTGGCGACGATAGAGGCAGCGGCAATACTGAGCGAACGGGCGTCTCCCTTTACCACGGCCTGCGCTTTGCAGGGGAGGCCGGGGGGGATTTTGCTGCCGTCGACTAGCGCGAAGATTGGCACGGTTTCTAGGCCTTCTACCGCGCGCCGCATGGCGAGAAACGTGGCTTGCAGGATGTTGATCTGATCAATTTCCTGCACGGAGGCGGAGGCTATGGACACGGTGGCTGTGGCCATGATTTCGGTAAACAGCGCCTCGCGGCGGGCAGCGGTGAGCTTTTTGCTGTCGTTCAGGCCCGCAGGGATGTTTGATGGGTCAAGGATGACGGCGGCGGCGGTAACCGGCCCGGCCCAAGGGCCACGGCCCACTTCATCAATACCGCAAACAGGCTGCGGGCTGGCGGTCTCAAATTCAAAATCTGGTGCGGTTTTCACTGGTGTAATCCCGTTGGCTTTGCGTATGATTTGCTAACTTATTAAACCGGAAAGGATTCTGCCATGACTGTGATTATCTCTGGGGCTGGCATTGGCGGGCTGACGATGGCGCTAACGTGCCATCAGCTCGGTATTCCGGTGAAGGTGTTTGAGCAGGTTTCGGAAATTACGCCGCTGGGTGTGGGGATAAACTTGCAGCCACATTCAGTGCGAGAGATTTTTGAGATGGGGTTGGAAGCCGAGATTGAGGCCATTGGGGTGCGCACGAAAGAGGTTGCGTATTTCTCCAAGAAAGGCCTGCCTATCCACGCGGAGGCGCGGGGCATTTGGGCCGGATACAAATGGCCGCAATATTCGATCCATCGGGGTGAATTGCAAATGATGCTGCTTGAAGCTGTACGGGCGCGGCTGGGCGAAGGCGCGGTGGAAACTGGCGCGGCGATTGTTGGCTTTGAGGAAGATGAGGGCGGCGTGCGGGTGCAGGTGGAGCGTGGGGGTGTTGTGAGCGAGGAACGCGGCGCGGTTTTGATTGCGGCTGATGGGCTGCACTCAAAAATTCGCGCCGGGTTTTACCCAGATGAGGGCGCGCCGATTTGGGCGGGGGCGGTTTTGTGGCGCGGCACCTCTAAGGCGGTGCCTTTTCTCAGCGGGGCGAGCATGGGAATGGCAGGCCATGAGGACCAGAAATTTGTGACCTATCCGATAAGTGCGCCGGATGAGAACGGCGAAGCGGTGATTAACTGGATTGCAGAGCTGAAATTTGATCCGAATGCGGACTGGAACCGTGAGGATTATAACCGGCAAGGCGTGCTGGCGGATTTCTTGCCCGCATTTGAGAGCTGGAACTTTGACTGGCTGGATATTCCGGCGCTGATAAAAGCGGCTGACAAGATTTATGAATTTCCGATGATAGATCGCGACCCGCTTCCGCGCTGGAGCTTTGGCCGGGCAACGCTATTGGGCGATGCGGCCCACGCGATGTATCCGATTGGCAGCAATGGCGCGACGCAGGCTATTTTGGATGCGCGTATGCTGGGGCGGTTGCTATATGAAAAGGGCCTGACCGCTGAGGCTTTGCGTGCCTATGACGAGGATCGCCGACCCAAGTGCAATGCGGTGGTACTGGCCAACAGGGGCAACGGGCCCGATCAGGTAATGCAGGTGGTGGAGGACCGCACGGGGGGGGTGTTTGAAAATATTGACGATGTTCTTTCTCTGACCGAGCGGTTAGAGATGGCTAAAGCATATAAAAGAATCGCCGGGTTTGATGTGGAAACGCTGAACGAAGCGCCGAGTATCATCACCGAGGGGATGCGGGGGTAACATGATTAATAAGCTTGAAAAGCCGATGGCTGCACTGGCGTGGATTTCGGCGCTGTTTGGTGGCGTGGCCTTGCTGGCCGTCATGATAATGACCACGATTAGCGTGGCGGGGATGAGCGCCAGCAAGCTTGGAAAAATGCTGAAAAAATCTTATGACACCGTGGTAGAGCCGCTCTTGGCGCTGGGGCCCATTCCGGGAGAAACCGAAATGGTGGAAGCGGGGATGGCTTTTATTATCTTCGCATTTTTGCCGATTGTGACCCTGAACAAAGGCCACGCGGAGGTGGGGATCCTCACCAATTTTTTTGGCAAGGGCGTGAACCGGCTGATTGACTTTGTGGCCGATGGCCTGATGTTCGCGGTGGCGCTGTTTTTGGGCTATCGACACTTGCTTGGCACCATCGACAAATTTGGCAATGGCGAAACCAGCTGGATATTGCTGTATCCGATTTGGTGGGGCTACGGCGCGGCGCTGTTTGGCGCGACCATTTTCGTAATTATATCGGCCTATTGCGTGCTACGCTCTGGGCAGGCTTTGCTCATAGGGCGATCCGTAGAAACTTCGGGAGTTGTGCATTGAGCAATTTTGATATGGGGCTGTGGTCCTTTGTGGTGGTGCTGGCGCTAATTTTTATCCGCATCCCTATCGGGCTTTCGATGCTGATTGTCGGTATTGGCGGCAATGCGCTGGTGATTGGCAATTTTAACATGATCGCGGGGCAGCTGAAACATTTGACCTATGGGCAGTTTTCCAGCTACTCGCTGAGCATTGTGCCGCTGATTTTGCTGACGGGGCAGTTTGCGACGCTGGGCGGGATGTCGACCGCGCTGTTTAAGGCGGCGGAGGCCTTTCTTGGGCATCGCAAGGGCGGCGTGGCTATGGCCTCTGTGGGGGCTTGTGCGGGGTTTGGTGCGATCTGTGGCTCTAGTTTGGCAACGGCGGCAACGATGGGGCAAGTGGCCCTGCCGGAGCTGCGGCGCTATGGCTATTCGGGTGCGCTTGCAACCGGCACTCTGGCCGCTGGTGGCACGCTGGGGATCCTTATTCCGCCTTCGGTGATTTTGGTGATTTATGCGATTTTGGCCGAGCAAAATGTGGCCAAGCTTTTTGTAGCGGCGTTTATTCCGGGCATTCTGGCAATGCTGGGCTACATGGCGGCGATAGCGATTTATGTGCGGGTTTTCCCGAACTCGGGCGGGGTGCGGCCGCGCGTGCCGTATAAGGAGCGGTTTGTGGCGCTGCGGGCGGTGTGGCCGGTTTTGGTGGTGTTTATTGTGGTGATTGGCGGAATTTATCAGGGGCTGTTTACGCCGACGCAGGGCGCGGCTGTGGGGGCTTTTGGCACCGGAATTATTGCGTGGATGAATGGCGGGCTAAACTGGCAAAGCCTGATGGGGGCCTTTAAGGGCACCGCGATGACCACGGGCATGATCTTTTTGATTGTACTCGGCGCCACGGTTTATAACGGCTTTTTAGCGCTGACTCAGGTGCCGCAAGAGGTGGCGAGCTTTGTGGGCGCGCAGGGGTATAACCCGTGGATGGTGCTGACGATCGTGCTGGTGGCCTACCTGCTTTTTGGCTGCATTATGGACAGCCTCTCGATGATTTTGCTGACCGTGCCGATATTCTTTCCGACCATGATGCTGCTTGATTTTGGCATGAGCGCCGAGGATTTTGGCTTGTGGTTCGGCATTTTGGTGCTGATCGTGGTTGAGGTCGGGCTGATAACGCCGCCGGTGGGGATGAACCTGTTTGTGATCAACACCCTGAGTCGCGATATTCCGATTTCGGAGACATTTAAGGGGGTTTTACCCTTTGTGATCACCGATATTTTGCGAGTCGTGGTGCTGGTTTTGTTCCCAAGCATCACGCTTTTTGCGGTGCGGGCGTTATTCTGAGCATGTATATAAAAATATACTGAAGAATTAGCGGTAAAATTGCATGCTAGCATTGGCGTGCAGCCTGCTGGAATCATTCAGATATCTTACTCTCATTAAATTGTAGGCTGTCACATCGGTGACGATTGCGTATTTTTTGTTAATTATACTCGTAAAATTTACTTTAATTTAACGATCAAGTGATCTATTCTGGAACCAAGAGTTGTATTTTGAGTTGCCCGTTTTGGGCTTTGTTTAACTAGTAAGTGAGGTGTAGATATGGATTACACAGCGATTCTTTCCCGTTTGGAAAATATTTTTAGTGGCACTGGTGGCATTTTGCTTATCGCCGCGATTGGTGTATTAGGTATTGTTGGTGCGCATATGCTGCGGATGAGATTTGCCAGCTCGCGGTATGACCAAAAATCAAAATCTTATCAAAATGTGGTGATTGAACCATATGTTGATGAAGAGGGTGGCGACCCTCTTGAGGCCATGGTGCCAAAATTCTCCCAGAATCAAGAGCAATTTTAGCTTATAAAGGGGCCGCGGCATGGAAAATGGCGTTACAAATAACCTGGCTGGAATGTTTGATAGTGTTCCGCAGATTTTTTCGCTTGGGTTAGCTGGCATTATGCTGGTGCTAGCTGGGTTCTTTTTGATTAAGGGCTATTGGCGCCTGCGGGGAAACACGGCTTTTACGAGCTATCAGCAGGGGGTAATTGCCCCTGTAAAATACGGCGATCGTGGGCCTGAAGCCAGAGATGATGCCTTTGCCAGACGCCTCGAAGAGATGGTGGAAACGGAAGAAGCTTATGAAATGTCAAAGCTGATGCCCCATGCGCGAGAGCTGGGTGCGATTAGGGATTCCGAGTTCCATACCGCGCCGGTATTAGAGGGCGAGGAATTGGGCATATTGGCGTTGATTGAAGATGTGGCTCATGATTTGGATAGCGGTTTTAGGGTGTTGGTTAATGCCAGCCTTGAAACCATGATTGACCTCGATAATCTTCGGGCGCGGACTTCTGCTGTGCGGCTTTCGATGGCGGGTGTTGTTTTGAAATTTGCCGTGGTTGATCGCTATGGGCGGTTGGTTATGGCCGTGGAGCACATGAATGAAACGCCGCTGGGCCGGAAAGAAAATATCAGTCGTACGGTGGTGATCGAGGTGCTGCGCAAGGCTGGTGTTTGGTATCTGGAAATCCCTTTTCATTATTCTGGCGCCAATGCGCGCGCCCAGATTAGAGCTGTATTGCGTGGCAAAGCAGCGGTGCAAAGTGGCGCTGCCGAGGATGTTGCCTAGTCTTCAATTGGCTGTTTTGGTCCAATAATTACCTATGCGCACATGGCACCTCTTTGGTGCCATGTATCTGCGGCGCTAACCAACCATTACATCTGTTGGGCTTTTGAATACACCTCTTTCCTTGCCGGAAGACGATTGATAGGATGTTCGCGCATTCGAGCTGTCAAACCGGACGGTTTTGTTGGTTGCTGTTGGCAGGAAAAGGAATTTGCGCAATGAAAATTGGTATTGTTACCTCGAAAATCACGGGGGAGACGGACCAGCTAATCTCTGAAACTACGGCTAGGCTGAAGGCTGAAGGGGTCGTGCTGGCGGGCATTGCCAAAGTGCTGAGCGATGAAGCCGCGGGCGACCACCATTGCGACATGGATATCCGCGTACTGCCGGACGGCCCCGAAATCCGCATCACGCAAGCCTTGGGCGAAGGCGCTTCTGGGTGCAGGCTGAACCCGGCGGGCATTGCTGAGGCAGTGGCGCAGGTGGAGCAAAGCGGTATTGCGGGGGCGGGGTTGTTTGTGCTGAACAAATTTGGCCCGCAAGAGGCCGAGGGCCGTGGTTTTTGTGACGCCATTGCCACGGCGCTGGAGCATGATATCCCGGTACTTGTGGGCGTTGGCAAAGGCAGCAGTGCGGCATTGGAGAGCTTTGTGGATGGCATGGGGGACGTGCTGGAACCGGAGGGCGAGGCGATTTATGCGTGGTGTAAAAGGGTGATGGCGCATGATTGACGAGGCCATTGAAACTATTGTTGACGGTGTGAAATCCAAAATCCGGGCAAGATGGGATATTCTCGGTAGCGTTGATGGTATTAACGGATCTTTCTCGACAGGGCATACGCCGAAAAAAGCACCACTGGCTTATGTGGCGCGAAGCTACGCCCAGGTTGTAGAGCAGGATATTTTGAATTTTGAAGCATATAGCAATGTGTATTGCTCTGACATTTACCGCCGTTTTCTGAAACGTTGCAATGGGATGCGCGTGAACAATCTCAGCCTTAATGGCGTTGTCGAAACCTTGCAGCGCGATCACACAGACTCGATTGGGCAACCCATTTCACTGACTTATGATAACGGCCGCTTAAAGCCCTTACACGTCCCGCACGGGCATTTCGCGATTGGTTCGATCAATGGAAAATGGCATTCGCAGGGGATAATTTTTCTTACAAGTACAGGTGAAGTGGAGCTGTACAACAGCTACGAAAACTTGGTTGGCGCGCGCTGGCCAAGTTTTGTAGCGTTTCTAACGGAGGAAGTTGATAGGCAAATGTCGCTTTGCAATGATGACGGTTCTTTGCGAGAGGATGTTGAGTTCCTACCGCAAGATACCCAGAGCTGGGAGGCGATTGGGAAAGTGCATTCGGATGAAAGAAAGCGCGCGGCCAGCCTGAAGGGGCGTGTAAAACGGTTTTTCAAAAAGTAAAACCGGTTAGGATGAAACCTCCCCCACACCCCCATGCGCTTTTGACCAGCCCAGCGGATCAGCGAAGAACTTTTCGACTTCATCCAGCGTTTTGCTATCAAAATAATTGCCGGCTTTGGCTTCGGCCAGCACATCATGCCATGTGGCAAGGTAGTGCAGGGTGATATCGTGTTTGGCGAGGTTCTTGATGGTATCCGGAAAAATATCATAGAAAAACACCAGTGAGGTGTGGTTGCAGACGCCACCCGCGGCGCGAATGGCTTCGACGAACTTGATTTTGGAGCCGCCGTCTGTCGTCATATCTTCGGCCAGCAGCACGCGCTGGCCTTTGTGTAGCACGCCCTCAACCTGCGAACCTTTGCCGTAGCCCTTGGGCTGTTTGCGCACGTATTGCATTGGCAGGCCCATGCGGTCGGCCATCCATGCACCGTAGGGAATGCCGCCGGTTTCGCCGCCTGCCACGCTGTCAAATGCCTGAAATCCTACATCGCGCTGCACGCTGGCGACCATGAAATCTATCAGGGTGGAGCGGATGGCGGGGTAGGAGATGAGCTCGCGGCAATCAATATAGCTGGGGGAAACGAGGCCGGAGGCGAGGGTGTAGGGGTTTTCCACCTCAAAATTTACAGCCTTGATTTCTAGCAGCATGCGGGCGGTGATGCGGGCCATTTCGGCGCGGTCGATAAAGGCGGTCATGGGGGGCTCCTTGGTGGTTTGCGCTCTTTTAGCAGATCAAGGGTGTGAGTCCAGCAATGTCGCCAACAGGTCAAACTCGGGGTCATTTTTGGCAGTGCCGCCGCTGCGCCACGCGATCGAGAGCGCGCATTTGGCAGCGGCCCAGTGGAGCAGCCGCTGGGCATCTACTTCAAAGCTTTGGCTCCACGCATTGGCGAGGTGGCGAATGCGGGTAGGGTCGCGGTGCAGGGGCTCGGCACCTTTGGGGTTACGAAAGGCGTTGGCGAGCTCAAAGCAACGCTCGCCGATGAGGCCTTTGGCGTCAAAGGCGGCATAGCCACGCGGGCCAAAGCGGATGTTATCGTGGTGGAGATCACCATGCAGTGGGCGGGGGTTTTGCTCGGTGGCGAGCAGCTGGCGGGTGAGGGCTTGGGCTGTTTGCAGATTGTGCTTGGCGTGCGGTGGGCAATCCTCGGCAAAGGTGAGGGTTTCAAGGGCTTGAAACCACTGGGTGAGGTTTGGGAGGTCAGCCGCTATGTGCGGCATATGGCGGTGCATTTTGGCGGCGGTTTCACCGAGGTGGTGTGTGGCTTTATCGTCTTGGCCATTGCGGGTGAGGTCACCCAGTGAAGGGCCGTCGAGCCACTCTGTAAGCGCTGTGTTTTTGCTGGTGGCTAACACTTTGGCAGCGGCAACACCGTTGAGGGCCGACATGACAGCAAAGCCCGCGCGCTCGGCACCCATATCGGGCTTGTGATATAGCTTCAGCGCGGCCCAGCCACCAGAAGCGGTTTGCACCTTCCAGATGCGCGCGATGTGGGTTTCTTCTATAAAGCTCGGGTTTGAAAGCTGATATTTGGCAAGGATGGCGGGAGGTGCTTTCACACCTGATCTACGCGCCAGAAAAGCGGGAAGTCGGGGTCAAACACAGTAACGGGGCCATCGCCGGTTTCTATTTTTGCGGGGTAGGCCACGGGGGTTTCTTGCTTGGTGAGGGTGATTTTACTGGCGTTCGGCGGCAGGCCGTAGAAGGCGGGTCCGCTGATGCTGGTGAAGGCTTCTAGTTTGTCTAATGCGCTTGCGTTTTCAAACACATGGGCGAGGCAGGACATGGTGTTGGTGGCAGAGAAAACGCCCGCGCAGCCGCAGGCGCTTTCTTTGGCGGGGTCGGTGTGGGGGGCGCTATCTGTGCCGAGGAAGAACTTGGCGTTGCCCGAAGTTGCGGCTTTGACGAGGGCCAGCCGATGGGACTCGCGCTTGGCGATGGGGAGGCAATAGTAGTGAGGCTTTATGCCGCCAACCAGCAGGTGGTTGCGGTTGATAATTAGGTGATGCGTGGTGAGGGTGGCAGCGGTGTTATCGCTGCTGCTCACGTAGTCTACACCGTCTTTGGTCGTAACATGCTCCATGATGATTTTTAGGTCGGGAAGGCGGGTGCGGAGCGGCGCAAGCACGCGTTCGATAAACACGGCTTCACGGTCGAAGATGTCGACGCTGGGGTCTGTGACCTCGCCGTGCACGCAAAGGGGCAGGCCGATTTCGGCCATTTTCTCCAGCACGGGCATGACGTTTTCGATGTCCTTTACGCCGGAGTCCGAATTGGTGGTCGCCCCTGCGGGGTAGAGCTTGACCGCTGTAATTAGTCCGGATTTGGCGGCGAGGGCGACGTCTTCTGGGTCGGTGCCTTCGGTCAAATAAAGCGTCATTAGGGGGCGAAAATCGCTGCCCTCTGGTAACTGAGCCATGATGCGGGCGCGGTATTTCTGGGCGTCTTCGCCGGTAACCACGGGCGGCACAAGGTTGGGCATAATAATGGCGCGGCCAAAATCGCGGGTGGTCTCAGGTAGGATGCCTTTGAGCATATCGCCGTCACGCAGGTGCAGGTGCCAGTCGTCGGGGCGGGTGAGGGTGATTTGCATAGCAGGCTCCTTTTGGGAGGGTGTTAGCGCAAAACCACCCTTGGCGGCTAGAGCCTTTTATAGGCGTCGACCGCCACGCCGAGGCCAAGCACGATATAAAGCGTGCCAAAAAGGCGTTGCAGGGCGCGGTGTGCGGCGTTGAACCAGCGTTGCACCGGTGGGGCCGAGAACAGGCGGGCGGTGATGAGGTTTTGGATGGTGGCTTGCAGGCTTCCCAGCATCACGATCAAAACCAGCAGCCACAGGGGGGCATGGGCCGGCACAAATGCGGTGAGGATGGAGCCGAAGTAAAGCACGGCTTTGGGGTTGGTCATCATAACCATGAGGCCGGTTTTGAACGGGGCGGGCGTGACGCGGGGGAGGGTTGCCGCAGGGGCCGTGCTTTGCCACGCTTTATAGCCAAGCCATATTAGGTATCCGGCGCCAAACAACCGGAGCGCAAGCGCGGCTTTGGGGAATAGCTCAAACACGATGGCGATGCCGCTGACGGCTAGGAGACCCCAGATGACACCGCCAAAGCCGACGCCAAGCGCGGTCACATAACCGGCTTTGCGGCTTTGGGTGGCTGCGCTGATGATCACCAGCATATTGGGGCCGGGGGTGAGCCAAGCGAGCATGTTTATGGTGGAAATGGCGATGAGGGTCGTGAAAATATCTGGCGGCATGTTTGGGGTCTTTTTTTAGGGGGTTTTAGAATTCTACGGTCCAAGTATCGCTTTTTTGCGCAAACAGGCTGATGCAGATTTTTCCGGTTTCTGGATTGGGTACGATCGGAATGATTTCATCATGAAACGGGCCGCGTAAAACCGCGATTGGGCGCGCGTTGCCAAGGGCAAAAATGCACATTTTAGCGGCATTGCCCAGCGGCAGGTCTAGGGAGTCGTCGGGTGAAGCACTAATCCACATTGCTCCGGATGCCTCGGAATCGTAACCGATGACCTCGACCTGATATTGGTCGCCCTCGCGGGTTTGGCTTGGCCAATCTAGGGTCATGGTCATTTCAGCTATGGCGGGGGCGCTGAGGAGGGATAGGAGCGTAATGGCCGCGCGTAATTTCATTTTAAATACCTTTATCAAAAATCTTTAAAGACACCTTATAGCACTTATTTTTCTAAATCAGAAGTTTCCTGTTGGTGGCCGTGGCTCTAGGGCCATTCGCGGCTTGCGCGTTTGAAAGCTTGCAGCCATAGTTTGCGCTGCCGGAATCGTCCGGCATTCTCAGGGCGGGGCGAAATTCCCCACCGGCGGTTATAGCCCGCGAGCGGCCTCGAAAGGGGTGACAGCAGACACCGGTGTGATTCCGGGGCCGACGGTTAAAGTCCGGATGGAAGAGAATGGGTGCGGGCTTTTGGGCGTGCGCTCCTTTTTTGATGCTCTGGGTTGGTGTCTGAAGAAGGAGAAAACGATGACGCTTACCCTGACACACCCCTCTGCACGAGGGGCGATTTATATGGTTTTGGCCGGGATGGCCTTTGCCGGTGTTAATATATCTATTCAAAAAGTGACCATGAGCATGGGGGTGGACCCAACCACCGCCGCTTTTTGGCAATACTTTATTGCGATGCTGTTTAGCCTGCCTTTGATGCTTCGTATTGGAGTGCGGGGGCTGGTTAGTCCTCATTTTGGTCTGCATATTTTTCGGGTTATCCTTGCGGTGCTGGGTATTCAGCTATGGGTAGCGGGGCTGGCACATGTGCCGATATGGCAAGCCATTGCTTTGGTGATGATCTCGCCATTTTTTGTAACCCTTGGCGCGTGGCTGTTGCTACGAGAGCGTGTGGGGCCATCACGCTGGCTGGCCACGGTGGTGGGTTTTGCTGGGGCGCTGGTGATATTGCAACCGTGGTCTGACGGGTTTTCCAGCTATACCTTGCTGCCGATTGGCGCGGCGGTGCTTTGGGCGGGGTCTTCCCTAATTATGAAGCGGCTGACCGCGTTTGAGCACGCCGACAAGGTGACGATTTATCTGTTGGCGCTACTGTTGCCGATAAATGCGATCTTTGCGGGCGTGGGCGGGGGCTTTGTTGTAGCGGGTTTATCCGCAGGGCCTATTTTGCTTATCGCAGGGCTGCTTACGGCGTTGGCGCAATATTTGCTGGCCCGCGCTTATGAGGTTGCTGATGCCTCTTATGTGCAGCCGTTTGACCACATAAAGCTGCCGCTTAATGTGTTGGCGGGCTGGTTGGTGTTTGGCTATTTGCCGAGTGGGAACCTGTGGGTTGGGGCGGCGATGATTATTGGCGCGTCGCTATTTATTGCTGGAAAAGAATCGCGCTAGCGAGCTGCGGCTTTTGATAGACAAAGCGAGTGTGTGTCGCCATAGTCACGCTCGCCGGAATCATCCGGCATTCTCAGGGCGGGGTGCAATTCCCCACCGGCGGTTATAGCCCGCGAGCGCACCCTAGCGGGTGGTCAAGCAGACACCGGTGTGATTCCGGGGCCGACGGTTAAAGTCCGGATGGAAGAGGATGAGTGCTTTTGGCGCTCCTTTTTGCTCTGGGTTGGTGTCTGGACTATAAGGAGTTAACTATGACACAACCCTTTAAAATTGCCTTTATCAAGGCCCGATGGCACGCGGATATTGTTGACCAAGCCTTGGTCGGTTTTAACCAACGTATGCAGGCCGATGGCTTTGTTTGCGAGGTGAGCGCTTATGATGTGCCCGGCGCATTTGAGGCCCCGCTTTTGGCCAAGCGGCTGGCGGCCACGCATGATGCCATTGTAGTGGCGGCGCTGGTGGTGGATGGCGGGATTTATCGGCATGATTTTGTGGCAGCGGCCGTGGTAAACGGCCTGATGCAGGCACAGTTGGAAACCGATACGCCGATGCTGAGCGTGTCGCTCACCCCGCATCATTTCCACGCGCATGAAGAGCACCAAAGCTATTTTCGAGAGCATTTCCTGAAAAAAGGGTCTGAGGCTGCCGAGGCGGTGCAGATGGTGTTGAAAACCGTTATCTGATATCAAACTCTACCACCAAGGGGCAATGATCGCTGGCTTTCGGCCGGTCCCAGCCTATGCGGGGGTAGCGCTTGATGTCATCACTGTTGAGCAACCTAAACGGCATGCCGCTGCGAATAACGCGCGGCGTGCCGGACACCATGGCCGCAAGGGCCGGCGAGGCGATAATATAATCAAGCTGGGTTTTGTGGCGTTGGGCGGCATAATAATGCGTCCAGCGTTCCTCAGGCGGAAGCGCGTTTAGGGTGTTAATGCCAAAGCCATCATCTAGCAATGGGTCCACGCCCGAAGGCTCGTTGGCGGCAAGGACATCAATTTTTTCGATAAAATCGCCGTTTGCGTCTTTGGTTTTTCGGATGGTTATGGTTTGGCGATAGTCGTTCAAATCTCCCATAACCGCCCAGAGCGCATCGGGCTGGCCAGTAAATTTTCGGGTGATAATCTCACGCACGGTGCTGGCTTCTAGCTGGCGCACACCAAGGCTTTTGGCGCGGCCGCCGCTCATGGATTTGAAGTGGCACACAAATATGGAAACGGTTTTATCAATCGAGCCGGAACTGTTTTTAATACGGGTTTCCAGCTCAAGGCAATCTCGCCGGAATATCCGGTTGCGTTTGATTTTGTTTTTAAGCGCTTTTGCCGCCTCGGGATAGGCTGCCAGCAGGGCTTTGCCGGAGTCGGTTTTTTTGAGCCAGCCTCCGGTGATGGTGGCGTGGGAGCGGCTGTAAACCGGGCGGATATCCCGCGCAATGGCACCCACATCTATGCCTCGAAAATCGTTGCCCTCCTGCACGATGATCTGGTCATATTTATCCACCCCGATCTTTTTAACATAGGCGTTCATAAAGCGGGTGAGCGCGTCAGCGGAGTCGACCTCTTGCAGGGCGTAAATATCGGCATCGGCCTCAGCAAAAGCCAGCGCGGTGTGCTGCCGCCGGTCGTCATCTTGTGAGATGGCGGCGGTTTCAAGCTGGCGCTTGAAGGCCTCGAATTTGGTAAAATCGCCGTCTGAAAAGTCACCCAAAAATTGGACGATTGGGGGCAGGTATTTGGCGGACCTTGAATTGGTGAAGGCCGAAAAATCAAACCGGGTGAATAGGTTTTCGATGTTAAAGGTCGCAAGTCTAAGCCGCACGGCAATACTCCTAATTTAGCAAATCTTACGTCACTATACCATAGGAGGAAAGAAAAGCCAAATCAGGAGATTTTTAGGCGGCTTACTTTTTGAACATTGCCGAGCCTTGCACGCTCGCCGAGGTTGGCTCGCCTCGTTTTTCGGCGGCAAGGGCTTTGCCTGCTTGCACGTCTGGGCGCGCGGCCATGCGGTCTATCCAAGCCTTGAGGTTTGGCTTGTCATCCAAGCTTTGCTCTTGGCGGCTCCAGAGCGAGGCCCAGCCCCAAGTTGCAATGTCGGCGATGGAAAGTTCGCCGCAAATATAGTCTTTGCCCGCAAGCTGCTCATCAAGCACTTTGTAAAGCCGCGCGACCTCGGTGCGGTAGCGGTCTTTGGCGTAGGGGAGGTCTTGCGGGGGGGCAAACTTGGGGGCGTATACCAGAAAGTGGTGCGCTTGGCCCGCCATGGGGCCGAGGCCGCCAACCTGCCAGAAAAGCCACTGGTCGATCTCAACGCGGTCGCGCTCGGAGCTACCATAGAGCTTGCCGGTTTTGCGCGCCAGATATTGCAGAATGGCGCCTGATTCGAAGATCGAGATCGGCTGGCCGTCTGGCCCGTCCGAATCCACAATCGCGGGCATTTTGCCGTTGGGGGAAACCTTTAGAAACCAGTTGGTGAACTGGTCGCCAGCGCCAATGTCTACTGGAATTACGTTATATTCCAGCCCCATCTCCTCGAGCGCTATTGGGATTTTCCAGCCGTTGGGTGTGGGCCAATAATAAAGATCAATCATTTTGTATTCCTTCGCATACCTGAGTAATTTAGATAGGTGGTAGCGCTTTTTCTACAAGGGGGAATTGACCTGTATCACAGAAGCCGTTAATTATCGCGCAAGTGGTGCTTTGTCGAACCGGATTGCAGGCCACTTTAAAGAAACTGCTAAAGAGGTCGTGGCCCGTGAAGCCCGATCAGGTTTTAATTCAGGGGGCCGGAATTTCCGGAGCGATTATGGATAAGTGGAAAACGCGCACCAAGCTGGTGCACGCAGGCACGCGGCGCAGCCAATATGGTGAGTTAAGTGAGGCGATTTACCTGACGCAGGGGTTTGTTTACCCGAGCGCCGAAGCGGCGCAGGCGCGATTTGACAAGCTGGGCGATGACGAGTTTATTTATGCCCGCTATGGCAACCCCACGGTGGCGATGTTTGAAGACCGGATTGCGGCGCTGGAAGAGGCTGAAGCGGCGTTTGCGACGGCCTCTGGCATGGCCGCAGTGAATGGCGCGCTGTTTGCGTTGCTGGAAGCGGGAGACCATATTGTGGCCGCCAAGGCGCTGTTTGGCTCTTGCCTGTTTATTGTGGAAACCCTGCTGCCAAAATTTGGCGTAGAGGTCTCGCTGGTAGACGGCACAGACCTCGCGGCATGGGAAGCCGCCATGCAGCCCAACACCAAGGTTTGCTTTTTTGAAACCCTCTCAAACCCAACATTGGAAGTTGTAGACATCATTGGCGTTGCGGCGATTGCGCACAAGTCCGGTGCGAAAGTTGTGGTGGACAATGTGTTTGCTACCCCGATCTTTCAGCGGGCGTTGGCGCTCGGGGCCGATGTGGTGATTTATTCCGCGACCAAGCATATAGACGGACAGGGCCGCTGTTTAGGCGGGGTTGTGCTGGGCGATAAAGACTTCATTCGCGGGCCGCTTGAGATGTATCTTAAGCACACAGGCGGGGCGCTTAGCCCGTTTAATGCATGGGTGATGCTGAAGGGCTTGGAAACCATGGACCTGCGGGTGCGTGCGCAGGCTGATAGCGCGCTGAGCATTGCCAAGGATTTGGAAGGGCACGATAAATTGGCGCGTGTGATATATCCGGGGTTAAAGAGCCACGCGCAGTTTGCGCTGGTTTCCGAGCAATTGGAAGCCGGGGGCACTGTGATTTCGCTAGAGATTAAGGGCGGAAAACAAGCGGCGTTTGCTGTGCTGGATGCGCTTGAAATAGTGTTGATTTCCAATAACCTGGGCGATGCCAAAAGCATAATCACCCATCCGGCCACCACAACTCATTCGCGGCTTTCAGACACGCAGCTTGCGGAGCTTGGCATTGGCGAGGGTCTTGTGCGGTTCTCTGTTGGGCTGGAGGATGCGGGCGATTTGCTGGCGGATATAACGCAGGCATTAAAATGCGCGTAGTCTTGCAATAATAACGATTTGTTCATACTTTAGTAACTAATTGATAAGACCTTGTTAGCCTAGATTAAGCAAAAGTTGCAGTCTCGGGCGATAGAGTCGGGGCCTGTTTTGGCAGGGAGTGAAAGATGAATTTAATCAATCCAAGAGGGGTGACCGAGGCCATGGTCGAGGCAAAACCCACGCGTGAAGAGGCCGAAGAGGCCGTGCGCACCCTGCTGCGCTGGGCGGGGGATGACCCCGCGCGTGAAGGCCTACTGGATACACCAAAGCGTGTAACCAAGGCCTATGGGGAGTGGTTTAAAGGATATGGCGAAGACCCTGTTGAGATGTTGCAACGCACATTTGATGAGGTTGAGGGCTATGACGAGATTGTAGCACTGTGCAATATTCGCTTTGAAAGCTACTGTGAGCACCATATGGCCCCGATTATCGGGGTGGCCCATGTGGCGTATATTCCGACTCGCCGCGTCGTGGGTATTTCCAAGCTGGCACGGGTGGTGGACACCTATGCCAAGCGGTTGCAGGTGCAGGAAAAGATGAATGCACAAATTGCGAATACGCTGTTTGATGTGCTGAAACCGCAAGGGGTGGCGGTGATGATCGAGGGCGAACACCACTGTATGTCTACGCGCGGTGTACATAAACCCGGGGTTAATATGGTTACCAAAAAGATGTTGGGCGTATTTAAGGATGACCCCGCTATGGCGAGAGAATTTCTTGATATTGTAAGCCACTCCAAGGCATAGAACCCGCCGAGCGCAGCGAGGCCATGGCCCGTTAGGGCTTTGACGCGGTGACGAGGTGGGCTGAACAAAGGGGCATAGCCCCGACTTCAGGTCGCCGAGGAGCCGCGACCCCGGCGGGGGCCGGCTTGGCGCGCGCTTGGTTCAAACATCAACATATTGAACCCGTGCCACTTTGCCCTTATGCTCTGCTTTCAGCAGCTTGGGAGTAGGCTTTGAAACGAATATTAGCATTTTTGTTTGGGTTGCCTTTTGCGGGCGCCGTTTTGGCGCAATCGCCTGAGCTTCCGCTGCCAAATGGCCAGCCGCAGGCATTGCAGGCCTACCTGACCGGCTATAGTTTTTGGGACAATACCCCGCCCGGCACGGTTGAGATATCGCACCCTGTTCGACATCGTTTTGCGGGGGGAATGGGAACGTTTTCTAACCCGATCACATTGGCCGTTGGACACCGGATAATAAGCGGAGAAGACATTCTTGATTTCCCCGCTGGCACGCTGTTTTATCTGCCTCGCCTGCGCAAATATGCGATGGTAGAAGACACCTGTGGCGATGGCCCTAGCCCGCAAGACGGCCCGTGTCATACGGGCAAGAAGAGTTTGATATGGCTAGATATTTATGTGGACGGGGTGTCTGTTGATAAGGCGGAATCCGAAGCTTGCATGAACAAAATAACGGGTGTTCAGCCCGTGGTTATGGACCCGGGGCCGAATATGTCGGTGGTGGTTGGGCCTATCACTGAAGGCGGCTGCTTTGTCTTTCCAAATCCATAGGGGGCCACATGTTTGATCTGCGCCCGGTGGGCTATGTAATTGGGCTGTTGCTCGTGGCGCTCGGGGCCACAATGTTTATTCCGTGGGCGGTGGATAGTATTTGGCAAACCGGGGGCGCTGGGGCCTTTGCGGCCTCAGGCATGATCACCATTTTGTTTGGGGGGTCCATGGCGCTGGCGAGTGCCAATTCGCGCAGCCCGGGGCTGAATTTACAACAGGTTTTTTTGCTCACGGTGATGAGCTGGGTGGCGCTGCCGGTGTTTGCCGGGCTGCCTTTTTGGCTTGGCGCGCCGCATGCCAGCTATACCGATGCTTTTTTTGAGGCGGTGTCAGGGATGACAACCACGGGCTCTACGGTGTTCTCAAATCTTGGCGATTTGCCAATGGGCACTCTGCTTTGGCGCGGTATGATGCAGTGGTTTGGCGGGGTCGGTATTATTGTGGTGGCGATGGCTTTTTTGCCAACACTCAAGGTTGGCGGCATGCAGCTTTTCCGCTCGGAGGGGTTTGACACTTTGGGCAAGGTGCTGCCGCGCGCGGGCGAGATTGCCGGCTCGATTTCTATTGTTTATCTGGCGCTTACGGTCACGTGCTTGCTGGCATATTCGCTTGTCGGGATGCCTTTTTTTGATGCGCTGGTTTTGTCGATGACGACCATAGCAACCGGCGGCTTTGCCAATACTGATGCGTCCTTCGCGGCGTTTTCTGGCGCGCCGGAATATGTGTCTTCGCTGTTTATGCTGCTCGCTAGCCTGCCGTTTATTCGTTATGTGCAAATGATGCGCGGTGCGTCGCAGCCCTTATTTCAGGATTCCCAAGTGCGGGCATTTTTGGTAACGGCAGCGGTGCTTATTCTGGTCATTACGTTTTACCGGATGTTTGCCAGTGGTGTGCATGGTGAGGAGTCTTTTCGCGAGTCGCTGTTTAACGTCACTTCGATCTTGTCTGGCACCGGCTATGCCAGCGTGGATTACCAGCTCTGGGGGCCGTTCCCCGTGGTGCTGTTTTTCATGATTGGGTTGGTTGGCGGCTGTGCGGGCTCCACCTGCTGTTCGATCAAAATCTTCCGGTTCCAACTATTATTTATCTCTATAAAGCAACAGGTTAAGCGCATTCACTCGCCGCACGGGGTGTTTGGCGCGCGCTATGCTGGTCGGCCGGTGGGGGAGGATGTTATTTCTTCGGTCATGGCATTTTTTGTGATGTTTTTCGTGTCGCTGGGGCTGATATCGGTGGCGCTTTCTCTTCTGGGGCTGGATTTTGTCACTGCCGTTTCTGGTGCGGCGACAGCGCTGGCTAATATTGGCCCGGGGTTGGGGCCAGAGATTGGCCCGTCTGGCAATTTTGGTGGGCTTTCGGATGCCGCCAAATGGGTGCTTAGCCTTGCGATGCTGCTAGGGCGGCTGGAGCTGGTTGCGGTGCTTATTCTGTTTACGCCGGGGTTTTGGCGGGGATAGCACGCGGCATTAGCTGGAATGGTGTTATCTTTTTGGAAACCCTAAAAGGCTATTTGCTTGTGCGCGGGATTGTCGCATACTGCGCATTCCGTCGCATGCAAAAGGCTCCCTTATGACCGATAAACCAAACACCCCCGCGCTGAATTATCACGAGTTTCCGAAGCCGGGAAAGCTGGAGATAAGAGCGAGCAAGCCTTTGGCAAACGGGCGGGATTTGGCTTTGGCGTATTCTCCGGGCGTGGCCGAGGCCTGCATGGTGATAAAGGACGACCCTTCCGCAGCCGCGCGGTTTACCATACGGGGCAACCTTGTGGGCGTGGTGACCAACGGGTCAGCGGCGCTGGGGCTGGGCAATATCGGGGCTTTGGCGAGCAAGCCGATTATGGAAGGCAAGGCGGTGCTTTTCAAGAAATTCGCCAATATTGATTGTTTTGATATTGAGCTGGACGAGAGCGACCCCGAGAAGCTGGCGGACATTATTACGGCCCTTGAGCCGACCTTTGGGGCGATAAACCTTGAGGATATTAAAGCGCCCGAGTGCTTTATTGTGGAAAAGCTTTGCCGTGAGCGAATGAATATTCCGGTGTTTCATGATGATCAGCACGGCACAGCGATTGTGGTGGGGGCCGCCGCGCTAAATGCTTTGCGCGTAGCGGGTAAGGACTTTGATAAGATTAAGGTGGTGAGCACGGGCGGCGGGGCGGCGGGGATTGCCTGCCTGAATATGCTGCTGAAGCTTGGTGTGAAGCGCGAGAATGTGTGGCTTTGTGATATTGACGGGCTGGTTTATGAGGGGCGAACGGCCGAGACCTCACCGCAAAAGGCCGAGTTTGCGCAGGCAACCGATTTGCGCACATTGGGCGATGTCATTGGCGGGGCGGATTTGTTTCTCGGGCTTTCGGGGCCCGGGGTGCTGACGCCGGAAATGGTCGCGCAAATGGCGTCTACTCCGATAGTATTTGCGCTGGCTAACCCTACGCCCGAAATTATGCCCGACGCGGTGCGGGCGGTTGCACCGGATGCGATTATTGCCACGGGGCGGTCTGATTTTCCTAATCAGGTGAATAACGTGCTGTGCTTTCCGTTTATCTTCAGGGGCGCGTTGGATGTGGGCGCGACCACGATTAACGATGCGATGGAGATTGCCTGCGTAGAGGGCATTGCCGAGCTGGCGCGGGCCAGTTCCAGCGCAGAAGCGGCGGCGGCTTATAAGGATGAAAGCCTGAATTTTGGGCCAGAATACCTGATTCCAAAGCCGTTTGACCCGCGCTTGCTGGCGATTGTTTCGTGTGCGGTGGTGAAGGCGGCCATGGAAAGTGGCGTGGCGACGCGACCCATTGCCGACCTTGAGGCCTATAAGCAAAAGCTTGAGACGTCGGTTTTTCGCTCGGCGCTGATTATGCGTCCGGTTTTTGAGGCGGCGCGCAAGGCTGTGCGCAAAATCGTGTTTGCCGAGGGCGAAAGTGAACGGGTGCTGCGAGCAGCGCATGCAATGACGGAAGAAATGACCGACATGCCGATCCTTATCGGGCGGCCAGAGGTGATTGAAGCGCGGCTGAAGAAATTTGGGCTGCCTATTCGGGAGGGCGAGCATTTTGAGCTGGTCAACCCGCAAAACGACCCGCGCTTCCGGGATTACTGGCGCACGTATCACGAGATTAACCAGCGGCGCGGCGTAACGCCGGACCTTGCCAAAGCGATATTGCGCACCAATACCACCGCGATTGCGGCGGTGATGGTGGCGCGCGGCGATGCGGACAGCCTGATTTGCGGCACCTTCGGGCAGTATTTGTGGCACATGAATTATGTGACGCAAGTGCTGGGCACCGAGACCCTGAAACCGCGTGGCGCACTTTCGCTTATGATCATGGAAGACGGCCCGTTATTTATTGCTGATACCCATGTGAATGCCGAACCAACGGCGGCGCAGATTGTGGATTCGGTGATGGGCGCGGCACGGCATGTATGCCGCTTTGGTTTGCAGCCCAAAATTGCGCTGTGCTCGCACTCGCAGTTTGGCAACCTGCACACCGCTTCGGCCCTGCGGATGCGCGACGCTTTGGCGATGCTAGACCAGATGAACCTTGATTTTACCTATGAAGGTGAGATGCACACGGATGCGGCGTTAAGCGAGCCACTGCGCCGTAAAATCTTCCCAAATACTGCATATGAGGGCGCGGCCAATGTGCTGGTATTTGCCAACTCTGATGCGGCTTCGGCGGTGCGGAACATCCTGAAAATGTCAGCCGGTGGGCTGGAAGTGGGGCCGATTTTGATGGGGATGGGCAATAAGGCGCATATCGTAACGCCGTCAATTACCGCGCGGGGGCTGCTGAACATCGCGGCTTTGGCGGGAACGCCGGTGGGGACGTATAGCTGACGGGAGAAGCCCGCCCTGAATATTACTGAACCCTTGTTCATTTCCATTTGCCTTGCGCGTGCGGGCGATTTAAGGTGATGGAAAGGCGCGTTTAGACGCCATGAATTTCCGAGGGGTGCTTTGTTCACCACAGGTCTTTGGGCCAACCATTCGGGAGTCGTATCATGGGTTATCAGGAAACGTATAAAAGCTGGCAAGAGGACCCTGAGGGGTTTTGGATGCAGGCCGCTGAGGCGATTGATTGGATCAAAAAGCCGAGCAAGGCTTTGGATGATAGCAACGCGCCGATGTATCAGTGGTATAGCGACGGGGTGATGAACACCTGTTACAACGCGCTAGACCGGCATATCGAGGCCGGCCATGGTGACCGTGTGGCCATTATCCATGACAGCCCGATGACCCACTCCTCGCATGAAATTACCTATACTGAGCTGCGCGACCGCGTGGCCAGCCTTGCGGGGGCTTTGCGCGCCAAGGGCGTGGAAAAGGGTGACCGGGTTATTATTTATATGCCGATGGTGCCGGAAGCCGTAGAGGCGATGCTGGCCTGCGCGCGCATCGGGGCTGTGCACTCGGTGGTGTTTGGTGGCTTTGCGGCGACTGAGCTGGCCACGCGGATAGACGATGCGAAACCAAAGGCCATTATTGCGGCCTCTTGCGGGCTGGAGCCGGGCAGGGTGATTCACTACAAGCCGCTGATCGACGAGGCGATCGAGATCGCTGACCATAAGCCCGAGTTTTGTGTAATTTTCCAGCGTGAGCAGGAAGTGGCGGAGATGACGGCGCGTGACGTGGACTGGCATGCGTTCCAGTTTGGGGTAGAGCCTGCCGCGTGTGTGCCCGTTAAAGGCAGCGACCCGCTATATGTGCTTTATACCTCCGGAACCACCGGGCAGCCCAAAGGCGTCGTAAGGCCCAACGGTGGCCACGCGGTTGCCCTGCACTGGACCATGAAAAACATCTATAATGTTAAACCGGGTGAGGTGTTTTGGGCCGCGTCAGATGTGGGCTGGGTTGTGGGGCACTCCTATATTGCCTATGGCCCGCTGCTGGCGGGGGCAACGACCATTGTGTTTGAGGGCAAACCTGTGGGCACGCCAGATGCTGGTACGTTTTGGCGGGTGATTGAGCAGCACAAGGTGGTGAGCTTTTTCACCGCGCCTACTGCCTTTCGCGCCATTAAGCGGGTGGACCCTGAAGGCGAATTCGTGAAGAAATACGATCTTTCGAGCCTGAAGGCGCTGTTTTTGGCGGGGGAGCGGGCGGATAGTGATACGATTATCTGGGCGCAAAACCAGCTTGGCGTGCCGGTGATCGACCATTGGTGGCAGACAGAAACCGGCTACAGCATTGCGGCCATCCCGATGGGGCTAGAGGCGCTGCCGGTGAAGCTTGGCTCGCCCGGTGTGCCGATGCCGGGCTATGAGGTGCAGGCGCTGGGCGATGACGGCCACCCTGTTAAGGCGGGCGAGATGGGGGCGATTGCGATTAAGCTACCCTTGCCACCGGGCACGCTTTCAGGGCTTTGGAATGCCGAGGATCGCTATAAAAGCGCCTATCTTGAGGCCTTTCCGGGGTATTATGAGACCGGCGATGCGGGGATGATTGATGAGGACGGATATCTCTATATTATGGCACGCACGGATGATGTGATTAACGTCGCGGGGCATCGGCTTTCAACGGGGGCCATGGAGGAGGTGCTTTCTTCGCACCCCGATGTGGCCGAATGCGCTGTTATCGGGGTGGCTGATGCGCTGAAGGGGCAGCTGCCGTTGGGGTTTTTGTGCCTGACGGCGGGTGTAAACCGCGACGAGGCGGACGTGGTGGCGGAATGTGTAAAACTAGTACGCGCGAAAATTGGGCCGGTGGCGGCTTTTAAGCTTGCATGTGTGGTGGAGCGGCTGCCCAAAACACGGTCTGGCAAGGTACTGCGCGGCACAATGGCGAAAATTGCCGACGGGTTGGCATGGAAAATGCCTGCAACGATTGATGACCCCGAAGTTTTGGCGGAAATCGCGCTGGCGTTGAGGAGAATGGGGTTTGCTGAGCCAAAGTAAGGCAGAGCTGCAGGCGTGGAATTTTCAATTGGTAAATAAAACCATAACGAAAACAAACTATTAAGGAATTGCAAACAGACCTAAGGTCAGTACAATACTCAAAAAATTGCAAAAAGCAAAACCCCTAGGGGAGAATCGCCAAATGCAAATCTGATCGACCCAACATACTGCATTTTGCAATGCATATATGGGTGCAGGCTATAAAATCAGAGGGGGGAAACTTGCAAGTATACTGGCATATGGAGTGAGGGAACTTGAAAGGAACTAGTAATATGACCCGCATACCAAAGATGATGTTGTGGCTAACCGCCGTTTTAGCCTTGGCCGCGCCAAGGATAGCGTTGGCGCAAGGTGCCGCGCTGACGGTGATTAACAGTGTAAACGGCAGTGAAGTGATGCTGACGGATGAAGAGCTGATGGCGCTGGCGCAAGCCACTATAAATACGGAAAACGAATTTGTGGACGGTATGACCGCATTTGTTGGCCCGCTTGGCCGTGATGTGCTGGCGCTGGTCGGCGAGGGCGGTAGCATTGTGGTGCTGACGGCCGTAAATGATTACGCCGTTGAGGTGCCACTGGAAGACTTCATTAACTATGATGTTGTATTTGCCATGTCTGCTGATGGTGAGACATTCTCACGCCGCGATAAAGGGCCTATCTGGGTGGTTTACCCAATGTCGGACCATACAGAATTGCAAGATCCTGTATATAATACGCGGCTGATTTGGCAGCTGGTGAAGGTGGAAATCAAGTAAAGTGAAGTCTAAGCGTCTCTTTTCCAAATTTTTGTTCGGTGGCGTCGTGCTCGTCGCCATCGGCATTGCCACGTTTGGGTTTTTAACCTTCAAGGATAATCTGGAGGCAATGCGGCGGGCCAGCCAAGAAAATATTTCGTGGTCAGCGAGCCAGCTAGAGCGGGAACTCACGCGGTTTCTGGATTCTCTCGGAACTTCGCGGGCTGGGACGGCTAGCTCAACGGTTGATATTAACCAGCGGTTTGATGTGCTCTGGAGCCGTGTGGCGGTGTTTCAGCGTGGGGCTGTAGGGGCCAGATTGCGCGCGTATGATACAGATAATGCTGTTGAAGAATTGTTTGAGGAGATGAAGCGGCAAGAGGTTCCTGTTGTCAGCATTAAGAGTTTTGATTTTACCAGCATGGCCAATATTAGCAGTGCGTTTTTTCCCTTTGGGGCTGGGCTGCATGAATTAAGTCGAAAAATTATTGTTGGGGAAGAGCAAAAGGCGGCGGAAATTAGAGCGCAAATGCGAGACAGCGCAGATTTTGCGCTTTATGCCAGTATTTTAACCGTGGTGATGGTTACCGGCGCGCTGGTTTATTTTGTGTATGAAGGACAGCTGTATCGCAAGCTGGCTGACGAAAATAAGGCGCTGGCGGAAAAGTTTAAGGCGGCGAGTGAGGTTAAATCGCGGTTCTTGACGATGATGAGCCATGAGCTGCGCACGCCGATGAACGGGGTGCTGGGGCTTTTGGCCTTGGCGCGTGCGAGCGAGCTTGACCCAGAGCAGAAAGAGCGGCTGGACCAAGTGGACCGTTCGGCCAACCGGATGCTGGGCATGCTGACAGATATTCTGGATTTTGCGGCCTTGGAAAATGCGCAATTCTCTGTGACAGATAAGCCGTTTTTTAGCAATGAGCTTTTGCTGGCTTTGCCCGAGCTATTGGGCCCGGTAGCAACGCAAGCTGAGGCGCGCCTACATGTGGCAGCGGAGGGCGAATTGCCGGTGATGCTCTGTGGTGATGCTACCCGATTGCGCCGCTCATATGCGCTATTGGTAACCTATTTTTTAGAGACGGCCGGGGCCCGCGATATTGGCTTGGCGCTTACCTATAGTAACGGGGTTTTGCGCGCGCGAATTGAGGTGGATTATGTGGGCGGTGGCTGGACCCCTGATTTGATATTTGGCGAGCGCAGCACCAATGCTGACAGCTTTGCCGCCGAGGCGCTCGGCCCCAGTGTGGCGCGGGCACTGGTGAGCAAAATGGGCGGGAAAATTGAGCTGGGCAACACGGAAGACGGCAAAATATTACTCCAAATAGATGTGCCGGTTTCTGCGTTAGTGCCAAAGCAGCTTAAGGTGCAGCTAAACATGCAATCTGCCCCGATGGAGATTGTGTGTAAATCGTCTGTGGCTGGGCTGCCGGTGGATTTTGTGAGCACAGATAGCGGGCGGCAAGCAGAAATTATACTGCATGAAACCGGCGCTAAAGAAGAAACCGCGCACATAGCTGAAATACGCGCCCAAAACCCGAACGCAAAAGTTTTTGGCATCGGGCGGCCACAGAATCCGGAATTGTTTGACTTTGTTGCCGAAATGCCGTTGGAAGCGGCACAGCTTAGAAATCGGATCGTGGAAGCGTTAGAGTAAGACTTAGGTAAGGTTTTTGCCCTATTTATGCCACACTGCAACCGTAAGCAGGTATTGGCCTGAAGGCCGAATCAACGAGGCATGAATTGACCCAAACCGAGCCCCAAATACTTAGCCCTGTGAGCAACGCTCAAGACGAGATCGCCAGCGTATTGCTTTCGCATGATATGCTGTCGGCGCTGAGCCAAATCGTGCATGCAAGCCAAGCGTTGGAAAACGCAGGGCTGAACCGTGCAGATACGGTGTTTTTGAAGCAAATTAGTTCCGCAGCGCTCTATATTAATGAATTGCTGGAGACCATGTCTGAGCGGCCGGACACGGTGCCGGTGAGCGATATTGAACCTTTGCTGACGCAACTGACGGCGCAATGGGCGCCCGAGGCCGCAAAAAAGGGGATAACATTTTCGGTGGTGCGGAAGGGGAATCTTCCTGGCGCGCTCCGCCTGCCAAAAATTGATTTTCTGCGTATTTTTAACAATATCATCGGCAATGCCCTGAAGTTTAGTGATAGTGGGGCGGTGGAATTTAGGCTGGCGCGTACAAAGACGGGTGCTCTGCTTTGTGAAATGGTTGATGATGGGCCCGGCTTTAGTGACGACGCGCAGAAAAAGTTGTTTTTATTGCATGGGCGGCCCGAAGGGGGCGGCGTGCAAGGCTCCGGCCTTGGGCTTTATATTGCGCGGGAATTGGTTAGCAAGGCGGGCGGAGATATTGCGGCGGAAAACCGGCCAACGGGCGGCGCGCGCGTGTCTGTTATCTTCCCGGAAGACCTATTAATTGCGGCTGAAAGGCCAGTTGTTAAGGTAAAACCGGGACTGCCGGACCTGACGCATTTAAACATATTGTTGGCGGAGGATAACCCGACCAACCAACTTGTAGCCACCCAGATGCTTAAGAAAATGGGGGCCAGCGTGCAGACGGCGGCAGATGGCGTGGACGCGATGGCCGCGTTTGAAACCGGAGATTTCAACCTTGGCCTCATAGATATCGAAATGCCGCGAAAGTCGGGGCTGGAAGTGATGCGCGAAATGCGCGCACGCGGGGATGAAAAGGCCAAAACCACGCTTTTGGCGTTGACAGCCTATGTTTTGCCTGAGCATCGAGACCGGATTATGGCGGCGGGGGCGGATGGTATTATTGCCAAACCTTTGACGGATATTGCGGCCTTTGGTAATGCGATACTGATTGTGACAGGCGGCGCGGAAACGCCAGATTTGGATGCGCCTGTTGATAGCAACCCCGATGCGGACATCCAGATGGATGTATATAACGGTTTGAAAGAGATTATTGGCGCAGACTCTATGCGCGAATTGCTCAGCAAGGTACAAAGCGACCTTATGGATGTGCGCACTGGGGTGCACGAAGGGGTGAAAAACAAGGATACCGTGCCGATTCGATCGAGCACCCATATTTTGATTTCGGTTGCAGGGGCTTTTGGCGCCGTAAAATTGCAACACATTGCCGAGGCGCTAAATGCCACGGCGAAAACCGGAGATTGGGCGCGTATAGTGCCCGAAGCGACCCGTTGTGAGCAGGGCATAACCGATGTGCTTTGCTTTGTTGCTACAGAACTCGGAAGCTAATTGGGCTATAATATGAAACTGCCGCTGCTGCTTGTAGAAGACACCTCGTCATTGGCGATGGTCTATCGTTCAGTCTTGGAAAAGGCCGGGCATTCGGTGGTGTCATGTGACACTATTTCTCAAGCGCGCGAAGAGATGGGGCGGCAGAAATTTAGTGTGATATTGCTGGACCTTAGCTTGCCGGATGGTGACGGAATGGAGCTAATGGGCGACATTCTGAAGGGCGGAGCCAAGGTGATTGTGATCACGGCCAATGGCTCGATTAATCGTGCGATTGAGGCCATGCGCGAAGGTGCTTTTGATTTTCTGGTCAAGCCTTTTGACGAGAAAAAACTGCTGGGCGCGGTGGAAAATGCCATGCATATGCAGGCGGTTGCCCCGAGCCGCCCGGCCTTGGAACCATTGGAGCCAAAGACGGAGTTTCACGGATTTCTGGGAACGTCCGAAGCGATGCAACAGATTTACCGGATGATCGGCAACATTGGCCGCAGCTCGGCGACAGTGTTTATTACGGGTGAAAGCGGCACCGGCAAAGAGGTGGCGGCGAAGGCCATTCATGCCGTTTCTGCGCGGGCCAAGAAGCCGTTTGTGCCGCTAAACTGCGGGGCTATCCCGGCCGATTTGTTGGAATCAGAGGTATTTGGGCACTTAAAAGGGTCGTTTACAGGCGCCATCGCCAATAAAATCGGCGCGGCGGAAGTGGCTTCGGGCGGCACGCTGTTTTTAGATGAAATTTGCGAAATGGATTTAAGGCTGCAAACCAAGCTTCTGCGGTTTTTAGAGACTTCAAAAATCCAGCCGGTGGGCGCTGTGGCCGCAAAATTGGTCGATGCACGGATATTATGTGCCACCAATCGCGACCCGCTTGAAGAGGTGAAGGCGGGGCGATTTAGGGAAGATCTCTATTATCGATTGCACGTGGTGCCTATGCATATGCCGCCGCTGCGCGCGCGCGGTGAGGACATAAACCTGATAGCTGATGCTGTGTTAAAGCGGTTTGCCAAGGAAGAAGGGCGCGATTTTGAGCGAATTTCTCCAGAGGTGCGGCGGATTTTTATGCAATTTGGGTGGCCGGGAAATGTGCGGCAGTTGCTCAATGTTTTGCGCAATGTCGTGGTGCTGAATAATGGGATAACGGTGCTGCCAGAAATGCTGCCCGCCGAGATTGTCGGGCGCACTGATGGGCTGGCAGCAAGCATGCCTATAGCCGCGCCTGATGCATATAATGGCGACGATTGTGATGTTGGGCATTTTGTTGGCCTGACGTTGGCGCAGTTTGAGCGCGCATTCGTTGAGGCGACGATTTCGGAATGTAATGGTTCGGTGCCGGAAGCCGCGCGGATGCTGGATGTTTCGCCATCTACGCTTTACCGAAAGCGGGAAAGCTGGCGCAAAGCGGCGCGGTGAGGCGGGTTTGTGTTGCGGGATTTCGCTTGTGCAGCACTCCAATTCTTGCGCCTTTTCAGGGAGCCATGAAGAGGGTGAGCTGGAGGTGCGCGGGGTTGCAACTGTTTTGAAATTGACTGTATGATCAATTTTTTACAGCCAACGGGTGACCATATGTCCTTACTTGATGCAGCAAAGCGGGTGCGCGAAAATGCCCATGCTCCTTATTCGGAATTTAAAGTCGGCGCGGCTTTGCGCACGGCTTCGGGGGCGGTTTTTGCAGGCTGCAATGTGGAGAATGTGGCTTACCCCGAAGGCACTTGCGCTGAAGCTGGGGCGATTGCTGCAATGGTGGCGGCAGGGCAGGGCGACATTGTAGAGATTTTGGTGATGGCCGAGAGTGATGTGCCAATTACGCCATGCGGTGGGTGTCGGCAGAAGATTTCTGAATTCGGGACGCCGGAAACCGTGATTATTTTGGCTAGCCCCTTGGGCGTGATTGGCGAGGTCACGCTGGGTGAGCTGCTACCCGGTTCGTTTACGCCAGCGCACCTAAAGGGGGCAAAATGATGCTACCGCAGGAGGTGATTGCCGCCAAGCGCGACGGGAAGGCGCTGAGCCGCGAACAGATTGATTTTTTTATTGGTGGAATTACCAGTGGCGCTGTTAGTGGTGAGCAGGCCGCGGCCTTTGCCATGGCGGTGTATTTCCAGAAAATGGAGCTAAGCGAGCGTGTGAACTTGACGGAAGCCATGCGTGATAGCGGCGATGTGCTTAAGTGGGATTTGCCGGGGCCTGTTTTGGACAAGCACTCAACCGGCGGTGTGGGCGATAATGTGTCGCTTATGCTCGCGCCGGCGCTGGCCGTTTGCGGGGCTTATGTGCCGATGATCTCGGGGCGCGGGCTGGGCCATACAGGTGGCACGTTGGACAAATTTGACGCTATTCCGGGCTATGAAACCCAGCCTAATATTGAGATGCTGAAGCGCGTTACGCGCGAGGTGGGCTGTGCGATTATTGGCCAAACCGGCGATGTTGCCCCAGCTGACAAGCGGCTTTATGGCATTCGGGATGTGACGGCGACGGTGGAATCGGTTGATCTGATTACCGCGTCTATTCTTTCGAAAAAGCTGGCGGCGGGGCTGGAGGGCTTGGTACTGGACGTAAAATGCGGCTCGGGGGCGTTTATGGATAGCCTGCCACGGGCGCGGGAGCTGGCCGAGAGCCTTGTGCGCGTGGCCAATGACGCGGGGTGCCGCACCAGTGCGCTGATCACCGATATGAACGAGCCTTTGGCACGCGCTGCGGGCAATGCGCTGGAGATGCAAAACGCGGTGGATTTTTTGACCGGCAAGGAGATTGATAATCGCTTGTGGGATGTGACCGTGGCGCTCGGGGCTGAGCTTTTGGCCAATGCAGGGCTGGCGGACAGCCCTGAAACGGGTGCAGATATGATGCTGGACGCTTTGCAATCTGGCAAGGCGGCTGAGCGATTCGGGCAAATGGTTTCGGCGTTGGGCGGGCCTGCGAACTTTGTGGAAAAGGCCGAGGGATACCTAGAGAAGGCGCCGCTGATCACCGAGATTTACGCGCCAAATGCCGGTTTTGTGCAGGCGATTGAGACCAAGGGCGTCGGTATGGCCGTGGTGGCTTTGGGCGGCGGGCGCACCAAATCGAGTGACCCGATCGACTATGCCGTGGGGCTTGATTGGCTGATGGGCATTGGCCAATATGTGGATGCTGAGCAGCCGATAGCGCGGGTGCATGCCCGCGATGAGGCAGCGCTGGAAGAGGCCAAAAGCCGTGTACTGGCAGCCTACGAAATTGGTGAAGCGGTGCCGGAAGAGACACCGCTGATCATTGAAAGGATAAGCTAATGGCACGGGCATTTTTTCTAATCATGGATTCTGTGGGCATTGGTGGCGCGCGGGATGCTGCTGCTTTTGGCGATGAAGGCGCGAACACCTTGGGCCATATCGCGGCTGAATGTGCCGCTGGGCGGGCCGATGTAGGCCGCGCGGGGCCGCTAAACATTCCGAACCTTGATGCGCTCGGTTTTGGCGCGGCCGCCAAGGAGGCTTGCGGCGAGGTGCCTGCAGGGCTTAAGGGTGATGCGGGCTTTTTTGCCGTGGCCAACGAGGTTTCAAAAGGCAAAGATACCCCCACCGGCCATTGGGAGCTTTCCGGCGTGCCCGTGCCATTTGACTGGCATTATTTCCCCGATACCCAGCCGAGCTTTCCGCCAGATAAGCTGGCCGAATTTATCGAGCGTGCGGGCTTGCCCGGTGTGCTTGGGGATAAGCATGCCTCTGGCACCGCTATTTTGGATGAGCTGGGCGAAGAGCATATGAAAAGCGGCAAGCCTATTTGCTATACTTCGGCAGATAGTGTGTTTCAGATTGCAGCGCATGAAGAGAGCTTTGGCTTGGCACGGTTGCTTGAAATTTGCGAAATCGCGGCTGATATATTCCACCCCATGATGATTGGCCGTGTGATTGCGCGGCCTTTCCTCGGCCAACCCGGCAGCTTTAAGCGTACGCCAAACCGGCGTGATTATGCGATTGCCCCGCCTGAGCCAACGATTTGTGATCGGGTTGTGGCTGCGGGTGGCCGCACTTTGGCCGTCGGTAAAATCGGCGACATTTTTGCGCATCAGGGGATTTCGGAGATCTTCAAGGGTAAAGACGATATGGCGCTGGTAGATCATACGGTTGCCCTGATGGACACCGCGCGCGACGGCGATCTTGTGTTTGCGAATTACGTGGAATTTGACAGCCTTTACGGCCATCGGCGAGACGTAGCTGGCTATGCGCGCCACCTTGAGGCCTTTGATGTGCGCCTGCCTGAAATTTTAGCAGGGCTGCGCGAGGGAGACCTGTTGATGATTTCGGCTGACCACGGTAATGACCCGACATGGCCCGGCACCGAGCATACCCGTGAGCGGGTTGCGGTGCTAATCGCGGGCACGGGCCGAGAGGGCAACCTAGGGCAGGTTGGCTTTGCTGATGTCGGCGAAACCATAGCAAAACACTTGGGGCTGGCCCCTGGCACACACGGAAAGAGCTTTTTATGAATTTTAGCGAAATTGCAAAAACAGAACTGCATTTACACCTAGAGGGCGCGGCCCCACCAGAATTCATCCGGCGCTTGGCGCAGGAAAAGAACGTGAATATGGACGGCGTTTTTGATGAAAACGGCGCTTATGTCTGGACAACATTTGTTGAGTTTCTGGCGACCTATGAGCGCGCTTGCGAAGTGCTGAAATCCCCTGAGGATTTTGCACGGCTGATGACGGCAGTGCTGGACGAGCAAGCCCGCCACGGCGTGGTTTACACCGAGCACTTTTTGGCACCAGATTTCTGCGGTGGCGGAGATTTGATTGCCTGGAAAGAATATCTTGAGGCGATGACCGAGGCGGCAGATGCCAGCTCTGTTGAGGTGCGGTTTATCTCCACCTGTGTGCGCCACATGGGGCCAGAGCAGGCGAAAATCACCGCGATGGTAAGCGCCGAAACGGCGGGTGGGTTGCTGACAGGTTTTGGCATGGGCGGCGACGAAAGCCAATTTGCAGCTGCTGATTTTGCCTATACTTTTGATATGGCCCGCGAGGCGGGGCTAGGCCTCACCAGCCATGCCGGCGAGGTTGAGGGGCCTGATTCAGTGCGTGAAACGCTGGATGCGCTGAAGGTTGATCGCATTGGCCATGGCGTGCGCAGTATTGAAGACTCCGCGCTGGTTGAGCGGCTGGTGGATGAGGGTGTGGTACTCGAGGTTTGCCCCGGCTCCAATGTTTCTCTTGGGGTTTTCCCTGATCTAAAGGCGCATTCGATCACCGCGCTGCGGGATTCCGGCGTTGTGGTCACGGTATCCACCGACGACCCGCCTTACTTCCACACGGATATGACGTCGGAGTATCGTGGTCTTTCCGAGCAACTGGGCTGGACGCAGGATGATTTTGACGCGATAAACCAAGCAGCCATGAAGGCCGCTTTTTGTGACGAGGCGACTCGGAGCAAACTAATGGCCAAATTTAACGGAGCCTGAAAATGAACCACTTTACCCTTGTCAATCACCCCCTCGTGCAGCACAAACTCACCAAAATGCGCGAAAAAAGCTGCTCAACAGCGGTGTTTCGGCAGCTTCTACGTGAAATAAGCCACTTGCTGGCCTATGAAGTTACACGTGATTTGCCTATGACAACCACCACCATAGAAACCCCGATGGAAGAAATGGAAGCGCCTGTTTTGAAAGGAAAAAAACTGGCACTTATCTCTATTCTTCGGGCCGGAAACGGGCTGCTGGATGGTGTTCTAGAGCTTATCCCCTCGGCGCGCGTTGGCTTTGTTGGCCTTTACCGTGATGAGAAAACGCTGCAACCCGTACAATATTACTTCAAAGTCCCAAAAGAAATGAGCGAGCGCGTTGTGATCGCGGTCGACCCAATGCTTGCCACGGGTAATAGCTCGGTCGCTGCCATTGATCTGCTCAAAGAATCAGGCGCCAAAGACATCCGTTTTATGTGCCTTCTGGCCTCCCCTGAAGGCGTTGCCCGCATGAAAGAAGCCCATCCGGATGTTCCGATTATCTCGGCCGCACTTGACCGCCAACTCAGTGATATCGGCTACATTCTCCCGGGCCTCGGCGATGCCGGCGACCGTATGTTTGGCACCAAGTAATTAATTTCCAAATTGCCAAAATATCCTAGAGGGTGAGCGCAGCGAGGGGGATAACATCCCCCTTCTCATGCCTTGGTTGAGGGGGGCTTTAGCTCACCGAAACCAAGGGCACCCTCGGGGCGGTCCCTTAAGTACCACAGGTGCCTAATCGGAAAATAGCGCATCAAATCGCAAAGATGCAATTTGGTGAACTTGGTCCAGCGCTTCCCGAAATTCAACTTCAGGTGTGTTATCTACACGCGCCTTGAAGTTCTCCAAAATTTCAGTGCGGTGCCGGCCTCTGACGGCCAATATATACGGAAAACCGAAGCGCGTTTTATAGCGGTCATTCAGCACCGTGAAGGCTTTGAATTCCTCGTCAGTGCACTGATCAAGCCCCGCGCTGGCCTGCTCAGACGTGCTTTCATCGGTTAAATCCCCAGTTTTCGCAAGCTTTCCAGCAAGGTCTGGGTGGGCGCGAAGGAGTGTGAGCTTGGCGTCTTGGCTGGCATCTTCGACGATCTGGCGCATGGTTGCTGGCAGCACATCTGGCGCGGGCGGCCCCATATCAAAGGCTTTTTCGGCTACCCATGGGCTGTGCTCATAGACTCCGCCGAAACGGTCTACATAGGCGCGTTTGTTATGAATCATATCGGTTTCACTTTCTGCTTTTCCTTTCCATATTGGCAGGTTACGCTCATACGAAACAAGAAAAATCGAAAGGGACGGGTATGGAAACCATTTTACAGGAATGGATCAGCCTTTTTGTGCGCTGGGCGCATATTATTTCAGCGATCGGATGGATCGGCTCCTCGTTCTATTTTATGTGGCTCGATAGCTCTTTGAAAAAACGTGCGGGCCTGCCAGAGGGGGCCAAGGGCGATAGCTGGTCGGTGCATGGTGGCGGGTTTTACCACGTGGTGAAATATCAGGTCGCGCCCGCAGAAATGCCCGAGGCCCTGAAGTGGTTTAAGTGGGAGAGCTACATGACGTGGCTCACTGGCTTTACCATGATGTTTGCCACCTATTATTGGAGCGCGACGGGCCTCCTGATAGACCGTGATGTGCTTGATATGAATGAGGGGCAGGCGATTGCGGCCTCTATGGCAGTGCTTGCATTGTCGTGGATTTTTTATGACCGGCTGTGCAAATCCTTCCTGCGGAAGTGGCCGGTTGTGGTGATGGCGGTGCTATTTATCGCGATTGTCGCCGCAAGCTGGGGCTTTCAGCAGGTGTTTTCGGCGCGGGCGGCATGGCTGCATACGGGGGCGATTATTGCCACGATGATGACGGGCAATGTGTTTTTTATCATTATCCCGAATACCAAAATTTTGGTGGCTGATTTGATCGCGGGCCGTGAGCCAAAAGCCGAGTTTGGGGTGATTGCAAAGCTGCGCTCGACGCATAATAACTACCTGACGCTGCCGGTTATTCTGATGATGATTTCCAATCACTACCCGATGACCTATTCCCACCCCTATGCTTGGGTGATGGTGGCTATGGTGCTGGTGATCGGCGCAGCGGTGCGGATATTTTATAACCGGCACGAGGCTGGTGAGCATGGTTTTGCGGTGCAGTGGCAGTGGCCGCTGGTGGCGGTTATGTCGGTTGGGCTTGTGGTGTTTTCCATGTGGCGGCCTGATCAAAAACAGGTGGATTTTGACCCGGTGGTCGCTATGGAGATCGTGAATAACCATTGCATAGCTTGCCATTCGGCCAACCCCAGCAGTGATATGTTTGATGAGGCTCCCGCGGGCATAAAGTTTGATAACCTTAATCAAATTCGGGCGCATGCCAGCAAAATGGTGGCGCAGGCGGTGCTTTCAAACACCATGCCGCTGGGCAATATTACCAATATGACCGAAGAAGAGCGGGTTATCATGGGCTCATGGCTGCGGGCGGGCGCGCCAAGCGAATGAAGCTGCTGGTTAAAAATGCCGATGTGTTGGTAACCATGGATGGGGCGCGGCGCGAGCTAAAGGGCGGCTGCTTATTGGTTGAGAACGGGGTGATTACCTCTGTCGGGCCAGAGGTGGCGGCGGATGAAATCCTTGATGCTACGGGCTGTGTCGTGACTCCAGGCCTCGTTAATACGCACCACCATCTTTACCAGAGCCTAACCCGCGTGGTGCCCGGCGGGCAAGATGCGCTGCTATTTGGTTGGCTGCAAACGCTGTATCCGATCTGGGCGAAAATGCGGCCAAAGCATATGAAGATTTCGGCGCAGGTCGGGCTCGCGGAGCTGGCGCTTTCTGGCTGCACGATGTCGTCTGACCATCTGTACCTTTACCCCAACGGAGTGCGGCTGGAGGATACGATCGAGGCGGCCCAAAGCCTTGGCATGCGGTTTCATCCGACCCGTGGCTCTATGAGAATTGGGGAAAGCGATGGGGGCCTGCCGCCCGATAGCCTTGTGGAGCGCGAGGCGGATATTTTGGAGGATTCCATCCGGCTGATTGATGGTTGGCACGATGCCAGCGAAGGCTCGATGCTCCGCATTGGGCTGGCGCCGTGCTCGCCTTTTTCGGTAAGCCGTGAGCTGATGCGGGATAGCGCACTTTTGGCGCGAGACAAGGGCGTGATGCTGCATACGCATTTGGCGGAGAATGACGAGGATATCGCGTATTCACTGGCGAAATTTGGCTGCCGCCCCGGCGAATATGTGCAAGAGCTTGGCTGGGTGGGCGAGGATGTGTGGCATGCGCATTGTGTGAAGCTCGACGTGAGAGAAATTGATTTGTTTGCGGCCACGGGCACGGGCGTGGCGCACTGCCCTTGCTCTAATTGCCGGCTTGGCTCGGGCATTGCGCCGGTGCGGGCCATGCGGGATGCAGGCGTTAAGGTTGGCCTCGGGGTGGATGGCTCGGCGAGTAATGACGCGGGCGATATTATCAGCGAGGCGCGGCAAATGCTGCTGTTGCAACGGGTGCAAAACGGGGCGAATGCTTTTTCGGCGCGTGAAGCGCTGGAAGTGGCGACGCTGGGCGGGGCGCAGGTGCTGGGGCGGCCAGATTGTGGCTCGCTTGAAGTGGGCAAGCGCGCGGATTTTGCGGTGTGGGATGCGAAAACGCTGGCCAATGCGGGGGCGTGGGACCCTGTGGCTGCGTTGGTGCTGTGCGGGCCGCAGCGGGTCCGAGACCTGTATGTGGAAGGCCGTGCTGTGGTGCGAGAAGGGCAAATTACGCGGCTGGATATGCCGGTGATTGCCGAGCAAGCGCGGGCGTTGGCGGCGGGGCTGGCTTAAGCGCTGTGGCCCCTCAGGCCTTTTAAGAAAACGGGCGGCGCTTTGCAGCGCTATCGTGCTCAATCCGCTTGGCGTGCCAAGCCGGATGAATGTTGGACAGATCCTTGAGACCCATCTGGGTTGGGCTTGTG
>NVUX02000009.1 GCA_002402045.2 Paracoccaceae bacterium | reverse complement strand
TTTACGCCATACTCAATAGTATACGAGTCACTACCCCCTACCCCAACCGTAGATACAACTCTGCCTTTATTGTCATAGGCATATGTAGCAAACCGGATATTCCTATTATCCGTAATGCCGGTAAGCGCTTGCGGAAAATCAGTGTCTTCATAGTGATAAATCAGCTTATCAATTTCAACACTGGTGCTGTCCTGCCAACCTACTTTGATCAGGCGCTCGATTTGAGACGTACTTGGCGCAGAACCTGCCGGAGCCGGATCATATTCATAAGTAACTTTGGTACCATCAGGTAGCGTAATCGCCTTGATGGCCTCAGGCACATCAAGAGAACCTGCAACATTAGGGACTGTTGTAATGTAAAAATAATTCCATTCAAATTGGAACGATCGATTGTATGTATCGACAATCGATAGAAGTCGACGATCAGTTGCACCGTAACTATATGTCCAAGTATAGCCCATCCGATCCACGACTGATGTTGGCTGAGCCATATCAAATATTGATTGATCATTTACTGTCCCGAGCGTTTCCAGACTCCACTCCTTGTCATCTGGACCAGTCACAATCCAGTTGCTAACTGAGTCCTTCAAAGTAGACAGGGCTGACGGCAGGGAACCAACATATTCCAAACTGTAATCAGAAGACACGGACCCTGATTGTAGATTGGTGACCCAATCACCGCTACCGTTTAGGTAAAAATCATAAGCAGAGCCATCGGGAGCAACAAGTGTAACATTTGCGTTTGGAGAAGATGGTGATCCGGAGGTCTCGCCAATGTGCAACTCCATTTCAAAATTAAACTGCCATCCACGCGAAAGCCCCAAAGGAAGACTAACCAAGCTGGTATTACGGCCAACTGGCTTTGACCTATAAGTTCGGGAAACAGACAATTTACCGTCAGATGTAGTAAAATCCTCTGCAAACCGATATTTAGTACCATCTCTCAGAATAACTGGGTTAGGTGTTGTTGCGTTACATTGGGGAGGTCTTTGAGCCTGGTATTCTTCATCCTTGACGCATTGAAAAGGAAAAACACGTGTGTATCCCGCCTCACACGAAAAGGACACTATGGTTGGAAGCACCGTCCAACAGGAAAAAACTCCACCGCCCGTTTCTAGCGGACAAAGATATTGAAAACTTGTCCAACTACAAACCTTATTCCACCAATTATAATTTTTATTAGTAAGCGCGCCGATAAATCGGCTAAGGCCATTGTTCATCCCGGCCCAATTCCACTGAGCCACACATGCCTCACTGGCTGATCCGTAATATATTCCGTTCCAACCCCAACCCCGGGTCCCATCAGCGGCCGCCTTCGCCGATTGAACGCCGGGCATCGCTAACGATATTATCACTAAAGAAACAAGTATACGGAGAAATAGGAGGAATTTTTTACCAAATTGAGCAATGATGACTGGACGCATATCTATTCTCCGACAATGTTTAGTATGGCATCTAATGTTTAGTTCGATTTGTTACTATAATAATCGATTGCATGCCATACATATCACTCGAATACAACTATAAATCACGACCCCCTATTATATTCAGGAATTATTAAACCCAGATTTCTGTGTATAATTCCTAATACTACAATAAATTTATCACATACTTGGGGACAAGACGAATTTGCTGTGACTCTCTCAATTAAAATTCTTATAATATTTTTTTGAGGGTATGGTAAAGTTATGCGTCGTAGGAGTTTTGCGTTTATACTTATGTGTATATTTCTAAGTGGCTGCACGGAGTCGCTTGGTGTTCGTGATTTATTTTCTGACACATTACGCAGTACAGACTCTCGCGGAAGGCCCACTAATTTTTCTTCAACTAACTCTAAAGGATTGTTTAGCAAAAATGTGGCCCGTCGTTCTTTTGAAGGTGTCAAGTTAGAAGGGACTGATAGTTTTGTTTCTTCAAGAGCGCCGCTGATAGAACCGGGTCGAACCAGCAAAGGTAAAAAAGGTTTTATTCTCAATCTGGTTGATACGCCTATTAGGGTTGCCGCGAAAAGTGTATTAGCTGACATCTTGGGCTTAAACTATATCATTGATCCGAGGGTGAAGGGTACTGTTACATTGCAGACCACTGATCCGCTTCCAAAAGATGCCATCATAGATATTTTTGAAGCCACGTTAGCATTCAATAATGCAGGAATCATTCACAGGGGTGGGCAATACCACGTTGTGCCCATCAACGATGCTATATCTAGTACGCCATCTGTTAGTGTTTCGTCAGTCTCTAAAAATGGAGTTGGCATTCAAGTTCTAGTAATTGAACTTCGTAATATTGCTGCAGACGAAATGAGAACAATATTAGAACCTATATCTCGTGATGGTTCTATAATTCGCGTTGATAGCGAGCGTAATTATATTATGATTGCAGGCAATCGATCAGATTTGCACGCGATGAAGGATTCCATTTCTGTTTTTGATGTTGATTGGATGCGCGGTATGTCTGTTGCGCTGCATCCTCTTAAAACTTCACAACCAACAGCCGTTGTTCAAGAGCTAGAAACAATTTTTAAAACTAAAAATGGTCCTGGAAAGAAACTTATAAGATTTGTTGCCAATGAGAGATTGAACTCAATCTTGGTCATTACTTCAAGAGCCAAATATTTAGCTCGCGCAAGTGCTTGGATTGATAAATTAGACAAGATTGCAAGCACGAACGAAGAGCAATTATTTGTTTATCAAATAAAAAATAGATCAGTAAAGAAATTGGCAGAAATCTTACAATCTATCTTGGCTGGTCAAAATTCAGATGGCGCCAATAAAGCGCAACTCTCTAATGGCAGTGTTGCGCCTGATTTAGAGCCTGTGCTTGTTAATGATGAGGGGGTTCAAGCAAAAGTAAATACTAACTCAAACACCTCTGTTACCCCAAAGAATGTCAATGGTATTTCCGTCGTTGCTGATGTTGATAATAACTCACTGTTGATATCAACTACCCCACGCAAATACAAAAAAGTTGAGCAAATTTTAAGACAATTAGATGTGCTGCCTACTCAAGTTCTATTAGAAGCAATTATTGCCGAAGTTACTTTGAATGATGAGCTTAAATTCGGAGTAAGATGGGCTATTGAAAAAAACAAATTCCGGGCGGGGCTTTCAGACTTAGTTGCAGGATTTGTTGGCGCTCAATTCCCTGGGTTTAACTTTGGCTTTGCTACACATGATCTACAAGTTACACTCAATGCATTATCCAGCATTACAGACGTGAATGTTATTTCTTCACCAACATTAATGGTTCTCAACAATCATAAAGCTGTTTTGCAAGTTGGTGACCAAGTTCCAATTGTAACGCAACAAACAACGGGTATCGTTACTAATAATGCTCCTGTGGTGAACTCGGTTGAACTTAAAGATACAGGAATTATTCTCACCGTTGTGCCTCGCGTCAATAGTTCTGGTAGTGTGACTTTGGAAATCGAACAAGAGGTTAGCAGCGTCGTGCAAACAACGACATCTGGAATTGATTCCCCAACCATTCGCCAACGTAAAATCTCTACAACAGTTGTTGTAAATGATGGCGAGAGCTTGGCGCTTGGTGGCCTCATTCAAGAGCGTAATACTTTAAACAGACGTCAGGTGCCTATTCTTGGAAAAATACCGTTTTTTGGTAATATATTTAAGAATAAGACTGACAAGATAGTTAGAACAGAGCTTATCATATTCATCCGGCCACGCGTGGTTCGCGATGTCAATGAAGCGAGAGAGGTGACAGCTGAATTTCGTAATAAGCTTACATTTGATTCCGCAATAAAAAAACGTCGCGGTGGAGCAAATATGTATCAGCAAGATTTGAAACGTTTGAAATATTGATGATGCTTGTTACTGTAGTTTTTGGAATTTTGTTGTTTGGGTTGTTGGTTGCAATAGCAATTATAGATTTTGGTGAATTACGAATACCAAACCAATTAAATATTTGTTTGTCTTTGCTGGGTGTAGGTTGGGTGCTTTATTCAAATCCACATGGTTTGCTTTTTCAAGCTTGCTTCGCTTTAGCAATTACGAGTTTTTTTTGGATTTTACGTGAATTGCATAGAAGATTGAGAGGCACTGTTGGTTTGGGTTTAGGTGATGTAAAAATGGCTGGGGCTGCGGGTTTTTGGTTCAGCCCATATTCAATTTCATTGTTCCTATTTTCAGCAAGTATCTCCGCTTTAGTCTATACAGTTATAATTAAAAATTTGCAGGCAAATCGGCAAATTCCGTTTGGCCCATTTTTAGCATTTGGTTTGTTTACATGCTGGTTATGGGAGTTGAAAGTAGATTGATGATTGATAACAAAGATAAAATAAATAATCATCCTCAAGCAGGTTTTACGCTTGTTGAGCTATTGGTTGTATTGGTTATCATTGGTTTGATTGCTGCACTCGCGACACCTCAGGTTTTAAGATATTTAGGGCAAGCAAAAGTTAATGCTGCGAGCGCACAAATTCGTAATTTCGAGAGCATATTGGAACTATGTTTTATTGATAATGGCGCGTTTCCAACTACTCAACAATCTCTATCCGCATTAGTGGAAAAACCAACAAATGCGACAAGATGGAATGGCCCATATTTAAAAATTAAGGGTGAAATCAATGACCCTTGGGGTAATAAATATTCTTATAAATTAAATTCAGAAAACCAGCCTGAGATAATATCATTTGGGCAAGATGGTAAAGTAGGTGGCGAAAACCTGGCAGCCGATATTACGAATTAATTCAGTTTTACAATCGAATTAAATGGGTGCAATAGGGTAGAGGAATAAAATGGTGAATAGCTTCATACAAAGCATGAGTTCATTTTTGCGTTGGTGGATTAACCAATTCAGCATAATTTCTAGCAGACCCTATCCTGCCTTTAGCGGTGACAAAAACACTATCACAATTTCTGAAGATGGTTTCAGTGTAGTCACACAAAATTCGCTTGAAAACCAGTTTTCAATTGATGAAATCGTTAACCAGCTAAACCACAAAAGGCCAGTTCATATCGACATGTCAAAAGACCGTTTTTTTGAACGTTCTATAACTTCAGCAAAGTTACCTGATTTTCATATAAAGCAAATTGCGAAAACAGACAGTGCTATCAACACGCCATTTAACGATCAAAACAGTTACTTCTTCTTTGGGAAAACTGCAGGTTCTGCATCGAGCTACTATATCGTTAAAAAGCAAATTCTTGACCCGCTTATCAACGTACTTAAATCCAAGTCCATTAAACTGTCATCGATTTCACTGCAGAGTGACAAAGGTTTAATTCCTCTTTCAAAGGTGGATTTAATCAACCTACCAATTAGTTTAAAAACAAGTTTTCCAATATTCAAAACATTAACACTTGTTCTTGCTGCCAGTTTAGTCGGAACAGTGATGCATTACACCATGCGCTATCAAGCAGCTGACGAGCAACTAGACACGCAAATTGCAGATTACACAAATCAAGTATCGCAAATCCGCGCTATAATTCAACAACAACAAGTTGTTCGAGAAAGGTTCAACACTGCATTGTCCATGAAGCAATCAAGCATAACAGCCTTTTCAATTTGGGATGAGTTTCCAAAAATATTACCAGACTCTGCCTGGTTAACTACATTAGAAATAAAATCAAATGAAGCAAACGCTACAGGATATGCAAAGGCCGCATCGGGTTTAATACCAGTAGTTCAAGCATCTCCCCTGTTTAAAGCCCCCTCCTTCACCTCACCTGTTGTTGCGGTACGCGGAAAACCGATTGAGCGGTTTTCAATTTCTGCAAAATTTGAAGACAAAAAGTTGGAAGCCAAATGAGCCAACTATTAACAAAACTCTACAACACAAATGTTGCTACCCAGAGAGCTACGGCAGTTGTTTTTGGTTTATTGTTTGTAGCAATCTTAATCGGGACACCAATGCTGGGGATATTGAAAGTGTCAGCAGATCAAGATTCATTGATTGAGAAACGCGAATTGCTCGGACAATTAATACAGACTACAAAATTAAATCCAAAATCAGTTCAACCTAATGATCCCAACGAAACCAGTTTGTTTTTCATAGGTGAAAATGAAGAAATCATCAAAGCAGAACTACAATCGAAGATTAGCAGACTAGCAGCATCCAATGGACTAAAAATCACATCCATTTCAGGGCAGAAAACTGAAAGTCAGAATGGTCTTAATTTGATTGGAATTAGGGTTGAGTTATCTGGTGGTTTAGAAGCAATTCACAAAACACTATTTGCAATTGAAACATCTGCGCCACCTTTAATGACAAAAAGTGCAGCGATACGATCTGCAAACCGTGGCTTGCAAAGAATATCAACTGCTCCGACACAAATTTCACTGGAATTAAATCTGCAGGGTATTTTAGCACCGAACATCATAGAGATAGAGAGCGTTAAATGATGGGCCGCTCTCTTGTAGTTATTTTCTTACTAGCATCCATTGGGTGGATTACATTAATAAATTGGAATTGGGTTTACAGCGATTATGATACCAGTCCGCTGGTTTCAGTGAGAACGATTCAATCACCCGTCCTCGATAATATGACTGATAATGCTACTAATCTGACTATTTCAAAAATTGTGACTGACAATGCGCAAACCTATTCCCGCCCATTGTTTAACCGCAAACGTCGCAAATTTGTGAAACCCAAACCAGTAAAACACGTTATTATTAAACCAGAGATAATAATTGAAGAAGAAACTGAGTTACCGCCAAAACCTATTGAACCACTCAATGCAAAGCTAATTGGTGTTTTTGGTGATGAAAGTAATTTAAAAGCACTTCTGATCACTAAAGATGCGCGAATTGGTAGCTGGCTCAAAGCTGGGGACAAGATTGACGGATGGCTAATCAAAAAAGTTGGGTCTGAAAAAATAATTCTTACATCTGGCGACGAAACGACAGAGCTAAATCTCTATGAACAAAAAAAGAAAGCTAATGTCGAAAAGTAAAAATTTGTGTAATATTAAGAACGAAGGTTTCGCACTTGTTAGCATATCTGGCTGTTGTCATTGATCTGTATTCCCGCCAAGTTGTGGGGTGGTCCCTCTCGGTGATTGTTTCACAATCACCTGCCGGCAATGGCTGCAAAGCCGTCAAGCGACTGATCTGGTTCTGCAAGCACTGCTGATGGCGGTATGGCGTAGGAAGCCCAAGAGAACGGTGCTCATTCACTCGGATCAGGGTTCACAGTTTACCAGCATAGATTGGATGTCTTTCGTC
>NVUX02000008.1 GCA_002402045.2 Paracoccaceae bacterium | reverse complement strand
GCGGCTCCATCAAAGCCCATTGCGCATCGGTGATGATAAATCGGTTGCTCAAAATTCAATCCTCCTCTTTGCAAGGAGTGAATCAGAACTTATGCCAAATGTGAATCCTGAATCTCAACAAGCCCTAGTCGGGGCGCATGTAGGGGCGCTGGTTGATGAGGCGGCCTGCTGGCCTGAAGGGCAGGGGCAGATAGACTTGGATCGGTTCCGGTATGACGCGATTTTGGGTAATGGCGCGGTAAATGCCAAAACGCGGATTGCGTGGCTCGACAAGCTTGACCATGATGGTGGCTTTAGCCCACAGCCCTATGAGCAGCTGGCCAAGGTATTGCGGGAGATGGGGCATCGGGAAGATGCGCGCGATGTGATGATAAAAAAGGAAGAGTTGCAGCTGGAAGCGCAAAAGCCGCACACAATGCGCAAGATGTGGAATTGGACCATGCGGGTGAGTGCCGGATACGGGTATCATCCCATGCGCTCGGTGCGGTGGCTGGCGGTGCTGGTTTTGCTGGGGATGGTGGTGTTTGGCGGGGCGGACCTTTTGGGGGCGGTCAAGCCGAACTCGGCGCGGGTTTGGCATTTGCCTGAATGGGAAAACTGTGTGGATAACCAGAATTCGCCCAAGTGGTGCTATTTGGCATCAGAAAAGGGAGGAAGTTATCCGGCGTTTAATCCGTTTATTTACTCGATAGATACGCTTTTGCCGATTGTTGATTTGGAAATGCAGGGGGCTTGGATACCTGATGCGCGGGCGAGCTGGTGGGGCATTGGGGCGCGGGTTTATCTGTGGCTGCACATTGCGCTGGGGTGGTTTTTTAGTTTGTTGGCTGTGGCGGGGTTCTCGGGGTTGATTAAGCCGGAGTAGGATTTGATTGTTAGGTGAAAAATACAACTCGGGGTAAGGTTTTGGAGTAATGATTCTGTGGGTCATAAGACTGTAGCAAAATATGACTACGGTGAAGCCACCTTGAAGCGTGCAACAAAAACCAACACCGAGGAGAAACTTATGAACCATTCGATTTCCCGCCGTCAGTTTTTGGCTAGTACGGCTGCGACCAGCGTGTTTGTAACGCTGCATCCGTTTTCTGTGAGCGCGGCGACAAACCAAGCGCATTTGCGGATTTTGTCCACCACCGATTTGCACGTGCATGTGCATCCATATGATTATTACGCCGATAAGCCGATTGATACTGTGGGGCTATCGCGCACGGCGTCCCTTATTCAGGAGGTGCGCGACGAGAGCACGAACTCTATTTTGGTGGATAACGGCGACTTTTTGCAGGGCAACCCGATGGGGGATTACATCGCCTATGAGCGCGGCATGGCGGATGGGGATTTGCACCCTGTGATGCAGGCGATGAATGTTTTGGGCTATGATTGCGGAACGCTCGGGAACCACGAGTTTAACTACGGTGTTGATTTTATGGAGAAAGTTGTGCAGGGCGCGAATTTTCCGGTGGTGTGCGCGAACTTTGTGAAAACGCTGGGCAGCAGTGCGGGCAAGGATGAGACATTCTTGAAGCCGTATACGATTTTGGAGCGGGAAATTACCGATGGCTCGGGCGAAACCCATGCGATTAAAATCGGCTTGATCGGGTTTTTACCGCCGCAAATTATGAATTGGGACCGCCGCCACTTAGAGGGCAAGTTTAGTGCGCGGGATATTTTGCAGGCGGCCAAGGCGTGGGTGCCGGAAATGCAGGAAAAGGGTGCGGATATTATTATCGCGCTGAGCCATTCGGGAATTTCGGATGAGGGCGAAAGCGAGGGCATGGCGAATGCGGCGCTTTATTTGGCGGGGGTTGATGGCATTGATGCGCTTGTCACTGGCCACAGCCACCTTGTGTTTCCGTCTGAAACCTATGCGGGGAAAGACGGGATTGATGTGGGCGCGGGCACTTTGCAGGGCAAGCCGGCCACCATGGGCGGCTTTTGGGGCTCTCATATGGGGCTGATTGATCTGATGCTGGAGCGTAGCGGTGGCGAGTGGAGGGTGGTGACATCTGAAAGCTCGACCCGGCCGATTTATGAGCGGGTAGACCGCAAGAAAATTCCGCTGGTGGGGGATGTGCAGGCGGTGCTGGACGCCACAATGGCGGACCACGAGGCGACGCTGGAATATATCCGGCGGCCTGTGGGCATGACCGAAGCGCCGCTGCATTCCTACTTTGCGTTGGTGGCGGATGACCCCTCGGTGCAGGTGGTGAGCAATGCGCAGACTTGGTATATTGAGCAGATGATGCAGGGGACGGAATGGGAAGGTTTGCCTATTCTTTCAGCGGCGGCGCCGTTTAAGGCCGGTGGCCGTGGCGGGGCTGAGTATTATACCGATGTGGAAATTGGGCCGGTGGCGATTAAGAACGTTTCCGACCTTTACCTGTATCCAAATACCGTGCGGGCGGTGCTGATTAATGGCGCGACGGTGAAGGACTGGCTGGAGCGGTCGGTTTCGATCTTTAACCAGATCACGCCGGGCGGGCAGGACCAAGTGCTGCTGAACCCTGAAATGCCGAGCTATAATTTTGACGTGATGGACGGGGTGACCTATCAGATAGACCTGACCCAGCCGCCGAAATTCAACCGTGGTGGCGAGGTGATTAATGAGGGGGCTAACCGGATTGTGAACGTGATGTTTAACAATGCGCCGATTGACCCAGCGGCGATGTTTGTGGTGGCAACCAATAACTATCGTGCGGGCGGGGGCGGGAGCTTTCCGGGGGCGGACGGGAGCACCACGATTTTTGAGGGGCCAGATACCAACCGCGATGTGATTGTGCGCTATATCGTTGAAAAGGGTACGATTAACCCGCAGGCGGACGCGAATTGGAGCTTTGTTTCGGTGCCGGATACCACGGTGATTTTTGAAACGGGGCCAGCCGGTGTGCGCTATGCGGACCAAGTGCAAGGGGTTTCGATTGAGCCTGCCGGCGATGGGGCTGACGGCTTCGCGCTTTTCAGCATCACGCTGGACTAAACAATATGGCCCCGAGTATATCTCGGGGCCATATTTTATTTGAATTTGTAGGTGAGGGTCAGCTTGATCTTCTTTTTGGGGATCGAGACATCGGCACCAATAAAGAACTGTTTGCCAATTTTTAGCCCCGGGTCTGCCTTAAACAGGTCGACCACCCCACCAGCAAAGCCCTTTTCCCATGCTTTCGCTTCTTTCTTATCGCCCGGAATGTGCTTTTTTAGCATTAAATCAATGCGCTTCGTGCCTGCTAGCATCTCTTTTTCCATGGTTTTACGCAAGGTTGCCAATTTGGCGTCAATGTCTTTTAGCTCCGCCTTATCTTCAGGTGTTTGGTCTTTCTTGGCTTCAAGTTCGGCTTTTCGTTTTAAAAGCTCGCCCACCTCGCTCAAAGGTGTACGCATTTTGAGAGACATCTTTTTGACCTCACCCTGCACTTCCTTTTTCGCGGCGTCCATCTTCTTTTTATCGTCTTTTGGGTTTCCCATAATCGGTTCCTTTTTGAATGTAGGTATGTAATGCTGAACTCGTAATTTCGGCAGCATACACAAATTCCGTATTGGGGCAAACGACCTATGATATTTAAACACGCCTTAAGGGTGTATTATGAAGATACCGATATGGCGGGGATCGTTTATTATGCGAATTACCTGAAATTTGCCGAGCGTGGCCGCTCGGATGCGGTGCGGGATATGGGAATTGACCAGAACGAGATGAAAGCGGCGGGATTGGTTTTTGCGGTGAAAAGCGTGCAGGCGGAGTATCATAAGCCGGCGATTTTTGGCGATGAGCTGATTGTGGAGACCAAGACGAGCAAGCTTGGCGGCGCGTCGCTGGAGATGAGCCAGTGGGTGCGGCGTGGTGATGATTTGATTTTTAGCGCCGTTTTTCGGGTGGCCTGTATGGATGCTGGCGGTAAAGCCGTGCGCTTTCCGGCGGAAATACGCCTTAAATTACAAGAATCTATGCCCTAGGGGCGGATTTACTGGACCTTTGGCGCGATAATCGGCTAAATCGCATTAGGCACATAACAGCCACACCAAAAGAAACATTTTGGGTGGCATAAACGAGCGAGCACACTTATGGAAACTGAGGCTTTGGCAGCGGCGCAGGATATCGATTTTTCGATTCTGGCCCTTTTTGCGCGGGCGACCCTTACGGCGCAGGCGGTGATGATCACTTTGCTGATCGCGTCTTTCTGGTCGTGGTCGATTATCATCCAGAAGTTTATTAACTACCGGAATTCCCGCCGCGAGAACGCCGCGTTTGAGGAGTTGTTTTGGTCTGGCAAGCCTTTGGATGCGCTTTATGAACAGCTGGGGGAAAGCCCTGTTTCGGCACCTGAAAAGGTGTTTGTGGCGGGTATGGCTGAGTGGCGGCGCTCGCATCGCTCAGACGGGGACCTGATTGCCGGCGCGCAGGCACGGATTGATCGGGCGATGAATGTAGCGCTTGGGCGGGTTGCGGATGAGCTCAATAAGGGGCTGGTTTTTCTGGCGACCGTTGGTTCTGTTGCGCCGTTTGTCGGGCTGTTTGGCACGGTTTGGGGCATTATGAATGCGTTTAAGGAAATCGCTAACCAGCAGAGCACAAACCTCGCGGTGGTGGCACCGGGCATTGCAGAGGCCTTGCTGGCCACGGCTTTGGGGCTGCTCGCAGCCATTCCGGCGGTGGTGTTTTATAACAAGCTATCGGGCGATGCCGATAGGCTGGTGGGCGAGCAGGAAGTTTTTGCCGACGAGTTTTCGATGATCCTTTCGCGCCAGCTGGACCGGAGCGAATAGATGGCGGGCGGGCTGATGCCGCGCGCTGGCCGTGGGGGCTCGGGGCGCGTGCGCCGCGCGCCGCGCCGGGCGATGTCCGAGATAAACGTGACGCCGTTTGTGGATGTCATGCTGGTGCTGCTTATCGTGTTTATGATCGCTGCACCGTTGCTGACGGTTGGCGTGCCGCTGGAGCTGCCAAAGACGGCGGCGAGCGCCTTGCCGAGTGAGGACGAGGCCCCGCTGACGATTTCACTGACGGCTGAGGGCGCGGTGATGATACAAGATACCGAGGTGCCGATGGGGGAGCTGGTGGTGAAACTGCGGGCGATTGCGGCCGAGCGGGCCACTGACAAGGTTTTTCTGCGGGCCGATGGCTCGATCCCTTATCATACCGTGATGGAAGTGATGGGCGCGCTGAATGCGGGCGGCTTTGGCAATATTGGCTTGGTAACAGATGCGGGCGGACCAACCCTGACGGGTGAATAAAGTATGCAATCGGGCACGATCATATCTGCTGTGGGGCATGGGGGGCTGCTTGTTGTGGCGCTTCTGGGCGGGCTGGATTGGTGGCAGGATACCCTGCCGGAACCCCGTATTACCAAGGTAACGCTGGTGCGCGCGGCGGAGCTGGACGTGCGAAGCTCGGCAGCGCCGCAAATGCCAATGGCGGAGATTGCGCAGTTTAGCCAACCTGAAATTGCGCTGGATAACGTGGAAGCCCCGAGCTTGGAGAGCGCTGTAAACCAGACAGTGATTGACCAGACGGATGCGCCGGATGCGGCGGATGCTTCGCCTGATGTTTCGGCGCTTTTGCTGCCGGACAACCCAGAAGTGGTGGTGGTGGCCCCCACGGTGGATATGATGTTGGCCCCCAATGAGGCCGCACCGGAACTGTTTCAGCCTGCGCTGGCTGGCAATGAGCTGAACGCGCCGGTAAGCATGAGCCGCCCGCCGCCGCCACGTAATGCGCCGCGTATTGATACCTCGGCAGCGGCACGGCCACCTGAAGATAGCATGCCAAACACCGAAAACACGGCGGAAGTAACCGATGAGCCGGGGGATGCGGTGGAAACCGCTGTGCAGGAAGCGGGCGCGCCGGAAGAGGCGACCACCGAAATAACGCCTGACGGGCAGGAAAATGTGGAAATTTCGGCCAATGCCCCGCAATCGGCTAGCCGCCCGCCGCGCAATCCGCGCCGTGCGCATGTGACAATTCCGGAGCCGGATGAGGACATTATTGATGCCGTGGCCGCCGCCTTGCAAGAAGCGCAGGACGCCAGCCAGACCACGCCGCTGGTGGTGGCAGACCTGACCGGCCCCGAGCGGGGGGTGATTGGCGATGTGGTGAGCCAGAAGTGGAACAAGGTAAATATCACTGGATTACCGGATTTTGAACAATATGTGGTACGGGTTGTGGTGAGGGTAGATGCGTTTGGGCGTGTGGATGAAAGTAGTGTTGCGCCTATCGAGCCGGAAAATCCGACGGGAGGCTTTGAGACCGCCTACCGTGCGGCACGGTCTGCGATTATTCAGGCGGGGCGGGCTGGCGGAATTCCGCTTCCTGAGGGCAAATTTCCGAACGGGGTGCGGCTTGTCTTGCGTTTTGACCCCGCTTCGGGCGAAGTAGGGTTTAATTGAGGGATGGTTAAGATGAACGTTTTGAAAAAAGTGACGGCTGTGGCGCTGATAATGTTTGCAAGCATTGCGGCGGCGCAAGACGTGCCGACAATAGAAATTGACATAACGGGCGGGAATATTAGGCCCGTTAATACGGCGGTGCCACAATTTGTGGCGGAAACCAACGGCGCGCAGCGGCTTTCGGGCGATATTGCTGCGGTTGTTATGTCTGACCTTGTGAGCACAGGGCTGTTTCGGGAAATTCCGGGCACGGCGCATATTGCGGGGGTTACCAGCTTTAACGCCCAGCCGGTTTTTTCTGACTGGAGCGTGGTGAATGCTGAGGCGCTGGTAACGGGGGCGGTGAGCACAAGCAGTGATGGGCGCTTGGTGGTGAAATTCCGGCTGTTTGATGTGGATGCGCAGCTGCCGATTGGCGACGGGGTGCAATATGCCGGCACGCAGGATAGCTGGCGGCGGATGGCGCATAAGGTGGCGGACACGATTTATAGCCGGATTACTGGCGAGACCGGATATTTTGATAGCCGCATCGTGTTTATCTCTGAAACGGGCCCAAAGAATGACCGGCGCAAGCGGCTGGCGGTTATGGATTATGACGGAGCAAACCTGCGATACCTAACGGATGACAGCTCTATTGTGCTGGCGCCCCGCTTTGCGCCCAACACGCGCGACATTATTTATACCAGCTATGAAAGCGGCTTGCCGCAAGTGTACTTGCTGAATATGGATACGGGGCGGCGCTCGCAATTGTTGGAAAATACCACCAATATGGCGACAGCGCCTCGGTTTTCGCCCGATGGCACCAAGGTGGTGATGTCTATTATTGATGGCAGCAACACGGATATCTATCAGGTGGATTTGAACACCCGCAACCGCACGCGGCTGACAAGCTCGGCCGGGATAGACACCACGCCGAGCTATTCGCCAGATGGCTCGCAAATTGTGTTTGCATCAGATCGCGGCGGCTCGCAGCAGCTATATGTGATGGGCGCTAATGGCGGCGAAGCGCGGCGGATTAGCGCTGGCGGTGGCTCTTATGGCACGCCGGTATGGTCGCCTCGGGGCGATATGATTGCGTTTACCAAAATCAAAAGCGGGCGGTTTCATATTGGAGTTATGCGCACGGATGGTTCGCGAGAGAACCTGCTGACAGCGTCTTTTATTGATGAGGCGCCGACGTGGTCTCCCAATGGGCGCGTGCTGATGTTTTTTAGAGAAACGGCGGGGGCGAATGGTGCGCCGCAGGTTTACTCGGTAGATTTGACAGGTAGAAATTTGCGGCGTGTAGATACGCCAAGCTTTGCGTCTGACCCCGATTGGTCAGGCGTGCTGCGCTAGGCCTTTTGGGGCGAAAACGAGCAAAGGATAGAATTATGGGTTTTAGAAAAACAGGATTGGCATTGGCGGCGGTATTGGCGCTTGGAGCCTGCCAGAATGGTGGAATTTTTGGTGGCGGCAGCGGCGGTGGCACAGATCAAACGCCGGGCAGCGGAAATATCGAGGAAAGCTCACTGGCATTTTTCAATACGACCATCGGAGATACCATTTTGTTTTCGGTGAACGTGGCGACCTTGAGCACCGGGGCTAAGCGGATTTTGGACGCACAGGTGGCGTGGCTAAACCAGTATCCGGCACGCACGATTACGATTGAGGGCCATGCGGATGAGCAGGGCACGCGCGAGTATAATCTGGCGCTGGGCGCGCGGCGCGCGGCGGCGGTGCAAAATTATATGGTGTCGGCGGGCTTGCTTGAAACGCGGCTTTCCATCATTTCATATGGTAAAGAACGTCCCTTAGAAGTGTGCTCGACGGAGGCGTGCTGGTCAAAAAACCGGCGCTCGGTAACGGTGGTTGCTGGCGGCCTCGGCAACGTGTAATGTGAGGGGGGCTTTGCGGCCCCCTATTTTGGTGAGGAAAAGCAGATGTTTAAGCGGGTTTATGGGTTGATTTTGGTGCTGATGCTGGCGGGGCCAGTGCAGGCGCAGGAGATGACTCTGGACGATATCCGCGGGGACATTGCGGTGTTGAGCCTACAGCTGGAAGCGTTGCGCATGGAGCTGAGCAGCACGGGCAGCACAGAGCTGAGCGCGCGGGATGCGGCCAGCGCTTTGGTGCGCATTGACGAGATTAATGCGGACCTGCGGGCGGCGCTCGGGCGAGTAGAAACGCTGGAGATCAAGGTGCGGCAAGTGATCGAGGACGGTACGCGGCGCATTGGCGATATTGAATTTAGGCTCACCGAGCTGGAGGGTGGCGATGCCACGCTAAATGCGCCCACCACGCCGCTGGGCGGCACCGAGAGCCAGAGCGATGTGATAACCCCTGAGCGCCAAGCGTTTAGTGATGCCAAAAAGGCGCTGGAGTCGGGTGACGGGGCCGCGGCGGCTGGCTTATTGGCGGCCTTTTTGGGGAACTTTCCTGACGGGCCGCTGAGCTCGGAAGCGCGATTTATGCAAGGTGAGGCGCTGGCCATGCAGGGGGATTTTCAGAATGCCGCGCGGTCTTATCTCAGTGGCTTTAGCGGGGCGCCCGACGGGACTTTTGCGCCGCGCTCGCTTTTTGGGCTTTCGGTGAGCCTGTTTCAGCTGGGGCAGGGGGAGCAGGCGTGCTTGACTTTGGCCGAGATCCAGATCCGTTATCCCAATATTGATGAGACGTTATCGCGCGACATAATAGAGCAGCGTGGGGCGATGGCCTGCCCTTGATTACGCTCGGGCCGCTGCCGGATGCGCCGCTTGGTGTGGCCATTTCGGGGGGCGGGGATTCTGTGGCGTTGCTACTGCTTTTACATAAAGCCGGATTTAAGCTGAGGGCCGCGACGGTGGACCACCGGTTGCGGCCCGCGGCGGCTGAGGAAGCTTTGGGCGTGGCGCAGCTGTGCAAAAAGCTTGATGTGCCGCATGAGGTGCTTGTGTGGAACGCGCCGGATTTTAAAGGAAATTTGCAAAAGGCCGCGCGCGAGGCACGGCGGGCGCTATTGGCTGCGTGGGCCAAACGGCAGGGCCTGCGGGATATTGTGCTGGGGCACACGCTGGATGACCAAGCAGAAACGGTGCTGATGCGGCTGGCGCGGGGCTCCGGGGTAGACGGCTTGGCGGGGATGGCGGCCTTGAGGCGCGAGGCGGATGTGACCTGGCATCGGCCTTTGCTTGAAGCGCGGCGGGCAGACCTGCGGGCCTATTTGCTTGACGCTGGCGTGGGCTGGGTGGAGGACCCGAGCAATGATGATGTGCGCTATGATCGTGTGAAGGCGCGGCACGCATTGGATATTTTGGCTCCGCTGGGGCTGAGCAGTGTTCGGCTGGCGGAAACGGCGGCGCATATGCGCCGCGCGCGGGGCGCTTTGGAGACGGCGACACTGGACTTGGCAAAGCGGTCAGTGCGGGTTTCGGCGGCTGGGGAAATGGTGCTTGCGGGGCTGGAGGATGCGCCGCGCGAAGTGCAGCTTAGGCTGCTGGCGGGGGCGCTTGGTTGGGTGTCTGGCGCGGGGTATCGGCCTCGGTTTTTGGCGCTTGAGGGGCTTTTGGGCGCCTGCCTGAGCGGCGCACGTTTTGGCAAGACCTTACACGGGTGCGGCATTTCGCGCAAAAAAACCGGGATTGTGATTAATCGTGAGGTGGCGGCCATACCGGCGCTGGGGCCGGTGGAAAAAACTTGGGACAGGCGCTGGGAAATTAACCTGAAAGACACAAATAAGCTGCAAATTAGGGCTTTAGGCGAGGATGGGTTACGATGCTGTACTCATTGGCGTGATTCGGAACATAGCCGCGCGGCGCTGATGGCTAGCCCCTCTTTTTGGCAGGGCGGGCTTTTGCAGGCAGCGCCCATGGCACAATTTGGCCTTATTCTGGGCGTAAAACTGGTGGGTGGCGAAAAAGGTTTTTATAACTCGTTGATTACGCATTGAATGTGAGGGGAAAACCCCTATTTATAAACGCAAAGACACTGTCTGATCACCCCGGTAAGGAGACTCAACTTGGGCAACTCAAAGAATTTGGCGTTTTGGCTGGTCCTTATGGTCCTGATGATTGCGCTCTACAATATTTTTAGTGCAGGGCTTTCGCCAGATGCGGGAACCGATGTGCACTATTCTGAATTTCTGACTCAGGTGGAAACCGGTAAGGTTTCCAGCGTGCAGATAGACGGCGAAAGCGTGATTTTTAAGACCGAGAGCGGCACGTTTAAAACCATTAAGCCGCAAGGCACCAACCAGATATTGGTTACGACCCTGCAGGAAAACGGGGTTGATTTTGTGGCGGAAGCGCAGGAGCAATCTACGCTTTCGGCGATTGTTATCAGCTTTTTACCGTTTATATTGCTGATCGGCGTCTGGATATATTTCATGAACAAGATGCAGGGCGGCGGCAAAGGCGGGGCGATGAGCTTTGGTAAATCGCGCGCTAAAATGCTGACACAAAGTTCGGGGAAGGTGACCTTTGCCGATGTGGCGGGCATTGATGAAGCGAAACACGAGCTTGAGGAGATTGTTGAATTTCTGCAAGACCCACAGAAATTTAGCCGCCTTGGTGGTAAAATTCCGAAAGGCGCGTTGCTTGTGGGCCCTCCGGGCACGGGTAAAACCCTGCTGGCGCGGGCGATTGCGGGCGAGGCCGGTGTGCCGTTCTTTGCGATCTCTGGCTCGGACTTTGTGGAAATGTTTGTGGGCGTGGGCGCATCGCGTGTGCGCGATATGTTTGAGCAAGCCAAGAAAAATGCGCCATGTATTGTGTTTATTGACGAGATTGACGCCGTGGGTCGGCAACGTGGCTCTGGCGTCGGCGGGGGCAATGACGAGCGCGAGCAAACGCTGAACCAGCTTTTGGTTGAGATGGACGGTTTTGAGAGCAATGAGGGCGTGATCCTTTTGGCGGCGACCAACCGTGCCGATGTACTTGATAAAGCGCTCTTGCGGCCGGGCCGTTTTGACCGGCAAATCCATGTGCCACTGCCTGATATTAACGGGCGGAAGAAGATTTTGGACATTCACTCGCGGAAAATTCCGCTGGGGCCGGATGTGGATCTACGGATTATTGCGCGCGGCTCACCCGGGTTTTCAGGCGCTGATTTGGCCAACCTTGTAAACGAGGCGGCGCTAACGGCGGCGCGCACGGGCAAGCGCTTTGTGACCATGGAAGACTTCGAATTCGCCAAAGACAAGGTGATGATGGGGGCCGAGCGCCGCTCTATGGTGCTGACCGAAGAGCAAAAGGAAATGACGGCTTACCACGAAAGTGGCCACGCGCTTGTGGGTATTAAGCTGCCAAAATGTGACCCTGTATATAAGGCGACGATTATTCCGCGCGGCGGGGCCTTGGGGATGGTGATGAGCCTGCCCGAAATGGACCAGCTCAACTTTTTCAAGGATCAGGTTATCCAGAAAATCGCCATGGCGATGGCCGGAAAAGCTGCCGAGATTTATAAATATGGCGCGGACCGTGTGTCTAACGGGCCGTCGGGCGATATTCAGCAGGCGAGCTCGCTAGCGCGGGCGATGGTGATGCGCTGGGGGATGTCGGACCTGGTTGGTAACATTGACTATCAGGCCGCGCATGAGGGTTATTCTGGTAATGGTGCCGGCGGGCTTTCGATTTCGGAGGCGACGCAGGAGATTATTGAAAAAGAAGTAAAACGCCTGATTGATGACGGTTATGAAACCGCACGCAAAATTATCGAAGGCAACGCCGAAGAGTTTGAACGCTTGGCGCAGGGCTTGCTTGAATTTGAAACCCTGACGGGTGCCGAGATTAAGCGCGTAATGCGCGGCGAGCCACCACTTAAAGGCGATGATGACGATAGCTCACCGAGCGGAGACGGTGGCTCTGTTAGTGCTATTCCCAAGGCGGCGAAAAAGCCAAAGGGTGATGGCGGAATGGAACCGCAGCCACAAGGTTAAAACATAAACCGGCACTTTCGGGTGTCGGTTTTTTTATGGAGAAATGACATGCCAGCATTGGTGCCAACTGATTTTGTGGGCCGCGTTACGTGGCTTGGGCTGAATGATGATCGGGCCGTGGGGCTTGGCAACCGTGCGGTTGAAACGCTGGATTTGCGATTTCAGGGGCCGGTCGGGGAAAGCCGAAACGGGCTTACGCGCGCGTCTTGCAGCCGGGTCGTATCGCAATATCCAAAGGGTAGCGAGATTAAGAACACACGGCAGCTTTGCCTCATGTCGGCAGAAGAGCTGGCGGAAATAGGTGCTGGAATGAGCGTGGAAGCGCTGGCTCCTGCGTTGCTGAGCGTTTCTGTTTTGCTGGAAGGAATACCTGATTTTACGCATATTCCGCCTGGGTCAAGGCTTGTCAGTCAGGCGGGGGCGGCCATTTGTGTGGATATGGAAAATCGGCCGTGCCACCTGCCTGCAAAAGGCATTGAGGCGGTGATGCCGGGCAAAGGCGGGCTATTTAAGGCCGCGGCAAAAGGCCGGCGCGGGGTTACGGGCTGGGTGGAGCGCGAAGGGCTGCTGCGGGTGGGCGATGCGCTACGGTTGCATGTGCCGGAACAGCGGGCATGGGTGCAATAAGTGGAATGGAGCCCTGAAAGTTACGCAAGGTTTGGTGGGCTGCGATTGCGGCCTGCCTTGGACCTGCTAGCGCAGGTGCCTGCGCTGCCTGTAGGAGATGTGGTGGACCTTGGCTGTGGTAACGGGCCGGTGGGGGCCGCGCTGAAGGCGCGGTTTGGTAGGCGACTGGTGGGGGTTGATAGCTCGGGTTCGATGCTGGCGGCGGCGGCAAAACGGGGATTTATGATGCGCTTGAGGACGCGGATATTGCTGATTGGCAGGGGGCACCGGCGCTGATTTTCAGCAATGCGGCGCTGCACTGGCTGCCTGAGCATGCCACGCTTTTTCCGCGCTTGGCGCGGATGCTGCCAGAGGGCGGCGTGCTGGCGGTGCAGATGCCTCGGCAATTTAATGCGCCTTCACATGTGCTTTTGCGCAAAATAGCGGAGGAACTGTTTCCTACGCGGTTTAAAACGGCGGGCTATGTGCCGCCAGTGGCACCGCCACAAAAACTGGCGGAGGTTTTGGCACCATTTGGCAGGCTGAACATCTGGGAGACCAGCTATTTCCAACGGCTGGGCGCGGATGAGGGGCACCCCGTGCGGCGGTTTACCCAAAGCACGGCAGCGCGGCCGATTTTGGCGAAGCTTAACGCGGCGGAGCAGGGGAGGTTTTTGGCGGCCTATGATGCGGCCTTGATGGATGCGTATCCGCTGGCGGCGGACGGAAGCGTGAACTTTCCTTTCTTGCGGCAGTTTTTTGTTCTGGTGCGGGCGCTTTAAGCGCGTATACTTTGGCACACACTTAATCGCATTTCGTCGGCTTTGGCTGTTTTCGTGTCGAAAAACAGCTTGCGCACGGCGCGAAGCGCGGTAAGCTTTGTTCAATTAAACCCATGCCTTGAGGTGCCAAATGGAATACCAGACCGATATTGAAATTGCCCGCGCAGCCCATAAAAAACCGATCCAAGAGATTGGCGCTAAGCTGGGGATTCCCGAAGCGGATTTGCTGCCTTATGGCCATGATAAAGCCAAGATTTCGGCTGAATTTATTGCGGCACAAGCTGGCAAACCCGATGGAAAGCTGATTTTGGTCACGGCGATTTCTCCCACGCCTGCGGGCGAGGGGAAAACGACAACGACTGTGGGGCTTTCGGATGGGCTAAATGCGATTGGCAAGCAATCTACGATTTGCATTCGTGAGGCCAGCCTTGGGCCGTGCTTTGGCATGAAGGGCGGGGCTGCGGGTGGCGGCTATGCTCAGGTGGTGCCGATGGAGGATATGAACCTGCATTTCACAGGTGATTTTCATGCGATTACTTCGGCGCACAACCTGCTTTCGGCGATGATTGATAACCACATTTATTGGGGCAATGAGCTGGAAATTGACGAGCGCCGGATTGTGTGGCGCCGGGTGATGGACATGAATGACCGCGCGTTGCGCGATGTTGTGGTGAGCCTTGGTGGCATTGCCAACGGGTTTCCACGCCAAGGTGGCTTTGATATTACGGTCGCGTCTGAGGTAATGGCGATCCTGTGTCTTTCGAACGATTTGAAGGATTTGGAGAAGCGGTTGGGGGATATTATTGTGGCATACCGGCGTGACCGGACCCCGATTTATTGCCGAGATATTGAGGCTGATGGCGCGATGACGGTGCTGCTTCAGCAAGCAATGCAGCCCAACCTTGTGCAAACGCTGGAGAACAATCCGGCGCTGGTGCATGGCGGGCCGTTTGCCAATATTGCGCATGGCTGTAACTCGGTGGTGGCCACCCAAACCGCGCTGAAGATCAGCGAGTTTGTGGTAACCGAGGCCGGCTTTGGTGCAGATTTGGGCGCCGAGAAGTTTATGAACATCAAGTGCCGTAAGGCGGGGATTTCGCCGGATGTGGTGGTGCTGGTTGCAACGGTGCGGGCTAGTAAGATGAACGGCGGCGTGGCGCGCGCAGATCTTGGCACGGAAAACGTGAATGCGGTGATCGAGGGCTGCGCAAACCTTGGGCGGCATATTGAGAATATGAAGAGTTTTGGGGTGCCGGTGGTGGTGGCGATTAACCATTTTACCACCGATACCGATGAAGAAGTGGAGGCCATTAAGGCCTATGCGCGCGGGCACGGATCAGAGGCGATTTTGTGTATGCATTGGGCAAAAGGCAGCGCCGGGATCAAGGAATTGGCCGAGCGCGTGGCCGAGATTGCCGAGGCGGATGTTGCACAATTCGCACCTTTATACCCCGATGAGATGCCTTTATTTGAAAAAATCGAAACTGTGGCCAAAAGGATATATCGTGCCGACGAGGTATTGGCGGATAAGAAAATCCGGCAGCAGTTGCGCGATTGGGAGGAGGCTGGCTATGGCCATTTGCCGGTTTGCATGGCGAAAACGCAGTATAGTTTCTCAACTGATCCTGATTTGCGTGGCGCACCCACGGGGCATTCATTGCCTGTTCGCGAAGTGCGGCTTTCGGCAGGTGCCGGGTTTATTGTGGTGATCTGTGGTGCTATTATGACCATGCCGGGGCTGCCTCGCACACCGGCGGCAAAAAGCATTCGGCTAAATGATGCGGGCGAAATTGAAGGGTTGTTCTGATGAGCGCTGACAGGATTGATGGCAAGGCCTTTGCGGCCACGGTTCGGGAGAAAGTTGCCGAGCATGTGGCGCGCCTGAAAGAGAGCGGGATCACGCCCGGGCTGGCGGTTATTCTTGTGGGGGAGGACCCAGCGTCTGAGGTTTATGTGCGCAATAAGGGGCGGCAAACACTTGAGGTTGGCATGAACAGCTATGAGCATAATCTAGCGGCGGATACACCGCGCGAGGTGCTGCTGGCATTGATTGATAAGCTGAATAATGACCCTAAGGTGCATGGGATATTGTGCCAGTTTCCAGTGCCGGACCACCTTGATGAAGCAGAAATAATTGCGGCCATCTCGCCGGAGAAGGACGTAGACGGGCTGCATGTGCTAAATGCAGGCCTATTGGCTACGGGGCAAAAAGGGCTGGTTTCGTGCACGCCTTTGGGCTGCCTAATGCTGCTACGAGATAGGCATGGTAGCCTTTCGGGGCTCAATGCCGTGGTGGTGGGGCGCTCAAATCTGGTGGGCAAACCGCTGGCACAACTGCTGCTGCGAGATAGCTGCACGGTCACGATTGCGCATTCACGCACCACGAATATTGAGGCGGTTTGCAAGCGGGCAGACATATTGATTGCGGCTGTTGGGCGGGCAGAAATGATAAAATCTGACTGGGTAAAGCCCGGAGCAACTGTGATTGATGTGGGCATTAACCGGATTGCTGCGCCGGAGCGCGGAGAAGGTAAAATGCGGCTTGTGGGCGATGTGGACTATGCCAGTGTGGCCGAGGTGGCGGGCGCGATTACGCCGGTTCCTGGCGGTGTGGGGCCGATGACGATAGCCTGCCTTTTGGCCAATACCGTTACGGCATGTTGCCGCGTGAACGGGTTGGCTGAGCCAGAGGGGCTGACGGCCTAGGGGGCGAAAACCCCCTGCCTACAGGCTGTTTTCGCTATCATTAATGAACAGGTGCTCCCACGCCCGCTCTACCAAACCGACGGTCATTTGCGGCTCCATTGCTTCATATCGGCAGGCCGAAATCATTTGCTCAATCAAGAATTTTGGATGATAGGCTGCAAAATTGTTATCCACGGTCGGGTAGAGGCTCACCAGCAGGTGGGAAAGAACTTCTTCTTTAAATTCAATAGGATACTGCTCAACTGTGTGGATGAAGATTTTAATGAAATCATCTCTGCTCGGATTGCCAATATAAATTTTATAGTGGACACGGCGCAGGGCTGCGTCGTCAAAAATCTTGTTAGGAGCGAAGTTGGTGGAAAACATCACTTTGGTATCAAACGGCACGGTAAACTTTTGGCCGGATTGTAAGGTGAGGATATCAAAACCGGATTCCATAGGTACAATCCAGCGATTGATCAGGGTTTGGGGCGGCGTGGATTGGCGGCCAAGGTCGTCCACAATAAAAACGCCACCGGAAGATTTGAGCTGAAGCGGGGCTTGGTAGGTGCGGGAAACCGGATTGAAACTGAGGTCCAACATATCCATTGTTAGCTCGCCGCCGGTAATAACGGTGGGGCGCTGACACAGTATATAGCGCTTGTCATAGCCGTGGTCAGTCAGGCGTAGTGCGTTTTTATCCTGCTCTTCTTCCTCAACCTTGGTGTGGATGAGAGGGTCGTATAGCGAGATCACATTCCCGGCATATTCGATGAATTCCGGAACATAGATATTATCTGTGTAGGCGTTACGGATGCCATCGGCGATGGAGGATTTACCATTGCCGGGAGGGCCGTAAAACAAAACCGAGCGTGGAGAATTAACGGCAGGTCCGAGTTGGCTAAACATTTTATCGTTGATGATTAGATGCTGCATGCTTTCTGTTAGAGTTTTCTTTGGAACGGCAACGTCCCGAATAGATTGTGCCTCAACTTGAGTTTTATATTCTTCTAGTGGGACCGGCACAGCGCCGAAATATTCGGACTGCGAGAGCGCGTCGAGTGCCGTTTGCCGGCCGGAATCTGTGAGCTTATAGCGAAGCCGTTTCTCATCATCGGTGCGTGCTGCCCCAAGTGTTTCGATCATGTTGAATTCACGGGTGATATCGATCAGTTCTTGGGCGATCGGTACGGAAATTCGCATGGCTTCTGAAATTTTGAGGATAGTATCAAGATTGCGCCGCAACATGGTTTTGAGTAAAATTTCCCGCAGAAGCGTGACGTCAATACCGAGGTCGGCCAAAGATTTGGGGGGAACGGGCATCGGAGTGGATTGAGTCATCTTGAAATCCCTGCTGTGAATATTTGCACTAGTTTAACGTGTTGCAAGAGCCTGTTGCAAGCGAGTGTTTTTTAGAAGCGAATGGACCCGTGTTGAGGATTGAATTTGCCGTTGGGTGATATATCATACCACAAATTTTCAGCTGGAGGCAGGGTTATTACACATAAGCAATCGCTAAAGTTTGGCGGATTTTTGATAGCGTTTTTTGCAATCGATCTCTTGCTGCTAATGTTGCCATCAAAGCTGGCAATTACGGCGCATGAAGGGGACTTGATGCATATGCTGGATGCTACGCTGAGGATGGTGAGCGGGGAGCTGCCGCATGTAGACTTTATGACCCCGATCGGCATTTTGGGCTTTGCCCCGGTGGCCGGTTTTTTGACGCTGGGATTTGCGGTGGGCAAGGCTACGCTATTGGCGGATGCCGCGATGCTGGCTGTTATGCTGCCGGTGATCTGGTGGCTGTCGGCCACGCGGTTTAGCAAAGGGCAGGCCTATTATTTTGGCACTATCATGGTGATAACCATGATGGCGGTCGTTTACGGCGGTGGCTCATCCACGATCTCGCTTTCGATGTATTACAATCGCTGGGGTTGGAGCATAACGTTTCTGCTGCTTGCGACGATCTTGTTTGTGCCACACCGAAAGCTAGGCGAGGCTTGGGTTGCGCCTTTGGTTATTGGGCTAAGCATGGCGGCGCTGGCGATGCTGAAGATGACCTTTTTTGTGCCGCTGCTTCCTGTGGTTATTATCATTTTACTGGCGCAAAAGCAGGGGATGCTGCTGCTTAAGGCCATGGGCGTGGGGCTGCTGGTGGGGGTGGCGCTGCTCGCTTGGCTTGGGCTGGATTTCTTTTTTGCCTATTTTGAGGATTTGCTGGTTTTGACACGGCCGGAATCTGCGCGGGTCAATACTGGTGTAGGCTTGAGCGATGTGGCCGGTAGTCCGAACACCATTGTTTCGTCGATTATATTGTTTGCTGCGCTGATAATATTTCGAAAATCTGCGCGGATGCACCAAGGGCTGGTGGTGCTGGTTTTGGCGCCGGCATTCACCTATATTACCTATCAAAACTGGGGGAATGACCCGAAATGGCTGCACCTAATCGTGCTCTATATCTGGGCTAACCTACCAGATGCCGCGGCAAAGCCGGTATTTGGCCTTCCGGCGCGGCAGGGCGGGCTGGTGCTGATTGTTGCGGCCATCACGTTTATTTTCCCGTCGGTATTCTCTATGGCGACAACGCCTTTTCGAGTGCTTGTGACATCCGAAGATGAGGCCTTTGCCAAGCTGGAATTGCAGGGTGGAATCTCTGATATTTGGCTGCCGGAGCGGCGGGTTTCTGATATATATGGCGAGCAAGCCATAGCCGGTTGGCCTAATCTGCGGGCGGATTTGGATCCGCTGGTCATCAACGGTTATACCTTTCCCGCTTGCAGGCTCGGTGAACCACTTATGACGCAGTTTTCGGCTATGGCCCAGCAAATGGAGGGGCTGGAGGCTGTGCGGGGGCAGCCTGTATTGGTGGCAGATGTACTGAGCATGGTCTGGCTGCTGGGCGATGTTGGCCGCGTGCCGGGCGCAGCGCCGTGGTATTACGGCGATGATGCAGGGCTGGAGGGTGCTGCATTTTTGGCGGTCCCATTTTGCTCCGGAAAATTGGACCTGCGCAGCGCGATGGTCGAGCAAGCGGCGGCGCATGGCTATGGGCTGGAGGAGATATATCGCTCGGAGCTTATGGTGCTCTATAGGCTTATTAAACCGGCTGAATGATATGCGCGGCTAAATAGACAATAAGCCCGCCCGAGAGGGCGAAGCCCACCGGAAACCGGCGCTTCCAGCCGCCGGTTTTCCAGGAGGCCCAATCTTTTGGGGCAAGGCCCACCCAGCCAAAAACCAAGTGGGTGAGCACGGCCAAAATTGAGCACAAAGACACAAACATCGCAAAGCTAATCAGCTCGTTTGTATCAACAAACGGGATGATAGCCGTAGTGTATTTTAGGTCTCCGCCTGGAACAAGCCGCGCGGCGAATATGACGAGGCTGAGCATAAGGGCGATGAGGCCATAGACGAGACTGAGCCAGTATTCAGAAAAGGGCAGTACAAAGGGGCCAACCACGATGAAAACAAGCACCAGCGAAACCGGCACAATATTGGGGATTTTTAGGAATTTGAGGTCTGTCCATGTTGCGTAAATGCAAAACGGGAAAGTAACTATTAGAAATACAATTGCCCAATAGGCCATGAACTAGAGGCCCACTGAACTGGTAAGCGCGTTTAGGGCGTCTACGGCGGCGGCAAAGTGGCGGGGGTGGCTGTCTATCGCTTCTTGCAGTAAGCCACGGCCGATATCCCTGTCGCCCTTATGCACAGCCACTTTGGCGGCTTCATAATAGAGCAGGGCGCGCTCTTCGTCATTCATTGGAATTACGGGGAGCTGATATTCGCCGCGAAGCGCGCGCGTTTGCACAAGGTTTACTTTGGCGCGAAAGAGGGAAGGGTCGGCACGTAAGGCTTGGCGGAACAGGTTTTCCGCATCTTGCATTTCGCCGCGAATACGCTTGGAGAAGCCCCAATTATTGAGCGTGTTTGCCGGGGTTGTGGTGAGGCCGCGGGCGATGTCATAAAAGCTGTCGGCCTTGGTCCACTCCTCGTTATGGTCGGCCACAATCGCTTCAAGGCGGTAGCGGTCATAGGTTTCAAACGTGGGGGGAATGGCGTTTAGCGCCGCTTCGCCTTCAGCCCAGCCACCATTGCGGATATAGGCTCCCGCCATGCCTATCCGGTCTTCATTTGTGAGCTCGCCGGCTTCTTGAATGGTCTCATAAATCAGCACGGCCTCCGCGTGTTGGCCTGAGCGCACGAGCGAAATAGCAAGGCCGCGCCGGAAGTCTATCCGGTCTGGACTTTGCGCGACGGCGCTCCGAAAATAGATGACCGCTTCATCTGGATCGGCAAAATCAAGCATGATTTCGCTAATGCCGGTGGCGTCCAACACATTGAGACTGCCGCCCGGCAAGGCGCGATCTGCGTCAGAAATATTCCCGCCACATCCGGCCAGAAGGCTGGCGGAAAGGAGGAAAATCGCGTGAAAGGTGAATTTTGTGCTTTGCATCTTATCCCCGAATTTTACTGCCCAAGTAACAGATAGCGCCCATTGCCTCGCCGGACCAGCAAGAAATTGAATTGTTCGGGGATTTCCGCCGAACTTTCTACAACAAGTCTGTTTGCCAATATCAGGTTTTGCCGAATTTCTTCTGAATTGCCGTTATCAAGCGCAAAGGCGCGTTTAAAACTGGCGCGGGCATTAACATATTGAGTTAAGTTGATTTGCGTCACACCAAGATTATTCCAGGCGGGAACAAAATCTGGGTCTTTTGCAACGGTGCGTAGCAAAAACTTTTCGGCCTGGTTCAGCCGGCCAAGGCGCAAATTTGCCGAGCCAATAGCGCTGAGCACATCAGCATTTAGCCCATGATCGACCGCCGCGCGGGTGTAGGCGTCTAACGCGAGTTGAAACTCGTTGGCGGCCATCAGGCGGTGGCCAACGATAAGCCCGTCAACCGCTTCGGTGACGGAAACAGTACCGCGAGGCGGGGCTACGCCCACGCGATTATTGGCCAGCGGTCCCTGCGTGGTTTCACAGGCCGCGAGGGCTAGGACTAGCCCCAAAACGGTGAGGCGCACTATTGGCCTCCGCCGCCCAGATTGACATAAATGTCATAAATTGATGGGCCAACAAGAATAATCATCAACGGTGGTACGGTGAAGAGCATGGTGCCGAGGGTCATTTTGGTTGGGAGTTTGTTGGCTTTTTCTTCGGCGCGCATGATGCGCTTATCCCGCATTTCAAAGGCATAAACCCGAAGTGCATCGGAAATAGAGGTACCAAAGCTAGCGGATTGCACCAGTACGGTCACAAAGGAGCTGATATCGGCCACGCCGCAGCGCTCGCCCAGATCCCGCAACACAGAAACACGCTCTTTACCGGCCCGCAACTCGTTAGCAACGACTTGAAATTCCTCAGAAAGCGATTTGTTGGAGTGCTTGATCTCCGTGGCAACCCGCACAATGGATTGATCGAGCGATTGGCCCGCTTCAACGCAGACTAACATAAGGTCAAGCGCGTCTGGAAAGCCGTCTACCAGCTCTTCTTGGCGTGTTTGGCGGCGGCGCTCAACCCAATAAGTGGGCAGGTAATAGCCAATGGCGCCGGGGAGAATGACATAGAGCGAGACTTGTGTTGCCGAGAGCTCGCCGCTCATGATTAGGGAATATAGCAGGCCAAGACCAAGAAAGCTGATACCCAAAACCATGCGCAGGAAGTTATAATTTCCTACGGCGCCTTGTGAGCGATAGCCCGCTTGCAAAAGCTTGAGTCTGGCTGCGGTGAGCTCATCTTTATTTTGTGGCGTAAGATAGGCTTCAAATTTGGCGAGGTTCAACTTGCCGCTATCATAGCGCAGGTTCATCCCGCCCTTAGAAGCGCCATTTTTCTTTTTAAAGCCTTTGGTTGGGGTGCCGCCGCTGCCAAGCTTTGCAAACGGGTCATCCCCCTTTTTCAAGATTACCGGAAGCGAAAGCAAAATTAGGAATAGCCCGAGGCCAGCCGCAACAATAATTGGCCCGAGGGGGCCAAGCACTGCGGTGATAAATTCGAGGGTAGTGCTGATCACGGGGGATCCTTTCCGGGCCGTCTAGACCTTAAAATTAACCATCATATGCATAAATATAATATTCACGATCAAAAAGATTACGACAACAATTGCCAGTGGTAAAAATACGGGCGTATCCATAACCCCGTCATAGTAATCTGGCTGTAACACATTAATCGCGATCAAAGCCATGATCGGGAAAAAGGACAGGAACCAGCCGGACCATTTTGCCTCAGCGGTGATCGCGTTTACGCGGCGAAAAAGCTTAAACCGTGAGCGAATAACCTTGCCAAGGCCGTCAAGCACTTCGGCGAGATTACCACCGGATTGTGATTGAATGGCAACGGCCACAGCCAAAAACCGTAGGTCTTGCACGTCTACCCGTTCGGTCATTTTTCGTAGCGACTCTGTGATTTCAGCGCCAAAATTGGCTTCATCAACCAGAATTCCAAATTCGGTTCCAAGCGGGTCGGGCATTTCTTGGGCCACGATATTTACCGAGCTGGCAAAAGGGTGGCCCACACGCAGGCTCCGCACCATAAGCTCAACCGCATCCGGCAGTTGCTCTTCAAACAGGGCCATCCGCTTTTTGGCTTTTGAACTGAGCCAAACATAAACCGCGCCATACCCCATGACGATAGATATAATAATCCGCATGGTGAGGTTGGCCGAAGTGGCAAATGTTAGCGCGATAAAGGCGGATACGATGAGCAGTAAAATCACCATAAGCAGCGCATTTGGGGTGAAGGCGATATTGGCAACGGCGGCTCTTTTGGAAAGAACGCCGATAATCGGTAGGCGCAGGGTTTTTGTGTGTTGCTCGCGCTCTTTACGCAACGTATCCATCACGGATTCGCGGCTTTCACCCTTTTCAAGTAGCTGCAAGCGCCGGTTTACTCGGCTTTCCAAGCGCACAGATTTGCCAAAGACCGCGAGGTATATGCCCTCGATCAAAAATAGGACTGCGGCAAAAATTACCGCATAAATAAGTGGCTCAATACTCACTGCTCGCCCTCCACTTGGTCAGAATAAACCGGGGTATCGGAAAATAGCGATGAGGGAAGATTATAGCCCCATTGCTGAAAACGCTCCATAAAGGCAGACCGAAGTCCCGTGCCCGTAAAGTGGCCGTGGATTTTGCCGTCTTCGTCAACATAGTCTCGCTGGAATTTAAAGATTTCCTGCATGGAAATGATTTCGCCTTCCATGCCGGTGATTTCGGTGATCGAAACCATGCGGCGGGACCCATCGGTAAGGCGACTAACCTGCACGATGAGATTAACAGCCGAGGAAATTTGCCCGCGGCTTGCTTTGAGCGGCATATCAATACCCGACATCGCGATCATATTTTCCAAACGGGCAAGGCTGTCGCGGGCCGAGTTGGCGTGAATGGTGGTCATCGAGCCATCGTGGCCGGTGTTCATGGCTTGTAGCATGTCGATCACTTCATCACCACGGGTCTCGCCCACGATAATGCGGTCTGGGCGCATCCGCAAAGCATTGCGGAGCAGGTCTCGCTGGGAAACTTCGCCCTTGCCTTCCACATTGGGGGGGCGGCTTTCCATGCGGCCTACATGGGCCTGCTGGAGCTGAAGCTCGGCGGTGTCCTCAATCGTTACAATCCGCTCGTCGGCCCCGATGAAGCCAGAAAGGGCGTTAAGCGTAGTGGTTTTACCCGAGCCAGTACCGCCGGAAACGATGATATTCAGCCGGGTCGAAACAGCGGCTTGCAGGTAGGTGGCCATCGGCTCGTTAAACGCACCAAAATTGATCAACTCTTCAATGGAGAGCTTGTCTTTGGAAAACTTACGAATGGAAACCAGCGCGCCATCCACCGCGCAGGGCGGCACCATGGCGTTAAAACGCGAGCCGTCTGCCAGCCGCGCATCCACATAGGGATGGCTTTCATCAACCCGCCGACCAACGGCAGATACGATTTTATCAATAACACGCATCAGGTGGCGGTCATCTTTAAAGCGCACGTTTGTGTGCTCTAGCTTACCAAAGCGCTCTACAAATATCTGATGGGGGCCGTTGATGAGAATATCGTTTACGGTTTCGTCTCGCAACAAAGGCTCGATGGGGCCAAGGCCGGTGACCTCGTCCATCAAATCTTGTAATAGCTCTTTTTGGTCTTGGCCGTTTAGCACCACACCCATTTCGTGGATGGTTTCGCGGGCAATCGCTCCGATTTCGCGGCGCAAATCGGCTTCGGCGGCTTGGTCAATGGCCGAAAGATTGAGAGTTTCGAGCAGGCGCTTATGCACCTCCATGCGAACATCCATCAGCTTGTCGAGCCGTTTTTGCTCACGCAGTTGCGCGTCTTGCTCATCTGCGGTTAAGGCGTTGGCGTCTCTTGGCCGGGCTTTATGAATGACTTCTGGCTCCAGAGACAGCTCGCCAACAAAAGACGGGGCCTCAGGCTTGGATGGTGAGTTTTGCTTAAAGCGTCCGAACATGGGTCTCTCCGTTAGTCAACTACAGCCGCGCGGGCTTCTTTGGTCAGGTTTAATATAGTCCCGGCAATTTTCTTGATCTCTTTGCGGAGCGGGTTTTTGGGGGCGGAATTTGCCAGCGGCTCGCCTTGGTCTCCGGCTTGCGTCACGGCTTTGCCACCATCAGGCAGCAGAATGTTGATGTCGATCCCGAGGCTTTCGGAAAAACGTCCAACACGGGTTTTGCCGTTTAAATCGGCAAACCCTGGAGCGCGATTGAGGATATACTGGATTTTTTCGCCCGGCAGGTCCTCTCCGCGCAACACCCTGAGATACCGCATGAGGTTTTGTGCTGAGCGCATATCAAGCTCTAGCAGTGAAAAATAGGTTTCGGCGTTGGTGAGCACCGAAGCAGACCAGTCTGTAAGCGCTTTGGGTAGATCAATGATGATAAAATCATAGCGCGATTGCAAAATTCGGAGCATGCGCTCAATAAATTCGGCGTCTACAATATCAAGCGGCATCACCTCGGGGGGCGATGTGAGCACAGCGAGAATGGACTTATAGGACGTCATAGCTTGAGCCAATGTATCGCTGGCCAGCGTGTCGGGTTCTGTCAACAGATCAAACACTGCTTCGCGGCGAGGTATGTCGAGCAAGGTGGCAACAGAGCCAAATTGAAAATCTAGATCAATAAGCGCGACGCGCATATCGTCTTTGCGGGTTTGGGACGCCATTTCCCAAGCCAGATTAACGGCAAATGTGGAGGCCCCTACACCACCGGCCGCGCCGTAAACTGGCAAAATTACACCACTGCGTGATTTCCTGCGTTCCGAATCGGCTGGGGCACTATTTTTCTTGTCCCGTAGCTGGTCAAAAATATTTGCGAGGGCGTGATCTGGCAATGGATAGGGCGCAAAATCATCGGCACCAAGCTGCAAAAGGTGGTGGAGTGCGGTGGGAGACACATCTTTTGCAATGAGCACGACGGTAAAGCCGGCTTTTTTGCCGGCCCGCACAAAACTGTCAATTGGCTCTAGGTTTTGTTCGTCTTGCGCCTCAACACACACTATAAGGGTCTCATCCCCCCCCATATCGCCACGCCCAAGCATTTCTCCGGCGGCGGAAACGGTCATATTTCCCCAGTTTTGCCCGAAAAGCCCATGTAATTCTCCGCTCAGGAGCTCAAAACTTTCGGGTTTGGAGGCGACAGCATAAGCTTCCATCTTCCGGTCCATTAATTTTAACAACGCCAACTGAGCACCTCGATTATTGATTGATCACAATTCTAAATAGTTAACTTAAAAACATAGACTATTACGAATGGACTGAAAATAAAAGTAAAAGTGAATTTTTAAATTAACGGATGACATAACTGCCGCAGTAACTCTGATCGTATTGGTAATTAGCGGGATAATCGTCAAATTTTCGCAAATATCGCTCGTAGGCGAAAGCGCAAAGCCGACTATAAGTGGATAAGCTTTGGATTGCAAGTTGCGATAAAACAACAAAAAACCCCTCCCGGCAGAGCCGGAAGGGGTGAAGCTTGAAGTTGTTAGACTTGCTAAAGGGGTGAGCCTCCTGCAACGCCACCTCTGCCTGCTACGTAGTTACCGTAGATGACGACGGCGCGTTTACCGTCAAAATCTGACGGGATCACGTTTGGCGCAAAGCCGAACACGTCTGTCACGGTGCGGCGGTTTAGACGCTCGCGATCATCTGTGTTAACAATCGGCTGCGTTTCACCAAGTGAGGAATAGGCCTCAAGACGGTTGCGTGGTGCACCCTTGGATACAAGGTAATTAACGGCTGCCCGAGCGCGGCGAAGGCCGAGCCGTTGGTTAAAGCCGTTTGAGCCAACTTTGTCTGTATGGCCGTAAACCCGGAATTTAACCGTTGGGTGCGCAATGATCCACGCTGCCTGTTGGTCCAGAATCCGCCTTGCTTCACCGTCAAGAACGGTTGAATTGAAGTCAAAGTTGATCATGGTGGCCACTTCATCGCGGAACTGTTGCGATAGGCCCAGCAGGTAAGCAGCAGAGCCGCCTTGACCTGTTTGCACCAAGTAGTTTTGGTTGCTCGCCATGGAGAAACTGTTTTGGTTAGGCAGGGTTCCTGCCGTTTCCAAGCAGCCACCAAGGGCCAGAACGGCGGAGATGCCAATGATTTTATTTAGCAATTTCATGTCATTACTCCATCACATATCCGGCAGAGCTATCAAAGCTCAGTTGCGTTATAGACGCGCTAGACCCGGCAGCACCTTCTGTGCGGCCACTTAGGAATAGTTCGGCTTCGGTTGGGATGCGCATCCTGTCTGTTGGCAGGGATAACGCGTCCGACGAGGTCGGCGTTACCAAATGCGGCGTTACGATGATTACCAATTCGGTTTGCTGCCGCTGGAAATCAGCTGAGCGAAACAGGGCACCGAGGATTGGCACATCACCAAGCCATGGGACTTGAGCGCTACTGTCAGAAAAATCATCCTGCAACAGGCCCGCAATAGCGAAGCTTTGGCCATCCCGCATTTCAACGGTGGTGCTCGCGCGCCGAACTTTAAATCCTGCGACGCTAACCCCTGATCCGGTGGTGAAGGATGTGTTGGCATCGATAGAGCTCACTGTTGTTTCGAGCTTAAGGCTGATGAGATCGCCATCAAGGACCGTTGGCAGGAAACTAAGCTGTACGCCGAATGGGCGGTATGAGATTTCGCCATCCACCCCTGGCACCGGATACTCGCCACCGGCAAGGAACTGCGCAGTTTCACCCGAGATTGCAACGATATTTGGCTCGGCTAGTGTGCGCGCCATCCCTTTGCTTTCCAGAGCTTCGATCAAAACATTGACGGCTAGGCCACCAATACCGAAGCCAATTCCGATAGCGCCAGCCGAATCGGCGCTGGAGGATGCTACGCCTGCTGTGACGCCATAACTGCCTGAGCCGGCTGCAAATCCACTTGCCGTCCCAGTTGAACTAATGCCGACTGAACTACCGAGGCTTTTTGCCACCGAGCGCTGCATTTCTGCGAAACGCACTTGGAGCATAACCTGCTGCGAACCGGCGACCGTCATGAGGTTAGTCACAGCGGTGGGACGCTCGGGATCGGTATATAGCCGCGCCAGTTCCATTGCTTGCGCAAGTCTGCGCGTGCTGGAAACCCGGCCCGACAGCACAATCCCGCTACTGGCGGTCCGCACATCAATGCGCTCCCCCGGAAGGATTTGCGCTAGACGCTCCTTGAATTCGGCAATGTCAGGGGAAACCCGTACATCCACATTTGCCACAAGCTGCCCGTCTTGGTCAAAAATCGTCAGGGTTGTTGACCCCGGCGATTTACCCAACACATATATTGTGCGATCCGAAAGCTGCGCAATGTCAGCAATGGCCGGATTGGCCACGGAAAGCTGTGAGAAGGGCCGATCGATGTCTACGACGATCGCTTTATTAACGGAAACTGACAATCTACTGGAAACGGCACCGCGCGATACTGAAAGTACCGCGTTTTGCGCAACGACCGAGCTGGCCATTGGCGCTGTTAGAACGAGTCCACATAAACTCGCCCGAATAAAGCTTTTTAGCTGCATTGTGATCCTGCCTCTCAAAATCACCTATGAAAATCAATGAATGGATCTTTTGCCCATTCTTGCGGGCAGCATGCTATAAATCGGATTCGATTGCAAGAATCAATATGTTAGCGGAGTCTCTTTGTGTAAAAGGCAGAAAAAAACGCAGCTTAAAGCCGCGTTTTTTTAGGATTTTGGTGCTAAGGACTAGAGTTGCTGGCCTAGTTGCAGGGCACCTCGGTTCGGATAAGATCCACACCCCGACGAACTGTTTGGAAACACTGTTCTACAACCTCTACAGGTATGATTTCATTACCAATTAGTGTAGATGTATCCACTGATATCGGCCCTGAGGTTGTGGTGTCTTGAACACCGCGAAGGGAGAGGGTCAAGTTGCCGGAAGATTGGAACTGTACCAAATTTGCAACAATGCTCGGAGAAACTTGCAAAGTAACGGTTCTTGCGACGATTGGGTTCAAACTTTCTTGGTTCGATTGTTGGTCGATCGCAATAATCTTAACCTTTTCGAAAATAAGACGCGTTATGGTCTGGTCCACGTTGCGACCGGTCCAGTAAATGTCGACTTCATCACCAGGTTGTAGAAAGCCCGAAACGCCGGTTATGACATCTACGCTAATGGCAAAGGCGCGTGTGCCCGGCTCCAACAAGGTGTTGATGCCAATATCTTCGCCAAAATGGGTGACTTTGACTGACAAAATAGGCTCGCCAACTTCGAGGATGCGTTTGACGTATCGCGTATCGTTTTCGGCGTCACCAATGACGTCTTCGATGCTTGAAAAAACGTTTTCTGGAAGAAACTCAGTTGGCCAGTTAATAATGCTAAGGTCTCCGGCAACAAGCTTGTGAGCAAATGGCACTCTGTTGACGGTAATAACCACTGGCGTGGTTTCAACCACTTGCTCGCGCGTTTTGCGTAGCTCATTGCTGAGCTGGTTGATTTCCGCATCTTTTGCAGCAAACTGTCCTTGAATCAAAAAGGCCGCGTAGCCGGCGGTCCCGATTCCAATAACAAGCACAAGTAGGAATATTAATCGCATAATGCCCCCTTATTAATAGGCAATGAATATACGATGTTATTCGCACTAAATTGCGATGAAATCAATGGGCATAAAGGGAGCGTGGCTGTACCACAAAAAAGATATAGTTGCGGGGGATCAAGTAAGGCCGATGCTAATTGTATTGGCGATACTGGTCGCAGCAGCGCCCAGCGATACTCTTATTCCACTCAATACCATCACGCCAAGTAATACAATACCTGCGGTGAGCATAACCCAGTCAACTGTCACAGCACCGTCTTCATCTATCAAAAAGCTTGATACGAAAGTACAAATTGGTGTTTTGGTCATCACACACCTCAAATCTTGACGAGCTGGGAGTATGAGGCGAAACCGCCTCATACGAATTTTTAAAGTTTAACAGCTAAATGGCTATTAAATTTAGGTAAACGCGGTGCTGATCGAAGCAGCAATGCTTGTTGCCGCAGATTCCAAGCTTGTGCGGATAACCGCAATAATTGCCAGAGCAATACCAACGATGGCTGCGGTCAGAACAACCCAGTCAACAGTTACAGCGCCGTCTTCGTCTTTTGCAAACAGTTCCAAGAACTTTTTCATTTTGTTTCCTCCTAGGAATACATTATATAAATATTGGCCAAAATAGCCCACCACTCACACCCTGAAAGGGCTTCCCAACGCCGAATACAAAACAATGTATCCAGTGCCTAAGTCCGCCAATAACGTCCTTTGAGCGAATGATTATCGCTTGGTTGGACACAATATGAAAAAAGAATGTGGCAAAACAATGGCGTGTTGCTCCATTTGTACTCAACTTGAAAAATTAACACTATTTCAATAGGATAGCCGAAAATGATTTCCTGAAATCATGCGTTGCGTGGGGCCACTATCTCGAAACGAGCAAGAATTACGTGGGAAGCGACCACAATTATTCCTATAAGCCATAAAATGCGAATCAATATAAGGCGTTAAGTGTGGGGCAAGCGAACCAAGACGGTCACAATATGCCACTCGTCGTGGATGTAGATGACAGCCTGTTGAAAACAGATTTATTGCTGGAAACCTTTTGGGCGGCTCTCGGGCGGCACCCTGTGCACTGCCTGAAGGCCGTTTTTACAATGTTTACCAGCCGCGCCAAGCTTAAGGCGCGCTTGGCCGGGCTGGCCGAGATTGATATGGCTTTGCTGCCGCGCAGAGACGCGGTGATAAAGTGTATGGATGCGGCGCCCGGTGAGGTCATTTTGGCGTCTGGCTCTGATATCTCCTTGGTTGAGGCCTTATCAAGGCAGCAAGGGTTGGATTCTACCGCTATGGGCTCTGATGGTGTGACCAACCTGACGGGCCGGACGAAAGCCGAGGCGCTGGTGGCGCGTTATGGTGCCGGTGGGTTTGCCTATATTGGCGACTCTTCCAAGGACATTCCGGTATGGCAGGCTGCGGCGAGCGGCTATTGTGTGGCGCCCTCAAGGCGGTTGCAGCGCAAGCTTGATGCTGCGGGTGTGAAGGTTGAGCCGATCGGGGAGGCCGCCAAAGCCTCTGACCTGCTAAAAGCCCTTCGGCCACACCAATGGTTAAAGAATATATTGCTTTTCTTGCCACTATTGGCCGCACACCGGATAGATTTGGCCGGGGTTGCGCTGGCTATGTGGGGGGTGGCGGTTTTTTCGGCTGCGGCGTCTAGCATATATATTGTGAATGATCTGATGGATCTTGAGGCGGACCGGAAACACGCAACCAAATACAAGCGTCCGTTTGCTGCTGGCACGGCAAGTATATTGTCTGGCATGGGGATATCGGCGGCGCTGGGTTTGGGGGCGTTAGGCGGGGCCATGCTTCATAGCTGGCAACTGGCGGCGATTATTGCGCTTTATATGGCGCTTTCGCTATCCTATTCCTTGGGGCTAAAGCGGTTGCGCTGGGTTGATATTGCAATGCTGGCCGCGCTTTATACGTTGCGCGTGGTGGCGGGCTCGGTGGCGGTTGGCGTGGCGATGTCTGGCTGGCTCGGGGCGTTTGTGTTTCCGGTATTTTTAGCGCTGGGCGGGGTTAAGCGGCTGATAGAGCTGGGGAAAACCAAAAGCGAAGATCCTATACCGGGGCGCGGATATGCACGGCATGATCGGGCGGATTTGCGCAATATTTCAATAACGGCCTCGGTGGGTGCGATTGTGGTATATGTGCTTTATACCTATAGCGCGATTGCCGCTGTGCTTTACCAAAATCTGTTTGAAATCCGGCTTGCGGCCATTCCTGTGGCGCTATGGCTGGCGCGGATGATCACACTTGGGTGGCAAGGCCGGATGGATTATGACCCGATTGTATTTGCGCTGCGAGACCTGATAGGGCTGGCGCTGATCGGCGTAGGGGCCTTTTTGCTGGTGAATGCTGCGGGCTAAATAGACAGCTTTTTAAAGATGAACTCGGGGATGTTGCGAATAATCAGCATGATATAGCGCCAGAAAAACGGCGTGTAGATCACGTTTTTCTTCTTCTCTACGGCTTTCATCAGGCTGTTGGCCACGTCCTCGGGAGAGGCGACGAGAAACATGCCTTCAATGCCCCATGTCATCGACGTGTCTACAAAACCCGGTTTTACCGTTATTACATGGGCACCGCCACGGGTGAGGCGGTTGCGCAGGCCGGAAAGATAGGTGGCAAAGCCGGCTTTGGCCGCGCCATACACATAGTTCCCAACTCTGCCACGGTCTCCCGCGACGGACCCAACCCCGATAATGGTGCCGCTGCCGCGCTTTTCAAGCTCGGGGGCGAGAAGCTGGAGGAACCTTGCGGGGCCGGTGAAGCTATCTTGGATGGTGCCGTCAATCAGGCTTGGGTCGGCGTCTATTTCCGCTTGTTCTGGCATAGAGCCAACAAAAACAGCGGCGTTGAGGGTGCCGGAAGCCAGCGCTACCGTGTCAATTATGCCTTCGAATTTCTCGGGTTTACGCGCGTCAAAAGCAACGGCCGTTGCTTCGGCCGCGCCGCGCAGCTTACAATCAGCGGCGAGGCGTTTTAGCTCGGGCAGGTCGCGGCCCAGCAGGTGCAGCTCTGCGCCATTTTCGGCGCATTTGCGGGCGAAGGCGCGGGCGATGGCTGATGTCGCGCCGAGTATGATCCAGATGTCGCTCATGCTTGGCCTCTTATGTTTAGTCGTTTTGTCAGCGTGGTTTCAAAGTCGTTTTTCGGGTCGGCCTTGCTGGCCTCCTCGCGGAAATCATCGAGTTCGGCATACATATCGGGCACATATCCGGCCTCTAGGCTGGAATCTTTGGCGAGGTAAACCCGCCCGCCTGCGGTGCGCGCCAGCTCGTTAAGCCGTGCCAGCAGGGCTTTGGCGCTGGGTTTATTCACAATATCGACCGCCAGAGTGTAGCCTTCCATCGGAAAGGACATCATGCCGCCGCGCCCATGGCCGAGCCTTTTGAGCACCGAAAGCGGCGAGGCGAGGCCAGAGGCTGTGACGGCTTCCAGCATCAGCGCCAAGGTGGCGGGGGCTTCAGCATCGGGCAGCACACATTGGAACTGGTGAAAGCCGCGCTTGCCGTAAAGGCGGTTCCAGTGCTGGATATTATCCAGCGGGAAGAAAAACTTGTGCAGCGGGCGCTCTCGGTCACGGCCTGCCACAGATATACGCTTATAATAAAGCCAATTGAAGGCTTTGACGATGGGGGTGCTCATGGCAAACCCCGGCAGATTAAACGGCACAGAGCGGGATTTTTTGGATGGCTCAAAGGGGCCAGACGCGAAGTGCGCCTCTTCCATAATGCCGCGCCCGAGGTGAATATCTTTTGCGGTCATATCCAGCCAGCCGACTTGAAAATCGGCGTGGGAGGTGTTGAAGGCCTCAAGAAAGGCATCCAGATCTTCCATCCGGCGCTCTTGCACGGCCATATTGCCCGCGGGGCATTTGGCGAGGTGCAGGCGCGCCGAAACGATAATGCCGGTTTGGCCCAGCCCGCCGATGGTGGCGCGGAAAAGTTTGGGCTTGGATTTAAGCGAAATGCGATGGGTGCTGCCATCGGGTGCCATAAGCACGAGGCTTTCTACGTGCTGGCCAAAACTGCCAGCGATGTGGTGGTTTTTGCCGTGCACATCATTGGCGATGCAGCCGCCAAGGGTAACAAAGCCAGTGCCGGGCATGACGGCGGGCATCCAGCCTTTGGGGGCAAATGTGTTGAGGATGTCGGTGATGGTCACGCCAGCTTCGGCTTCAAGCAAGCCTGCTTCGGCATCAAAGCTTATGAAGCGGTCTAGCCGGGTCATGTCTACCACGCGCGCGGCCAAGGGGGCATCTCCGTAGGAACGCCGCGCGCCGATGGCGGGGCAGGGGAATTCTTGTAAGGCGTCAGCCAAGCCAGAAAGCCGCTCGGGGCGTGCAAGATCGGCCTCTATGGACAGCGCGCCGCCCCAGCCTTTTAGTTCGTCTTTTTTCCAACGCATATTAAGCCCCTTTTCGTTCTGCTAACGGGAATACAATAATTCCGATGAGAATGGCAAACCAAAGTGTGGTGATACGGATAATAATTGTGGCGGGCAGGGATATTTCTAGTGGAATACCTTGCAGGCTGAGGAGGCCCACCATTACGGCCTCGGCCCCGCCAAGCCCGCCCGGAAGGCCAGTAGCCCCGCCGCCAAGCATGGAAAACAAGAATATGCCAACCGCCATCCAGAAGCCAACGCTAACGCCGAGCCAGTCGAGCAACAGATAAAACGAGTATCCCTCAAACAGCCAACCAAGGATGCTGAGGGTGAGGGCGGGCAAAACGACTTTTGGAGTGGCAAACCGGGTGAGCTGCCGGACCGAGCGGCGGAGGCTGGCAAATGTGCGCGCGCCACGGCCCAAGCTTTGCCAGCCAAGTGTAATGAGCTTGGTGAGGACTTTTGGGCTGGTGGCCAAAAAGGCAAGTGCCAGCGCGAGGGTTGCCACCCAGTAAACCCCGCCCGCGGCTCCAAGGCCCAAAAGCGCGGCAATAAGGAGCAACACGGCCACGCCTGCGAGATCTGCGGCGCGGTCGCCCAGCATCATTGGCGACGATTGCAGCATTTTGGTGCCGGTCTCGCGCCGAATCCAGCGCAGGCGCACCAGCTCTCCTACGCGGCCGGGGGTGATGGTGAGGGCAAAGCCTGCGAGGTAGATTATTCCGTTGCGGGCGAGGGATATGTTGAGATCTAGCGCTGTGGCGAACAGGTGCCAGCGTAGGGCCCTTAGGGCATAGTTTCCGAGGGACAGTGCAAGCAAAATGCCCAACTGCCCCCAGCCAATCTTGGCGATGGAGGCCCATGTGTCTTCCCAGCCCGTAAAGACAATGATCATAGCCAGCCCGACGAGAAAGAGCGCCAGCATACCAAGGCCAAAGAGCAGGTCTTTATGGGTTTTGAAAAACAACATGCCACGGCTTAGCACAAATTGGGAAACTTGGAACCCAGCCCGTGAATTTTCCTTGGGGGGATTTACCCCCCTGCGAAAAATCTTCCCTTCGGTCAGGGGCGCATCGCGGTGGGCGGGTTTGGTTTTGGTAGGCGATACAGCACATGCCAGCTTAAACGATGGTTTTTGGCAAGCATAGGATGCTCGAAATCTTCACGCGGGTCAGACCGCATGCCGAGCCTTTGCATAAGGGCAATAGACCGCGCATTATTACGGCTGGTGAAGCTGACGATCTCACTTAGAGCAAGGGTTTTGAAAGCCCGATTTAGGCAGGCTTGTGCGGCCTCAAAGGCATAGCCCTTGCCCCATGCGGCGCGGTGCAGCCGCCAGCCGACCTCAACACAGGGGGTGAAGGGGGTTTTATAGCCCGGGTGCGTAAGGCCGGTGAAGCCAAGAAACGCGCCGCTATTTTTGTGATGCAGGGCGAAAAGGCCAAAGCCGTTGATGGCCAGTGGGCTTGCATAGGCTCAAGATGGGCGGCTGATTGCGCGCGGGTCATCACATCGGGGAAATGGGCCATGATCTCTGGGTCTGCGTTCATTTTGCTTAGCCCTTGCAGGTCGCCAGCCCCTCAAGCTTTTTGCTTTTTAAGTTGGTCTGAGAAGTTCGCGATTTCGGAGGCGATCACCTCGGCAGAGTCCATGCCCATCATGGCCGCGGCGAGCTGCACGGACAGCAAGTGGATTTCTTTGCCGTTATCCATGCCGAACCACTCTTCGGACAGGGATTTAGCGGCGGTTAGATATTCTTCGGTGCGCGCTTTTATCTGCGCCGGAAGGTGATCATATTGCTCTTTGTTCATCGAATTTCCTTTCAAATCGTTACAAGAGGTATGCCGCCCCTTTTGCAGCACGCTGCGCGCGGGTAAAGGCTTATCGCTCTACTATCTATATAGGTATTCAGGAGTTAAAAAACTATATTCAGATGGGCATTAGCCGAGGCCAATTGGCCGAATTCTTCAGCATAGCCGTCGATGATTTCGCCGAAAACCTTTTGCATGCTGGCAGAAGGTTGCTGCCCTGAAATACGTGCGCCAAGAGCGTCGCCAGCATCAATGTTACTCCGGCTCATTTCTTGCAAAACTGCATGACCACAAAAGGGCACATGCACTTCGGAATAGCCGCCCTCATGGGCCATCACCAAGCGCCCTTCGCAGAGCGCGTCGGCGGCTTGCATCAGCTCACGGGTCATTAACCGGTAGGTTTCAGCGTGGCACAGCATGCGCGAAAGCGGGTCCACGCCCGAGGCGTCAAATCCGCAGGCGACCACAATCAGATCTGGGCGAAACGCGTGCAGGCGGGGCAGGACCAAACGCTTGAAGGCGTAGAGATAGCTCTCATGCCCCGCGCCCGGTGGCAGCGGAATGTTCATGTTAAAGCCCTTGCCCGCGCCCTCGCCGGTGGCCTCAATACCGCCAGTATCTAGCGGATAATTCTTTTCTTGATGGATCGAAATGGTGAGCACGTCATCGCGATCATAAAAGATCGCTTCGGTGCCATTGCCGTGGTGAACATCCCAATCCACCACCGCCACGCGGAGTGGCTGCACGGCCTCGATCGCAACCGCGATATTGGCCAGCAGGCAAAAACCGTTGGACCATTCGGGCAGGCAATGATGCCCCGGTGGGCGGGAAAGCGCATAGGCGTTTTGCAGGGTGCCAGCGGCCACGGCCTGCATGGCGCCAATCACGAGGCCGGTTGAAAGCGCCGCGATCTCGTAGCCACCCGGGCCAAAGGGGGTGCGCAGGCCAAGCTCGCCGCCACCGGTATCACTTTGGGCTTTGAAATCGTCGAGATATGACGCTGGGTGAACTTTGAGAAGCTGCGCACGCGTGGCGGGCGGGGCGGTTTGCACCGCCAATTCATCGGCCAGCCCCGTGACCTTCATCAGGTTATAAAGCCGCCGCTTGGTTTCCGGGTTTTCCGGCAAGCCCCCCGCCGCGAGGGGCTGCACGAGGCCGCCAACGGGGGCGGTTAGCGCGTAGTTCCCGCCCGAATGCCAAAAGCATTTTTCATCAACAAAAAATCCGGTTTTCATGCGGGGGTCCTTTGGGGGGCTATTGCGGCGTCAGGCAGCCTTCTAGTGCGGCAACGATGTGTTGGTAGAAATGCATGGAAAAATTTGGCGCGCCCGCAAAATCTGCGCCCATCGGGTCCAGCATTACGCGTGGAGCGTTTGGCAGCAGGTCCGCTGGGGCGCTGAGCTCGGGGTGTTCAAGGATGCAAATTGGCCCTTCAAGACGGCTGATTTTGGAGAGGCTACGCGCCCCGGCCCTTACTTCGGTATAATCTGAAAGCATACCGACGAGGGGCACATCCAGCCGCCGCTCAAGATATTGAAACGCATCGTGGGACACAACCAGCCGTAGGCCCTCTGCATTCATCCGCTCACCAATGTTTTCGAGCTGTTTTTTTGCAGCCACTAGGGTTTGCAGCAGAGCAAATTCATTGGCACGGTAGATGTCGGCATTTTCAGGGTCCAGCTTTATGAGACGTTGGGTGATTTCCAGTTCCCATGCGACCATTTCGCCGGGGTCCAGCCACAGGTGCGGGTCGCTCTCAGCCCGTGCGCTTAGGTCGAAATTGCGGGCGGGCAGGGGCTCAGAGGCCGTTTCTGCCAGATTGATGATGGCAAAACTACCCTCGACCCGGGCCAGCCATGGCTCCAGATCAAGCCCAACGGCAAACACAATATCGGCTTCGCGTAGGGCTGATATTTGCGAGGGGCGCAGGGAGAAATGATGCGGCTCGGCATTGGCGGGTATGAGGGCGCTGGGCGTGGCCACGCCTTGCATGATTTCAGCTACTAAACCGGCTATTGGCGGGAGGGTGGCGGCCACTTTGGGCGCGGCCATAAGGGGCTGGGCAATAAACAGTAGGGCAAGGATCAGGCGCATTAGTCTTCCTTCGGTTTGGCAATTTCGTAAGCGGCGAGTTTGGTGGCATCGGCGGGCGTCTGGTTTAGTGTCCGCCATTCAGTATAGGGCATGCCATAAAAAGCCTCGCGGCCCTCGTCCTTGCTCATCTCTACCCCAAGCTCGTTTGCGGCTTCCTGATACCAGCGGCTCAGGCAATTGCGGCAAAACCCCGTCAGGTTCATCATGTCTATGTTTTGCACATCGCGGCGCTCATCAAGGTGGGCTTTTAGGCGGCGAAAGGCGGCGGCTTCGGCTTTAAGCTGGGTTAGGTCGTCCATTATATCCTCACAGGGTTTTAATGATTTCAGCAAGCGGTTTGGCTAGAATGGCGGCCCATTTGGCTTGGCCTTCTGGCGTGTCTATCAGGTCATGTCGTAGCTCGATCAGCACATGCGGGTAGCTGTTTTTTGCTGCGTGAAAATACATGGTATCACCACGCAGCTCACCTGAATAGGGCTCATTATTGCCAACCGTAATCTCACTGTTGGTGGCAAGTTTCTGCATCAGAGGCACAGGGATGCGCGCGTCGTCGTCCCATAACACCCCAATGTGCCAAGGGCGCTTTGGGCGGCCATTTAGCTGCGGGGTGTAGGAGTGGATCGAGATTAAAACGGGGGTATCTCCGCGCGCGGTAACCTGCGCTAGCGCTGCGTCAATCGCGGCGTGGTAGGGCCGATGAAACGCTTCGATGCGGCGCTGCTTTTCAGTGGCATCGGCCTGGCGGTTGCCCTCGATAATGGTGTGATCATAGATTTTCATCAGGATCGTCGGGTCGTCCTCGCCGCGGTTTGGGTCTATTACAAGGCGCGAAAATCGGCTGGCCAGCATGGGGGCGTTGAGTGCCCCAGCAATAAGAAGTGCGGTTTCTCGCGCGCCAATATCAAAGGCAATATGGCGGCTCATGTCGGCTTTTGAAATGCCAAGGCTGCCGCCATTTACACAGGGTGGCACGTGGTTGCTGGCGTGGTCACACAGCACCAGCACGTTTGATTCAGCGCCAGTGTTCAGCGCCTCAAAAGCCTCGCTTTTGCTCATATCCGGGGGTCCGATTCTTTAAACTGTCACCGTGTTGATATACCCATCCGAAATTATGGGCCAGCCTGTGCAGCCAAAAAGCAAGGAAATTTCGCCAATTCTTGCGGACATCTGCGCGCAGGTAGGCTATACAAGCCGAAGGCCCGCCACTTTGGCACGAAAAGAGATAAAATGACGATAGGTATACGCCGCCAGAGGAATGTCAAAATTGTGGCAACCCTCGGCCCTGCATCCGACACCAAGCAAATGATCCGTGAGCTATTTTTGGCCGGGGCGGATGTATTTCGCCTTAATATGAGCCATGGAACGCATGGGGAAATTAAGCTTCGGCACACGATTATTCGTGAGCTGGAGGTGGAGTTAAACCGGCCAATAGGCATTTTGGCAGACCTTCAGGGGCCAAAGCTGCGCTGTGGTGTGTTTGCCAATGATAGCGAGATTTTGGCTGAGGGCGCGGCTTTCCGGTTTGATTTGGACAGCACGCCGGGCGATGATACGCGGGTGAACTTGCCCCACACAGAGATTTTCAAGGCGCTGGAAGTTGGCTCTACGCTACTGGTGGATGACGGCAAAATTAGCCTGAAAGTTACGGCGTGCGGCGATGATTATGCCGATACTGAAGTCACTGTGGGTGGTAAAATTTCCAACCGTAAGGGCGTGAATGTGCCTGACGTGGTGCTGCCTTTGGCGGCGCTTTCCGAGAAGGATTTGGCCGACCTTGAGTTTGCCTGCGCGCTGGGCGTGGACTGGCTGGCACTGAGCTTTGTGCAGCGGGCGTCTGACGTTTTGCAGGCCAAAGAGCTGGCCAAAGGGCGGGCCGCGATTATTTCGAAAATCGAAAAACCGGCAGCAGTGGATGCATTTGAAGAGATTTTAGCCGTGAGCGACGGGATTATGGTTGCGCGCGGAGACCTTGGCGTTGAACTGCCTGTGCAAGCGGTGCCGCCGATTCAAAAGCGGCTGGTGCATGCCTGCCGTCGTGTTGGTAAGCCGGTGATTGTGGCCACGCAAATGATGGAGAGCATGATTAACTCGCCAGTGCCCACGCGGGCCGAGGTTTCAGACGTGGCGCAGGCGATTTATGAGGGCGCGGATGCGGTGATGCTTTCGGCTGAAAGCGCGGCGGGGGATTACCCGATTGAAGCCGTAACCACCATGAACAACGTGGCGGTTGAGGTCGAGAAAGACGAGATGTATCGCGCGGGGCTTGAGGCCTCACACACGCCAAGCCGCACGCGGGTGGCAGATGCCATCAGTGCAGCAGCGCGGGAAGTGGCGGAAACCACGGATGTTAAGGCGATTGCCAGTTTTACCCAATCGGGTGCTACGGCGATGCTGGCCGCGCGCGAGCGCCCGCGGGTGCCGATTATTGCGATCACCCCTGTGCCCGCTACGGCGCGGCGTTTGGCGCTGGTTTGGGGCTTGCATTGTGTGGTTTCAGGCGAGGTTACACGCTTTAAAGAGGCCGTTATTAGTGCTGCAAAGGCGGCCAAAGAGGCTGGTTTTGCGACTGAAAACGATATGATCGTGATTACCGCAGGCGTGCCGTTTAACACGCCGGGCACCACCAATATTTTGCGGGTGGCCCCTGTAAATGAAAAGCTGATCTATGGCAGCGAGCTAGATTAGCCCAATTTTGCGGCGGATATCTTCGTCCCTTAGGGCGATTTCTTCGCCGCAATAATCTGCTGCCGCACCTTCGGCGAGCCATGCAATAGCGCGGGCAGGCCATGCGGCAGGGATGTGGTCCGAGAGGTCCATCTCGCTGACGGGGTTAATGCCCGACGCTTTAATACTCACCTGCATATCGGTGGCCACGGTGCCGGGGCTTAGGCCAACAACGCAAATATTGGAGCCTTCGGTTTCCATATGGGCTTGGCGGGTAAGCATGGCGGCACCAGCTTTGGCGGCGCAATAATGGCTCCAGCCTTCAAACGGCCGATGGGCCGCGCCGGATGAAATGTTGATCACCAGCCCTGCGCCCTGCTTCTCCATAATCGGGAGGGTGGCACGCAAGCCATAATACACCGCGTTCAGGTTGGTTTCTATGGTTTTGGCCCATGCGCGCGGGTCACTATCTGTGATGCGGGCAATCGGGTTGATCACGCCTGCATTTTGCACAAGAATATCAACGCTGCCGAAGGTTTCCATGCAGCGGCGCACCACGGTTTCTACCCCGAGATAACGCGCCATATCAGAGGCAAGGAAGGCGGCTTTGCCCCCGCTTTCGTTGATTTTAGCGGCGATGGCCTCTATGGCATCTCGTGAGCGGGCGGTGAGGAAAACCTGCGCGCCCTTTGAAGCCAGCTCATAGGCTGTGGCCTCGCCAATGCCGCGGCTGGCGCCGGTGATGATGGCGGTTTTTCCTGAGAGTGGCATGGAGGCCTCCTTTTTTCTTATGGTGGGGCAAGGACGCGGGGGGCGCAAGGCATTAATGCGCGTCTTTAGTTTGGCTTGGGGCAAGTGGCTGAATTTATTGGCCTAGGTAAGTAGGAAAAATAAAAGAGTGTTTATCAGCGTAAAAGCAATGAGTTGGATGGGGTAGGCCCCCCTGTGCCTCGGCCAACTTCATGCGAAACGGGGCGCAGGTTTTACGAAGGGTGACAACCAATGTAGTGGCGGCGCTTGTATGCCGAAGGGAAGGGGATTAGGTTTCGTAAAAGCTGAAAAGAAGGAAGCACGATGGCCGATTTAGAGAAACTCACCGCAAAGATGTTGGAGGCCGCAAAGCGCGCCGGGGCCGAGGCCGCCGATGCGATTGTCATCAAGGGGGAGAGCTTGTCAATTGAGGTGGCCAACGGGGCGCTGGAACATGCGGAGCGGGCAGAGGGCATTGACCTTGGTTTGCGGGTGATGATCGGGCAGCGCTCGGCGGTGGTTTCGGTTTCGGATGCGTCTGACGCTACGATTGCGGTGATGGCAGAGCGGGGGGTGGCGATGGCAAAGGCCGCGCCGGAAGACCCGTATATTGGCTTGGCCGAGCCAGAGCAGCTGGCAACCGATTGGGATGTGGGCGCGCTTGAATTGGTAGACCCTGCCGAGCCCGCCACCCCTGAAGCCTTGAAAGCCATGGCTTTGGAGGCAGAGGCCGCGGCGCTGGCTGTCAGCGGTATAAGCAAGGTGGATTCAGCGGGCGGAAGCTATTCGTCGTCGAGCATTCACCTTGCCACGAGCAACGGGTTTAGTGGTGGCTATGGGCGCACGTCTACCGGGCTATATTGCACGGCTATTTCTGGCGAAGGGCTAGAGATGGAGCGGGATTATAAGGGCGACAGCCGGGCGTTTGCCGCTGATATGATGGGTGCGGATGAGATTGGCCGCATCGCCGGAGAGCGGGCTGTGGCGCTGAAAGGCGCGAGCCAGCCGCCCACGGGCGCGTTTCCGGTGTTGTTTGACGAGCGGGTAAGCTCGACCCTGATCGGGCACTTGATGGCGGCCATAAATGGCCGTGCGGTGGCGCGCGGGGCAAGCTGGCTGAAGGACGCTATGGGCGAGCGGGTGCTGCCCGAGGGCATGGACCTTGTGGAAGACCCTTTTCGCAAGCGCGTAGGTGGCTCAAAACCGTTTGACGGCGAGGGGCTGGCGACCCAGCGCCGCGCATGGGTGAAAAATGGCGTGCTTATGAGCTGGGTTTTGGACCTAGCCACGGGGCGGCAGCTGGGCATGGAGAGCACGGGAAATGCCGCGCGCGGGGCTAGCAGCGCGCCCAGCCCAAGCGTGGGAAACTTGACGCTGACAGCAGGGGTGCAAAGCCGCGATGACCTTATAAAGGCGATGGGCACGGGGCTGATTGTGACCTCGATGATTGGGTCGAGTGTAAATCCGAATACGGGCGAATACTCCCGTGGGGCGTCGGGGTTTTGGGTGGAAAACGGCGAGATTATTCGGCCTGTTAATGAATGCACCGTGGCGGGCAATTTGCGGGAAATGTTGGGCGGTATGATCGCGGCAAATGACGGGCAAGCGCACCTGAGCCGTGTGGTGCCGAGCTTGCTAGTGGAAGGCCTGACCATTGCGGGAAGCTGACCTAAAGCTTTTACTGGATGCCGGAGAGGCCGCTGGCGAGATCGCCAAGCGCTATTTTAAGGCGGACCCCGAAGTTTGGGACAAAGGCGGCGGGCAGGGGCCTGTGACCGAGGCCGACCTTGAGATTGACAGGATGCTAAAGTCCGAGCTTTTGGCCGCGCGGCCTGATTATGGCTGGCTTTCGGAGGAGACTGAGGACGGCACGGCGCGGCTAGAGGCTGAGCGGGTGTTTATTGTCGATCCGATTGATGGCACGCGAGCGTTTATTAATATTGATGGCACGCGAGCGTTTATTAATGGTGAGCCGAGTTTTTCGCACGCTTTGGCTATTGTGGAGCGCGGCGAGGTGGTGGCCGCTGTGGTGCATGTGCCGATGAAAAGCCTGAGCTATGCGGCTACGCTGGGCGGCGGGGCGCAGTGCAATGGTGTGGCACTTCAGGTAAGCGGGCAGGCCGAAATGGCCGGCGCCACGGTGCTGACCCGCAAGCCAGACCTGAAGCGAGAGCATTGGCTGGCCCCGCATGGCATGAAGCACAACTTTCGCCCCTCTTTGGCGTATCGGCTGTGCCTTGTGGCCCAAGGACGGTTCGATGTTATGCTCACCCTGCGGCCCGCTTGGGAGTGGGATGTGGCGGCAGGAGACCTCATTATACGCGAAGCGGGCGGGCACGTAAAAACCACCGCGGGCGCGCCGACGCGCTATAATAACCCGCATCCACAGCTTGCGGGCATGGTGGCGGGGCCTGTAAAACTAGTGGAAAATATCATCAAAGGCTTGCAGCCTGCGGCCAAACGCCCTATCGCGGGGCTGATCATTCCTAAAGGAGACTAACCCATGACCCAGCGTTTACACCTTGTTTTTGGCGGCGAGCTGACCGACCCGCAGCTTAACACATTTCGGGATACGGATGCTATTGATATAGTCGGAATTTTTCCGAGCTATGCCAAGGCATATGACGCGTGGAAAAGCGCGGCGCATGGCACGGTTGACAATGCCCATATGCGCTATTTTATTGCCCACCTGCACCGTTTGCGCGATGAAAACGCTGAAGCCAGCTCAACTGAAGAGCTGGGCTAAGCGAGGGTATTGATGGACAGCCAACCGGCGGCAAGCGGAATTTCGGCCCTGCTGCGCACCGTGCGCGGCGGGCGGGTGCCGCTGCCGCCGCGCCCAAAGGGGCGGCTTGTTTGGCTACATTTGCCGCAAGAGGTGCCCCTGGATTCGGTGGCGGCATTGCGGCTGGAGCTGGAAGATTATCCGGTGCTGATAACCCAGGCTCTGGTGGAAAAACCCGGGCCGCTCTATGTGGCGCTCCCCACCGGGCGGCGCGCCGTAATTGACCAGTTTATCGCCCATTGGCAGCCCGAAGTTTTGCTTTGGGGCGCGCCGGAGAATGGCTTGACCGTGGTGCGGCGTGCTGCCAAATCAGGCGTAAACCTGCTGTTTGCAGACCTCTCGGAGCAAGGCTTATTGCCAAGCTTTCGCGGGCGGCAGCTCACTGAATTTTTGCAATATTTCCCACATGTTTTGCTGGGCGAGGCGGCCAATCTGGATTGGTTTAAAAAGCATGGGCTGAAGGATGATCAGATTGTGCGCTGCAAGCCCTTGGCTGAAATCGCGGCCCCAATGCCCGAAAACGAGGCTTTGTTCCGGCGGGCTTCGGGCGTGTTGGGGCCGCGGCCAATTTGGTGTGCGGCGGGGGTTTCTCGCGGAGAAATCGGCGCGATATTGGCGGCGCACCGCCATGCGGTGAAAGCGGTGCCAAACCTGCTGCTCATCATTGCCCCCCGCGCGGCTGCCGATGTGATCAGCTCACGGGTGGAAGCCGATGGCTGGCGAATTTCAGCGGCGTGCCCTGATACATTGCCGGACCCAAAAGCCGAAGTTTTACTGGCACAAAATACGGATAATTTGCCAACATGGATGCGGCTGGCAACGGTTTCTTATATGGGGGGCACGCTCTATGGCCCAGAAGCGGCGGACCCTTTTGGCGCCGTGGCGGTTGGGTCTGCGGTGCTTTCCGGGCCAATGCAGGCACCGTTTGCTCATAGGTATGCGCGGCTAAAAGACGCCGGCGGGCTGGCCCTTGCCGAGAGCAATGGTGCGCTGCCCGCACGGCTTGTGGACGCGATGGCACCTGATCGTTCGGCCGAGCTGGCCCTGCAAGGCTGGGCGGTGGGCAGCGAAGGCGCGGAAACTGTGCAAATCGTAGCGCGCGAGATTTGTGCGCTTTTGGAGAGGGCAAACTAATGCAGGCTCCTCGATTTTGGCGGAAAAGCAAGTGGCACCCTTTGGCCGTAGTGTTGGCCCCGTTGGGCTGGCTTTACGGGGCGGCTACGGCGCGACGTTTGCGGCGAGGCACGTGGGAAAAGCTCTCGGTGCCGGTTATTTGCGTGGGCAATATCAATGCGGGTGGCACAGGAAAAACCCCAACGGTGATCGCGTTGGCCAGCTTTCTGGAAGCGCGGGGCGTTGCGGCACATGTGGTATCTCGCGGCTATGGCGGCACGGCTGAGGGGCCGCTCAAGGTTGAGGAAATGGTGCATAATGCGGCAGAGGTCGGAGACGAGCCGCTGCTTATGGCCGCCTTTGCGCCGACTTGGGTGGCGAAAGACCGCGCGGCCGGGGCAAAGGCGGCGATAGCTGCCGGCGCCGAGGTGATTTTGCTTGATGACGGCTTTCAGAATCCGGCGCTGCACAAAGACCTTTCGATTATCGTGGTGGATGCTGCTGTTGGCTTTGGCAATGGCCGTGTGCTGCCTGCGGGGCCATTGCGCGAGGCAGTGGCAGCGGGGCTAAAACGCGGTGATGCGATTGTGTCAATCGGCAGCGATAAAGCGCAAGCTTTGCTGGGGGTGCGCTGGCCAGAAATAGCGAAATTGCCACGGCTGCAAGCTGCCCTGAAACCCCTGAAAATGGGAATGGATTGGCAGGGGGCACGCGTGCTGGCCTTCGCCGGAATTGGCAGGCCTGAGAAGTTTTTTCGCTCACTAGCACTTGAAGGTGCCGAGATTGTGGCTAGCCACAGCTTTTCCGACCACGCTCCCTATTCCACAGCCGCTTTGCAGCGTTTACTAAAAGAAGCCACGCAAAAAGATGCACAGCTTGTGACCACGGAAAAAGACGCCGCACGGCTACCGGCCAGCTTTCGCCCGCAGGTGCTGGCCTTTCCGGTGCGGCTAAAGTTCGAGGATGAAGCGAGGTTGGAGAATCTACTGAAAAGCGCGGGTGTGCGGCTTAACTAAGCCCTCGCCTCAGGCACCCTGACGCGCCCTAGGCGCGGCACGCCGACCGTGAGGGGGCTTGACAGGGGCGGCGCAGCCTCCCCGCATCAATGTCCCCGAACGGGCGGCGCGCTTGGGGCTATTCGCCGAGCTTTTCGTTGAGTAGCTGCGCAAATGCGGCATACGACATGTTGTCTGTCAGCACCCCGTCAATCATGAATGTGGGTGTACCCTGCACATTGTCGCGCTCGGCATGCACCTGAAAATCAGCCAGCAGCGCTTGTGCGTTGTCGTTATCCTGTAAGCAGGCCAGCACGGTATCCTCGTCTATTCCGGCTTGGTTGCCAACCGAAACAATGCCTTCGGCCACACCTGCTTGCGAGCTGGCGCGGGACCATTCGGCCTGACGCTCAAACAAAATCCCGGCAATGCCGAAATACTTGTCATTGTCGCCGGTGCAGCGGGCCAGCATATCGGCCCACAGGCCGGGGCCGTCAAAATAAACCGGGCGGAAAATGAAGTGGATTTTTCCGGTATCAATGAAGTTGGCCTTCAACTCGGGAAATACATCCGCATGGAACCGTGCGCAATGCGGGCAGGTAAAGGAGGCATATTCAATAACTTTAATCGGCGCGTTTGGATCGCCGAGAGAAAATTCCTGAACGGCCGGGGCTTCTGCCTCGCTTGAGGTGCTGTCTTGGGCCAAAACAGCGCTGCCGGTGGCGGCGGCCATAACAGCTAAAGCGGCGCGGCGGGTGAGGGTATGGGTCATTGTGTTGATCCTTTGGAAGTTAACAGTATGTTTTCCCCGAGGCTTTCCAGCAGCGCGCGGAGGGTTTCATCTTCGACGCCAGAAACCTCTGCGCGTAGCTGTTCAGCTTTGGCAGGGGGGAGGCGGGGCGAGGGTTGATCATGTAAAAAGCTATTGTCCGGCTCGGCAAAGCCCAAGGCTTCACCGCTTTGGGTGATGCGAATATCGGAAATAGCTGAGTAGCCATAGCTGGCATTTACCCGCTCTTTAATGCGGGGTAGCTGCATTTGCAGCTCGGGCCCGTGGGCGGGCTTGGCCAAAAGCGTAAGCTTCGCGCCAAAGCCACTGCGCGCATAAGAAACTTTTTGCGGCTTGGCTATGCGGGCAATTTCAACGCCCACAATCTCTTCCCAGTGGGTGAGCAGCCGCATTTGTGCAAAGCCCCGCGCCGCGCCCGCTTTTTGGATGCGCGAATCCACCAGCCCACCCGCTTGGGTGAAGCCACGGCTATATCGCCGTTTTGTTGTGCTGTGGTTGCCTCGCATAGGGACTCCGGTTAAGTGCTAGGGCTAACTTAGTGGGTTTGGTTGCGAAGGCCAATACACGGGGTCGTGAATTCAGGGGAAATATGCGCAAAGCCGCCGAAATACGCTCGAAACTGCTGCAATGGTATGATGCCAATGCGCGGGAATTGCCGTGGCGCGTGCCGCCAAACGCCCGTAGGCGCGCCAACCCCTACCATGTGTGGCTGTCTGAAATTATGCTTCAGCAAACTACGGTTACGGCCGTAAAGCCTTATTTTGAGGCCTTTACTAAGCGCTGGCCCAATGTGGCCGCGCTGGCAGCGGCAAAGGATGAAGATGTGTTAGCGGCGTGGGCTGGCCTTGGCTATTATGCTCGTGCGCGCAATTTGTTAAAATGTGCGCGGGTTGTGGCCAAAAGCGGTTTTCCGGAGGATGAAGCCAGCCTTTTGGCCTTGCCGGGGGTGGGGCCATATACGGCGGCAGCGATTGCGGCCATTGCTTATGGTGAGGCTGCGGTGGTGGTTGATGGTAATATCGAGCGGGTTATGGCGCGGCTTTTTGATGAGCGCGTGGCGCTGCCCGCGGTAAAGCCAAAGCTGAAGGTGCGCGCGGCAGAGCTGACTCCGCAAAACCGTGCGGGGGATCATGCGCAGGCGCTGATGGATCTTGGCGCGACCATTTGCATTCCCAAAGCCCCGCGCTGTGCGGGCTGCCCTTTGCTAGAGGCGTGCGCCGCGTTTAAGGCGGGCACTGCCGCCGAATTGCCAAAACGCCTGCCAAAAAAGCCCAAGCCCACGCGGCGGGGGATAGCCTATTTTGCGCGGCGGCCTGATGGCCATGTGCTGCTGGAAACCCGCCCGCCAAAGGGGCTATTGGGCGGTATGCTGGGGCTGGTGGGCAGTGAATGGGCCGAAGGCGCGCCGGTATTTGACCCACCATTTGCGGCGAGTTGGCAGCAGAAAGATGAGGACATAACTCATGTTTTTACGCACTTTAACCTATTGCTCACCCTTTATGTGGCAGAGCCAATGGTAGCTAACCCGCGCGCAGGCAGCTTTGTGTCAGCACCAGCGGCGGACGACCTGCCAAGCATAATGCGCAAAGCTTACGAGGCGGGTTTCTTGATATGCAACATTGATCACACGGCGGCGTTGGGCCAATATAGCGAAAAGCAGGACGAAAAATGACCTCAAAACCAACCCTTGCCAACGCGCTGCCCTTTTGGGTTTCGCTGGTGTTTATCCCGCTCTGGCTTCTAGCCGTAAGCAAGGGCGGCTGGTGGATAGCACTGATACCGATTTATAATCTCGCCATCAGTTCGGTGATGGATAGCGTACTAGGGCTGAGCCGGGAAAACCTTGACCCAAATGCTGACGATAGTGCGCTGCTCTGGCACCGGATGATCACTTGGATATGGGTGCCGCTGCAAATTATGGTGGTGCTTGGCTCGCTGGTCGCGATCTTCTGGTTTGATCATTTGAGCGTGACGGAAAGCATTTTCTTGGCGCTTGTGAGTGGCATTGTGGCGGGCGAAATGGGCATTACCTATGCCCATGAGCTTGTGCATCAACATAACAAATTTGAACGCTGGTTCGGGGATATTTTGCTGGCCACCGTGCTTTATGGGCATTTCAGGACCGAGCATATTTTGGTACATCACCGCTATATTGGCACCCCGCGTGATGTGGTGACGGCGAAATATAACGAAAACCTATATCATTTTTTGCCGCGCGCCATGATTGGTACGCTGAAGTCAGCTTGGGAGGTGGAAGCTACGCGGGCGCTTAAACGCGGGCGCAAGGTGAGCGATTTTTCCAATCCGTTCTGGATTTATGGCGGCTTGGCGCTCGGGTTTCTGAGCATCGCGGCGATTATTGGTGGTTTGGCGGGGGTGCTGCTTTTTGTGCTGCAGGCCTTTGTGGCGATTAATTACCTCGAAATCATTGATTACGTTGAGCATTACGGGCTGGTGCGCAAGCATTTGGGCGATGGAAAATATGAGCCAGTGGCGCCACGTCACTCTTGGAATGCCAACCACAAATTCACCAACTGGCAGTTGCTAAACCTGCAACGCCACTCTGATCACCACTATAAACCCAGCCGCCGCTTCCCTCTTTTGCAAACCTATGATGAGGCGGAAGCCCCGCAGCTGCCCTATGGCTACCCGATTATGGCCGCACTGGCTTGCCACCCGCGCTATTTTCGCCGGATGATGAACCCGCGGGTGCGGGCGTGGCGCAAAATGTATTATCCAGAGATCACTGATTGGCAGCCCTATAAGGAACATTCCACGCCAATGCCGCGCTGAGCTATTGTAACTTTGGCGCATGGGCCATAATATAGAGGCTTACCGGAGAATTTGCGGAGATCAGGCATGGCTTGGACAGATGAGCGCGTCGATATTTTGAAGAAAATGTGGGGGGACGGGAAGTCTGCCTCACAAATCGCTACCGAGCTTGGCGGCGTGACCCGCAATGCTGTAATTGGCAAAGTGCATCGGCTGGGGCTTTCTAACCGGCCAACAGCGGCGAAAGCAGCGCCAAAGGCAGAGGCTGCCAAGCCTGTGCCCAAGCCTAAAAAGCCCAAGGTAGAAGCCAAAAAAGAGGCAGCGCCAGCACCTGTGGTGCAGCGGCCAATTCCGCGCCCGCGCCCGATTATTACTGCCGGCAAGCCTTTACCGCCGCAGCGCTCGGCTAGCGAGGTTTCGGAAGAAGCTTTGGCCAAGGTGAAAAAGATTGAAGAAAAGGCGCGGAAGCTGAACTTGATGCAGCTCACCGAGCGCACTTGCAAATGGCCAATCGGCGACCCCGCGACCGAAGAATTCTGGTTTTGCGGTCATCCGGTGGAGCCAGGCAAGCCTTATTGCGAAACCCATGTTTCAGTGGCTTTCCAGCCGATGAGCAGCCGCCGCGACCGTCGCGCAAGCCGGTAGCGGCGCGTTTGATGCCGCGCTGCTTTGCAATGTTGCACCCGCGCCGCGCTCACCCTCCGGATATTTGGGCAATTTAGAAGAGGTATTCACTCTTTTATAAATACTCATCTATACCCGTCACATGCGCTGCCTTTGAAGCGCGGCGCAGATAAAACCTTACAAAGTAGTGCGGAGGCTGCGCGCCGCGAGGGTCGAGCTAAGCAAGGCGTTAGCGGGCTTTCAGGTAGGTATCTTCAGCGAAATACTGAAAGCTGTCTGCATTATGCGCTGCGCGATTTGGCGAAGTGCGTGCAAAATCACTGCAAACATCTCGGTTATAGCAATTATCATTGGTGCCGCCGACATTATCATAATGGGACATTTCATGAATGATGGTGCCACCCCGGGTGCCGGAATTGAACACCTCAAGAAAGGTGGCATCCGAAAGGGTTGGGAGATCGAAGTAGGGCGGGCAAAGATAGATGGTTCCGGAATCACTCGGATATACAAAGGCATAAGTGCCGCCATCACATGAGCCGGACCCCCGGCGCTCGCAGACATAGGTTATTTTGCTCGTGCGGATATGGTTTTTGAGCGCCGAGATTGTTGAGCGCACAAATTTGGCCCGCACTGCATCCCAGCGGCCAAACCACGTGCGATAAGCGCCATTTTGCGGCGTGATCTGCACCGTAGCAGCCGAAAGAGCATCAAACGCGTTAAACCTTGCTTTTTCGATGTCAGATTTTTGCTGGGGGCTGCATTGGCGATAATCGGCATAAGCGGGTGTGGCGAAACTGGCGAGCAATGCGAGAAACAACAAGGGTGCAGTGAGGGACGGTTTAAACATTAATTTCTTTCGGTATATAACGCTGGCGACGAGCGGCCATGGCCTTTATAATGGATGTTGCCGGAGTTTAGCAGCGAAAGTGTAATGATCAAGTTTAACCTTAAATGTGAGCACGGACATGGATTCGATTCGTGGTTTGGCTCTAATAAAGACTATGAAAAGCTGCAGGTGCGCGGGCTGGTTTCTTGTGTGATTTGCGGGAGTTGTGAAGTTTCCAAGGCGGTAATGGCGCCGCGCTTGGCGATGGACCCCAAAGCGCCTGATCTACGCGAAAAACCGCTGATAGATGATGTGGGCGCCAAGTTTCCTGAAGAAGCCCGCAAAATGCACTACGGAGAAACCCCTGAGCGGCCCATTATGGGGCAAGCAAAGCTGGAAGAGGCGCGCGCGTTGTTGGAAGAAGGCGTGCCCGTTTTGCCTATGGGCATTAAGCCAAAACTGGTAAATTAGGCGGAGGGCCGCGCAGGGCTACCTCTGCGCGTTGACAGCCAAGGGCCCGCATGGTTTTTCGGGTTAAACACGTAACTTATGAGGGAAATAATGGCTCTACGCTCAGGAATAATTGGATTGGCACTGTTTGCAGCGGCATGTGGCGGCGAGCGGCCGCCGGAGGCTCCGGAAATGGGCCTGCCAGCATGGAATGGCGAGCAGATTGTGTGTAGTAAAACCGTGAGTTTTGCCCACACAACAACTGCAGCCTTGCCGGTTTTTGATGATAATGAGCGGCTTGGGCTGTGCGCGCGCTCCATGCGATATATTGAGCTAAACCGGCAATATGGTGCGCAAACCAGCTATTTTGGTGTGGCGGCCGCTACCACTGCCAGCCTTGCGGCTACCTATGCGCCACTGGTGCGCCGCGCCTATAGCGATAGCACATGGGAATTTATGGACAATTTGAGCGCGGATATTGAGCTGCGCGTAAATTTAGCGGCAGAAAACGCTGAGGGCTCACAGGGCTTGCTTGGGCGGATATCTCGTGCGCCGATGAATACTGGCGCGCTTATTCGGGAGGAGCAAAAGCATGTGCAGACCATTCTGGAAACATTTGCTTTGGATGATCCGGATGGCTATGCGCTGCTGATCGAGGATGTAAACGGCACGTTTAACCCGACCAATCGTTTTTTAATCGCGGCGATCAACCGCAATCCGTTTTTTCGGGCCTATGAGGCCGGGCTGGCACAGGTGCGCGAACGCCATGGTGGTGCGATTGACTTTGCCGAGCTAGAGCAGCGCATTGAAATCGGCGAAGTGCTGCAAGCATTATTTAAGGGCATTCCGACGGAATAGCACCGGCGCCTCCTGAGAGGGGCCTCGCCGAGCGGGGGCTCGATGCCCCCCCGAGGCGACGCGCGGCGCTTGGGCTTGATGCTGCGCTTAAAGGCTTGTATGAAACGGCCAAACTCAAGTAAATGGAGCCTTTGCAATGGCTTTGCTGGTTATGAAATTTGGCGGCACCTCGGTGGCGGATCTTGATCGCATTCGTAGCGCGTCTGCGAAGGTCAAGCGCGAGGTGGCGCGGGGCTATCAGGTTATTGTTGTGGTGTCGGCGATGTCGGGCGAAACCAACAAGCTGGTGGGCCTCGTGGGCGAAGCTGCCAGCGGGGACGAGGCTGAAACGCCGGGCATTTATGATGCGCGGGAGTATGACGCCGTGGTGGCCTCGGGTGAGCTGGTGACCTCGGGCCTGATGGCGATTGCGCTACAGGAAATGGGTGTGCAGGCGCGAAGCTGGCAGGGCTGGCAGGTGCCGGTAAACACGACTGATGCCCACGGCGCGGCGCGCATAGAGAGCATTCCGCGCGAGAATTTGGACGCAAAATTTGCCGAAGGCATGGAGGTGGCGGTGATCGCAGGCTTTCAGGGCATTAGCCCCGATGGCCGCGTAACAACGCTGGGGCGCGGTGGCTCTGACACAACGGCCGTGGCTTTTGCCGCAGCGCTTGAGGCCGAGCGCTGTGATATTTATACCGATGTGGACGGGATATACACCACCGACCCGCGCATCACCGCCAAGGCGCGTAAGCTGGAAAGAATCGCCTATGAAGAGATGCTGGAGCTGGCATCCTTAGGCGCAAAAGTACTGCAAACCCGCTCTGTAGAGCTGGCCATGCGCTACAAAGTGCGCCTTCAGGTGCTCAGCAGTTTTAATGACGAACCGGGTACGCTGGTTTGCGATGAGGATGAGATTATGGAATCAAATGTGGTAACCGGCATTGCCTGCTCGCGCGATGAAGCCAAACTAACGCTGATTTCGGTGGCCGACCGCCCCGGCGTCGCGGCTGCGATATTTTCGCCCTTGGCTGAGGCCGGGGTTATTGTAGATATGATCGTGCAGAACATGTCTGAAGAGGGCCGCACGGATATGACGTTTTCCTGCCCTGTAGGCGATGTGGCCAAGGCCGAAGCCGCGCTGGAAGCGGCTAAAGCGCGCGGCGATTTTAATTATCGCGAGCTGGATAAAGATACTGACGTGGCGAAGGTGTCAATTGTCGGAATTGGCATGCGTTCCCACGCTGGTGTGGCGCAGAAAATGTTTAAGAACCTCGCCGATGACGGGGTAAACATCAAGGTGATCACAACTTCCGAGATTAAAGTTTCTGTGTTGGTAGACCGGAAATATATGGAACTTACTGTGCAATCATTGCATGATGCATTTGACTTGGACCGCGCACCATAAGCGCGGCATGCGCGAGGTAATATGGGTGAACGTAAAGGGATAAAATCCCAAACATTGCTGAAAGGCTTGCGGGACGCGTTGGCGGAAGCTGGCGAGGGGCAGGCACGGCTGGACCGTGTCACCTATCTTATTGCCTGCTCGCTTGAGGCCGAGGTCTGCTCTATTTACCTCAAGCGCGACGAAACTACGCTGGAGCTATGCGCCACGTATGGGCTGAATGCCGAAGCTGTTCACCAAACGCGCTTGCGTGTGGGGCAGGGGCTGGTGGGCCGCGTGGCTGATAAAGCTGTGCCGCTAAACTTTGCAGATGCCCCAGCGGCGCGCGGTTATCGCTTTATGCCTGAAACCGGCGAGGAGGTATTTTCCTCCTTTGTTGGTGTGCCTATCCAGCGGCTGGGCGAGGTGCTCGGCGTGCTTGTGGTGCAAAGCAAAGACCAGCGCACTTATTCGGATGACGAGATTTTCGGGCTGGAAGTGGTGGCCATGGTCATCGCGGAAATGACCGAGCTTGGCGCGTTTACCGGCCCTGACAAAATGTCGATTGCGGCCCAGCACCAGCTGCCGTTTTTTGTGAAGGGCTTGCGCGGGCAGGAAGGTGTGGCCGAGGGCGTGGTGCTGCTGCATGAGCCGCATATCGTGATCGCCAACCCTGTGGCAGATGACCCATTGATAGAGGCCGGACGCTTGCAAGACGCGCTAGATATGCTGGTGGACGAGATTGACGTGCTGCTTGATAAGGGCGCAGCGATTGGGGAGCACCGCGACGTAATGGTCGCTTACCGATTGTTTGCGCAAGATAAAGGCTGGCGCAACAGGATGTTTGACTCAGTTGAAAGCGGGCTGGCGGCAGAAGTTGCGGTGGAAAAAGAGCAAACCTCAACCCGCACACGCATGGCGCGGATGAAGGACGCTTACATTCGTGAGCGCCTGCATGATCTGGATGATCTCGCCAATCGGCTATTGCGGATTTTAACCGGTCGGGAGGATGCCTCAGAGCGTGGAATTCCTGAAAATGCCATTTTGGTGGCGCGCAATATTGGCCCCGGAGAGTTGCTGGATTATGGCAAAAAGCTTAAGGGCGTGGTGTTGGAGGAAGGCTCGGTTGGCTCCCATGCAGCGATTGTGGCGCGCTCGCTGGCGATCCCGTTGGTTATTCATGCGGCGCGCATTACCCGCGAGGCCCTGAATGATGATCCTATATTGATAGACGGTGAAACCGGATTGGTGCATTTGCGGCCAGATGACACTGTGGCAGCAGCATTTCGTGAAAAGATTGCTATGCAGACCGAGGCGCAGGAAGCGTATAAAGGGCTGCGGGATAAGCCAGCAACTACGCAGGATGGCGTAAATATAGCGCTGCACATGAATGGCGGGCTGATGGTGGATCTTCCCAGTCTTGGGCCATCGGGTGCCGAGGGCGTGGGGCTTTATCGCACCGAGTTGCAGTTTTTGCTGCGCGCAAGGGTGCCGCGCAGGGCCGAGCTGGTTAAGCTTTACAGCAAAGTGATGGACGCGGCGGGAGAAAAACCGGTGGTTTTTCGCACATTGGATATTGGCTCTGATAAGGCCTTGCCCTATATGAAGCGGCCCGAAGAACCCAACCCAGCGCTAGGTTGGCGGGCTATTCGCATCGGGCTGGATAGACCCGGTGTGATGCGCATGCAGCTTCAGGCGCTCATTCGCGCGGCCAACGGGCGATGGCTTACGGTGATGTTTCCGTTTATTGCCCAATTCGAGGAGTTTCGCGAGGCGCGGCAGGCGCTGCTGGACGAGCTGGAAAAAGAGGCGCGGCTGGGCCATATTTTGCCAGCTAACGTGCGCATTGGTGCGATGCTGGAAACTCCGAGCCTTGCCTTTGCACCCGATCAGTTCTTTGAGCTGGCGGACTTTATTTCCATTGGGGGCAATGACTTAAAGCAGTTTTTCTTTGCGGCAGACCGTGAAAACGAGCTGGTGCGGGCACGGTATGATACGCTAAATGTGAGCTTTCTAACGTTTATTGAGCAAATAGCTGATCGCTGCACACGGCTCTCGACCCCGCTGTCTTTTTGCGGTGAGGATGCTGGACGCCCCGTTGAGGCGCTGGCATTTGCCGCGATGGGGCTGCGCACGCTTTCAATGCGGCCTGCCTCGGTGGGGCCGGTTAAACGGCTGTTGCGGGCGGTGAATCTGGACGAAGTGAAATCTGTGATTGATGAGGCGCGCGGCTCGGGAGATCAGTCTGTCCGCCCCGCACTGGAGCGCTGGCTTAAGGCTGGGCGGCACCCATTTTAATCTCGGGTTTTATAGGCGTATTGGTAGCTGTAATCCCCGGCGCCTTTATTTGACGCTTTTGGTGAATAGGCGTTTAATACGGCTCCATTGGCTTTTAACCCGTTGTTTTCAAGGGTTTTTAGCGCGGCGTTTAGCTCGCCAACCTGAGTAAACAAATGCCGGACCACCAGCAGGATCATGCCCGCATATTTTCCAATAATCACCGGATCGGTAACCGCCAGCAATGGCGGTGCATCCATTAAGGTCATTTCAAAACGAGCATCCAGCGCTGCGCAGGTGGTGGCGAAGTTCTTGTGCATCAAAAGCTCGGACGGGTTGGGCGGGTATTTACCAGCGGGAATGAAGCTAAGGCCGGTGTCGGGGTCTTTGATGATCACGTCATCAAGCTCTGCATCGCCAGCCAATACATCAGTTAAACCCAGCGCCGATTTCGGTACGCCAAAAAAGCGGCGCAGATAGCCGCGCCGGATGTCGGCATCAACAAGGCATACATTTTGCCCAGCTTGCGCCATCACGGTGGCCAGATTAACCGCGAGGAATGATTTACCTTCGCCCGGGCGCGAACTGGTAAACAAAAGCAGGCTGGATTTGGCATCAAGCATGCCAAAATGCAGGCTGGTGCGCAGGCTGCGAAGGGCCTCGACAGAGAGGTTCGTTGGGTCAGTTTTCGCTAAAATAGGGGTATCACGCCCGCGCTTATTGGCAGTGAAGTCGCCATTTCCAACCTTCTGAATGGCGCCAAAAACAGAAAGGCCGAGCGCCTCAATTTGCTCCTGCCCTTCAACGCCTTTTGTCATGAACGAGCGAAGAAGCACGAGCACGACGGCAAGGAAAAGTGCCAAAACGGTCGAAATAATCACCACCAGCGGCTTTGACGGTTTGATAGGTTTGGGGAAAGACATTGGGGTATCAATGACCCTGATATTGCCGATGGTACCGGCTTTTATCACCGCGAGTTCCTGTGCGCGAGAAACGAGCTGCAGGTAAATTTCGCGAGCAACTTCAAGATTTTGAGTTAGGCGCAGCATTTCCAGCTGGGTTTCGGGCAGCTCCATAGATTGAAGCCGGACCTTCTCAAGCTGGTTCTCCAACTCGCCTCGATTTCCCAAAAGGGTTTGATAAACTGGGTGGGCCGGCGTGTAGCGTTTTTTGAGCTCTTGCTCTTCCAGATCGATCTGGCTGAGTTGCGCCGCAATGGCGACCGCTTGCTCCAGAAGGGCCAAAGTCTCGAACGATAAATCCACGGAGTCCTGCGAGAGCTTGTAAGCATTTACAGCGCTTTCTGCCGCTCGCATTGTGGCTTCGGTTTCTGGCAGCTGAGCCTGAATGAAAGTCAGGCTGCTATCAGCCTCAGCGGCATTGCGGTTGACGTTTTGAAGAAGATAAACATCTGTGATTTTTTTAAGAATTTGAGTGGCCAGCGCTGGATTAGGCCCTTGCACCATAAGTTGAATTATGGAGGAGTTTTTGCCTTTTTCGTTTATCGTGTAATTGCTTCTTATCTCGGTTAAAACGTTGGCAAACCCCGACTTTTTTAGCTCATATTCGCGGCCCGGCTGCCCCGTGATCACGTTTACCAATATAGCAAAATCCAGCTCTGAGCGGCGGAGTGGCTGCCCGACTTGGCCAACAATGGGTGCGCCTGCATCCAGATCAATTTCAAACGCACCATCACCCAGATATGTGAGCGTGATCGTCTGGTCCAATAGCACATCGGGCACTTCTAAAAAACCAAGCTCGATGGTTTCGTTATGCCACGCATAGGTCGAGATGAACGAGATATTAGGCTCGGAAAATTCATACCGAGAGAGGAAATTACCGATGATGGGCAAACGCTTGGGGGTGGCCGAAATATCGAGCCGAAGGCTATTGATGACCTGCCCCAAAATCATTCGTGAACGCAAAATCTCGATTTCGGCCACGGATTGCGGCGTATCTGCAAATAGAGAGGAGAGGTCAGAGGAGAGCGCCATGCCGCCGCTTGATTTCTCTTCAAGCTGGATGAGCGCGTCTGCCCGATAAATCGGTGTGGAAAAAAGCGCGATGGCGATGCCGATGATGGCGCCGAGAAAGGTTATAAAAAGGATCAAGACCTTTTTGCGGTAAAACAGGAGCGCAAGTTCGAGGAGGTCGATTTCTTGGTCGGAACTCGTGGCCATTATTTTGCCCCTAGCTTGCTGGCCCAAGCCGCGCAAGCATTTGTGACCTGATCAAAAACCAGATTGTAAAATTCGAGGCTATTGCGATAAGGGTCAGCGATTTCTTGGGAGGTAAGCCATTGGCCTAAAAGCATTGTTTTTCCACTTACGGTAGGGGCCATTTCCGATATCACGCGAATATGCCCTTTTTCCAAAGCGAGGATAAGATCAAACTCATTGGCAATTTCAGCGGTGAACTGGCGGGCGACATGGCCTTCAAGGCTTAAACCCCGATCCGTGGCAATTTCGCTCATGGTTTTATCCGCGGCATGGCCCTCAAGCGCTGCGATTCCAGCAGATTCCACCCGAATGGACGGGCAGGCTTTTGCCAGCATCCTTTCGCCGGCGGGCGAGCGGCAAATATTACCAACACAAACAACAAGAACAGAATTTATCATTAAAGGTCGTTCCTGATAATTTGGGCTTGCCGCACGGCCCCGATAGTCGGAATTAGCTGGGTAATAATTTCGTTCCAGCGTGCGGCCGGGTCCGAAACAATGTAGACAACGTCGTCTGGTTTCAGGGTGAACTTTGTTGCCAAAACAAAGGCAAGCGGGGTGGTGGCGTCGAGCTGGAAAACGTCTATGCGCTCGGATTGATTGCGAAAAACAAATATGCCGCTGGCGTCGGCGCGCGCCTCATCCAGCCCGCCTTGTAGTGCGATCGCTGCGGTTAAGCTGATTTCGTTTGGCCCGAGATCAACAACACCGGGTGTTTTTATTTTGCCAAGTATAAAGGCTAAAGCGGGCGCGGCGATGGGAACATTGATTATGTCACCGCCGTGCAATATCGGGTTGTTGCTGGACTGGCCATTTTCCAGGAAATTTTGCAAATCTATAGTTGAATTTTCGCCATTTCGGCGAATGCTGACCTGATGCCCATTTGCGCTATCTGTCAAACCGCCAGACGCGTTTATCGCCTCAAGCAAGGTGAGCGGAATGTTTGTGATGGGCAAAGATTGTGGGGCATTTATGGCGCCGGTAATCACGACCTTGCGCGCATTATATGCGGCGACTTTCACTTCGATTTGCGGATCGGGGATGAACTCTTGCAAGCGCTCTGTTAGTTCGCGCTGCACATCCCCCACAATGCGGCCCGCCACCCGGACTTGCCCGAGATATGGGTAAAAGATAGCCCCACTTTCATTAACAGTGCTTCCCGATTCCAACTGGCTGCGTTGCGGGCCGGCAGGGAGGGTGAGCTCTGGGTGATCCCACACAATTATGCTCAGGACATCGCCAACGCCAATATTATATTGCCAAGTGGACCTCGCGGAGGCCAGCTGTGATGTGCTGTGGCTGTGTTGGGAGCTCGTGTTTGACTGGTTAATATTATCGGGTGTAAGTGGAATTATGCGCACATAGTCCGGCAACTCGGCTGATTGTGCCGCTGAGCTTGTTGGGAAATTTGTACGAGAGACCTCGGCACACCCTGCCGCAACCAAGAGGATTGCGAGCGATATGGAAAGCCGACATGGCAAGATTCGAAAAGGGTTCAATTTTTAGCCTAATCAATTAAAACTGGAGGAATAATAGACGCAATTGGGGCGGTAATAAAGGGCGTTTTATTCAGCCAATTCTGACCTTTTGGGCACCACAGCGCCAAATTGGCGAGTGCGGGAATGGAAGTTTTGTAGCGTACTTTCAAAGACTTCGGGCGAAAATTCGGGCCAAGATTCTTGCAAAAACGCAAATTCTGAATACGCGCTTTGCCATGTTAAAAAATTGGAAAGCCGCATTTCTCCGGCGGTGCGGATAATTAGGTCCGGGTCATTTTGGGTGCGCGAATCCAGAAATGTGGAAAATCGCGCCTCGGTGATGTCGTCAATGGCCAGCTCGCCGGACGCAACCTGGGCCGCAATTTCTTTGGTTGCACGGACAATTTCGTCCCGGCCACCATAATTTATAGCAACATTAAGCTGAAGCCCGGTGTTACCTTCGGTGAGGTTCCGAAGCTTTTCCATAAGTACTAAAATTTCAGGTGATAGCGCTGTTGGATCTCCGAGAAACCGCACGCGCACGTTTTTATCGTGCAATTCAACAAGGTTATTGGCTAGGTAGCCGCGAAACAGTTTCATCAACCCTTCAACTTCATGCGCAGCACGCTTCCAGTTTTCGGTGGAAAAAGCATAAAGGGTGAGGGTTTTCACACCAAGCCGCGGGCAATTCTTAACGATCTTTTTGACCTGTGCTGCGCCACGCTTATGCCCAATTAGCCGTGCAAGGCCTCGGTGAGTTGCCCAGCGACCATTCCCGTCCATAATTATTCCGACATGCATATTTTAGTCCTTTGGTCGACGTTGCGTATTTCTGCACCGCTATTGTGGATGCAAAAGCTCCGAGGCCACAATTACAAATTTGGGAACTCATTGATCATTACAATAATATCATTTCTTCGAATCAACTTAACGGTTTGTTTATTGCACCACTTGATCGTAGTCAATTTACCACCAATAAAAGGTTAATAGAAGATTTTTTTTCCCGAATAAATTGATTTTCCCAAGTTTATGCGTTCTCGGCGAATAGCGGCCTATTTCCCCTTCTTTTACCTGTGGCAAATTGCAGGTTTCCAATGGCCCTCCAACTGCATAAACCTGACAGGAAACATCAAGTATGAAAGAGGTGCGCCATGAGTGTGACACGTGAACAAGTTTTGAATGCACTTCGGCGGGTAAAAGACCCGGTGAGCGGGCGGGATATTGTGGATGCGGATATCGCACGGGCTATCAGCATCGAAGGAGATGCTGTGCGTTTTGTGTTGGAAGTGGAAGCCGAACGGGGGGTGGCGATGGAGCCAGTGCGCGTGGAGGCTGTGGACGCGGTGGAGGCCCTCGCGGGTGTTGGCAAGGTTTCGGCGCTTATTACCGCTCATTCTGAGAAGAAAGTACCTAATTTAGGGACGAAAAAATCCGCAGCGCCACAAGGGCCGCAGAGGATTCCGGGCATTCGCCATATTGTAGCCGTGGCTTCGGGAAAGGGGGGCGTCGGGAAATCTACTGTGTCGGCTAACTTGGCGGTGGCGCTCGCAGGCATGGGGCAAAAAGTGGGGCTGTTGGATGCCGATATTTATGGCCCGTCACAACCCCGGATGATGGGCACTTTGGCGCGGCCAAAGGCTGTGGGCGAGCGTGGCATGGCACCCGTGGAAAAACACGGGGTTAAGCTTATGTCGATGGGCTTGATGATGCGGGAAGACGAAGCGGTGGTTTGGCGCGGGCCGATGCTGATGGGGGCGTTGCAGCAAATGCTGAACCAAGTGGAGTGGGGTGAGCTGGATATTTTGGTGGTAGACTTGCCGCCGGGCACTGGGGATGTGCAGCTAACGCTGAGCCAGAAAACCGCGATAACGGGTGCGATTGTGGTGTCTACGCCACAGGATATTGCCATGCTAGACGCGCGTAAAGCGCTGGATATGTTTAGGAAAACCGGAACGCCTGTGCTGGGGATTATTGAGAATATGTCAACGCATATTTGCTCTGAATGTGGACATGAGGAGCATATCTTTGGTCATGGTGGGGCTGTGGCTGAAGCCAAAAAGCTAAATCTGCCACTGCTTGGTGAAATTCCGCTTGATATCGAAATTAGGTTGGCCGGCGATGCGGGCGCGCCGATCGTGGTTGCCGCGCCTGAAAGCGCGCAAGCCCAGGCCTTTAAGGACATCGCCATAAACCTGATGCAGGTGAAGGCGCTACAGAGTTAGCGCCTTGGTAAACATGTCATGGAGGAAGGTTTTGGCGGTCTCGAAGCGGTCGTCATAACCTTCGTCCATTATAGCCTCAATTTGGGTGTCAAAATCTGAATAATGCTGCGTGGTTGCCCAGATCGAGAAGATCAGATGAAGGGGGTCGACCGGCGCGATTTTTCCCTCAGCTATCCAGCGATTGATCAGATTCACTTTCTCATTAACAAGCTCTTTGAGCTGGCCGTTTAGGGCGCCTTGGCCGCGCGGGGCCTCTTGAATGATCTCGTTGGCAAACAAACGGCTTTCGCGCGGGTATTTTTGTGCCAACTCAAGTTTGCGTTCGATATATGCACATATTTCGGCAATCGGCTCACCGTTTGGTTCGATTTGTGCAAGAGGCTTCAGCCACTTTTCCATCAGCCCCGCCAATAGCTCGGCGTGAAGGGCCTCTTTTGAGGCGAAGTAATACAGCAAGTTTGGCTTGGATAGATTTGCCTCATTGGCGATCAGGTCAAGCGTTGCCCCCCGAAATCCGCGTTTGGAAAACACCTCAAGCGCGGCTTCGAGAATGGTCAAGGTTTTCTCCCGCTGAATGCGGGTCGGTTTTTGGGTTGATTTAGCCCTCGGCTGGCTCGTCGGTTTGGGTGTGGGCACGCGTTTGGCTTTCAGTCAGACAAAGTTATTAGACTATAGAATATGCGCGCCCAAGGGTGCAAACGCTTTTTAAGCGGGAATGCGCAAGCTTTTGAGGTGGTCACCAAAGTCTCGGGCGTCGATTGTGGCTGCGCGCACGAGCCAGTCAAAATGGTTGGTCATGGCTTGCACACGGGTGGAATCGCGAAACACAATATAATGTCGGCCAAGGTAAAGGGCGCTCATGAGGGGGCCGAACACCGTCATCGGGGCGCTAAAAACCTGATGGGCGTCAAACTGAAACACCCGGAGGGACGGGTAGAGGGCATCGTGCAGTTCGATGAATTTTTCGATTTGCGCCGCGCGGATATCTGGTGAAAGGCCACTGTAATATCCGGTGCCGGCGGCGAAGGATTGCAGCTCATAGAGCGGCATCGCAATTTCGTAGTCGGAGTGTTGCAGGCGCATCCAACTTAGGTGGTCTTTCATGGCACCAACGGCCTGATCCGGGGTTTTCCCGATTTGAGTCTGGTATTCCCAGCGCAAAAGCTCGGAGGTTTTTAGAAAATCGGGCAGGGTGGCGGGGACGTGGCGGATTTTATAACCGGCGGCCTCTTGGTGCCAGCGGACGAGTTGTTCGTCTTCTGAAGATCGGGCGGCTTCGGGCATGTTTACCACAATATCCAACAGGTCGTTTGCGCGCTCGGGGCGCTGGCTGAGGCCGAGCAGCCAATCCGCCGAAACTTTAAGCGCGCGGGCGGCTTCAGCCACCACTTGCGCATTGGGCAGGCGGGTTTGGTTGGGGGCGAGGAGCTGGGAAATGGTCGAGCGGTCTACGCGGATTTCAGCGGCGAGGGTGCTTTTGTTGAACTTGGCACCGGCCATGGCCTCGGTCAGGCGCTGGCGAAATGTCTCGGCGCGGGCTCGCTTGGTGATAAAAGTAACCATTGATGAATTTAATCCAAATATGGGGGTAAAGTATGAGTAAGCCCATAATTCATGCGCGTCAAGACTTGGGGTAAACAGCCATAAGGAGGCTGGATATGGACTCAGCAAAAAGAACGGTTCTCAAAGCGATAATTTGGCAAATCACAGGTATTTTTACCATGGGGATCGTTGGGTTTTTTATGACAGGCTCAATTGCGCAGGGGCTGGGGCTGGCATTGGCAAATACGGCCGTGGGGACAGTGACGTATATTCTTTATGAACGATTTTGGGCGCGGGTGCGCTGGGGGCGCAGCTAGTATCGAAATATCTCGACAATGGCCCACAATCTCATGCCTGCTCTCCTACGATAGTAGGCACGAGGAATTGAATGTAACGCTAGCAAAAGCAGTGGTTTATGTTGGAATGCTAGGCGCCGATGCCTTTCAGGATGATGTTGGTCACATTCATGGTTGCCACTTCCCATTGCGTGTCATCCAGCCGTTTCCCGCCATTTAACGTGACCACTTGATGCTGGAAATCGGCATAGTGCTGGGTGGTGGCCCAGAGCATATAGAGCAGGTGGCGGGGGTCTACGGGGTCAATTTTCCCGTCAGAAATCCAGCGGTTTATCACCTCAATCCGGCTATCCGTCCACGCCCTGAGCGTGGTTTGCAAATAGTCCTGAATGATCGGCGCGCCTTGAATAACCTCATTGGCCCAGACCTTGGAGCCGCATGGATGCGTGCGGCTTATCTCCATCTTTTTGCGAATGTAGCTGCTCAAAGCTTCGCGGGGGCTGGCCGAGGTATCAAAGCTATCAGCGGCCTCTAGCCAAATGGTGAAAATGCGTTGGATTACCTCACGGTACAGCGCCAGTTTGGTCGGAAAATAGTAATGCAAATTGGCTTTGGGCAGGCTGCTGGCATCGGCAATCGCCTGCATCGTGGCTCCCCTAAAGCCAGACTCCGCAAATATTTGTTCGGCGTGATGTAAAATCACCCCAAGGCTTTCCTGCCGTGCCGAATTTCGCTTGCGAGCTGTATTCATGCGCACCTCCAAACAATTTCTTGACTAGTTGGTCAGCTATGCTAGCCTCAACCTGACCATTTGGTCAAAGGTTTTTTTGGCAAGAAATACTGGGAGGTGTGGCATGGTTGCCCCTAATGATTTGAGCGCATTCTGGATGCCGTTCACCGCGAATCGTCAATTCAAGAAAAACCCGCGCATGTTTGTGGCGGCTGACGGGATGTATTATACCACCAGTGATGGCCGCAAAGTGCTGGATGGCACGGCGGGCCTGTGGTGCTGCAATGCGGGGCATAACCAGCCGCGCATTACCGAGGCGGTTTCAAAGCAGCTTGTTGAGTTGGATTATGCGCCGGCCTTCCAAATGGGTCACCCCAAGGCTTTTGAGCTGGCAAATCGGCTGGTTGATATGGCACCGGACGGCATGGACCATGTATTTTACACCAATTCCGGCTCGGAAGCGGTGGAAACCGCGCTGAAAATCGCGATCGCTTATCACCGTGCACGCGGTGAAGGCACGCGCACGCGGCTGATCGGGCGTGAGCGGGGCTACCACGGCGTGAACTTTGGCGGCATTTCTGTGGGCGGCATTGGGCCAAATCGCAAGACTTTTGGCAATCTGCTGGCGGGCGTGGACCACATGCCCCACACTCATATTCCTGAAAACGCGTTTACGCGCGGGCAGCCTGAATATGGTGCTGAAATTGCCGACGAGCTAGAAAAGATCGTGGCGCTGGGCGATGCAAGCAATATTGCAGCTGTTATTATTGAGCCGATGGCAGGGTCTACCGGCGTGCTATTGCCGCCTAAGGGCTATCTTGAGAAAATTCGCGCGATTACCAAAAAACACGGTATTTTGCTTATATTTGATGAGGTTATCACCGGCTTTGGCCGTCTTGGCTCGGCCTTTGGGGCCACGCATTACGGCGTAACCCCTGATATGATGACCACGGCCAAGGGCCTCACCAATGGTGTGATTCCGATGGGCGCTGTGCTGGCCACGGGTGATATTCATGATGCCTTTATGCAGGGCGACGAGGGCATGATTGAGCTGTTTCACGGCTATACCTATTCGGGAAATCCGGTGGCCTCGGCCGCGGGTTTGGCAACGCTGGACACTTATAAGGAAGATGGGCTTTTTGAGAATGCGCAGGATTTGGCGCCGTATTGGGAAGATGCGCTGCACGGCCTGAAAGGCCTGCCGAACGTGATTGATATTCGCAATGAAGGCCTGATTGGCGCGATTGAGCTGGCCCCGATTGAGGGTAAGCCAACCAAGCGAGCGTTTGCTGCGTTTTTAGCGGCCTATGATGCGGGTATTCTGATCCGCACCACGGGGGATATTATTGCGCTTTCCCCGCCGTTGATCATCACCAAAGGCCATATTGATGAGCTGATCGGCACGCTGGCCGACGTTCTTAAGGGGCTGGATTAATGCCCCGCCCCGCTGTTGAGCTAACCCAGCTGGTTGATAATGAGCGCGTACGCGTAACCCGGTTTAATTTTTCACCGGGGGCTGAAACCGGCTGGCATGAGCATGGCATGGATTACGTGATTACCGCCTTGACCGACTGCCATATGCTGCTTGTGGATGACGCCGGAGAGCGCCGAGTGCTGGTTGCACGGGGCGAGTGCTATTACCGCGAAACTGGCATAAAGCACAATGTTATCAACGACGGAGACCGTGAAATGTCTTTTGTTGAAGTTGAATTGAAATAGGGAGAAAACCGATGGCTGCACCGGCTGCAAATATGAAGATCAATGGCGAGCGCCTCTGGGACTCGCTGATGGATATGGCAAAGATCGGCCCGGGTGTGGCCGGTGGTAATAATCGCCAGACTTTGACAGATGAGGACGGCGAAGGGCGTGCGCTTTTCCAGCAGTGGTGCGAAGCTGCGGGCTGCACTATGGGCTTGGACCAGATGGGCAATATGTTTGCGCGGCGGGAAGGGACGGACCCTGAGGCGCTGCCGGTTTATGTGGGTAGCCACCTTGATACGCAGCCAACGGGCGGCAAGTATGATGGCGTGCTCGGGGTGCTCGGCGGGCTGGAAATTATCCGCACGCTGAACGACCTTGATATCAAGACCAAGCATCCGATTGTGGTGACTAATTGGACCAACGAGGAAGGCACGCGCTATGCGCCTGCTATGCTTTCCAGCGGCGTGTTTGCAGGCATGCACACGCAGGAGTGGGCTTATGATATTGAAGATGCAGATGGTAAGAAATTTGGCGACGAGCTAAAGCGGATTGGCTGGCGGGGTGAGGAAGAAGTGGGCGCGCGCAAAATGCATGCTTTCTTTGAGCTTCACATTGAGCAAGGGCCGATTTTGGAGGCTGAGGGTAAAGAAATTGGCGTGGTAACGCACGGCCAAGGACTTAGCTGGACGCAGGTGACGGTGACGGGCAAGGACAGCCATACTGGCTCTACCCCAATGCCTATGCGCAAAAACGCGGGGCTTGGTATGGCGAAAATGCTGGACCTTGTGGACCAAATCGCGTGGGCTTTTCAGCCAGACGCCGTCGGGGCCGCTGGGCATATTGAGGTGTTTCCGAACTCGCGCAATGTAATTCCGGGCAAGGTGGTGTTTACCGTCGATTTCAGGTCGCCTGATCTGGATACCATCACGAAAATGGAAAACGACTTCCGCGAAGGGGCTACGCAAATTGCGGGCATGATGGGGCTGGGCGTGAGCTTTGAAAAGGTTGGCGGGTTTGATCCGGTGACGTTTGATGAGGGGTGCGTGAGCGCCGTGCGCAATGCGGCCGAGCGGCTGGGCTACAGCCACCGTGATATTATTTCGGGCGCGGGGCATGATGCCTGCTGGATAAACCGGACGGCGCCAACAGCGATGGTGATGTGCCCTTGTGTGGACGGGCTTTCGCATAACGAAGCCGAAGAAATTTCGATGGAATGGGCCGCGGCGGGGGCAGATGTGTTGCTGCACGCAGTGGTGGAAACCGCGGTGATTGTGGAGTAGACGCGGACGTCGGAGCGGGGGCCAGCCCCCGCGCCCCCGGAGTATTTGGAAAAGAATGAAGAGGGAAAAACAGGTGAGGAGCTTTGCCGGAATTTTGAGTGGGTTGGTTTTGAGCGGGTTTGCTACCTTTGCTCAAGCCGCACCCAATTGGGATTGGCAGCTAAGTGAGCCTATCCTTGCGCCGCAGGGCATCGAGATTTTTAATACGGATCCGGATAGCACCAGCGCCCGCAATATTGCGCGGCTAAATGCGCGCGGGGTTTATACGATATGTTATGTTTCGGTGGGGACGCTGGAGAATTATCGCCATGATAGGCGGTTTTTTCCGGCCTCGGTTATTGGCCGCACGTATGGCGTCTGGCCCGACGAGCGGTTTTTGGACATCCGGCAGCTTACTATACTTTTGCCCTTGATGCATGCGCGGTTTCAGCGCTGTAAAGATATGGGGTTTGATGCAATTGAGCCGGATAATATGGATGTGTATGACAATGAAAGCGGCTTTCGGATAAGCTGGCATGATGGGGTGCGCTATATCAAGGCCTTGGCCGATTTGGCGCATAGCATGGGGCTGGAAATAGGCCAGAAAAACGTGCCGGAGATCACGCAACAGCTGATTGGCCACATGGATTTTGTGATTACCGAAGGCTGCTTTAGCGATGGCTGGTGCGATGATGTGAGCGCCTATGCGCGCGCGGGCAAGCCCGTGCTGGCGGCGGAATATACCGATACCAATGTGAACTGGGCGGCGGCCTGCGCCTATGCCCGCAGCAATGGCTATTCAATGATACTGAAAGACCGCGATTTAACCGCGGCACTAGAAACATGCCCATAGGGAGAATGACATGACTAAGGTAATTAGAGGCGGCACCGTTGTAACCGCTGACCTGACATATGAAGCTGATGTGCTGATTGAGGGCGGGCGGATCATTGAGATTGGGCCGAACCTGAGCGGTGACGAGGTGCTGGACGCGACCGGATGCTATGTGATGCCGGGCGGGATAGACCCGCATACGCATTTGGAAATGCCGTTTATGGGCACGTATTCCAGCGATGATTTTGAGAGCGGCACGCGGGCGGGCCTTGCGGGCGGCACCACGATGGTGGTGGATTTTGCGCTGCCGAATCCGGGTGAAAGCCTGCTGGCGGCGCTGCAGCGCTGGGATAATAAATCTACCCGCGCGAATTGCGATTACTCGTTTCACATGGCCGTTACGTGGTGGGGCGAGCAGGTTTTTGATGAGATGCAGGAGGTGGTGGACCGCGGGATCAATACCTTTAAGCATTTTTTGGCCTACAAAGGCGCGCTTATGGTTAATGATGACGAGCTTTACTCAAGCTTCAAGCGTTGTGCCGAGCTGGGGGCCACGCCCTTGGTGCATGCCGAAAACGGTGATGTGGTAGCCGAGCTAACAGCGCAATTGCTGGCCGAAGGCAATACTGGCCCCGAGGCGCATGCGTATTCTCGCCCGCCGCAGGTGGAGGGTGAGGCAACCAACCGTGCGATTATGATCGCTGATATGGCGGGCGCGCCGCTTTATGTGGTGCATACCTCTTGTGAGGAAAGCCACGAGGCTATTCGGCGGGCGCGCATGCAAGGCAAGCGCGTGTGGGGGGAGCCACTGATTCAGCACCTAACACTGGACGATAGTGAGTATTTTAACAAAGACTGGGACCACGCCGCGCGGCGGGTTATGTCTCCACCTTTCCGCAATAAAAAGCACCAAGATAGCCTGTGGGCGGGGCTGCAAAGCGGCAGCTTGAGCGTGGTGGCCACTGACCATTGCGCCTTTACCACCGAGCAAAAGCGCTCGGGCATTGGTGATTTTAGCAAAATTCCGAATGGCACTGGTGGGCTAGAGGACCGCATGCCAATGCTCTGGACGCACGGTGTTGCGACAGGTCGTTTAACGATGAACGAGTTTGTGGCTGTGACGTCTACCAACATTGCGAAAATCCTGAACTGCTACCCGAAAAAGGGTGCGATTATGGTCGGGGCTGATGCTGATATTGTGGTTTGGGATCCTGAGAAGGCGAAAACCATCACGGCGGAGAGCCAGCAATCCAACATTGATTACAATGTGTTTGAGGGCAAGGAAGTGAAGGGCCTGCCGCGCTATACGCTGACCCGTGGGCACGTGGCCGTTATGGACGGCGAAATTCGCACGCAGGAAGGCCACGGTGAATTTGTGGCCCGAGAGCCGAATGCGACTGTGAATAAGGCGCTTTCCAAGTGGAAAGAACTAACCGCCCCGCGCCCTGTTGAGCGCTCGGGCATACCGGCGAGTGGGGTTTAACGTGTCATTAGATGTAGTAATCAAGGCTGAAAAACTCAGCCTCACCTTTGAGACAAATGACGGGCCGGTGCATGCGTTGCAAGACGTGGACCTGACCATCAACAAGGGTGAATTTGTCAGCTTTATCGGGCCTTCTGGTTGCGGGAAAACCACGTTTTTGCGGGTGTTGGCAGACCTTGAAACGCCCACCGGCGGCACGGTGACCGTAAACGGCATGACGCCCCGAGAGGCGCGCCGCAAGCGGGCTTATGGCTTTGTGTTTCAGGCGGCAGGGCTTTACCCGTGGCGCACGGTTGCTGGCAATATCAAGCTACCACTTGAGATTATGGGCATTTCCAAGGCCGAGCAAAAGCAGCTGGTGCAGGAGGTTTTGGACCTTGTGCACCTGAGCGGCTTTGAAAATAAATTTCCGTGGCAGCTTTCGGGTGGCATGCAGCAGCGGGCCAGCATTGCGCGGGCGCTTAGCTTTCAGGCCGATATTTTGCTGATGGACGAGCCTTTTGGCGCGCTGGACGAGATTGTGCGTGACCACCTAAATGAGCAGCTTTTGGAGCTGTGGGCGAAGACCAATAAAACCATCGGATTTGTGACCCACTCGATACCAGAGGCGGTTTATCTGAGTACAAAAATCGTGGTGATGTCGCCGCGCCCGGGGCGCGTGACCGAGGTGATTGAAAGCACTTTGCCAAAGGAGCGCCCGCTGGATATTCGCGAGTCTCCGGAGTTTTTGGAGCTGGCGCACCGCGTGCGCGAGGGCCTTCGGGCGGGGCACGAAGACGATGCGTAATTTCTTCCCCATCCTCACCGTTACGCTGGTAATTTTTGCGCTTTGGTATGCGTTTGCCATCGTGCTGAATAAGCACTGGGCCTATGATAAAGCCACCCGTGGCGGCTATGAGCTGAGCTTTACCGAGCTGGTGGCCGATACATGGACCCAGAAAAAACCACGGCTGCCAACCCCTGACCAGGTGGCGGGGGAGATCTGGAAATCTACCGGCACAGCGGCGATGAAAAAGTGGGCGCGCACCGAGGGCGACCCTTTGAGCGAACGGATTTCGCAGGTGCTTGGTGATAAGCGAAACCTGATTAGGCACGCGTGGCTCACGCTATCCGCCACTATGCTGGGCTTTGTTTTTGGCACGGGGCTTGGCATTTTACTGGCCGTAGGGATTGTGCATAATCGGGCGATGGATAATTCTGTAATGCCGTGGGTGATCACCTCGCAAACCATTCCGATACTGGCGCTGGCCCCGATGATTATCGTGGTGCTAAATGCGGTGGGCCTTTCGGGGCTGGTGCCCAAGGCGGTTATTTCGGCATACCTGAGCTTTTTCCCGGTGGTTGTGGGCATGGTCAAGGGGCTGCGTAGCCCAGACGCGATGCAGCTAGACCAAATGCGGACATGGTTTGCCAGCAAGGCGCAGATTTTCTGGAAGCTGCGGCTGCCGGCGAGCGTACCTTACCTATTTACCTCGCTCAAAATCGGGGTTGCTGCCTCGCTGGTGGGGGCCATTGTTGGCGAGCTGACGATTAGCCAAGATGGCGGCTTGGGCGCGCGGATGTTGCAAGGCAACTATTACGGCACCACCCTTATTATCTGGGCCTCGCTTATTGTTGCCGCGGCTTTGGCGGCGGTGCTGGTGTCCAGCGTGGGCTTGGCGGAGCGGATCACCAAAAAGCGGATGGGGTTTGTGCAATGAGCTTAATTTTAGCAGCGCTGGTGGTGTGGGCCTTTGGCTGGGGCCTTAACATTTGGATAGCGAGGCAAGCGCCGGGGCGGTGGCAGAGTATCGTTTCCGCCATAATTTTTGGCGTAACGCTGGTGATTATGTGGGAGCTGATCGTGCGCGGCTCGGAGATTTCGCCGGTGATATTGCCGCCGCCTTCAATGATATACGGCGCTTTTGTATCGTCTACCGATATTCTCATAGCGGACTTTATGCAGACCTTTATGAAAGGTGTGCTGACGGGCTATGCCATGGGCTGCACGGCTGCATTCCTTACTGCAATTGCGATCGACCGTTCCGATTTTTTGAAGCGTGGGCTGCTGCCGATTGGCAACTTCATAGCGGCATTGCCCATCATCGGCATGGCCCCCATTTTGGTAATGTGGTTTGGCTTTGACTGGCACTCAAAAGCGGCTGTCGTGGTGGTTATGATCTTCTTTCCGGTGTTGATAAATACCGTGCAAGGGCTTGACGCCGCAGACAAAATGCAGAAAGACTTAATGCGTACCTATGCGGCCAGCTATTGGCAGAGCTTGTTTAAGCTCCGCTTGCCAGCCGCCGCACCCTTTATTTTTAATGGTTTGAAAATAGCGAGTACCCTAGCCCTGATTGGCGCGATTGTGGCCGAGTTTTTTGGCTCGCCTATTGTGGGCATGGGCTTTCGAATTTCAACCGGGGCAGGGCGGCTTGAGCTGGATCTGGTCTGGGCGGAAATTGTGGTTGCGGCGGTTGCCGGATCTGCGTTTTATGGTATCGTTGCGCTCATTGAGCGTAAAGTTACATTCTGGCACCCGTCACAACGAAAGTGATGGAGCCACCAACAAGGGAGAAGACAATGAATATTATCAAAACAGGCCTGCTCACAGGTGCTATGGCGCTGAGCGGCTTTGCGGTACAAGCCCAAGATGATGTGACGCTTCAGCTTAAATGGGTCACGCAAGCGCAGTTTGCTGGCTATTACGTAGCGCTGGAAAACGGCTATTATGAAGATGAAGGCCTGAATGTTGAGATTAAGGCTGGTGGCCCTGATGTCGCGCCTTCACAGGTTATCGCCGGTGGCGGTGCTGATGTGGTGGTAGACTGGATGCCGTCCGCGCTTTCTGCCCGTGAAAAAGGCTTGGCGCTCGTCAACATTGCACAGCCATTTAAGACATCTGGTATGATGCTGACATGTCGCCGTGATACCGGCGTGGAAACCACGGATGACTTCGCTGGCAAAACGCTGGGCGTTTGGTTCTACGGCAATGAATTCCCGTTCCTGAGCTGGATGGCGCATCTGGGCCTTTCCACTGATGGTGGTGATGATGGCGTAACTGTTCTGAAGCAGGGCTTTAACGTGGATCCGATTTTGCAGGGCCAAGCTGCCTGTGTGTCTACCATGACATATAACGAGTATTGGCAGATCATTGATGCGGGCCTGACCGCCGAAGATCTGGTGGTATTTAAGTACCAAGACCAAGGCGTGGCCACGCTGGAAGACGGACTTTATGTGCTGGAAGAAAACCTTTCAGACCCAGAGTTTGTAGACCGGATGACCCGCTTTGTGCGCGCGTCAATGAAGGGCTGGAAATGGGCTGAAGAAAACCAGGATGCCGCAGCGGCTATCGTGATCGAGTATGACGAAACCGGTGCGCAGACCATTGAGCACCAGACCCGCATGATGAGCGAGATTGCCAAGCTTACCGCTGGTTCTAACGGCACCTTGGATGAAGCTGACTATCAGCGCACCGTTGACTCGCTTCTAGCGGGTGGCGATGACCCTGTGATCACGGCGGCCCCTGAGGGCGCTTTCACCCACATCATCACGGATGCAGCATTGAATTAAGCTGAAAAAGTGCTAAATATAAACCCGCCCCGCACACGTGGGGCGGGTTTTTTTATGTGAGGTATTTGGTATGGATAGTCCGATAGGATTTGCGCTGGCCTTGTTGGCCGTAATGGCGGGGATGGTCGCTGCGGGCATTCCACTGCTGAAATCGCTAACCCTGTCTATTGAAGGGCATACCGAATTTCAGGGGGATAGCATGACCCGCCGCGAGAAAACTCGTGGCTGGATTGGCTCTGTGGTTTGGGCCATTGTCGCGATCGTGATTTGGAGCTTTTTTGTAGATTGGTTTCGGGCGGGAAACCTCGATTATGCGCAAGATGCGCTGGCTTACCGAATAGAGAAAATCATGGAATCGTCGTCGAGGAATTGAGTATGAGTAACACACCGCCGCCGCCCCCTGACATGCCAAACCCATGGTCTGGCACCAAAATCCGGCAGGCCGAGGCCGAAAACCGCCGTGATAATCGCGAGTTTCCCTGCCCGAATTGCGGCTCTGATTTGCGCTTTGACCCCGGCACGGAAGCAATGAAATGCACCCATTGCGAGGCCGAAGTTGAGGTGCCGCATGTGGATGATGAAGCCGCGCAGGTCGAGAATGACCTCTGGGACCAGATCGCCGATGGCGACACGCTGAGAACCGTGGAAACGCCTTCGCTAAATTGCAACACCTGCGGCGCGAGTGTTGAATTTGATGCAGATGAGCACTCAAGGCTCTGCCCGTTTTGTGATAACGCGATTGTGGCAGATGTGACCATGCAGCGCAGTATTGTGCCCCAAGGGTTGCTGCCCTTTAAGGTGCAAGAAAAGGAAGCGCATGAGCTGATGTATGCGTGGCTGGTCAAGCGTTGGTTTGCGCCAAGTGGCATAACTGATAACGCTGACACCGAGCATTTTAACGGGGTTTATGTGCCGACATGGACCTATGACGCCTATACGGACACGAATTACACCGGCAAGCGCGGGGTGTATCGTGGCTCGGGCAAAAACCGGCGTATTCACTGGACGCGGGTATCCGGAAAGGTCACGGGGAGCTTTGACGATGTGCTGGTTTCTGGCTCAAAGTCGGTTTCGGTGGAGTTCAAAGACGCGCTGGCGCCGTGGCCCTTGCAGGATTTGGAAACCTACCAAACCGAGTTTCTTGCCGGATTTCGGGCGGAAAACCATACCTTGGGGCTGGAAGACGGCTACAATGAAAGCCAGCAATTCATGCACGCAAAAACCCGCGATTGGATCAAGGCGGATATTGGGGGCTCCAAGCAAGTTATTACCTCGGCGGATACGCGGTTTTCGGATGAAACCTTTAAGCATATTTTGCTGCCGGTATGGATTACCCATTACACGCTGGAATCGCAGCGCTACCGGATGTCTGTTAATGGGCAAACGGGTAAGGTTTATGGCCAGCGACCGTTCTCCAGGAAGAAGCTTGCCATTGGCGCGCTGGTTGGCTTCTTGGCAATGGTGGTGATTGGCGGGCTGATATCTGTGAGCACGGGGCCAGAGATTGAAAACTATATTAGAAGCTCAAATTGGTAAATGCGCGCTGAATGTCGGCGCTAGGCCCGCTGAGCGTAGCGAGGCCACGGCCAGCGCTCAAGGCTATGAAGCGTGATGATCGCCAGATTTTGGGCAGTGCGCTGGGGCGATAGAGGGGATGGACTGCTACCTTTGGCCAGCGGAAACGCGAGAAAAAGGCGGCGCTTCGGCGGCCCATCATGCGGCTGATTTATGGCAATGTTTCGGCGCTAAATGCGCTGGCAGCGCGCGCCTCAAGTGCGGTGAATCTCATAGATAACCGCGGCTATACGCCTCTGTATTCTGCAGCGGGATTCAATGCTAACCCCAAAATTATATCGGCCCATTTGGCGCTTGGCGCTGAGGTTGACGCGCGCGCCGAGGAGGATGTGTCAGGGCTGGATCTTCTAGATATGCCAGTAACACCAGAGGTGTTGCGCCGCATTTTTGCGGCAGGGGCCAATCCCGCAATTCCGAATGCCAGTGGGCTTTATCCTCATGGCATGGCGATGCTAATCGAAATGATGCAAGGCGCGGATATTCTTGAAAAACGCCGCCTTGCCGTGACCCCGCGGCCACCCGAACCCGAAATGTGCCTTTGGCCAAGTGCTGAGTTTTGGTTTGATATCACGCTGGACAAGGCCGACGCTTACCGCCCTATGTGAATGAAAATACGCGCGGGAAGTATGACGAACCCCGCTTATGTGGGCGCGGCTCCTTAAACGCGGGGCAAGCAGCGCTTGTTGTCCAGATATTGCTGGCAAACGGGGCAGACCGGACGATAACAGGCACCGAAGGCCGCATTGCCGGTTTATCTTTGCCGAATCCCTCTGGAAACCAACGTCGATCTGTCATACAAATGTTGCAGACACCCTGTTTGAGGTTTGCCCATGGCTTCCCGCTTTTCTGCTACCCGTGAAATTAGTTATGCTGTTACCGCCAAGTCCCGCAAGGGGCGGGTGCTTATTCGCTCGATTGAGAACACAACGGGCCGCCTTCGGCTGATCTACCGCGCGCGGGGATATGACAAAGACATTAACGCAGAGAATAATTTTTGGGACGTGGTCACCCACCGCTACGGGCTTTCGCTTGACGTGGTTTCTGGCTCGCTGAGCAATATCCCGGCCGAGGGGCCGGTGGTGGTGATCTCTAATCACCCTTATGGCATTCTGGATGGGCTAATGATGGGGAAAATCCTCAGCACCGCGCGCACCGATTTTAAGATCTTGGCGCATAAAGTGTTTTCCAAGGCCGAAGAAATTAGCTCGTCGATATTGCCCATAAGCTTTGACGGGACCAGAGAAGCCATGGCGATGAACCTGAAAACCCGCAAAGATGCTTTGAGTTATATTAACCAAGGCGGTGCCGTTGGCATTTTTCCGGGTGGCTCGGTTTCCTCGCCCCAGCGCATGTTTTCCCGTCCGATGGACCCTGAATGGGGTACGTTTAGCGCCAAGATGATTTTGCGCTCAAAGGCGACGGTGGTGCCGGTGTTTTTTGAGGGGTTCAACTCTCGCCGCTTTCATATGGCTGGCCGCATGAGCCGCACTTTGCGCACGGCTCTATTGGTGAACGAATTTAAGCGCCGGATCAACAAACCGGTAAAAATTGCGGTAGGCCAACCGCTTAGCCGTGATGCGCTTGAGGCATATGCCACAGACAACCGTGCTTTGATGGATTTCCTGCGGAGTGCGACCTATGAGCTTTCGAGTAAGCCGATCAATACCAATGAATATGGCCGTGAATTTTAATTAGAATTAGGTGAGGTTTTTATGCAGTCATGGGTGAAGCCCGCAGCGATTCTTGCCGGGTTGAGCGTGGTCGTTTGGGCCGTGTATAGCTATTTTAATCCGCCCGCCGAAAGCAATCCGATTGTGGTGGAAGAGGGGGCTACAATTGTAACCGTGCTGCCGTGGGAAACGGTTGGCGACTATATTGACCCAAACCTCGGCTGGGTGCACCAGCAATTTTGGGGCATACAGCCCATGCGCTTATTGCTTGAAGAAAAAGACGGCAAAGCGGCGCTAAAATGTGAGACAAATAGCTCGGCCTCTATTCTGACCCGCACCACCGATATTGAAGTTGGTGATTATCCGATTCTGGTTTGGGATTGGCTCATCGAATTTCCAATATCGTCTACGATGGATGAAGCAACGGAAGAAGGGGACGACCACCCCGCGCGGCTGCTCTTGAAAATGGAAGACCGCGAGGGCGGCGAATATGCTTTCGAGATTATTTGGAGCAATCAGAAATATGAGCCGGGCGATTATTTGTATATCGGCGATTTTGCTCATTACGTGGCCAACGGGCTGGATGAAAATACTGGCGTGTGGCAGCATCAGGAAGTGAACCTGATGGAGATTTATCGCGAAATTTTCAAGCGAGATGACTACCCTCTCCTCAAGAGTATCGGAATATTTTGTGATAGTGACAATACCGGCGTTCGAAGTATTGCCTATTTTACCGATGTAGAAATGCACGCAAAATAGCCTCAACGGGGCGCGCACACTAGAACTGGAACCCTTCCAAGGATGATATTACGTCTGCCGCCCCGCTGAAATCGTCGTTTGCCGTATATTGCCCGGGCGTCACAATGGTGCGCAGCCCGGCCCTTGTGGCGGAAAACACGCCATTGCGGGAATCCTCAAAAGCAAGGCACTCAGCCGCTGGCAGGCCAAGCCCTTTAAGGGCCAGCTCAAAAAGATCCGGCGCGGGCTTTTTCGCCTTCACGTGCTCGCCAGTCGCAATCACCTCGAATATCTGCTCTGGGGTTTTCCCCCAGCAGCACGCCGTAAGCGCATCCACATTGGGACGGCTGGTGGTGGTGGCAATGGCGAGGCGCAGCCCCGCCGCCTGTGCCCGCGAGATCAGGTCCGCCACGCCCGCGCGCAGTGGCAAGCCGCCTGAGGCCAGTATTTCCACATAACGCGCGGTTTTCTGCGCGTGCAAATCCTGTATTTGATCCCGGTCCATTTGCGGCTCGTGGCTCCGGTGGGTTTTCTGATATTCCTGCATCCGCTCTTTGCCGCCGGTGGTTTTGAGCAAGGTGCCATACATCGGCACGCCCCACGCCCAGTCCATTTTGCTGGCGGCAAAGGTCTCGTTAAACGCCTGCCGGTGCGCCTCCTCGGTTTCGGCCAAGGTGCCATCCACGTCAAAAATAAGCGCCTTAATCGCCAAGGGTCAGCCTTTCAAATAAGGCGTAAGGGCCGAAAAGTCGTCAAACAAGAAATGGTGCCGCAGCTCTTTACACGGGGTTTTACGGTAGCCACCGGAAAACAGCGCAAAGGTCATATCTGCGTTTTTGGCTGTTAGCGCATCGGTTTCGCTGTCGCCCACATAGATGGTATTGGCCATTTCTGCCCCCATCTTTTCCATGCAGCCGAGCAGCGGTTGTGGGTCTGGTTTGTGGGTCGAATAGGTGTCTCCGCCGACCACAACATCAAAATATTGCGTTAGCTGCAAGCCGTCCAAAATGGTGAGGGCTGGGGCCAGCGGCTTATTTGTGCAAACCGCCAGCTTTATGCCAGCCGCTTTCAGCGATTCAAGGCAGTCGAACATACCTTCATAAGGCACGGTTAGCGTAAACGGGTCTGCGTCGTAATATTCACGCATTTTGTCCACGGCCTCCTCTGTCAGCGGCTTGTTATAAACCTTTAAGCAGCGCTCGACCAACTTGGGCACGCCATTGCCGATGAAACCCTCGATGGCGGCCAGATCAAGCGGGGTGAACCCGTAATCGGCCAGCATTTTATTGGCGGCGGCTTGCAGGTCTGGCGAGCTGTGAATCAGCGTGCCGTCGAGATCAAATACTACAGATTTCATATCAGCGCGCGGCCTCTGCTGCGTCGCGAATGGCTTTGATATTGGCGCCGTAAATCTCGGGGGTGTCCACGCTGCCACCGTTAAACACCGCTGAGCCAGCCACCAGCACATCGGCCCCAGCAGCCGCCATTAAGGGCGCGGTTTCGGTGGTAATGCCGCCATCAATCTGAATGTGGATCGGGCGATCTCCGATCATAGCCCGCAGGTTTTTCACCTTTTCAATCTGCGAGTGAATGAACTTTTGCCCACCAAAACCGGGGTTTACGGTCATCACCACAAACATATCAATCAGGTCCAGCATATACTCGATACCATCAATACCCGTGCCGGGGTTCAGCGCCAGGCCCGCCTTGGCGCCGGTGTTGCGGATGGCCTGCAACGTCCGGTGCGGGTGGGTGGTGGCCTCAAGATGCGCCGAAATGAAATCTGCGCCCGCCTTGGCATAGGCCTCAATATATTGGTCCACCGGAGAGATCATCAGATGCACATCCATCACGGTTTTTACGTGTGGGCGAAAGGCGGCCACGGCGGGGGGGCCAAAGGTGAGGTTGGGCACAAAATGGCCGTCCATCACATCCACATGCACCCAGTCACAGCCTTGGTCCTCAATGGCGCGGATCTCTTGTCCGAAATTGGCGAAATCTGCCGATAGGATCGACGGGGCTATTTTAATGGAACGGTCCATGATGGGTCCTTACTGGTTGGTTATGTCGTGGGGTAGCGCGGTGCGCCAGCCGGGGTGAATGATATCGGCGTCTTGCTCAAAGCTGAGGAAGGCGCGGGCGAATTCTGGGTGATCTGCGGCAAAGTCAAACGGGTCGGCGCGTGCTAGCCAGCAGGCCTCGGCTTGCCTTAGCGAAAGTGCGCCAGCTGTTGGGCCATCGATATGGCCAAACGCCCCGCCGCCAGCGGCGAGGATGAAGTTGGAATGGCCGAGGTTTTGCAGGAACGACGGCAGGCGCAGGGCGTTTATACCGCCCGAAACGATGGCGGCCGAGCGCTTCATGCCGTGCCAGTTTTGCTCAAAATACGGCCCTTGGGCTACGTTTTGCGCGATCATGCAGGCGATGGGCCGATCGGCCTCATTGCCCTCCATACGGCCAAAGCCCATGGTGCCGGTATGAATGCCCGAGGCCCCCATCAGGCGGTTGATTTTGGTCAACACAAAGGCGGAGTAGCCGCGATTTGAGCGTTGGGACGTAACCGCAGCATGCCCCGCGCGATGGGCGCTTATAAAATATGGCAGGGTGCGGCAGGCGTATGTGAGGGCCATAGGGCCAGCAATATAGGCGTCTATATGAAAGGCGAGGCTGTTGGGCGTGGCCTTGAAGGCCTCCAGCGCTGCCTCAGTGCGCATGTCCATCTCTGTGGGGTCGTCAGCGGTTATATTCACCGAAAATATCTTGGCCGCGCCGGTTTCATCCTGCGCCCGTTTTAGGGCATCGGCCATGAGCGGCAGGGTGTCGGCCAAGGGCGCAAAGCTCTGGTTGCCTTGGGGCTGGTCGTTTTCGACCAAATCTCCGCCGAGCCAAAACTTATAGGCTGCATCGGCCAGCGCTTTGGGGCGCAAGCCTAGCTTGGGCTTTAGGATGGCCCCGACGATCATGCCACCAGCGGCCTCGTCTCGTCCCAAGTGCGTCCAATGTTTCGCAATGGTGATTTGCGGGCCGTCAAAGGCCTTCAGGTAGCTTTCGGGCAAGTGGAAATCATGCAGCTTTAGGTCGGCAATTTCAGCCATGCCTTGGGTGTTGCCCGCCAGAAGGTTGAGAAAACTTGTAATCGAGGCTTTGCCATCGGACATGTTGAAATCAAACAGCGCCAGTGGGAAGGCGAGTTTCACGAGGCCATTAGAGGCCTCAGCCTGATAGGCAATCACATCCAGCGTGCGTGAAAACGCATCCTCATTTGCCAGTGGCACCTGCGTGCCGCACCCACTTTCAGCGGCGAAATGCGTGACAGTTTTTAGGAAATCATACCCGTCTGCGGGCTTCAGAATATAGGCGGCCAGCACGTGGCTGGCCGCCAAATCTGCATCGGCAAGGGAGAGGTCTATAAAACGATCTGCGTGATCCATGTCCCCTCCCTTCCTTAGTTTAGCGGGCCTAGGCCCTGTCGCTTTTTAAAGCGAGCCGTCGGCGTAGCGCTTGGCCATGTCATCCAGCGGGATAATGCTGATTTTACCAGCATTGCCCGCTGCGCCAAAGCGCTCAAAACGGTCAATAACCAGCTTTTCCATTTCAGCCATTGCGGGGATCATGAATTTGCGCGGGTCAAACTCAGACGGGTTCTCTTTGGCAACCTTGCGGAAGGTGCCGGTGAGCGCCATGCGGTTATCGGTGTCGATATTCACCTTACGCACACCAGATTTGATGCCGCGCTCGATCTCTTCAACCGGAACCCCGTAGGTTTGCGCCATTTCGCCACCGTTATCATTGATAAGGTCTTGCAAATATTGCGGCACGCTTGAAGAGCCGTGCATAACTAAATGAACGTCGGGGATTTTGGCATGAATAGCCTCGATCCGGTCCATCGCCAGTGAATCACCCGTAGGTTTGCTGGTGAATTTGTAAGCGCCGTGGGAGGTGCCGCAAGCGATTGCCAGCGCGTCTACCTTGGTGCGCTTTACAAATTCGACGGCCTCGTCAGGGTCTGTCAGCAGTTGCTCCATGCTCAGTTTGCCCGTCGCGCCGGAGCCGTCTTCTTCTGCCGCCATGCCGGTTTCGAGTGAGCCGAGAACCCCAAGTTCTCCCTCTACGCTCGCACCAACCCAGTGGGCAAAGCGGGTAACCCGCTCGGTGATATCAACGTTATACTCAAAATCAGCCGGTGTTTTCATGTCAGCTTTTAGCGAGCCGTCCATCATCACCGAAGTGAAACCGTACTTAATCGCAGACATGCAGGTCTGCTCGTTATTGCCGTGGTCTTGGTGCATGCAGATCGGCAGATCAGGGTACATTTCTGACAGCGCCTGTATCATATGCCGCAGCATAATATCGCCAGCATAAGAACGTGCACCGCGAGAGGCTTGCAGGATCACGGGCGAATTTGTTTTCGCTGCGCCGCGCATAATTGCAAGGCCTTGCTCCATGTTGTTAATGTTAAATGCCGGCATGCCGTAGTCATTTTCTGCGGCGTGGTCTAGCAATTGTCGAAGGGTAATTAGGGCCATTTTCTTCTCCATTGTTGGGTGGCACAAGCGCCACCCATTATTTTATCGGGTTGCTTAGAAGCTCCCCATGATGACGGCGTTATCAGCCATACGGTTACTGAAACCCCACTCGTTGTCATACCATGTGAGGATGCGCACGAGGCGGTTATCCATCACACGGGTTTGGTCCATGTGGAAGATTGATGAGTGTGGGTCGTGGTTGAAATCAATCGACACGTTTTTCACATCGGTATACCCGAGCACGCCTTTGAGCGGGCCATCGGCAGCGGCGCGAATAGCATCGTTGATTTCCTCAATCGAAGTATCGCGCGAGGCGTTAAACTTGAGGTCCACAACCGAAACATTCGGGGTTGGCACGCGGATCGCCATGCCGTCGAGCTTGCCGTCTAGCTCGGGCAACACAAGGCCAACCGCTTTGGCAGCGCCAGTGGTGGTCGGGATCATGCTGAGCGCAGCTGCGCGGCCACGGTATTGGTCTTTGTGGATGGTATCCAGCGTGGGCTGGTCACCGGTGTAGGAGTGAATTGTGGTCATGAAGCCTTGCTCGATACCCACGAGGTTGTTGAGAATAAACACAACAGGGGCCAAACAGTTGGTGGTGCACGAGGCATTCGACACGATGGTGTCGGCCGCGGTCAGGCTCTCGTGGTTCACGCCGTAAACGATGGTTTTGTCAGCGCCCGCACCGGGGGCCGAAATAAGCACCTTTTTAGCGCCGGATTGCAGCAGCAGGCTGGCTTTGTCATGCGCGGTAAAAATACCTGTGCATTCCAGTGCCACGTCTACGCCGTCCCACTTTAGCTGTGTTGGGTCGCGCTCGGCGGAAACCGTAATTGGGCCCGTGCCAACGTTGATAGTATTGCCCTCAACCGTAACCTTGTGGGGAAAGCGGCCATGCACGCTATCAAATTGCAGCAGGTGCGCGTTGTCTTCAACCGAGCCTAGGTCGTTGATGGCAACAACTTCAATATCTGTCCGGCCAGATTCGATGATGGCGCGAAGCACGTTGCGGCCGATGCGGCCAAAGCCGTTGATGGCTACTTTTACAGTCATGTGAGAATTCCCTCTATGCATTGATCAGTGTAGTTGCGGCGTCTACCACCGCCTGCGCGGTGATGCCAAAATGTTCGTATAGCTTGTCTGCCGGAGCGGAGGCCCCAAAGCTACTCATGCCAATAAAGGCAGAATTGTCGCCAAGCAAGCCCCCCCAGCTTTGCTCGATGGCCGCCTCAACGCCAACACGCGGTGCGGTGCCGAGAATTTCGGCACGATAAGCAGCTGGCTGGGCCTTGAAACGCTCAAAACAAGGGGCAGAAACTACGGCGGCTTTGATGCCGATTGCTGCTAGTTTTTTAGCGGCATTGATCGCAATTTCTACCTCGGAGCCAGTGGCGATTATGGTGACATCACGCGCGCCCTTGGCCTCAAGCAACACATAGGCCCCCTTGGCGCTTTGCAGCGCGTCGGTATGCGTGGTGCGCAAAGTTGGAAGGCCTTGGCGAGACAGGCAGAGCACGGAGGGGGTGTTTTCGTCCGCCAGCGCTAGCTCCCAAGCCTCGGCGGTCTCAACCGCATCGGCCGGGCGATACACATTGAGGTTAGGAATGGCGCGCAGGCTGGCGATGGTTTCTACCGGCTGGTGGGTCGGGCCGTCTTCGCCAAGGCCGATGCTATCATGCGTTAGCACATAGATTACGCGGTTGCCCATAAGGGCCGAAAGGCGCATGGCCCCGCGCATGTAATCTGCGAACACAAGGAAGGTACCGCCGTAGGGCACAAAGCCGCCATGCAGGGCGAGGCCGTTCATGGCCGCCGCCATGCCGTGCTCGCGCACACCGTAATAAATGTAACGGCCGCTGAAATCATCGGCCGAAACGGGGGCGGTGGTGCTGGTTTTGGTGAGGTTGGAGCCGGTGAGATCTGCTGAGCCGCCGATGGTAACATCGGTGGTGGCGTTGATGATCTCAAGCGCCATTTGGCTGGCTTTACGGGTGGCGACCTTGGGGGCCTCATGGCTGAGGGTTTTGCGATACGCGGTGAGGGCGGTGTTGAGCGCGGCCAAGTCAGGCCCCGCTAGTGCCGCGCGGAAAGATTTCGCTTGGCTTGATGCCTGCAAGCGCGCGGCCCACGAAGCTTGCGCATTGTTGCCTTTGGTGGCGATGGCTTCCCAGTTGGCTTTCACATCCGCAGGAATGGTGAAAGGTGCATGCGGCCAATTGAGGAATACGCGGGCGGCGGCGATTTCGTCAGCGCCTAGGGGCGCGCCGTGGGTGGCGGCGGTGCCTTGCTTGTTGGGTGCGCCGTATCCGATGATGGTTTTGCAGGCGATGAAGCTTGGGCGGGGGTCTGCTTTTGCGGCTTCAATCGCGGCGGCAACGGCGTTTTTATCGTGGCCGTCCACCGCAATGGTGTGCCATTTTGCAGCGTCAAAGCGCTTCATCTGGTCGGTGCCAGTGGAGAGGGCGGTGTCGCCATCAATGCAGATCGAGTTATCGTCCCACATAACAATCATTTTTCCGAGGGCAAGATTCCCGGCGAAATCAATGGCTTCGTGGGAAATGCCTTCCATCAGGCAGCCATCGCCTACAATCACATAGGTGTGGTGGTCTACCAAATCATCACCAAAGCGGGCGTTTTGCATGCGCTCGGCCAAGGCCATGCCCACAGCGGTGGCAATGCCGGAGCCAAGCGGGCCGGTGGTGGTTTCAATGCCTTTGGCGTGGCCATACTCGGGGTGGCCAGCTGTGCGCGCCCCCATCTGGCGGAAATTCTCGATTTCCGACATTGGCATGTCATCATAGCCAAGCAGGTGGTGGATGGAATAGAGCAGCATCGAGCCGTGGCCAGCAGACAGCACGAAGCGGTCACGGTTGGCCCAATCAGGATTGCTCGGGTCGATATTTATAAAACGGTTGAAAAGCACGGTGGCTACATCAGCCATGCCCATGGGCATGCCTGGGTGGCCGGAATTTGCTTTTTGGATCGCATCCATGCTCAGCGCACGGATGGCATTTGCCATGTTGGTTTCCATAATTATGCTCTTTTCGCGTTATCGGCCAGCCGTAAAATCAGCGGGGTGAGGATGAGTTGCATGGCGAGATCCATCTTGCCACCGGGCACCACGATAGAGTTGGCGCGGCTCATCCAGCTGCCATTTATCATGTTGGTTAGGTATGGAAAATCAATGCCAGCCGGATTTTTGAAGCGGATCACCACGAGGCTTTCATCTGGCGTAGGAATACTGCGGGCGATGAAGGGATTGGAGGTATCGACCACAGGCACGCGCTGGAAGTTGATGTCTGTTTGGCTGAATTGCGGGGTGATGCATTTAACGTAGGCATCCATCCGGCGTAAAATCACATCGGTGATGGCCTCGGTGGTATAGCCGCGCTGGTCACGGTCTCGGTGCATTTTTTGGATCCACTCAAGGTTTATCACGGGGACAACGCCGATGGTGAGGTCCGTATGATTTGGCAGGTTCACCTCGTCATTTTTAACGGCACCGTGCAGCCCCTCGTAAAACAACATATCAGTGCCGGCCTCAAAATCAGCCCACGCGGTGAAGGTGCCGGAGGCCGCGCCGAACGCTACGCCTTCTTCGTCATTATGCACATAGTGGCGGGTTTTGCCGTGGCCGGTTTCGCTGTATTCGCGAAATACCCGCTCTAGCTCGGCCAGCTCGTTGGCCTCGTATGAGAAGTGGCTGAAGGAGTGGTCACCCGCTTTGATGCGCTTTTCAAACTCGGCTTTCATGCTTGCGCGGTCATAGGCGTGGAAGGCGTCGCCTTCAATACTGACCGCCTTAATACCCTCGCGGCGGAAGATTTGGTCAAAGGTGTTTTTAACCGTGGAGGTGCCTGCGCCGGAAGAGCCAGTCACGGAGATAATCGGGTGCTTGATGCTCATTTGATGGGTCCTTATGTGTTAAACAGGCCACGCTTTTTAAACAGCGGAGACATTTCGGTTTCTGGGAGGTCGTGATAGGCAATCACGCGGGTCACTTTGTTTTTGGAGCCAAATACCAGCGGGGTGCGCTCGTGCAGCCCTTTCGGGGTTTGGTCCAGAATACGGTCTTTGCCATCGGTGGCCATGCCGCCCGCTTGCTCGACGATAAAGGCCACGGGCGCGCCCTCATAAACCATGCGCAGGCGGCCCATTTTATAGCCGTCGCGGTTGTCACCCGGATAAAGGAAGATACCGCCGCGCGAGATGATACGGTGGGTTTCGGCGATAAGGCTTGCCACCCAGCGCATGTTGAAATTGCGCTCGTGGATGCCATCAGCGCCTTCGATCATATCGTCGATATAAGCGCGGATGGGGGTGGACCAGTGGCGGTAATTTGAGGCATTAATGGCGTATTCAATGGCATCAGGCACAATATTTACGCGTGGGTTTACCAGCATATATTCGCCATTTTTATAGTCGAGAATAAACATCGCGGTGCCGTCACCCAAGGTGAGCATAAGGCCGGTTTGCGGGCCGAAAATGATGTAGCCAGCGGCGATTTGCTCTTTGCCGGGGCGCAGGAAGCTTTCATTTGCGCCCTCATTGGCTTCAAAGATCGAAAATATCGTGCCGATGGAGACGTTAACGTCGATATTGGAAGAGCCGTCCAGCGGGTCAATCGCGAGGGCGAGGTGGCCGTTAGGATTGAGCGTAATCACCTCGTCTTGCTCCTCGGAGGCGTAATATTTGACTTGGGTTTTGGTGAGCGCTGCGGCGAATACATCATCGGCCATGACATCTAGCGCTTTTTGCTGGTCACCGCCCTTATTCTCGCCCACGGCTCCGCCTAATTCGCCACCAAGGGCCCCGCGTGAGATGAGGGCGGCAAGGTCTTTGCCAACTTTGGCCACCGCGAGAATGGCCTCGCTTAGGTCTTTGGGCTTGTCTGAAAGAAAGCCGCTCAGGGTGGTGTCCGATGTCATAAACGCTGTTTCCCGTTGGTTGCGAAAAAGTGAATGCGTGATGCATGACAGATCGTGCGCAAAATAAAACTAAAAAAAATCTTTTCTGTGTTAAGAAAAACTATGATTCATGAAAATGCCATAACCCTGAAGCAATTGCGTGCGCTGGCCGCGATTGTGAAAGCCGGAAACCTGACAGCTGCGGCTGAATTGTTGCATGTGACGGCCCCTGCTGTCTCGACGCAGCTTAAATTACTGGAGAGTAATTTTGGGGTGCAAATGGTGCATAGAGGGCCGGGGGGTAAAACGGTACTGACCCAAAGTGGGGAGGCTGTTTTGGCGACCACGCGGCAGATCGAAAACTCTTTAAGCGCTTGTTATAATAACATTAACGCCCTCAAAACGGGGAAGGTGGGCCACCTGACTTTGGGGGTGGTGAGCACGGCAAAATACTTTGCGCCGCGCATTGTAGTGGCGGCGCAAAAGGAGCTGCCGGATGTGGAGATAAGCCTGTTTGTGGGCAATCGGGCCGAGATAATCGGGGCGTTGACCGACAAGAAAATCGACCTTGCGATCATGGGCAGGCCGCCGCGAAACCCGCCGGTGGAGGCGGAGGTGCTAGGGGATAATCCGCATATTTTGGTGGCCCCCAAGGGGCATGCTCTAGTTGGTAAGCGCGACATTTCGCCCAATGAGCTGCTGGCCGAAACCTTTCTTTCGCGCGAGCGCGGCTCTGGAACCCGCATTCTCATGCAGCGATTTCTTGATAGAATCGGAGAGGGGCGGGAATATAAAACCATGGTGATGGATAGTAACGAGACCATCAAACAATCGGCGATTGCGGGGCTGGGGCTGGCTTTTATCTCGGGGCAGGCGGTGACCGCCGAGCTGGAAAGCGGGCGGCTCGTCAAACTGGAATTTGAGGGCTTGCCGATTGTGCGCCACTGGTTTTTAATCCGCCGTTCAGGGCGGGCGCTGCCACCGGTGGCCAAAGCCTTTGCAGAATTTTTAATCGGGTTGGAGGGGCAATACTTGCCAGATACGATATGAATACACCGTTGATTTTTGATGGCCACAATGATGTGCTGCTTAAGCAGTTTTTAGGTGGACGGGCCGCGCGCACCGAGTTTAGCACCGGCAACGACTTCCATATTGATGTGCCAAAAGCCAAAGCGGGCGGCTTTGGTGGCGGATTTTTTGCCATCTGGGTGCCGAGTCCGCTGGATGAGGGCGGCATTATTGACCAAATGATGCAACCGGAATATGACATTCCGATGCCACCGAAAGTTGAGCAGGGTGAAGCGCTGGGCGTGGCGATGAAGCAAGCGCGCATGCTGGCAGCGCTTGAAAGCGACGGTGCGCTAAAGATTTGCACGAGCGTGGCGGATATCACCAAAACCATGCAAAGCGGCACCATGGCGGCGATTATGCACATGGAAGGCGCGGAGCCGATTGACCGTGATCTGGATGCGCTGCATGTGCTTTACCGCGCGGGGCTGCGCTCGCTTGGGCCTGTGTGGTCTCGGACGACAATTTTTGCCGAGGGGGTGCCGTTTCGCTTCCCGTCTACCGGGGATACCGGCCCTGGCCTTAGCCCTGCTGGCTATGATCTTGTGCGCGAGTGCAATGCGCTCGGGATTATGCTTGATATGTCTCATCTCAACGAAAAGGGGTTTTGGAATGTGGTGGAAACCAGCGATGCCCCGATTGTGGCGACGCATTCCAACGCCTATGAAATATGCCCCCACGCTCGCAACCTGACCGATGACCAGCTCCGCACCATCGGCCAAAGCGGCGGCATGGTCGGGCTGAACTTTGCCACCGGATTTTTGCGCCCTGATGGCCAGATGAAGCCGGAAGTTCCGCTGGAGATCATGCTGCGCCACCTTGATCATATGATCAGTTTGGCGGGGGAGGACCATGTGGGCCTTGGTTCAGATTTTGACGGGGCGACGGTACCAGAAGCCATTGGCGATATTTCGGGCCTGCCAAACTTGCGGGCCGCGATGGTGGCGCATGGCTATGATGATGCCCTGATGGAAAAGCTTTGCTTTGGGAATTGGCTGGCGCTGTTGGAACGCACGTGGAAGCCCTAGCCCTGTAATACTACGGTATATGTTCGCCCATCCCGCGCTTGACTAAATGGTTAAAGCGCGGGTTAATGCTGGCACCAAGGGATTCAGTAAGAATCCTATAAAAAACCCTCAGGAGGATACTATGAACGCACTTCGTTCAACTATATTCAGTGCTGCCGTGATATTGGCCGCTGGCGTTAGCATTGCACCTGCAATTGCCGCCACCCCCGATAACATGCTGATCATCGCCGCACAAATTGATGACATCACCACGCTTGACCCTGCGCAGTCTTTCGAGTTTTCTGGCTCGGACGTAAACCGCAACCTCTATACCAAGCTCGTTGGTTTTGATCCGGCAGACCTGAGCGCTGGGTATATTCCTGCGCTGGCCGAAAGCTGGACGGTTTCGGAAGATGGCAAGACCATCACCTTTACCATGCGTGAAGGCGTGACCTTTGAATCAGGTAATCCTGTTACCGCGCAAGACGCTGAGTGGTCCCTCCGCCGCGTGATTACGCTGAACAAAACACCATCGTTTATCCTGTCACAGTTTGGCTTTACCGCTGAAAACATTGGCGAAACCATTGTGGCTGATGGCAATACGATTACCATCACCACCGATAAGCGTTACGCAACATCCTTTGTGCTTAACTGCCTTACCGCCGTTGTTGGCTCGATTATCGACAGCAAAACCGCGATGGAAAATGAAATTGACGGCGACTTGGCCAATGAGTGGCTGCGCACGCATTCCGCTGGTTCTGGCGCATATACGCTGGGTAGCTGGAAGCCAAATGAAAGCGTAACGCTGATTGCGAATAACGACTTTTTCCGTGGCGCCCCGGCTATGCAGCGCGTAATTGTACGCAACATTCAAGAGAGCGCCACCCAGCGCCTGCTGCTTGAAAATGGCGACATTGACGTAGCGCGTAACCTGAACCCTGAAGATGTAGCCGGCGCTTCCCGCGTTGACGGCATTGAAGTGGATAGCGAGCTTCGTGGCCGCTTGATGTATATTTCGATGAACCAGAAAAGCGAGATTCTGTCGAACCCGCTGGTGATCGAGGCGATCAAGTATCTGATCGATTATGAAGGCATGCAAAACAGCTTCCTGAATGGCCAATACACCATTCACCAAGCCTTCTTGCCTGCTACATACTTGGGTGAGATCGACGACGTGCCGTTTACGCTCGACGTAGAAAAAGCCAAGGCGCTGTTGGCCGAAGCTGGCTATGCCGATGGTTTTGAAGTTGCGATTGTTGTGCGGGAAGCACAAGAGCGCATCGAGATTGCACAATCTCTCCAGAACACCTTTGGGCAGGCTGGCATTACGGTGAACATTACCGTGGGCACCGGCAAGCAGATTTTGGGCGTATACCGCGCACGTGAGCACGACATTTATGTAGGCGCATGGGGCCCAGATTACCCAGACCCTAACACAAACGCCGGCACATTTGCCTTTAACCCTGATAACTCTGATGAAGCGGGCGCGACTGGCCTTCTGGCTTGGCGGAACTCATGGGGCATTCCTGAAATGTCTGAAGCCACGCTGGCCGCTGTTGTTGAAAACGACCGTGACACCCGGGCTGCGATGTATGAAGCCATCCAGCGCGAGCACCAGCAAACATCCCCATTTGCGGTGATGTTCCAGAAAATCGAGCAAACTGGCCGCTCCGAGAACGTACAAGGCCTTAACCTTGGCGGCGCGATTACAGCTGTATCTTATTGGAACGTGACTAAGTAAATGGCGATAGCTGATACAAGCAGGAAGGGGCGGCGCAGGTCGCCCCTTTTTGGCATAGCGAAAAAAACCGGTTCCACGCTGCTGACGATTGCCGTCACCATGCTGGGGCTTTTATTTGTAACCTTTTTCATCGGGCGGGTAATGCCGGTGGATCCGGTGTTGTCGATTGTGGGCGAGCGCGCCACGCAAGAGCAATATATGGATGTTTATCTGGAGCTAGGCCTCGATAAACCTCTATTTACGCAGTTTTTTATATACCTCGGCGATGTGGTTCAGGGCGATTTTGGTAAATCGCTTCGCACCGGCTTTCCTGTATGGGATGACGTGACGCGAGTATTCCCCGCCACCATGGAGCTGGCGACGCTGGGCACGCTGATTGGCGTGTTTATCGGCGTGCCACTCGGGGTTATAGCGGCGGTAAAGCGCGGCACGTGGATAGACCAAGTGGCCCGCGTTGTGGCGCTGATCGGCTATTCGATGCCGGTGTTTTGGCTGGCCATTATTGGCCTTATGGTGCTTTACGGCAAGCTTGGCTGGGTCTCTGGCCCGGGGCGGGTGGATATCTTCCTGGAGGACATCGTACCGAGCGTCACGGGCATGATCCTGATCGACAGTATTATCGCGCGGGACTGGGATATTTTCTGGAATGCGGTGTCACATATCATCCTGCCCGCCTCGCTGCTGGGCTATTACTCGCTGGCGTATATCAGCCGGATGACGCGGAGTTTTATGCTCGAGCAACTCGGTGAGGAATATATCACCACGGCCCGCGTTAAGGGCATGTCTGAATGGGCGGTGGTGTGGAAGCACGCTTTTGGCAACATTAAAGTGCCGCTGATTACGGTGATTGCGCTTTCCTATGCAGGCTTGCTTGAAGGCTCGGTGCTGACCGAGATCATTTTCTCGTGGCCTGGCATTGGCAAATACATCACCATCTCGCTGCTTTCGGCCGATATGAACGCCGTAATGGGTGGCACCGTGGTGGTTGGCCTCGTCTTTGTTCTGCTAAATATCTTTGCCGAACTTCTTTATAAAATCTTTGATCCGAGGGCAAAATGAGCCTAAGCGACACGCAAAAACCCAGCCTAAAAGAATGGCTGTTAACCGATACCCCAACCTCGCGCCGGCATGCCCGTGCGGCCTCGCTTTACCAAGCGTGGCTTTCGTTGAAAAGCAACCACATGGCGATGCTCGGGCTAGGAATTTTGATGCTTCTGGTGATCCTTGCGGCGCTGGCCTCTGTGCTGGCTCCGGCGGATCCCTTTGTCCAAGACCTTGCCCTGCGGCTTACTCCGCCGATTTGGCAATCTGATCGTGACCCCGGCATTGAGGGTTATATCCTTGGCTCAGACAGCCTCGGGCGGGATATCCTCTCACGGCTACTTTATGGCTCGCGCATCACGCTTTATATCGTGACGCTGGTGGCGCTGATGGCCCCGATTGTGGGCCTGCTCGTGGGCACTATTGCGGGCTATACCGGTGGCTGGCTGGATATCGTATTGATGCGGATCACCGATATTTTCCTCGCCTTCCCACGGCTTATTCTGGCGCTGGCATTCGTGGCCACGCTGGGTGCGGGCATTGAAAACGCGGTGCTGGCGATCTCGCTCACCGCATGGCCGCCCTACGCGCGGATTGCGCGGGCAGAAACCCTGACGATCCGCAATTCGGATTACATTCACGCCGTGCGTTTGCAGGGCGCGGGGACGATGCGGATTATCACCAAGCACATCTGGCCGCTGTGTATTTCATCGCTTGTGGTGCGGGTTACGCTAGATATGGCGGGCATTATTCTGGCCGCCGCTGGCCTTGGTTTCCTCGGTCTCGGCGCGCAACCGCCAAGCCCTGAATGGGGCGCGATGATCTCTGAAGGCCGCAAGTTTATTCTTGATCATTGGTGGGTTGCCACCATGCCCGGCCTCGCAATTTTCACGGTTTCGCTGGCGTTTAACCTGCTGGGTGATGGTCTGCGCGATGTGTTGGATCCAAAGGATGGTGCGTCATGAGCAAACTGTTAGAAGTTGAAAACCTTTGGGTGAAATTCCCCACGCGCACCGGCGTGTTTGACGCGGTGCGGGGCGTGAGCTTTAGCCTAGGGCAAGAGCGCCTCGGGATTGTGGGCGAGAGTGGCTCCGGCAAATCCATGACCGGCCGTGCGATTTTGCGGCTTATTCGGCCCCCCGGAATGGTGACCGCCGACAAGATGGAGCTTGAAGGGGTGGACCTGCTGGGCCGCTCTGAGCGTGAAATGCGCAAGGTGCGTGGGCAGCAAATTTCGATGATCATGCAAGACCCGAAGTTTTCGCTGAACCCCGTAATGCGGGTGGGCGCGCAGATTATGGAAGCCTATCGGCTGCATGCCAAAGTGTCGAAAAAAGAGGCCAAGCTGAAGACAATTGCCATGCTGGAAGCTGTGGCGATCAGAGACCCTGAGCGGGTGTATCGGATGTATCCGCATGAGGTTTCTGGTGGCATGGGCCAGCGGATAATGATCGCGATGATGCTTATTCCAGACCCCAAGATCATGATCGCAGACGAGCCGACGTCGGCACTGGACGTGAGCGTGCAAATGCAGGTTCTGGAAATAATGGACAAGCTGGTGACAGACCGCGGCATGGGGCTGATTTTCATCAGCCACGACCTTAATTTGGTGTCGAGCTTTTGTGACCGCGTGCTGATTATGTATGCGGGCCGCGTGGTGGAAACCCTGCAAGCGGATAAGTTGCACGAGGCCGAGCATCCTTATACGCGGGGCCTGCTGAACTCGCTGCCAAGGCTTGATGCACCAAAAGACCGACTGGACGTGCTGAAGCGGGATCCGGCTTGGGCGACAGATGAAAGTGTAAGCGGATGAGTGGAATTGAAATTGAAGGCCTGAACGTTTGGTTTGGCGAGTATGAAGAGCGTGTTGACGCGGTAAAGGGTGCGAATTTGAGCGTGCCTAAGGGCGGTAGCTTTGGCCTTGTGGGCGAAAGTGGCTCCGGAAAATCCACAATTTTGCGGGCGATCATGGGGCTAGCGCCTACGTGGTCTGGCAAGATTGAAATTCTGGACAAGCCGGTCGAAAACCCGCGCGGGCGTGATTTTTATCGGGCCGTGCAGATGGTTTTTCAAGACCCTTACGCAAGCCTACACCCCCGCCACTCGGTCGATCAAGTGCTGAGCGAAACCCTTTCGCTGCACGGGTTTACCGATATTGATAAACGTATTTCCAAGCTGCTGGACGATGTGGGCCTCGGCCCGAGCTTTCGCTTTCGCTACCCGCACCAGCTTTCTGGTGGGCAGCGCCAGCGGGTGGCCATTGCCCGCGCGCTGGCCCCCGAGCCGCAAATTTTGCTGCTCGATGAGCCAACCTCAGCGCTGGATGTTTCGGTGCAAGCCGAGATCCTCAACCTGCTGACAGACCTGCGGGCCGAGCATAAGCTGACCTACCTGATGGTGAGCCATGACCTAGCGGTGGTGGGGCATATCTGCCAAGATATCGCGGTGATGCAGGTTGGCGAAATCGTGGAAACGCTGGGCGTGGAAGACATGCGGGCGATGCGCACAAAGCACCCCTATACCAAGCACCTGTTGGAAAGCAGCCTGCAAAGCGCGGCGGGCTAACGCTTGAAAATAAGGCTGGAAGTTTGTGTCGACACGTTTGAGGGCGCGCTTGCGGCCAGCCAAGCGGGCGCGCACCGGATTGAGCTGTGCGCGGCGCTTTCAGAAGGCGGCCTAACCCCATCAGTGGGGTTTATGGCGGCGGCTGCCCAGCTAGATACCCCCGTTTATAACATGATCCGCCCCCGTGCGGGCGGCTTTTGCTACTCAAGGGCAGAGCTAGCGATTATGAAGCAGGATATTGAAGCCAGTGCAAAGGCCGGTTGCGCCGGTGTCGTATTTGGCGTGCTGCTGCCGGATGGCCAGCTTGATACGGTTGCGATGGCGGGCTTGCTGCGGGCCAGCGCGCTTCCGGCCACTTTGCACCGCGCATTTGACTGTGTGCCGGACCCGTTTTTGGCACTGGAGCAGGCGATTGAGCTGGGTTTTGAGCGCATTCTTACCTCTGGCGGGCAGCCGAGTGCGCCCGAGGGTTTGAGCCTGATTGCCAAGCTGGTAAAACGCGCCGCTGGCCGTATCGCTATTATGCCGGGCGCGGGTGTGAACGCTGAAAATGTTGGTGAAATTGTGCGCCGCACGGGCGTGGTGGAGGTGCATAGTTCATGCGCACGCCCGCAGGAAGATCAAGGCGAGGTGCTCCCGAATGATGTTGTGCAAAAAACGACAGACGCCGCCAAAATTCATACGATTTTGGAGGCGCTTGCAGCGCTAATATGAAAAGTTCGGCATGTCTGCATCGAGCCTCGAATCACTATTTTCTGCAACACGTCAAACACCAAATTCTTAGAATAGGCTACTCTATACAAAATTACTCACGGTCAAGGAATAGCACCCATACCGCGCACAGCAATCCTAGAAATGACGCTCCAAACATCATCCATAGTAGACCCATCGCCGCCGTATTTTCCGTCACAATTACGCCAGAGACTCCCGTCAGAATTGCCCCGCCGCCAACGGTTAACGCGCCCGCAGGACCAGATGCGCTTCCTGCCAGATCAGCGCGCACAGACATTGCACCAGCATTGCTACTTGGCATTGTGACACCATTTCCAATGCCAACAAATATCGTGGCACCAAACAAGGTAAATTCGTGGACAATCCCGAGTGCTAACAACGCTAGCCCCAGTAAAAGCCCTGAGCAGGCGATGATGCGTCCCGCTAGCATCATCGTTGCTAGTGAGTAATTCTTTGAAAAGCGCGCTGCAATAAAACTGCCAAGAAAGAACCCGCCAGTTATTGAGCCAAGATAAATGCCCAGCGTTCCCGCCGACATGTTAAACAGCATACGGGTTACAAGCGGCGCACCTGCCAAAAACGCATAGAAGGCTCCGGTCGAAAAGGCCGTGCAAAGGGCGTATCCCCAGAAGCGTGACGACCTAAGCAAAGCCGGGTAGGCCTTCACCTGTCTTCCAAATGATTTTGATGGCATTTTGTTAGTCTCGCCCAAATCTAGCCATGCCAACGTGAAAACGGTTAACCCGATTACGACATAGGCTAGAAAGCTGGACCTCCAACCAAAGAGTTCGTCCACCATCGGCCCCAGCATTGGGGCGATAGCCATTGCCATCGCTATATATCCAAGAATACTGGCCGCCTGTTTCGCGGGCATCATGTCTCTCACAACCGCGGGTGAAAGCGCAGACCCTGCGATTATGGCACCTTGCATAAATCGGAAAAACAGAAACACCCAAATATTTTCGGCCAGAAGACACCCCAGTGACGCAATAGAGAAAATGAAAAGTGCGGCCAATAGCACTGGCCTGCGCCCAAATCTGTCAGACAACGAGCCTATCATGATTTGCAGGATTGCTGTTACGGCTAGGTATCCCGCAATTGATAAGCTGACGATCGCGTAGTCGGTCTCAAAATTCTCGGCTATATTGACCAGCGACGGCAGAAACATGTTGAGCGACAACGTAGAGAGACCTGTGAGGAAGATCAGGGTGATAAGCCTTGGAGGGGAGGTGGCAGCAGAGAGCATTTTGGGTTCCGGTTGACATTAGGCATAAAAAAAGCCCCCGAGAATTTCGAGGGCGCATAAAATATTGGTATGGGTTCGGTTACCGACCCAAGCGCCTTTGCTGAAATATGACGACGATTTTCATAGTGGTAAATCTTTCAATATCGATGGAATAGTAGGTTGCATCTAAATTGTAGTCAATGTCCACGCTCAAAAGCGCTGCTCATCGTTTACTGAGCTTCAGCTTTGTCCGCACAGCGGTCATTTGATGTGGTTATCATGGGTGCTTGGTATTTGTATCATATTGGTTTGACATAACCGCACCGCTAGATGCAGAAAGCTATGGATGCGAGTTCATTGTGGTTGGCGTTCCACAACTATCGCTTTTTGGGGGCATGAATTCGCTAGGTTATTTGGTGAGGCTTCCCGCAATGCGCAGGTTTCGGGTCGTGTGCCAAAGCAAAAACCGCGATTAGGGAGGATCACAAACGGAGCATCTTATGACACTCGAATTTCACCCTTATAACAGCGCGTGGGTTGCGCATATTCGCCAAGGTGGCGGTGATGATTATGGCCAGCCCGCTGAGCGGGCCATTTCTGGCGGTGCTGGAACCCCCTGCCGTAGCTGCCTTGATAATGTGCCCAAGGGGGCCGGTATGCTGATATGCGCCGCGCGGCCCTTTCCAGAAAAACAGCCTTATGCTGAAACCGGCCCGATCTTTTTATGCGCGGATGCGTGTGCGCCGTGGGAGGGCAAGGGTGTGCCACCTGCTTTGCAATCTAGCCCCGACTATCTGCTAAAGGGTTATAGCGAAGACCACCGGATTGTTTATGGCACTGGGCAGATTACGCTTGCGGCTGATATTGAGCAGGTGGCTGCCGAGATTTTTTCGCGCGGGGGCGTGGCCTTTGTGGATGTGCGCTCGGCGCGAAACAATTGCTTTCAATGCCGGATAACCGCGGCCTGAACCCTCTGGCGCTCCCCCTGCCGATTGTGCTAATCCGGTAAAAATCGGATTAGCTAAAGGGACATCCTCATGCCACATTACCGCTCTCGTACTTCCACCCATGGCCGCAATATGGCGGGCGCTCGCGGCCTTTGGCGGGCAACCGGCATGAAAGACGGCGATTTTGGCAAGCCAATTATTGCCGTGGTAAACTCGTTTACCCAGTTTGTGCCGGGCCATGTGCACCTGAAAGACATGGGGCAATTAGTGGCGCGCGAGATTGAAAAGGCTGGCGGGGTGGCTAAGGAGTTTAACACCATCGCGGTGGATGATGGCATCGCGATGGGCCATGACGGCATGCTTTATAGCCTGCCCTCGCGCGAGGTTATTGCTGACTCGGTGGAATACATGGTGAATGCGCATTGTGCGGACGCCATCGTTTGCATTTCGAATTGCGACAAAATCACTCCGGGGATGATGATGGCGGCGATGCGGCTGAACATTCCGGCGATATTTGTATCGGGCGGGCCGATGGAGGCTGGCAAGGTCACGATCAATGATCTGGAGAAAAAGATCGATCTGATTGATGCGATGATTTCGGCTGCCGATGACAGCTACACTGATGAGCAAGTGGATGATATGGAAGCGGCGGCGTGTCCGACTTGCGGCTCCTGCTCTGGCATGTTTACCGCTAACTCCATGAATTGCCTTGCCGAAGCGCTGGGCCTTGCGCTGCCGGGCAATGGCTCGATGCTGGCAACGCACGCCGACCGCAAGGCGTTGTTTGAAGAATGCGGCCACCGGATTGTGGACATAACAAAGCGGCATTACGAGGGTAATGAGGCGGGCTTGCTGCCACGTGATGTGGCCTGCTTTAAAGCCTTTGAAAATGCGATGACGCTGGATATTTCGATGGGGGGTTCCACGAATACCGTGCTGCACCTGCTGGCGATGGCCTATGAGGGCGACGTGGATTTCACCATGGAAGATATCGACCGACTGTCGCGCCAAGTGCCGGTGCTTTGCAAGGTCGCGCCTTCGATTGAAAATGTGCATATGGAAGATATCCACCGCGCGGGCGGGATTATGGGCATTTTGGGCGAGCTGAACAGGGCAGGGCTCATTCATGCCGAGCTGCCGACTGTGCATAGTGAAACGCTGGGCCACGCGCTGGCCAAGTGGGATATTGCGGTGAGCAATACGCCCGAGATTGAGCAGTTTTATAAAGCTGCGCCGGGGGGCGTGCGCACGGTTGAGGCGTTTTCGACCGATAACCGCTATAAAGCGCTAGACCGTGACCGTGTAGGTGGGATTATCCGCAGCAAAGAGCATGCGTTTTCGCAAGATGGCGGCTTGGCCGTGCTGGGCGGGAATATTGCGCTGGAAGGCTGTATTGTGAAAACAGCGGGCGTGGATGATGACAACCTTGTGTTTACCGGCCCTGCGAAGGTTTACGAGTCTCAGGATAGTGCTGTGAGCGCGATTTTGACGGGTAAAGTGGTGGAGGGCGATGTGGTCGTTATCCGCTATGAGGGGCCGCAGGGCGGGCCGGGGATGCAGGAAATGCTGTATCCGACCAGCTATCTGAAATCCAAAGGCTTGGGCAAAAAATGTGCGCTGCTGACGGATGGGCGGTTTTCGGGCGGCACTTCGGGGCTCTCAATCGGGCACGTATCGCCGGAAGCGGCTGAAGGCGGGCTGATCGGGCTGGTGGAAACGGGCGATATTATCGAGATTGATATACCGGGCCGGACGATTAGCCTTGCGGTGGCAGATGACGTGCTAGAAGCGCGCAAGGCTGCTAAAGGGGCGATGCCATGGTTGCCAAGCGAAAAACGCACACGGCGGGTTTCGACGGCGCTGCGGGCCTATGCAGCGTTTGCGAGCTCTGCGGCCAAGGGGGCTGTGCGCATTGTGCCATAAGCGCGGTCGCAATGCGGCTGATGGAAGTGCGAGGCGGCGAGCTTGCTGCCCTCCGTGCGGCCTGCCTTTGCTGCGCAAAGACCGGCCACACGTTTGGGCCGTGGCCTCGCTACGCTCGGTGGAATAGGCTGATGGGCTGGGTATGAACCGCAAGGTCATCAAGAACCAAGGGATAACGCTGCTGCTTGCGGCCATCGGGGCGGGCGTGTTCGTATGGCTTTCTTTGCCTATGCCGATGCTATTGGGGCCGATGGCTATTTGCCTTGTGGCGGCGCTTTCTGGGGCAAAGCTCAAGGGCATGGGGCAGGTGGGGATGTTTTTCCGCACCTTTCTCGGCGTTGCCGTTGGTTCAACTATTACACCTGACGTGATCACTCGGCTGCCCGAAATTGGTACATCGCTGATGTTTGTTCCGTTGTTTGTGCTGGCGATTGGGGGCATTGGCTACCCTCTGTTGCGCTATGGCTTTGGCTTCAACCACCCCACGGCTTATTTTGCGGCCATGCCCGGGGGCTTGCAGGATATGCTGATCTTTGGCGAAGAAGCGGGCGGGGATGTGCGGGCGCTGGGGCTTATTCATGCGACGCGGGTGTTGGTGATTCTGACCATTGCGCCGATTGTGTTATCGTTGGTGTGGCAGTTGGACCTCACGCAACCGCCCGGGGTGCCTGCGCGCTTGATGGACCCTTGGCAGATTGTGTTGATGGTGGTGGCTGGGGTTGTCGGCTGGAAGGGGGCGGAGAAGATCGGCCTGTTTGGGGCCTCCATATTAGGGCCGTTGATTTTGACGGCGATGTTGAGCCTTTCGGGCATTATTACGCACCGCCCACCCGCTGAAATCATTTGGGCGGCGCAGTTTTTCATCGGCATTGCTGTGGGGGTCAAATATGTCGGGATTACGGCGCGGGAGTTGCGGGTGGACGTAACGGCTGGGTTGGTGTTTTCAGCGGCCGTGGCTGGGGTTGCGGGTGCATTTATATATGGAATTGGCCGAAGCGGCATCGCGCCGCAGCTTGAGGCATTTTTGTCCTTTCTGCCCGGCGGGCAGGCCGAGATGACGGTGGTGGCGATTATCGCGGGGGCGGACCTTAGCTTTGTGGTTACGCATCATATTTTGAGGATATTTGTGGTGATTTTGTTTGCGCCGGTAGTCAACCGGTTGTTGAATCGCTAGAACAAATTAAATCAGGTAGGAATCAGTATGCAGTTTACCGTCGCCATTGATGGCCCCGCCGCCGCAGGCAAAGGCACCGTTGCCCGCGCCGTGGCCGATGAATTTGGCTTTGCCCACCTTGATACCGGCCTGCTTTACCGCGCTGTAGGGGCCAAGGCGATGATGCGAGGGCGTGGGGTTATCGACGCCGAAATTGCAGAAGAAATAGCTAAGACGCTGTCGGAAGAAGATCTGACGCGTGAGGGGCTGCGCACGGCGCGGGTGGCGCAAGCTGCTAGTAAGGTGGCGGCTTTGCCAGCGGTGCGGGCCGCGTTGCTGGCTTTCCAGAAGGCTTTTGCCAAGCGCAAGGGCGGCGCAGTGCTGGATGGCCGCGATATTGGCACCGTTATTTGCCCCGAGGCCGAGGTGAAGCTTTATGTGACCGCCTCAGACGAGGTGCGCGCAGCGCGGCGCTATGCCGAGCTGAAGGCGAAAAATCCGGACACATTGCTGGAAACGGTGGCGATGGATCTGCGCCAGAGAGACATCCGTGATGCCTCTCGAGATGTTGCCCCTATGCGGGCATCGGATGATGCGCTCTTGCTTGATACCTCAGAATTGTCTATAGACGCGGCTGTTGCCGAGGCTGTGGCACTTGTTAAAGAACGATTCGGAAAGGCGTAAGCCCCGAGGCGTTTTTTACGCGTTGCACCGCCTCAGACCCGAAACCTAAAGACCGGCGGACCCAACCGCTCGGCCCACAACACATATCTGGAGACTATATTTATGGCTATGTCCGCATCCATGGAAGACTTTGAAGCCCTTTTAAACGAGAGCTTTGAACTTGAAACCCCTGACGAGGGATCTGTCGTCAAAGGCTTGGTAATTGCTATTGAAGCTGGCCAAGCAATCATCGACATCGGCTACAAAATGGAAGGCCGTGTTGACCTAAAAGAATTTGCCGAGCCCGGCCAAGCTGCTGAAATCGAAGTAGGCGACACTGTTGAAGTGTTCCTTGAGCGCGTTGAGAACTCCCGTGGCGAAGCGGCTATCAGCCGTGAAAAAGCCCGTCGTGAGGAAGCTTGGGACCGGCTTGAGAAAGCCTATGAAAAAGAAGAGCGTGTTGAAGGGGCTATGTTTGGCCGCGTCAAAGGCGGCTTCACTGTGGATCTGGGCGGCGCGGTTGCGTTCCTTCCCGGCTCTCAGGTTGATGTGCGCCCCGTGCGCGATGCTGGC